>CAWDUA010000001.1:0-484899 GCA_963805345.1 uncultured Actinomycetota bacterium
CGACAAGTCCACCCAGGCCAAGGACATCGAGAAGGCCCACGAGATCGCGAAGGAGTGAGGGAGAACAATGACCAAGACTGAGTTCAGCGATACGACTCGGCGGACTACCTGAACTCCCTCGAGGACATCGGCGCCTACCTCGAAGCCGTACTAGAGGAAGCGGGCGATGACCCCGCGTTCGTAGCTAAGGCCCTCGGCAACATCGCCCGCTCGCAGAACTTCAGCGAACTTGCCCGCAAGGTCGGGATGAGCCGCGAGGGTCTCTACAAGGCGCTCTCGACGACGGCAACCCCAGTTTCGCCACGATCATGAAGGTCGCCAAGGCGCTCGGCCTCAAGATCGAGTTCCACGCGGTCGCCTAACCACACGATGATGCGGTCGCCCGTGTCGGGTTCCTCTCGAGTACCGGGCCCGCGCGTCCTACCGCCCAGAAGGACGCGCGACGCACGGCTGCGGAGTACATGACCAGGCACGTATCGGGATCAACCTCAGCCAATTAAATCTGCGTGTGACCTTCTACGGCATGGTGGTTCGTTGTGCCCGGCTGCCCTGCCCCGGAAGTTCAAGCCAGTCGTCCTGGTCACGACCTAACGAATGCCGTGAGTTCGGTGTAGTCGCCGAGGTCGGCAGCGCGTAAGGCGTTGATGTATCGATTTCGAGCTTCGCTGGCGACGCCGAGATTGGCACCGCCTCCCCAAGTGAAGTGGGTGCCTCCTGCGGCGCGGATGACGAGGTCGGTCATGAGACGTGAGTGTCTCCCGTTTCCGTTGGCGAACGGGTGGATGAGGACGAGCTTGTGGTGGAACTTGACCGCGGCTGCCTCGAAATCCGTGACGGAGTCCGGGTCGAACCAGTACTTGGCGTCTTCAACGAGGTCGCGAACGGCGACGGAGATGTTGATGGGGTCGATGCCGATGGTCTTCTCGGTCTGCCGGTAGGTGCCGGCCCAGGTCCAGACGCGTCCCAACATGTCCTTGTGTAGGTCTCGGACGGTCTTGTCGTCGAGGAGCCGGTGAAGATTGTTGCGTCGGTCGAGCCACTTGTTCGTTGCGGTGAGGATGTTGTCGGCCTCAACCTCGTTGAGGTCTTCGCGCGTGGTGACCCATGCCTGCCGGAGGCCTTCGAGCTCGTCTTCTTCTAACGGAGTTGCGCCCGAGGGTTCCGGCCCCCAACCTTCGCTGGCCACCGGCATGCACCCAAGGTCAGGCGCGTGCGCGGTGGCCAGCCGACCACAGCATCACGAGCAGGATCACGACGATGAGTTGGACGATGACCACGGAGTTGATCGTCACGATGAAGTTGACGATGAAGTTGACGAAGACACGGCTGTGGCTGGCAGATCGTTGTCTTCATTCCACAGGCCCGGAGAGGACAAGTAGAAGTCGGTCATCATCCTTACCCGTGCTTCGAGGCTGGACCCTTCGAGCGCCTGGTCTTCTAGCGCCATGGTGTGCGCGACCCGGTTGACGCGCTGGAGCGCACGGCGCCGCGCCTGGTCAGCGACGATGTCGTCGAGTGGGCGGCGTGGCACAAGTGCGTAGACGACGTCGCACTCGAGCGCGTCTGCCGCACGAGTCAGGGCGTCGAGGCCGATGGTGCCGACCCTTTCGGATTTCTCCAGACGAGTCAGGCTCGGCTGGGAGACACCCATACGGGCGGCTAGGTCATCGGCCCGCATGCCGAGGGCCTCACGGATGGCGCGGATCCACCCTCCGAAGGGACGCCTTCCTTGGGCGGGCAGCTGGTGCCATGCCTGGAAGCGTTCATCCAAGGCCGCGCGGGCGCGCGCTTGAGTTCGGAGTCGCTCAGAAGCCATCTCGACCACCTCCTCATGCGTTGCAGTGTATGAAAACAGCTAGAGCGTATGTTTTATGGTACATCAGAGGACCGAAATTTCATACGCCTTACGGTATGAGGAACTGAATTTTTCATACGCTCAAATGTATCAGCCTAGAACACAGCGCTCGGTTAGGGTGCCGGGGCGTGGACTGGGGTGACGTTCCTAGATCTGCGCGAGCTCGAGGACGGTGGACACGGCCTAGCCACTCGCCATCGAGCGCGAGCCGACCTCGCCCACGTCGTGGGCGCCGACGGCGGTTGGCGTGAGCCCGAAGACGTGAGACTGCACCTCGCGCTGCGACAGCCCCAGCTCTCGCGCGATGTCCGACATCCGTATGCCGCTGGCCCGCAGCTGGCGAAGAACCTTGGTCCACAGCTGCTGGGACTCGCGCTGGATCCCGCCAGGCTCGCCACTGCGATAGCCCATCCGGGAGAGGTTCACGCAGAGCGTGCGGTAGTGCCATTCGGTGAGCAGATCGAGCTCGTTGGCGCGGTGCACCATGGCCATGGCCGCGACGTCCCACTTCGTCTTCGCGACGAGCACACGGTCGACGGATGTGTTTCGCAGCCCCTGGGCGAGCACCGAGGCCCTCGGCATGAGGAACGCCGCGGCGAACCGCTGCGCCTCCTGTTCAGCTTCTGGGCCGTGCGGCTCGCGCTCCTCGGCGTGCAGCACGAGGTGGGCCAGCTCGTGGGCAGCGTCGAACCGAGCGCGCTCGCCTGACTTGTCGATGCCCAGGAAGACGAACGGCTGGCCGTGTCGGTACAGGGAGAAGGCGTCGAGGTCGGAGTTCTGGCGTGGCAGTGAGTAGACCCGCACGCCGTGGGCCTCGAGCAGGTGCACCATGTTGCGGATGGGCTGCTCGCCGAGTCCCCAGCGCACACGGAGCTCGACGGCGGCGGCCTCGAGATCCTGACCGGAGAGCGTGGGCGCATCGGGATCGGGGAGCGTGAACTTCCCGCGGACCCAGTCGTCGAGCAGGAACGCGATCAGCGCTGAGTTGAGCCCGCGATCGCGCGCCCGGGCGGTCAGCTTGCTGAGCGCCCGGAAACTCACCGTGGGAAGCGGGATGTCCTCGAGGTCATCGCCGCGGAGAAACTCTGCGGTCACACCGAGCTTGTCGGCCAGGAGGATCAGCGTCTCCTCGGTGGGTACGGCGTGGCCGTTCTCGTACGTGGAGAGACTCTTGGTGCTGATACCCGTGAGGCCGGCGAGCTTCGTGAGGGTCCAGCCGTGGCGCTTGCGTGCGACGGCAAGTCGCGAGGTGTTAGCCATGGGGGAAGGCTTCCTCTCCGGTTCAGCGCATCGCGACGTTGACGTCGTAGCTGGACTCGTCCTCCCCGTGGTCGGTCTCGTCGTTGAGGATGGGTTCGCCATCGCGCGGAACGGAGCCCAGGACGATCCGCTCTTCCCACTTGGAGATCACGCCGTTCTCGATCTCGGTCGGCAGAGAGCCTTGAGGAAGACCTCGCCGGCGGTGACTCGCTGTAGCAGTTACCGACGACCGCCGTGGGCGTCGGCTGCGACGGACCCTCGAACTCGTCGCCGAGCTCGAGCACGAGCTGCATGTTGGTCTCGACCGCCTGGACGGTGACCTCGCCCTTCGGGTACCGGGTGGACGGGCTCTGCCCTGAGATGACCACGCCGGTGCCCTGGTCGCCAGAGCTTCGGACGACCGAGAAGGCGCCGGTCGGATGGATCGTGCGGCAGTAGTTCCTCGAGTTGTCGTAGTCCCATCCGACGGGGATCAACGCCTCGCGAAGGTAGCGAGTGGTGCGGCTGAATCGCGTGGTGCCGGCGTGGGTGGGGGCGTCGAGGTCGGTGCTGAGCTTGGCTTCTGCGTCGGCGCGTAGCGAGGCCTTGAAGAGGAGCTCGCGGGATAGGCCCAGCTCGACGAGCCGAGCGTTGGCGTCCTGGTTCTCTGAGATGATCGGGCTGTTCTGCTGCATTGCGATGCTCCTGGGTTCCTCGGCGGCCTACTTCACGAAACCTTACCTCGAATGAGGGACAGAAACGTGAAGCGCCGCGCCTAGATTTCCAGCAGTCGCACTCTGCCAGCGTCACCCAGACACCAAGGGGTCACCGGACCGCGAGAGCCCCCAAGCATCCGGTCATGCCGCGATCCGAGCGCTTCAGGACCCGCGTCTTACCGCCGCCTGCAGGCGCGTGTTCATGAGGTCCCTGCGATGTCGAGGACCGGCTCCTAGGGCTGCTCCGCACCCGAACCTGTCAGCTCTGCGGTACGAGCGATGTCGAGCGCGGTCCAGGGAAGGGCTTCGAGGTCTGCCCTGGCCTGCTCAGCGCTCGACGCCAGCTGCTTATGCTTGCGCGGTGCGCTGATCTTGTGATGGCGGCGCAACCTGCTGACCTCAGCCACGAGTTCCTCAACCTGCTGCCGCGCGTGGGTGTGGCTTGGGAGCATCTCGAGCTGCTCGCTCATCTGTGCCTGACGACTGGCCAAGGATGGGTCGTCGCAGACCGCAAGCCACCACAACCGCAGCATGGAGAACTGCACCAGACTGCGTCGCGCCTCAGCCGCCGCTGCTACTGCGCCCGGCGAGCCGGGGCGCGGTCTCGTCGAGCCAACGCAAGCGTCCGCCCACACCGCGTGAGTCCTGCCCCGCAAGCGCTTGGACAGCGCGATCGACCTCCCTGTCAGCGCTGCTGACATCAGCAAGAAGTTGTGGTTCGAGGTTCTGGATCTGGTCCCAGAGCGCCTGGGTCATCTGCCCGGTATCTGATGCGGTGCGGTAGACGCTGGCGAGAATGCGGCGACGAGCCTCGAGTGCATCGATCTCCGCGTGTCGGAGGTGGGTCCACATGTTGTCCACCACCGCGCTCATGCTGGCAATGGCCTTCTCGACGTTGGCAAGTTGAGACTGCATCGCGATGGCGCTGAGTACAGCGGGCCCGGAACTAGCGCTCTTGATCAGACCGCCACTCACCGGCTTGATCCGCGTCAGCCCACCCCAGCGGGAGCTCTCGCCGCGGATGATGCCCAGCATCTCCCCAGCCTTGTCAGTGACCATCGTGCCGGCGCGAATGGCCCGGGCGGTAGCGGGATCAACTGTGACGAGCTGACCCGATAGCTGCCCCGCCTTCAGCATCGCATCGACACCCGCCTGGCCAGTGACAGCGAGCCGCGCAAGCTGAGTGGGCAGTTGGGAGTGCGTGCCCGCAATCACGGCCTCGGGTCTGGCGAGTGCAACAAAGGTTCGCTCTTCGTCAACTGGCAGGTAGAGGGCGACCTCGCCTGAGCCAAGGACTGCCTCCAAATCCGGCGGAGACTCAGATGCCAGCAGGTCAGACTTCGCCTTGACGACGAGTTCATGCTCTTCGGTTATTTCGCCCGTGAGCACGTTCGTGCGACCTCGGAGGATGAGCGACCAGGCCACTCCCATAATCGCCGCCAACACCAGGACCGCGACCAGTACCCACACCCATGTCATGCCGTCACTGTAGAGACCTGTACCGACGGGCCCCGATACTCAGCACCGGGCCCATCAGGATCAGATCTTCGGATCAACCCGCCCCATTCCGCCGCGACTGCCCGTCAGCGACGCTTCGGGCTAGCCACTCAAGGGTTCCGCTGTTGGCCGCTACGGCGACGACTCGCCTAGCACCATGGTCTTCGCCGTCTGGGACTATCATTGTCTGAGAGCGCTCCTGCTTGCTTCAACGCAGCGAGCCGCTCCAGGCTGTCCAGCAGGGCAGACCCCGAACCGTGTGTCGTGGGCGCACCTGACGTAGGTCGATGCATTGCCCGAATCCGACCTTGGACAGATCGGACTGCCACGTCCAGGGCGGGAGGAGGGTTCGCAGTGCTTACGAAGACAAGGTGGGCTTCATGCGTATGGATTTCGATGACGGTTCGGGTGTCGGTCTTCGTAGTCTAGGGATTCGAGCAGGGCAGCGGCCACCATGCCTTCGGCGGCTGCCGAGAAGCCGAAGCCTCCACCAACAAATCCGCCGCCGCGACTGGTGGAATGGGTATTCACCTGCAAGTCGACGACGTCCCGATCGTCGAGCCTGCGAACTGCCACACCGGGATGAAGGATCGCGATGGAGTTGTCCCCGAACCGAACTTCATGCAGCAGGCCCTTGTGGAAGGGTGCCAGCCCCGAGCCCCCCGGCGAGACAAGCTTCTGAAATGCGTAGGTCAATCTCGGTGGTGGCGATCGAGTTGAACTCGATCTGTCGGACCGCCTCGTCGTCGGCGTCAGGTGACGCAGCGGAATAGAAGGTTTCCCAGGCCACGGACCAGCCACCCGGTGTGACCGGTTGTGTAGTGAGCGCGAGGTTCCGGTCTCCGATCACTTGCTCCACGGAATAGGTGGAGGCGTCTCGCTTACGCCGAACGTCAAGCATGAGCGACACCTGGTTGCTGGAGAGCAGCCTGTACGCGCCGGGTCGACGCGTGCCCACGTCCACCATCGGTGGTGTCTCCCCAGGAACCCATGTCTCCTGGTCGAGGTCGCCCATGCTTCTCCTTGTGAGTCGTTGGAGCACAAGTAGAACAAATTCATGGGAAATCGGGCAGGCGTTCTCGCTTGCGCCCCAACGAGGGTCATACCGCCGCGATCGCCCGCGGTCGCTCTGCTATCCGCTGCTACAGGCCGAAGTCGAGCTGGGCACCTCCTTTGGCAGTCCAACCGTTCCGGAGGTAGTCGCAGCAGTCAGGTCAGCGCCGGTCAGGATGGCACCTGTCAGGTCAGCTCGATCAAGGTGGGCGCCGCGAAGGCAGGCACCGCGCAGAATGGCGCCGCCTAGGTCTGCACCACAAAGTCTGGCGCCTGCGAGCCTTGCGTCAGTCAAATCGGCGCCGTGCATGTCCGGCCCGCCTGTGCCGGCGCGCTCGGAGCCCATTGCGCACAGATCGACTGTGTGCGGGCTCATCGAGCCCGAGGGCGGTCGCGCATAGCCCACCGGCCGACAGCAGGAGCGCCACTAGGAGCAGCCACAGAGGGCCCGGTAGGGAGAGTGGACGTGTTGAGGCGCTCCCATTGTCCGCGGCTGCTCGGCTATCCGACTCCACATTGGAAGCGCTACACCTCCTCTGAGGCGTCATCGGGTAGGCACGCCGTATTCGTTCGCACATTCCGCAATATGATGAGCGTGAATTAATGACGTAGGTCAAGGTGAAGCTATGCGACTGCCGATTTTGCTCCTGGGCATTGGGGTTGCGTCGGCATGGCTTCCCGACCGTGGTGACCCGCGCAGGGCTGGCGAAGGCGATGCCACGGCCCCTCGATTCTGCCCCCAGGAGGGCTGCGGCCTGGCGCTCTTCAAGGAAGATGACGAGTACGTCTGTGACGGCGGGCACGTGCACGCCTGGGACGACGTCCGCGCGAACTTGTGCTCGTGGACAACTGAGTCATGCCCGGGCTTTCGCCGTGGACGCTGCCGTCTCGTCGAGCGCGAGTGTTGGAAGGTACTCCGTCACCAACGCCACCCCATCTGCACTTCTTGTGATCTATATCTGGCTTCTGCTCTCGTTGGGGCATGGCGTGGTCCCATCGATGTCGGACGTCTTGCGCCTGCCCTGCACGGATTCGGATGGCAAGACCTCGCGTGGTTCATTGCGGCTTCCCTTGTCGTCGCGCTCCTGATCCACCCACTGCAATTTGCCTTCACACAATTCTTGGAGGGCTATTGGGGCGCGAGACGCCTCGGTCGAACCTTGGCGCTTGCCCAAGTCAAGCGTCATCACGCGGCAGGCCGTGCGATTGAGAAAGGCCCGCGACTGCTCGTACCGAGATTGGGTTGTGAGAGGGGAGCACTTGGCGAACGCCAAAGATGCCCCGCTCGACGCCCCGAGTGGAGAAGACTGGGCGCGAAGAGAAAAGCGCGCACGCCGCGCCTTGGCACGTCCGGTTGGTCGAGCGATGCTGCCTGCCTACCTGGCACAACAGGCCTACGAACGACGACTTCGTTCGTACCCCGCGAAGCTCTCCGAGTCATGCCCACTCGACTCGGGAATGTGCTGCGGCGATCTGAAGACGACGCAGGAACCCAGTACGGGCTCGAGACTGTAGTCATCGCCCCGCACTTAAGCTTGATCGCGGATCCAAGCCACTACGCATATGTAGAAGACCGACAAAAGGCCATGGATCTCGCGATCACGATGTGCCTAGTGGGCGCGCTCGCCACGGCGATCACGGCAGTGCTCCTCTCTGACGACGGGCTCTGGTCCCTCTTCGCATCATGGTCATCATTCACACTGCTGGCGGTACACGTCGTATCTGTGGGGTCGTCGCGTTCCGGCCATCGCTAGCCAACGTTGCGATTGAAACTGTTACGGACCTTTCGCGCTTCGCGCTCTACGAGGCCCTGCACGTGACGCCCCCGACGACCGGCCGGGAAGAAATCGACACAGCGAGTGAGCTCATGGCCCAACTGAAGGGAGAGCGATCACCCGGAATAAGATTTGCGCAGCGGGAGATCGAGCCGGACACCGCAGAGGTCGCCGCAATCGAGTAGCGGTCACCTTCTGGAGAGTCGGACCCGGGGCCGAGCACGCTGAGATCCGCGGTGCTCCGCTCGGTGCCGTCACGTGTGACAACGCACGTCTTTCCGCGAATGGCCGCCTAGGAACCCAAGGTCTCCCGGTTCCTGTCCCGCCGGACAGGTTCGGGACGAGCCGGCGCCTCGACGTGCAATCTCGAACAGGCCAGGCGAATCGGCCCCGCAAGTTCAAACTACCGAGGGGTGGACGGCGCCTTCCCACCGAACGCTTACCAAACCGAGCGGCCGCGCCATGCGTTGACCGGGTGCGTGTCGATCAGCCGCTCGATCGACTCGGCCTTGATCCGGATCGTTCGCCGCCCGAGCCGGACGGCGTCGAGCTCGCCGGCGGCGACGTAGCGGCGGACGGTCTTGACCGAGACCGCGAGGATCTCGGCGGCCTCGGTCAGTGAGATGAGGCGGCGGGTGGGGGTGACGGTTGCGCGCATCGGGTGCTCCTGGGTCGGTGGCGGCCCGGTTGGCTGCCTTCATCCCTCAAGGCCGATGGATGTCCTCCAGTGGCCACCCCATTTGCCTTCCCCTGCACTACCTCACCTTCACCACCCTCGCGCCTTCCCAGCCTCCCTCTCGCTGCCCTCCACTTCTCCACTTCTCGTTCTCCACCCTTCCTCTCTTCCAGGCACACCTCTTTCACTGACAAACCGGGGTGGCCACTCGCCGCCGCGTTCCGGCCTTGAGGGGTGTGACGATGACGTTGAAGAAGCTCGCCGCCGGGTCGGGGTATGAGTACCTGACCCGCCAGGTCGCGGCCGCCGATTCGACCGAGCTCGGCCGCACCCGGCTGGTCGACTACTACGAGGCGAAGGGCGAGGCCCCCGGCCACTGGGTCGGCTCCGGCCTGGTCGGGATCGACGGCATCGAGTACGGCGACGTGGTGACCGCCGACCAGATGAGCCACCTGTTCGGCGACGGCTGTCATCCCGTCACCGGCACCGCTCTGGGCCGGAAGTTCGGGAAGGGATCGGTGGCCGGCTTCGACCTCACGTTCAGTCCGGCGAAGTCGGTCTCGACGTTGTGGGCGATCGCGCCGCCCGAGGTCGCGAGCAGGATCCAGCAGGCCCACGACGCTGCCGTTCAGGATGCGGTGGCGTTCTTGGAGGCCCATGCGGTCTTCACCCGCGAAGGAGCCGGCGGTGCCCGTCAGGTCGAGACCCGCGGTCTGGTCGCGGCCGCGTTCACGCATCGCGACTCGCGGGCCGGGGATCCGGATCTCCACACCCACGTCGCGGTGGCGAACAAGGTCCAGACCCGCGACGGGAAGTGGCTTTCGATCTACGGCACGATCCTTCACGAGCACGTCGTCGCCGCCTCGGAGGCCTACAACACCGCCCTCGAAGCCCATCTTCACACGCATCTCGGCGTCAGGTTCGTCGACGTCCGCCGTCCGGGCGGGAAGCGGCCGGTGCGGGAGATCGCCGGCGTCGACGCGGCTTTGATGAAGCGGTGGTCGAGCCGCCGCGCCGACATCGAGGACCGTGTCGCCGAGCTCACCGGCGAGTTCACCGAGCAGCACGGCCGCCCGCCGACCGAGAAGGAGTCGATCGCCTTGGCGCAACGTGCGAACCTCGAGACCCGGCAGGCGAAGCACGAGCCTCGCTCCGAGGCCGACCAACGCAGCACCTGGCACTCCGAAGCCGCGGAGCTCTTCGGCGAACGCGGGCTACGGGTCATGGTCGACACCGCCCTCAATCACGACCAACCGCCTCGCACCCAGATCACCTCCGCATGGCTCGCATCGACAGCCGACGTGGTCATCACCGAACTCGAGTCGCATCGCGCGACGTGGCAGTCCTGGCACATGTACGCCGAAGCCCAGCGTCAGGTCCGCGACCTCGACCTGGCACCAGGGCAGGTGGCTGACGTGGTGGAGCATCTCGTCGACGCCGTCACCACCCGACTGGTCAACCTGACCCCGGACCTCGACCCGATCACCGAGCCGGCTGCACTACGGCGATCGGATGGCGTGAGCGTCTACCGGCACACCGGTGCCGACCACTTCACCAGCCCCGCGATGCTCGCCGCCGAGCAGAGAATCATCGACGCCGCCGGCACCGTCAGCGCCGTGGCACCCGATCCGGTGGATGTCGAGCTCGCGCTGATCGCCGCGACCCTCGATCAACCGGCGCTGAACGAGGGCCAACGCGAGCTCGTCCAGGCGCTCGTCGCCGACCCGCGACAGGTTGCGCTCGCGCTGGCACCGGCTGGTGCGGGGAAGACCACCGCGATGAGCGTCCTCGCGCAGACCGCGCACGACCTCGGATGCGAGGTCGTCGGGCTCGCGCCGTCAGCGGCAGCAGCCGCAGTCCTGACCGAGGCGACCGGCATCCCCGCCGAGACGCTCGCGATGCTCGACCACACCATCACCGCCGGCCTGGATCCCGGGTTCGGGCCCCACACGATCGTGGCGATCGACGAGGCCGGGATGGCCGACACCCCCACCCTCGACCGGATCATCACCGCCTGCACGAGGACCGGTGCGCGGGTGCGGTTGATCGGCGACGACCAACAACTCGCCGCGATCGGCGCCGGCGGCGTACTCCGCGACATCGCCGCCACCCACGGCGCCCAACGACTCTCGGAAGTGGTGCGGTTCGACGACCCCATCGAAGCAACCGCGTCCCTCGCCCTACGGGACGGCGACAGCTCGGCCCTCGGGTTCTACCTCGACCACGATCGCATTCACACCGGCGACGAGCTCAGCAGCCTGACCGAGGTCCTCGTCGCCTGGCAGGACCAAACCGAAGCCGGCCGCGAATGCCTGATGCTCGCCCCCACCCGCGACCTCGTGGCTCGCCTGAACAGGGCAGCGCGCAAGACCCGCCTTGACGGCGCCCAACCGCACCACGAGGTCCCACTCGCTGATGGGAACCAGGCCAGCGAAGGCGACGTGGTCCTGACCCGCCGCAACGACCGCCGCCTCGGAGTCAGCGGCACCGACTGGGTCAAGAACGGCGACCGCTGGACGATCATCGCGATCAACCCGAGCGGCAGCCTCAACGCGCGGCACCTGCGGTCGGGCCTGCACATCACGCTTCCAGCGGCGTACGTCGCCGAGCATGTCGAGCTTGGCTACGCCACCACCGTCCACGCCGCCCAAGGCTCCACCGCCGACGTCATGCACGGCATCATCACCGGGCACGAGGACCGGCAACTCCTCTACACGATGCTCACCCGCGGAAAGGCCGAGAACCACGTCCACCTCATCACTGAAGAGGCCGACTCCGACGAAGAGTTCCTGCCCGGCATCGATGAGCAACTCACCGCCGTCGACAACCTCGACCGGATCATCGGCCGTGACGGCGCCGCGACCTCGGCCACCACCGAGCTCGCGCAAGCCACTAGCCCCGCCACCTGCCTCCACGAAGCCGCGCAGCGGTACGTCGACGCGGTCACCACCGCGACCCAACGACTCCTCCGCGGAGGTGCCGATCAGGCCCTCGAATCCGCCGGCCCCGGGCCACTCCCGTGGCTGCCCGGCGTCCCTGCCGACCTACGCGACGAGCCGCGATGGGCCGTCTACCTGGCGGCCCGCGCCGACCGCGTCACCACCCTCGCCGAGGTCGTACGCCGCGACGCGCAGCTACCGACGACACTCCATCGCTTCGCTGACGTCCTCACTGACGAGCTCCGCACCGAGACGGCCGTCTGGCGCGCTGCCAACGGCGTACCCGACGACGACCGCAGCCTGTTGGGCTCCCGATCCGGCCCACGCACCGGTGATCTCGCCGCCGACCGCTACGCGCGCCATCTCCAGGGCAAGGTCGACGCCCTCTACCCAGCGTCGGTCCGCCGTTGGGAGGCCACGATCGCAACGGCGATCGGCAACCCTGACCACCGTGACGAGCACACTCTCGACCTGGCCCGCGAGCTCGACCGCATCCAAGCCAGCGGCGTCAACGCCAAGCTCATCCTGCAGCGCGCAGCAAGCCCACGGCGCCCGCTACCCGCGGACCACAAGATCGATGCCCTCGCCTACCGGATCCAGCGCTTGGTCACCCACCAGCGGAGCGTCGACGCTCTGGCGGTACGTCGGGGGCCCACGCGTCCGGGGGTAGGTCTCGAGTTCTGAAGAACTCCGCTGGGCCGTCCTCGTTCAGCACCAATTGCATCTCCTCGGCCGGCGTCACTACACAGTCACGGTGCTTCGCGCGCCAGGACGGATAGGCATCCGGATCGTCGCGGACCCGCAGGAACTCGGCCCATCGGTCGAGTGCCGTGGTGGCTCGACGGCGAATGGCGCGAGCCGAGAGGTGCACTGTCGCAGCAAGCTCATCGACGACGGCCGGAGTCGTCAGGCCCGACCGGCCACGACCACCGGCCACATCGAGCTCGGCAGCGATCCGAGCGAGCTCGCCAAGCAACCAAGCATCGAAGACGTGGAGCGCCTTGGCGTCGATCGCCTCGATCATCAGCCCGGTCACCTCCCAGAACGGATCGATGTCATCGCCCTCGTCGACCACGGCGACGTCGTCGCCCGGCAGCAGTTCACGAGCGTCGACCATGAAGCGATCCCGCCGGCGGGCCAGGTCACCGACGCCGAGATGAGCGCACACCTCCCGCGTCGTCTGCCCGAGGATCGCGCCAGCAATGCGGCCGTCCTTGAGCCGATGGGCGCTGCTGCACTCGACCCACAGTTGGCTCGCGAAGAGGCCGTCGACGTCCTCGTGGAGATCCCGCAACTTGCGGGACCGCGCCTCGGCGCCGGGAAGCAGGGCCCACACCAACGCCGTGACGGCGTCACCGTCCGTCTCGGTCAATGACGCGAGTACGCCGAGCACGGCGTTGGACTCATCGGCCTGTGCGGCCCTCGTCCAGTCGCGCAGATCGACGAGCTCGGGCACGACCGCCAAGGTCTGGTGAGTTGCCGACCAGCGCCGCCACGCCTCACGTGCGGCACACATCGACTCACCCTCCAGGTCCTGGAGGCCAAGGCGATCAGCAACGGACACGGCACGCTCCCGTGGGACATCCCCGCACCAACGATCAGCAGGGACCTTCCAGCGTGAGCGGGACAAACCTGCACGTCAAGGGCCACTTCTGCCGGCCGACGAGACCTCCCATGACGTTGAGAGACAGTCCGAGACGTTCAGCAACAACCAGCACCAATCGGTACTGGACTCTCCTCGATCGCCATCTCAGCATGTGGCTGACCATGCCTCCAAGCAGCGCGATCACCGTTGGTCGAGCACGCTACCCGTGCAACGTAGGCGTCGACGCGCAGTGTCGCCGTCAGATCAGAGGCCACCACTCCTCGTCTTCGAGACGGGCGGGTCAGCCCAGCGCATCTGGTCGGAAGTAGTCGAACAGTCCCTGACTGATCGGTTCCTCGAATCGCAGGCTCATCGTGACGACAGGGAGCAGAGCCCCATCGTCGGGCATTGTTGTCTCGACAGCTTCGTGGGCGGTCGCAATACCCAGGTAGTAGTGGTCCGATTCGACGTCGTCCTTCTTCACGAAGACGTGTACGACGACGTCTCCATCCACGATCGCGGCGACCTCATCACTGGCCAACGACCGCCGGCTTCGGGAGAACCAGCGCATGCTGGTCTCATCGAGAAGTTCATCGCCGTATGCAGTGCTCGCCGTGATGTCGTCCGATTTGTGAAGCGTCACGAAGATCGCGCAGACCCGACGCTTCCGATCCGTCTTATAGCCGTAGATCGTCGACGACGTCCGCCGTTGCCAGCCGATGATCCGCGCAGCGTCGCGGCGGGAGTACTGCATTCCCGGGGTGAACGGCACATCCAGTCGGTAGCGCTTCCGGATGAGCGCGTTGCCGGTTCTGACCAGATCGTCGAGCTCGTCGTTGAGCCGGGGGGATGTCGCGAGAGCTTCGCCGAAGCCTCGCACGAGACGGACCGTGCCCCCATCAACCTCGGCCAGCGGCGCTCCGTATCGTTTGACATCGCTCGCCGCGTAACCCTCCAGGGTGAATGTGTCGAGGGTGGCGCGGATCGAGTCGTCTTCGTCCGCCAGCCCAGCCTCGCGAAGCGCTGCCGCGAAGTCTGCCGTCGTCACCTCCTCGCGAGCACGAAGGAGACCTAGCAGGACGAACTCGTGGAGCCGCTTAGCGCCCAGAACCTCATGCGAGATCAGGCTCAGCGCCCGCGAGACGGCATCAACAAGGCCTACATCGACGCGGAGAAGCTTGTGGACGAGGGCTGGATAGTGAATCTCCTTCGTCGCCAGCAGGACCGGATCAACCGACTCGAAGCGGTAGAAGTCCCACAGCTTCGGGACACCACCGACGCGGTTCCTCATCGCTTCCAGCGCGACCTTAAGGTTGCGCATGCTGTCCAGCTTGGTCTCGACGATCGAGCGCAGGATCCGGTCGCGGGACACCTCGTCGAAGCTGACGCTTGCCAAGCCGGGGAGCGCCCCACCTTCGACCGTCTCGTTGAGCCGCTCACGCAACGACTCACGATTGAGGCTCTCGTCTCCGAACAACGCGATCGGGATGAGGAAGTTGTTCGTGTAGTTACCGATGACATCGATGACAACGAGGTAGTCCTTGCCCTCGGCCAGGCGTAGTCCGCGACCCAACTGCTGAACGAAGACGATGGCGGACTGGGTCTGCCGGAGCATCACGACCTGGTTGACCCGTGGAATGTCGACGCCCTCGTTGAAGATGTCGACAGTGAGCAGGTAGTCCAGGTCGCCGGCCTCCAGCTCAGCCACACGCCGCTCGCGATCCGGCACAGCATCATCACCGGTCAGCGCGATCGTTCGCAGGGTCCGGCCGTTAAGGGTTCGCCGGTTCAGCGCTTCTGACAGCGCGCGAGCCTCCTCTTTCCGGCTACAAAAGATGAGGCCGCATGGGGATACGCCGGCTTGACCGTATTTCTCAAGCGCCTCGACGAGGAAGTCCACCCGCTCCGGGGTGATGAGCAGCCTGAGTTCTGTCTCATCCGAGGTCGTCGTTCCGTCGTCGTAGGTGATGTCTGCAATCCCGTAGTAGTGGAACGGGCTGAGCATCTCGGCCTCGAGCGCATGGTTGAGCCGGATCTCGTACGGCACGCAGTAGTGAAAGAGCTCAAAGACGTTGAAGCCGTCGGTCCGCTCGGGCGTCGCGGTCATCCCGAGCATGAACGTCGGCGTGAGGTGGTTCATCACCCGCTGGTAGGTGTCGGCACCTGCGCGGTGCGCCTCGTCGACGATGACGTACTCGAACGCGTCCGGGGCGATCGAGGCCAGCGTGCCGGGCTGCGACAGCGTCTGGATTGTTGCGAAGACGTAGCGGCGGTCTGCCTCCTTCTGACGCCCGGTGAGCTTGCCGAAGTCCGACGTGGGTCCACCGAGGACCCGCCGATACTCATCGATGGTGCGGTCGAGGATCTGTTCACGGTGTACGACGAACAGCAGCCGTCTTGGCGCGGCCGCCCGGACGTCGAGCGCCGACAGGATCGTCTTGCCCGTGCCTGTCGCCGACACGATGATCGCGCGGCTGGCGCCCTCGGCACGAGCCAAATCGAGCGCAATCAATGCGTCCTGCTGCATCTCATTGGGCTCGATGACGGTCGGAACGGATGACGGCTCCGGCAGGGCAGGGGCAGGTCCACGTTGAGGAGGAGCGACGTAGAGGGCGGCGTAGGAGTCGACCCACTCCTGCGTAAGAGGTTCGGAGTTTTCGAGCTGCTCGCGGAGAAGCCGGTCGATCTGATGCGCCAGGTCACTGCCCACCGCCGCCGACACCTTGAGATTCCATTCATGGTTCTGCGAGAGTGCCTGGCTGGTGAGATTCGCGCTCCCGATCATGGCGGTAACGCTGCGGCCACTCTCGAAGATGTACCCCTTCGGGTGAAACCCCTTTGCAGCGTGACGTCGTACGTCGACGCCAGCTTGGTCGCGGAGCCTCAGCAACTCCGCGAAGGCCTGCGGCTGATTGAAGGCCAGGAAGTCCGACGTGACGATCCGACCTGAGCCGCCAAAGTCGAAGAGGTGCTGCTTGAGCTGCGCTATCGCCGCCGAGGAGATGAACGCGACTGAAAACGTGAACTGATCGCATCGGCGCAGTTCCTCGAGAATCGCGTGCTCCACGGTGCTGTCAGGTCCGTTCAGCACGAGCCTCGGGTTGTACCTCCGGGGTGCGATCACCTCGGAGCCGACGTAGCCGAAGTCGACATCGAGCTTGAGCTTGTCGGACCAGACCGAATCGAACCTCATCGGTTTGCGATCATCGCGACCGCCGGAATGTCAGCTGGAGCCCAGTCGAGCTGGTCCAGGTCGGTAGGAGCGAGCCAACGGACCTCGGCATGCTCAGTCGGGGTTGGCTCGCCATCCACGAGTTCACACCAGAACGTCGTCAACGTGACGCGTCCGAAGTCGTAGTCGTAGGTCGTCGTCATAACCTCGTCTCCGACGACCACCTGGCAGAGCAGCTCTTCGTCAATCTCGCGCTTGAGCGCGTCCTTGGCGTCCTCACCAGGTTCGATCTTGCCGCCGGGGAACTCCCACATCCCTCCCAAGCCTCCCGCCGGGCCACGCTGCGCGCAGAGCACCCGGCCGTCTCTGACAATGACGGCGCCGACGACGTTGATCTGCCTAAGGGTCACGCTGCCTAGCTTGACCGAAGGAGCCGACGGTTGCGGCGATCTTCGATTGGGCGTGGTGAACCTTCCCCCACCAATCCCCCACCGCTGACCCCGAGTTAGCAGGGGGATAGCCCAAGAAACGAGAGAAACCGCAGGATGACCTGCGGTTTCTCGTAGTGGAGCCTAGGGGACTCGAACCCCTAACCCCCTGCTTGCAAAGCAGGTGCGCTACCAATTGCGCCAAGGCCCCTCGGGCCGGCCGGGGCCGGACGGGTCAGGCTCAGGGACGGTCGACGCGGTCGGTCGCCTCGGCCCACAGGGCCTGCTCTCGCTTGCCCTCGTCGAGCTTCTTCTTGGCGAAGAGCGCGCCGGCGGCGGCCAGGGCGATGAGGAGGATCTTCTTCACGGCGACTCCCGTCCATGGGTGAACCAGTGGGCCTAACAGGACTTGAACCTGTGACCTCTTCCTTATCAGGGAAGCGCTCTAACCGTCTGAGCTATAGGCCCGCATGTGGCCGCCGCCGCGGATGCGGGCCGACGACCGGGCGGCCGCCTCGGCGACCGCGCGCGGGAAGGTTACCGCAGCGGCCGACGGCCTCCCAAAACCACGTCCGGCAGACCGGTGGGGTCAGGCCTGGTCCTCGGCCAGCGTGACCTCGACGCCGCCGAGGAGAGACGCCGCCATGTTGTAGAGGAACGCCCCGAGCGTGGCGATGGCCGTGATCAGCACGACGTCGATCACCGACACCAGCATCGTGAAACCGAGCACCCGCGACATGCCGAGGTAGTCCTCGATGTTGAACGTCGAGGTGTTGTTGCCGCTCGACACGGTGTCGGACACGGTGTTGTTGATCGAGCTCCACACGCCGGCGGCGCTGAGCACCGACCACACCATGAACACCGAGACCACGGTCACGATCCCGAAGGCGATCGCCAGCAGGAAGGACACCTTCATCACCGACCAGGGGTCGATGCGGCTGAGCCGGAGCCGGGCGCGGCGAGGCCCGCGGGCAGCCGCGGGCGCCGTCGTCGTACGACGGGCAGGCTCGCGCACCGGGACGGGTGCGATCGGCGCCTGGGTCTGGATCGACTGCGGCTCGGCGGACGGCACCGCCCTCAGCTCGGCGGCCCGGCGCTCGGCGGCCGCGCTCTCCGCGGCACGTCGCTCGGCCTCGAGCCGGTCGGACTCCTCACGCTCACGCTGAGCGGTCAGCTCGGGCGGCGGCGGCGGCAGGACGCGGCCCGAGCTCTTCTGGGCCTGGCCGTTCGCGCGCCGGTCGTCGGAGGCACTGATCCGGCGCTGGAGACGCTCTGACAGCGGGATGCGCGCGGTGTCCTGGTGGTCGGGGCGCGTCTGGACAGGTGCCTGCTCGGCAGAGCGCTCTGTCATCAGCCCTCACTCTCTGGATCGACAGCAGGTCCGTCGTCGGACTCGGACGTCTCCTCGGAAGACGCCGTCTCGCCCTCGATTGTTGCATCCGTACCCAGATCGCGCGATTCGTCACCTCCCGCCGCGGACTCATCGGAGTCCTCGCCCGCCTCCTCGGCCACCACCTCGACCACGTCGGGCGTCTCCACCGAGCGGGTGACCACGGCCACGGCGTCCTCGGCCTTCGGGGTCACGAACTTCACGCCCATGGTGTCGCGCCCGGTCGCCCGGAACTCGGCGTTGATGGGGCTGCGCACGACCTGGCCGGCCTGCGTGATGGAGAGGATCTCGTCGCCCTCCACGACGATGAAGGCACCGACCAGGCCTCCGCGGTCCTCGTTGGCAAGGGACATCGTCTTGATCCCGAGCCCGCCTCGGGACTGCTGGCGGTAGTCGGTGATCCGGGTCCGCTTGGCGAAGCCGCCGTCGGTCATCGTGAAGACGTACTGCGGCTTCACGTCGGCCGCGGTCGCGTCACCGGCCCCGGCCTCCGCATCGGCCTCGGCGGCGACCTGGTCGGCGCGGATCACCGACATCGAGAGCACCTCGTCGCCGTCGCGGAACTTCATGCCCGTGACGCCGGAGGTGGCCCGACCCATCGGCCGCAGCTGCGTGTCGTCGGCCCGGAAGCGGATCGCCTGGCCCTTGCGCGAGACCAGGAGGATGTCGTCCTCGGGGCCGACCAGCTCGGCTCCGATCAGCTCGTCGTCGTCCTCGCGGAAGTTGATCGCGATCACGCCGGCCTGGCGCGGGCTGTTGTAGTCGCCGAGGCGGGTCTTCTTGACCAGGCCGTTGCGCGTGGCGAGCACCAGATAGGGCTGCTGGTCGTAGTCACGGATCGCCAGCACCTGGGCGATGTCCTCGTCGGGCTGGAAGCTCAGCAACCCGGCGACGTGGCCGCCCTTCGCGTCGCGCGACGCCTCGGGCAGGTTGTAGGCCTTGGTGCGGTAGACACGACCGGCCGTGGTGAAGAACAGCAGCCAGTGGTGGTTGGTCGTCGCCATCAGGTGCTGCACCACGTCGTCGCCCCGCAACGTCGCGCCGCGCACGCCCTTCCCGCCGCGCTTCTGCGTGCGGTAGGCGTCGGCCCGGGTGCGCTTGGCGTAGCCCCCGCGGGTGATCGAGACGACGAGCTCCTCGTCGGGGATCAGGTCCTCCATGGAGAGGTCGCCGTCGGCGGCCATGATCTGGGTACGACGGTCGTCGCCGTACTTCTCCACGATCTCGCCCAGCTCGTCCCCGACGATCTGCCGCTGCCGCGCGTCGCTGCCGAGGATGTCCTCGAGGTCGGCGATGGTCACCTCGAGCTCGGCGAGACGGTCGATGATCGCCTGGCGCTGGAGGGCAGCGAGCCGGCGCAGCTGCAGGTCGAGGATCGCCTGCGCCTGGACCTCGTCGATCTCGAGGAGCTCCATCAGCCCCGAGCGCGCGTCGTCGACGTCGGGCGAGCGCCGGATCAGGGCGATCACCTCGTCGAGTGCGTCGAGCGCCTTGACCAGGCCGCGCTGGACGTGGGCCAGACGCTCGGCCTCGGCCAGGCGGAACCGGGTCCGGCGCTGGATGACGTCGATCTGGTGTGCCACCCAGTTGCTGATGAACTGGTCGATGGTGAGCGTGCGGGGCACGCCGTCGACCAGGGCCAGCATGTTGGCGCTGAAGTTGGTCTGGAGCTCGGTGTGCTTGAGCAGGTTGTTGAGCACCACCCGCGCCACCGCGTCGCGGCGCAGCACCACCACCAGCCGTTGGCCGGTACGCCCCGACGAGTCGTCGCGGACGTCGGAGATGCCCTGGACCTTCCCGGAGTCGGCCAGCTCGGCGATCTTGAGCGCGAGGTTGTCGGGGTTGACCATGTAGGGCAGCTCGGTGATCGACAGGCAGGTGCGGCCCTTGGCGTCCTCGTCGATCTCGATGACCGCGCGCTGGGTCACCGACCCGCGGCCGGTGCGGTAGGCCTGCTCGATGCCCTCGCGGCCGACGATGAGCGCGCCGTTGGGGAAGTCGGGGCCCTTGACCCGCTCGATCAGCGCGTCCTGCAGCTCCTCACGCGTGGCGTCGGGGTGGTCGAGCGCCCAGCGTGCGCCGTCGGCGACCTCGCGCAGGTTGTGCGGCGGGATGTTGGTGGCCATGCCGACCGCGATGCCGGCCGAGCCGTTGACCAGCAGGTTGGGGTAGCGGGCCGGCAGGACGATCGGCTCCTGCGAGCGGCCGTCGTAGTTGGGCTGGAAGTCGACGGTGTCCTGGTCGATGTCGCGGACCATCTCCAGCGCCAGCGGCGCCATCCGGCACTCGGTGTAGCGCATCGCAGCCGCGGAGTCGTTGCCGGGCGAGCCGAAGTTGCCCTGGCCGTGGACCAGGGGAGCCCGCATCACCCAGGGCTGCGCGAGGCGGACCAGGGTGTCGTAGATCGCGGTGTCGCCGTGGGGGTGGTACTGACCCATCACGTCGCCGACCACCCGCGAGCACTTGGAGAAGCCACGGTCGGGTCGGTAGCCGCCGTCGAACATCGCGTAGAGCACCCGCCGGTGCACCGGCTTGAGCCCGTCGCGTACGTCGGGCAGCGCGCGGCCGACGATCACGGCCATCGCGTAGTCGATGTAGGACCGCTGCATCGAGGTCTGCAGCTCGATCGGCTCGATCCGTCCGCCGCCGGTGGGGGTCTCAGTCACGTGTGTGGATCTCTCTCGTCATCTAGGCGAATCTAGGAATCTCGCAAGATTTCTAGATATCGAGGAATCGGACGTCCTTGGCGTTGCGCTGGATGAAGGACCGCCGCTGCTCGACGTCCTCGCCCATCAGCACCGAGAAGATCTCGTCGGCGTGGGCGGCGTCCTCCAGGGTCACTTGGAGCATCAGTCGCTGCTCGGGGTTCATCGTGGTCTCCCACAGCTCCTCGGCGTTCATCTCGCCGAGACCCTTGTAGCGCTGGACGGGGTTCTCCTTGGGCAGCTTCTTGCCCGACTCCAGCCCGTCGCGCATCAGCGCGTCGCGCTCGGAGTCGGAGAACACGAACTCGTGCGCGGCCGGCTTGTTCCAGCGCAGGCGGTACAGCGGCGGCTGCGCCATGTAGACGTAGCCGTGCTCGATCAGCGGCTTCATGAAGCGGAACAGCAGCGTGAGCAGCAGGGTGTTGATGTGGTGGCCGTCGACATCGGCATCGGCCATCAGCACGATCTTGTGGTAGCGCAGCTTCTCGAGGTTGAACTCCTCGTGGATCCCCGTGCCGAGCGCGGAGATGATCGACTGCACCTCGGTGTTGGCGAGCACCTTGTCGATGCGTGCCTTCTCGACGTTGAGGATCTTGCCGCGGATCGGGAGGATCGCCTGGATGCGGGGGTCGCGCCCCTGCCGGGCCGAGCCGCCGGCGGAGTCGCCCTCGACGATGAAGACCTCGCACTCCTCCGGCACCGTCGACTGGCAGTCGGCCAGCTTGCCGGGGAGCCCACCACCGCCGAGCAGGCCCTTGCGTCCGCGGGCGAGGTCGCGGGCCTTGCGGGCCGCGATCCGGGCGCTGGCCGCCGCCTGGGCCTTGCGCACGATGTCGCGCCCCTCGGCGGGGTTCTGCTCCAGCCAGGCGCCGAACTGGTCGTTGACGACGCGCTGGACGAAGCCCTTGGCCTCGGTGTTGCCGAGCTTGGCCTTGGTCTGGCCCTCGAACTGGGCGTCGGTGAGCTTGATCGAGATGATCGCGGTCAGGCCCTCGCGGACGTCGTCACCGGAGACCCGGTCCTCACGCTTCTTGATCAGGCCCCACTCCTCGCCCCAGTGGTTGACCAGCGAGGTGAGCGCCGAACGGAAGCCCTCCTCGTGGGTGCCGCCCTCGGGGGTGTTGATGGTGTTGGCGAAGGTGTGGACCGACTCGGTGAAGGAGACGTTCCACTGCATCGCGACCTCGAGGCTGAGGTCCTGCGTCGAGCCCTGGGCTCCGGCGCTCTGCTCGGCCTCGAACGAGATCACGGTCGGGTTGGCCAGGGTCTTGCGCTTGTTGAGGTACTCCACGAAGTCGACGAGACCGCGGTCGTAGCGGAAGGTCTGCTCGATACCGCCGGACTCGGCCTGGTGGATCGCGTCGGCGCCCACACCGTCGACCTCGTGGGCCACGGTGTCGTCCTGCACCGCCTCGAGCACCTCGGCCGCGACCGGCCGCTCGTCGCGGACCACGATCTCGAGCCCCTTGTTGAGGAACGCGTACTCGCGCATCCGCGCGGTGATGGTCTCCAGGGAGTAGGTCGTGGTCTCGAAGACGTCGGGCGAGGCCCAGTAGGTGACGGTGGTGCCGGTGCGCTCGTCGGGCTCCAGCTCGCGCACGTCCTCGAGCTCACCGTCGGGTACGCCGACGCTGAACGTCTGGCGCCACAGGTGTCCACGGTTCTTCACGTCGACCACGAGCCGGCTCGACAGTGCGTTGACGACGCTGACGCCGACGCCGTGCAGTCCGCCGGACACCTTGTAGCCGCCGCCGCCGAACTTGCCGCCCGCGTGGAGCACCGTGAGCACGGTCGTGACGGCCGGGAGCTCCTGGCCGGGCGCGGTGTCGGTGGGGATGCCGCGGCCGTTGTCCTCCACCCGCACCCCGCCGTCCGCCAGCAGCGTCACCACGACGCGGTCGCAGTAGCCGGCGAGCGACTCGTCGACGGCGTTGTTGACGATCTCCCAGATCAGGTGGTGCAGACCGCGCTCGCCGGTCGAGCCGATGTACATGCCGGGTCGCTTGCGGACCGCCTCGAGGCCCTCGAGGACCTGGATCGCCGACGCGTCGTACTCGACGCCGTTCGGCGGCTCGGGCAACGCGGGTGCGGGGACGGACTCGGGGACGGACGGCTCGGGAGTCTCGTCGCTCACACGCACCTCTTCGTCGGGATCGCGGCGGCCGGAGGGCCGCCCGCGACCGGTTCTCACATGGATCGGGCCGCGTGCGGACGAGCGCGCGGCCTCGACGTCCATGATAGCCGTTCTCGGGCCTCTCTCCACGTCTCCACCCCGCGGCTGGGGGGATCTGTGGACGAAATCTGCCCGCAGACGGCCCGAGAACCAGGATGGGAGGCCCTCGCGGGGGTGCGGACGGGTCCCCATACGTCGGGGCGGCCCTGCAGATCCGCAGTTCGCGGCGTAGGTCCCCGTCCCGGTCTCAGCCGTAGGTGTCGCGGGGACCGCGGCCACCGCGGACGGTGCGGGAGCCGTGCTTCCACGAGGGCGCGCGGGGGCCCAGCACCTCGATCATCACCACCGTGCCGTGCCCCAGGTCCTCGTTGAGCCGGCGCACGACGGTGGGGGCGAGCAGCCGCAGCTCGGTCGCCCACTGGGTCGAGTCGGTGCGCACCACGAGGCGACCGTCGGCGAACGACTCGGCCTTGCTGTGCGCGCCGATCTCGGGTCCGACCAGGTCGGACCAGCGGGCGAACATCGACGCGATCTTGAGGTCGACCTGCCAGCCGTGGTCGTCGACCATCCGGGTCAGGGCGGTGTCGAGGGTCTGGGGGTCGCGGTCGTCGGGATGGGCACCCGAGACCCGTCCGCTGCGGGCGGAGCGGTCGACCCGGCGAACCGCCTTCTTGCGGCCGGGGGTCGAGCGCGCGGTCGCGCGGGCGAGCGTGCGGGCCAGGTCGAGCCCGTCGTCGCTACGTGCGGGCTCCGTGGTGCCGGCCTGATCAGGCGGCGGCTCAGTCGGCACGGCGTACGTCACCCCCCGCCACCTGGTAGCGCACTCCCGCCAGCTTCTCGGGGACGTCGGCGGCCACCGCCGCGGTGACGAGCACCTGCTCCGCGCCGGCGACGAGCTCGGCCAGCTGCGCACGCCGTTCGGAGTCGAGCTCGGCGAAGACGTCGTCGAGGATCAGGATGGGGTCGTCACCGTCGGCCCGCACCAGGTCGTACGACGCCAGCCGCAGGGCGAGCGCGAACGACCACGACTCGCCGTGGGAGGCGTAGCCGCGGACCGGCAGGCGCTGCTCGCCGTCGCCCAGCGAGAGCACGAGCTCGTCGCGGTGCGGTCCGACCAGGGAGACCCCGCGCTCGAGCTCGTCGTCGCGGCGGGCCTCCAGCTCCGCCAGCAGCCGCTCGGTGAGGTCGGCCCGGTCGGAGAGCCCGTCGAGCTCGAGGCTGGCGTGATAGTCGAGGCCGGCGTCGTCCCTGCGAGACGCCTCCTCCCCCGGCTCCTCAGGACGCTGGCTGCCGTGCGACGCGACGGTCGCATAGGCATGGGCGACGTAGGGCCGCAGCTCCTCCACGAGCCGCAGCCGCTCGGCCAGGAGCTCGGCACCGGTCCGCGCCAGATGGGCGTCCCACACCCCGAGCGTCGAGAGCGCGGACTCCTGCGACGTCGACCCCCGACGCGCGACGCCGGCGGTCTTGAGCAGGGAGTTGCGCTGCTTGAGGATCCGGTCGTAGTCGGCACGGACGCCGGCCAGCCGCGGCGTCCGCATCACCAGCAGGTCGTCGAGGAAGGCACGACGGCCGGAGGGGTCGCCCTTGACCAGGGCCAGGTCGTCGGGCGCGAAGATCACCGTGCGCACCATCCCGACCAGCTCTCTGGCCCGCGGCAGGTCGGCGCGGTTGACGCGTGCCCGGTTGGCTCTGCCCGGGTTGATCTCGACCTCGAGCACCGCCTGGCGGCCGTCCCGCACGACCGCGGCCCGTACGAGGGCGCGCTCGGCCCCGGCCCGCACGAGCGGGGCGTCCGAGGCGACTCGGTGGGAGCCGAGCCGGGAGAGGTAGTCGATCGCCTCGACCAGGTTGGTCTTGCCCTGACCGTTGCGGCCGATGAACGCCGTGGCTCCCGGCTCGAGGGCGACCTCGGCGGTGGCATAGGACCGGAAGTCGACCAGGGTCAGGTGAGCGACGTACACGTCGCCCCCCTCTCGACTCCGCGTGGACCGGAACGCTCGGCCGCGCCCATTCAGCTCGTCGGCGAGGCGTCGCCACCGGGGGGCGCCTCGGTCTTCACCGCGTGACCGCCGAACTGGTTGCGCATCGCGGCGATCGCCTTCATGGCCGGGCTCTCGTCCTGCTGCGACACGAACCGCGCGAAGAGGGACGCCGCGATCGCCGGCATGGCGACCCCGTTGTCGATGCCTGCCTCGACGGTCCATCGACCCTCGCCGGAGTCGGCTGCGTAGCCCGCGATCTTCTCGAGATGGCTGTCGTCTCGGAGCGCGGCGACGAGCAGGTCGAGCAACCAGGAGCGGATGACGGTGCCCTGCCGCCAGGAGTCGAAGACCTCGGTCACGTTGTCGACGAGGTCGACCTTCTCCAGCAGCTCCCAGCCCTCGGCGTAGGCCTGCATGATCGCGTACTCGATGCCGTTGTGGACCATCTTCGCGAAGTGGCCGGCGCCCGGCTGCTGGCCGGCGTGGACGAAGCCCGAGTCGCCCTCGGGCTTGAGAGCGTCGAAGGCCGGCTGGACCTTGGCGACGTTCTCGTCGGAGCCACCACACATCAGGGCATAGCCGTTCTGCAGGCCCCACACCCCACCGGAGACGCCGCAGTCGACGAAGCCGACGCCCTTCGCCGCCAGCAGGTCGGCGTTGATCGCGTCGTCGGTCCACTTGGAGTTGCCGCCGTCGACCACGAGGTCGCCCTCCCCCAGCAGCTCGCCGAGCTCCTTGACGGTGTCGCGGGTCGGGTCGCCGGACGGCACCATCACCCACACCACCTTCGGGCTGGGAAGCTGCTCGACCATCGCCGCCAGGCTGTCGACGTCGGAGACGTCGGGATTGCGGTCGTAGCCGACCACGGTGTGACCGGCGTTGCGCAGGCGGGTGCGCATGTTGCCGCCCATCTTGCCGAGGCCGATGAGTCCCAGTTCCATGGCAGGTGCTCCTCGCTGGTGGTCGGGCGAGTGGGTCAGGAGAGCAGGCGACGCGGCATCAGGAGATAGCGGAACCCGGTGTCACCGGCCGCCGCGGAGTCCGCTCCGGCACTGCCTGAGCCACTGTCTCCCATCGAACCACTGATGACAACAGGCTTGGTGCTGACCGTGAACGCCAGCTCCACCACGGCCTCGTCGATGACCTGGAGACCGTCGAGGAGGTACTGCGGGTTGAAGCCCGTGGTGATGTCGTCACCCTCGATGGTCGCCTCGATCGACTCACTGGCCTGGGCCTCGTCACCCGAGCCGGCGTCGAGGGTCAGGGTGCCGTCGCTGAAGGCGAGCTGCACCGCGGTGTTGCGCTCGGCCACGAGGGCGACTCGCTTGAGCGACTCGATCAGCGCGGCCTTGTCGACCGTCGCGGTCGTCTGGTGCTCGGCGGGGAACAGGCTGCGCACCTTCGGGAACTCGCCGTCGAGCAGCCGGGTCGTCGTACGTCGGGTGCCACCGGGGCCGGAGCCCTCGAAGCCGATGATGCCCTCGCCGCTGCCGCCGGCGGCCAACGCGATGGTGACCTCGCTGCCCGCGGTCAGGGACCGGGCGGTGTCGCCGAGCACGCGCGCCGGGACCAGCGCGGCGAGCGACTCGTCGGGGCTGTTCGGCGACCACTGGAGCTCGCGGTGGGACAGCCGGAACCGGTCGGTGGCGAGCATCGAGATCGACGAGCCGGAGATCTCGATGCGCACGCCGGTGAGCACGGGCAGCATGTCGTCGCGCCCGGCGGCCGTCACGGCCTGGGCCACCGCGTGGGAGAACACGTCGCTGGAGACGGTGCCGGTCGCGGCCGGCATGTCGGGCAGCGCGGGGTAGTCCTCGACCGGCATGGTCTGCAGGCTGAAGCGCGCGGAGCCACAGGTCAGGCTGACCCGGGAGCCGTCGAGCGTCATCTCGACCGGCTTGGCCGGCAGGCTGCGGCAGATGTCGGACAGCAGGCGCCCGCTCACCAGCGCCTTGCCCTCGTCCGCGACGTCGGCGGACAGCGTCGCCCGAGCGGACGTCTCGTAGTCGAAGGTGGACAGCACGAGCCCGTCGTCGCTCGCCTCGATCAGCAGGCCGGACAGGACGGGCACGCTGGGACGCACCGGAAGGCTGCGCGCCGCCCAGGCGACGGCATCGGCGAGTACGTCGCGGTCGACGCGAAACTTCACTGCACGGGTTCCTTCTCAGGACGAGGTGGCGGCCGAGGCGCCGGACGGGAGGATTCTGGAGTGAGCATCCTGCCACGCCGGTCCCCCACGCGGGAGGTCCGCCCGGTTTGTGTGGTGGTCATCCCCAGGCCGGGAGGTGCGCAGGGGTTGCCGGCGATCCGGATCCATCAGTAGGTCCGTAGTAGTCATAGCGTGCGTGGAAACTGTGGATGACAGGCATCGGCTGCAGGTCAGGCCGGGATCGGGCGTGCACAGGGGCTGTGGACGACGCGGTGCGAACCCGGGCGGACCTGTGCGCGGTGATCGGCCCGGTGCGCACCCGACCTCGGTCCTCCACACCGGCTGTGGACGACCCGCCGCCCCGGCCCACACGCCGTGCACATCTTGCAGCGATGTAACTCTCGGGCGGCACACCGGCGGCCGGCGAGCGAGCCGGCTCCGCGCTCGCTCACGCCTGCCGCGCCTGCATCTTCACCCGGTTGGTCAGCTCGCTGACCTGGTTGAAGACCGCGCGGCGTTCGGCGAGGAGCTGGTTGATCTTGCGGTCGGCGTACATCACGGTGGTGTGGTCGCGGTTGCCGAACTGGGCGCCGATCTTGGGCAAGGACAGGTCGGTGAGCTCGCGGCACAGGTACATGGCGATCTGGCGGGCCATCACCAGGTGGCGCCCGCGGCTGGGGCCGGTCAGCTCGTCGATGGACAGGCCGAAGTACGCCGCCGTCTGGGCGATGATCAGGGCGGCGGTGATCTCGGGCTCGCCGCCCTCGGGGATCAGGTCCTTCAAGACGATCTCGGCCAGGGTCATGTCGACCTCCTGGCGGTTGAGGTTGGCGAACGCCGTGACTCGGATCAGCGCGCCCTCGAGCTCGCGGATGTTGGTCTGGATCTTGCTGGCGATGAACTCCAGCACGTCGGCCGGCGCCGAGAGCCGGTCCATCGCCGCCTTCTTCCGCAAGATCGCGATCCTGGTCTCGAGGTCGGGGGGCTGGACGTCGGTGATCAGGCCCCACTCGAACCGGTTGCGCAGCCGGTCCTCGAGCGCCTCGAGCCGCTTGGGCGCGCGGTCGGAGGTGAGCACGATCTGCTTGTTGGCGTTGTGGAGGGTGTTGAAGGTGTGGAAGAACTCCTCCTGGGTCTGGGTCTTGCCCTCCAGGAACTGGATGTCATCGATCAGCAGGACGTCGACGTCGCGGTAACGGCGCTTGAACCGGTCCTGCCGGTCGTCGCGGATCGCGTTGATGAACTCGTTGGTGAACTCCTCGCTCGACACGTAACGCACCTTCGCCCCGTTGTAGAGGCTGCGCACGTAGTGGCCGATGGCGTGGAGGAGGTGGGTCTTGCCCAGTCCGGAGTCGCCGTAGATCAGGAGGGGGTTGTAGGCCTTGCCGGGCGCCTCGGCCACGGCCACCGCCGCGGCATGGGGGAAGCGGTTGGACGAGCCGATCACGAACGTCTCGAACGTGTACTTCGGGTTCAGCCGGGTCTCACCGGTCGCCGGGCGCGTGGGCTCCGGCGTGGACACGGACGGCGAAGCGACATGGCGATCTGTCGACATATCGATAGAGGTATGTGTCGGTTCGGGCGTCTGCTCCGGATGCGTCCCCTCCCCGAGCTGGGCGTTGACGGTGACGGCCAGCCGGATCTCGCGACCGAAGATGGCGGTCAGCGCGTCCTCGAGCTGCCCCCGTAGCCGGCCCTCGAGCTGGGTCCGCGTGAAGTCGTCGGCCACGGCGATGATCGCGGTGTTGCCGTGGAGCGTGACGGGTTCGCTCGCCTGGACCCAGGCCTGCTGGTTGGGTTGCAGCTCCTCGACCACGCGCTGCCAGGCGGTCGCCAGGTCCGAATCGTTGTCCACAGGGTTGTCCCGCTCTCCTCGTTCGCCCGAACCCACGGCCGAAGGCGCCCGGGCGGCGCCCGGGCGTGCGCTTCGTTCCACAGGTTTGTCCACACCTTGTGAACGTGACCGCCTCCTGGTGGAAACGGCCGGCCGAGACGTTCACGGTGGACCGACTGAAACCGGATCACCGCAGGTCAGAGGCCAGAAAGGACGCGGGGGACATCGACTGCGACGACCCCGGGACCCTGGTCCGACCCGAACGCGGGGAAACTCGACGAGGGTCGAACATAACCCCGGTCGCGCGAGCCGAGCAAGACGCTATCCACAGGCAGTCGGGAGCCGACGGAACCGGTGGCCGGGGACCCGGCGCACGGTCGATATCCACAGCCGCCGGACCGCCCGCCGGCCCGCCGGTCGCGATTTGACGCCGCGGAGACGCCGCGCGTACCGTTCCTCGGTCACCCGGTGTCGACGGGTGCCGCATGTCCACGCTCCACCCGGGCTCGTCCCGGGGTCGCTGCACCGGCGCGTGGGTGGGCGGTGCCGGCCGAAGCCCCGATCCCTTGACCTGAGCCTCGACCAGCGCTGTCCGTCGCCAACGGGCGATCTGGCCGCCGCCGGCGTGACCGCCCCTGACCACCATCGGAGAGAGCTCGTGAGCAAGCGTACGTACCAGCCGAACAACCGCCGCCGCCACAAGGTGCACGGATTCCGGCTGCGCATGCGCACCCGTGCCGGGCGCAGCATCCTGTCCGCGCGCCGTCGCAAGGGCCGCAAGAGCCTGGCGGTCTGAGCCCGCGCGGCTCGACCCCGGCTCGTGATCCGCGTCCGTGCTTCCCGCGCTCCATCGGCTCAGCCACGGTGGTGACCTCCGGCGCGTGGTCCGTACCGGCCGGCGCAGCGGCGGCGACCTCCTGGTCGTCCACGTCCTGTGCCATGACCGGTCCGATCCTGCGCGGGTCGGTTTCGTCGTGGGTCGAGTCGTCGGCAACGCCGTCGTCCGCCATCGTGTCCAGCGCCAGCTACGTCATCTGTGCCGTGCCCACCTCGACCTCCTGCCCACCGGTTGCGAGCTGGTCGTGCGCGCCCTGCCCCGGGCAGCGGTCGCGTCGTACGCGGAACTCGGCGCGGAGCTCGACCGTTGTCTGCAGCGGAGCCTCGGTGGCCGACAGAGCACCGGCGGGGGACGGTGAGCTGACGTGCGTTACCTCCTGATCGCGCTGTTGAAGCTGTACCGGCTCCTGATCAGTCCCGCTCTACGGCCAGGTGTGCCGCTACCACCCCTCGTGCTCGGCGTACGCCCTCGAGGCCGTGACGGAGTACGGCTCCCTGCGCGGGAGCTGGCTGGCTCTGCGCCGGCTCCTGCGGTGTCACCCGTGGGCACCGGGCGGTTACGACCCCGTGCCACCCCGCGTCCGCACCACTCCCACCCAAGGAGCCTGACCCCCGTGGAATTCCTCGGCACGATCGGCCACCTCATCCTGGTACCGCTGTACTACGCGGTCTCGGCGGTGCTGCTGGCCTGGCACTGGTTGTTCAGCCTCTTCCTGGATCCCGACGGCGGTGCGGCGTGGGTGCTCTCGATCATCGGGCCTGACCCTGGTGGTGCGCGCCGCGCTGATCCCGCTGTTCGTCAAGCAGATCAAGTCCAGCCGGAACATGCAGCTGATCCAGCCGAAGGTCAAGGAGCTGCAGAAGAAGTACGGCCACGACCGGGAGCGTCTCGCCCAGGAGACGATGGCGCTGTACAAGGAGACGGGCACCAACCCGTTCTCGGCGTGCTTGCCCCTGCTGGTTCAGTCGCCCATCTTCATCGCGCTGTTCCGGCTGCTCGACCAGGCGCAGAAGAACCACACCGCGAACGGCTTCATGACCACCGAGCAGGCCGCGAGCCTGGCCGACGCGAAGCTGTTCGGCACCATCCCGATCTCGGCCACGTTCATCCACAACGACGGGCTGGTCAGCGTCCGGATCGTGGCCGCGCTGCTGGTCATCGCGATGACGGCCACCACGTTCACGACCCAGCGTCAGCTGATGAGCAAGAACATGCCCGCCGATGCGATGAGCGGCCCGTACGCCCAGCAGCAGAAGATGCTGCTCTACGTCCTGCCGGTGGCCTTCGCCGCGGGTGGTGTCGCGTTCCCGATCGGTGTCCTCGTCTACTGGACGACCACCAACCTGTGGACCATGGGGCAGCAGTTCTACGTGATCCGCCGCAACCCCGCTCCCGGGACGCCGGCGTTCGACGCGAAGGTGGCGCGCGACCGGGCGAAGGGCCGCACGACCGAGCTGGAGCAGGAGCTCGCCGTGGAGGAGGCCCACGGGGACAAGCCGCCGGTCCAGCGACAGCGACAACAGCCGAAGAAGCAGTCCCGCGAGCAGCGCAAGAAGCGCAGCGCTCCCAAGCCAGGGGAGAAGGGTGGCCAGAGCCCCTCGTCGGGCGCCCCGGGCAAGAAGGCCGACCCTGCCCGCGACGACAGCGACGACTCCGACGACACCGATGAAGGACAGACGGCATGAGCGAGATCCCCGACCCGACCACCGACCCGACCAGCAGCACCGAGGACGAGGTCGACGGAGACTGACCCGACCGAGGTCGCTGACGCCGCCGGGGCCGCTGACGCCGCGCCTGCTGACGCCGCCGAGGTTCCGGAGGCGACGGCGGCCGACGAGCCCGACGAGGACGAGCCCGACCAGGACGCGCCCGACGAGCCGGACGGCTCCGGTGACGCCGGCACCTCGTCCCTGCAGGACCGCCTGGAGAACGAGGGCGACATCGCCGCGGACTACCTCGAGGAGCTCCTCGACATCGCCGACCTCGACGGCGATCTCGACATGGACGTCGAGGGCGAGCGTGCGGTCGTCTCCATCGTCGGGGCGGATCTGTCCCAGCTCGTGGGTGAGCGTGGCGAGGTGCTCGAGGCCCTCCAGGAGCTGACGCGCCTCGCGGTCTACCGCGAGACCGGCGAGCGCTCCCGGTTGATGCTCGATGTCTCGGGCCACCGGGCGCAAGTCCGCCGGGAGCTCGAGGAGCTGGCGGCGACCACGGCCGCCCAGGTCAAGCAGAGCGGGGAGCGCGTCGCGCTGCGGGCGATGACGCCCTTCGAGCGGAAGGTCGTGCACGACGCCGTCGCGGCCGCCGGTCTGACCTCCGAGTCCGAGGGCGTCGAGCCCCGTCGCTACGTGGTGGTCCTGCCCGCCTGATGGCCGATGTTTCACGTGAAACACCGCCGTCGCCCGACCCCGCGGTCGCCAGCCAGGTCTTCGCGCCCTCCCGGCTCCCGCTCCTCGAGCGATACGCCGCACTCCTGGCGACCGAGGGCGTCGTCCGAGGGCTGATCGGACCTCGCGAGGTGCCCCGGCTGTGGGACCGGCACCTGGTCAACTGTGGGTTGCTGGCGCCGCTGATCCCCGAGGGTGCCCGCGTCGCGGACGTGGGCTCGGGTGCGGGGCTGCCCGGGCTGGTGCTCGCACTGGCGCGCCCCGACCTACGGGTCACCCTGATCGAGCCGATGGCGAGGCGGGTCGCCTTTCTGACCGAGGCGTGCGCGGAGCTCGGCGCAGACGGGGTCACCGTGCAGCGAGGTCGAGCGGAGGACTCCGCGGACCGCCACGCCTTCGACGTGGTCACCTCGCGTGCGCTCGCCCCGCTGCCGCGCGTGGTGGCCTGGAGCCTGCCCCTGGTGGCGTCCGGGGGCGCCGTGCTGGCGATGAAGGGCTCCTCGGCCGCCCAGGAGATCGAGGCCGCCGCGGCCGATCTCGCTCGCTGGCACGCGCGCGCCGAGGTCGTCGTGTGCGAGGTCCCCGGCGTCTCGCCCGCGACCGTGGTCCGGGTGGTGGCCGGCCCGGGGGCGGCGATAGGTTGGCCGGCGAGCACTACGACTCGTCGTCGGCGAAGGGAGCGCAGGTGAGCCAGGAACCGGTCGTGACGGCGGCCCGTACCGACGGCCCCGGACGCGCCGAGGACGGCCTCGGCTGGCCGGTTCCCGATCAGGGGAAGGATCGGGAACCGAGGTTTTCCACCGGTCTGGGGTGGCCTGCTGAGCGTGAAAGTCCACAGAAGAGCCCCGGTTATCCACAGGCCGAGCCGACTAGGGACGAGCCCAAGGGGACTAGCCATGTTTCACGTGAAACGTTGGCCCCCGCGGCCGCAGTGACCCGCTCGGTCCGCACGGCGGCGGACTTCGCGGCCGGCGGTCAGCTTCTCGACGACGACAGCACACCGCTCGCCCGGATCGCCGAGGACACGGTCCTGGCTCGGCAGGAGGCCGCGAGCCGGCCACCGATGCCGCGCCCCGACGCGACCCGGGTGATCGTCGTGGCCAACCAGAAGGGCGGGGTCGGCAAGACCACCACCACCGTCAACGTGGCCGCCGCGCTGGCCCAGCTCGGCCAAAGGGTCCTCGTGGTGGACCTCGACCCCCAGGGCAACGCGTCCACGGCGCTCGGCGTGGATCACCAGCGCGGCGTTCCCTCGACGTACGACGCGCTGGTCGACGGCGACCCGCTGCAGGACCTGATGGCGTCCGCCCCCGACCTGCCCGGGCTGCTGGTCGTGCCCGCGACGATCGACCTGGCGGGTGCCGAGATCGAGCTGGTCAGCGTGGTGGCGCGCGAGATGCGGCTGCGCCAGGCCATCGCCGGTCACCCGCTCGTGGGGTCGGCCGAGACCGCCGGCGAGGGCCGGCTGGACTACGTGTTCGTCGACTGCCCACCCTCGCTGGGGCTGCTCACCCTCAACGCGCTGGTGGCGGGGGCCGAGATGCTGATCCCCATCCAGGCGGAGTACTACGCGCTGGAGGGTCTCGGGCAGCTCCTCGAGACCGTGGACATGGTCAAGGCACACCTCAACCCCGGCCTGGTGGTCTCCACCATCCTGGTCACGATGTACGACGCCCGGACCCGCCTGGCGTCCGGGGTCGCGGCGGAGGTGCGCACACACTTCGGTGACGAGGTCCTGCGCACCACGATCCCGCGCTCGGTGCGCGTCTCCGAGGCCCCGTCGTACGGCCAGACCGTGATGACCTACGACCCGGCCTCGCCCGGTGCGTTGTGCTATCTCGAAGCCGCCCGCGAGATCGCCCGGAAGGGAGCACCCCGGTGAGCGCCGAACGTCGCCGCGGCCTGGGCCGCGGGCTCGGTTCCCTGATCCCCACCGGCCCGACGGCGGCGGAGGAGGACGAGCGGGACTCACCGGTCGTCGACCCGGCTGCGGCGGCCCCGATGCCGGCGCCGGCCGGGGCCTACTTCGCCGACCTCCCGATCGGGCAGGTGGCGCCCAACCACGTGCAGCCCCGCCAGGTCTTCGAGGAGGAGGCCATGGGGGAGCTGGTCCACTCCATCAGGGAGATCGGGCTGTTGCAGCCGGTGGTGGTCCGGCAGACCGGCCCGGAGTCCTACGAGCTGGTCATGGGCGAGCGCCGCTGGCGCGCGGCCCAGGAGGCGGGGCTGACCACGATCCCCGCCATCGTGCGCCAGACCGAGGACGTCGACATGCTGCGCGACGCCCTGCTGGAGAACCTGCATCGCGCCCAGCTGAACCCGCTGGAGGAGGCCGCGGCGTACAGCCAGCTGCTCGAGGACTTCTCCTGTACCCACGAGGAGCTCGCCACCCGGATCGGTCGGTCCCGGCCCCAGATCAGCAACACGATCCGACTGCTCAAGCTCTCACCCGCCGTCCAGCGCCGGGTCGCGGCGGGGGTGATCTCGGCCGGCCACGCACGCTCGCTGCTCGCCGTCGAGGATCCCGACCTCCAGGACCGGCTGGCGGCCCGGGTGGTCGCGGAGGGCATCAGCGTCCGCGGCCTGGAGGAGCTCGTGGCCGTGGGCGAGACCGGGACGACCGAGCCCGCCGTCCGCCGGCGCCGGCCGACCGCGCCGGGGTTGGCCGACCTCGCCGAGCGGTTGTCGGACCGGTTGGAGACCCGGGTGAAGGTCGACCTCGGTCAGCGCAAGGGCAAGATCACCGTGGAGTTCGCCTCGCTCGACGACCTGCGCCGGATCGTCGACATCATGGACCCGCGCAACCGGAGCGACCGGCCGATCTGAGTCGTCGGCGTCGATCTACCGATATGTCGACAAAGCGATCTGTTGACTGATCGATACATCGACCAAGCCGCTCAGGCCTCTGACCTGCGGTTTCGTGCGGTGGCTCGGCGCCGAGCCCGCTCGCGGCGCTCCTCGGCGTCCAGCTCGGCGGCTCGCTCGAGGGTCGGCGCGCTCCCGCCGTACGACGCCGGCAGCCACCAGGCGCCCGGCTGGTGCTGGGGGTAGCCCGCGATGGAGGCGGCCAGCAGGTCCTGCAGCGAGCCACGGAGCGCGGCGGTCTCGGCCACCGGATCGGCACCGCGGACCGGCAGGGGCGCGCCGACCCGGATCGAGATCGCCGTGCCCCGCGAGAAGTCCTTGCCGTGGTCCTTGGTCATCATCCGCTGGGTGCCCCACAGCACCACCGGGATCAACGGCACCCCGGCGGTGGCAGCGATCCGGACCGCCCCGGTCTTCAGCTCCTTGATCTCCATCGCGCGCGAGATCGTCGCCTCGGGGAAGATCCCGACCAGCTCGCCCTCCCGCAACTGCCGCACCGCCTCGGTCGCCGAAGCCTCACCGTCGGCCCGGTCGACCTCGATGTGACGGCACGCCCGCATGATCGGCCCGCTCACGCGGTGGTCGAAGAGCTCGCGCTTGGCCATGAAGCGGACCCGGCGGCCGATCCGCTCGGGAGCCACACCGCCGTAGACGAAGTCGACGTAGCCGACGTGGTTGCAGGCCAGCAGCGCGCCACCGGTCCGCGGCAGGTGCTCGACCCCCGTGACCTCGATCTGCTGGCCGAGCGCGCGGAAGCCGAGCTTGGCCAGCGCGATGACGGAGGAGTACACCAGCTCGGTCATGGGCGAAGCCTAGGCGGCGTGGGGAGGGCCTCCGCGGGCGGTCAGCGCCGAGTGGCCAGGAACTCCCCGATCCGGCCGATGGCCTCCTCGAGGACGGCGACGTCGGGGAGGGTGACCAGGCGGAAGTGGTCGGGCTCGAACCAGTTGAACCCCGTGCCGTGGGTGACCAGGATCCGCTTGGCCCGCAGCAGGTCGATCACGAACGACTCGTCGTCGTCCACGGCGTACACGTCGGGGTCCAGCCGTGGGAAGCAGTAGAGCGCTCCGCCCGGCCGCACCGACGTGACACCGGGGATCTCGTTCAGCATCCGGTCGGCGAGCATCGTCTGCTCGTAGAAGCGTCCCCCGGGCACGATCAGCTCCTCGATGGACTGGTAGCCGCCCAGGGCCGTCTGGATCGCGTGCTGGGCAGGCACGTTGGCACACATCCGCATGTTCGCGATCAGGGTGAGGCCTTCGAGGAAGTCGCCGGCCAGCTCCTTGGGGCCGGAGATCATCACCCAGCCCGCCCGGAAGCCGCACACGCGGTAGGCCTTGGACAGCCCGCTGAAGGTCAGGCACAGCACATCGTCACCGGCGTACGTCGCCGCATGGTGGTGCACCGCGTCGTCGTAGAGGATCTTCTCGTAGATCTCGTCGGCCATCACCACCAGGTCATGCCGCCTGGCCAGGTCGACCAGCCCGCGGACGGTCTCCTCGCTGTAGACCGCGCCCGTGGGGTTGTTGGGGTTGATGATCACCAGCGCGTGGGTGCGCTCGGTGATCTTCGCCTCGATGTCGGCGAGGTCGGGGTCCCAGCCGTTCGCCTCGTCGCAGCGGTAGTGCACCGGGGTGCCCCCCGACAGGGTCACCGCGCCGGTCCAGAGCGGGTAGTCGGGAGCCGGCACCAGGACCTCGTTGCCGTCGTCCACGAACGCCTGCAGCACCATCGAGATCAGCTCGGACACGCCGTTGCCTATGTAGACATCGTCCACATGCACGTCGGTGAGCCCGCGCTCCTGGTAGTAGTGCGCCACGGCGGTCCGGGCGGGGAAGATCCCCTGCGAGTCGCTGTAGCCCTGCGCCTCGGGCAGCGAGTGGATCATGTCGACGAGGATCGCCTCGGGGGCCTCGAAGCCGAACGGCGCGGGGTTGCCGATGTTGAGCTTCAGGATCCGGTGACCCTCGGCCTCGAGTCGCTGCGCCTCGACCAGGATCGGCCCGCGCACGTCGTACCGCACGTGCTGCAGCTTCTTGCTCTGGCGGATCGGGCGCACGACTCATCCTCTCAGGAGGACGTGCGGCTGCCTACGATGGTGTCCGGGCCACGCAGCCGCCACCGGCAGGAGGTGTCATGTCACGCAAGGTCGTCCGGATGACGCTGGACCATCTCGCCGAGCTCGAGGCCCCCTGCCGCACGTGCGTCTTCTGGGAGCTCGATCCGGTCCGCCGCCAGCGCGTCGACGAGCCCGCGGCGGAGAAGGAGACCTGGATGTCGGGGGTCCTGCGCGACTGGGGCTCGTGCGGACGCGTCCTGCTCGTCGACGACCGGCCGGTCGGCTACGCGCTCTATGCGCCGCCGGCGTACTTCGCTGGGTCGGGGGCCTTCCCGACGGCACCGGTGTCGGGCGACGCCGTCCTGCTCTCGGCGGTGTACGTCGACCCCGCGGCGCGCGGCGGTGGCCTGGGCCGGATGCTGGTGCAGGGTCTGGCCCGCGACCTGATCCACCGCGGCGGGATCCACGCGGTGGAGGCGTTCGGAGACACCCGCGGCCCGGGCGTGGCCGGGGCGCGCCGGTGCCTGATGCCGGTCGACTTCTTGACCAGCGTCGGCTTCAAGACCCAGCGGGCGCACGCGACCACCCCCCGGATGAGGATGGACCTGCGCAGCGCACTGTCGTGGCGCGACGAGGTGGAGGCCGCCGTCGAGCGGCTGCTCGGGGCGGTGCGGCCCCCGCCGAAGACGCGGGCCAACCACCCGCGGGCGACGAGCAGGTCCAGGCTCAGGCTGCGCTGAGGTCGTTGCGCTCAGGCCGGCGTGCGAGCCCGCTCGCGGCGCCACCCGAGGCGCGTCCTCACGCCGATGCGGAGATGAACTCGTCCAGCTCCTTGAGCAGCGCCGCCTTCGGGCGGGCACCCACGATGGACTTCACGATCTCGCCGCCCTGGTAGACGTTGATCGTGGGGATGCCGTTGACGCGGTAGGACGCCGGGACCACGGGGTTCTCGTCGACGTTCATCTTCACGAAGGTGATCTTGTCGCCGTGCTCGTCGGCGAGCTCGTCGAGGATCGGGGCGACCTGGCGGCACGGACCGCACCACTCGGCCCAGAAGTCGACCAGGACCGGCTTGTCGGACTTGAGCACCTTCGCCTCGAAGTCGGCATCGGTGACGGCAGCGAGGTTCGCCACGGGGATTCCTTCCTGTTGTCACTCAGCCCGAGAAGGGCTGTGCGTCGGGGACACCTACGCGGGTGTCACTGCAGTGAACACCATGGTGCCGACTGTTGTTCCGCGACTCGGGACGCGCGCGGAGCCGGCGCCGGCCGAGCCCGGCCCGGAGGGTCAGAGGCCCGCGTTCTTGACGTGGTCGTCGGCTGCGGAGCCCGCCACGGCCTGCATGGCCTCGGCGCCGGTCGCCGCGCTGTGGTCGAGCTCGGCGACGTAGCGCTCGGCGTCGAGGGCGGCCGCACACCCGGTGCCGGCCGCGGTGATCGCCTGCCGGTAGTGGTGGTCGACCAGGTCGCCACACGCGAACACGCCCGGGATGTTGGTGACCGTCGACGGGTGGGAGACGAGGACGTAGCCCTCGTCGTCGAGGTCGATCTGGCCCTTGATCAGCTCGGACCTCGGGTCGTGCCCGATCGCGATGAAGAGGCCGGTCGCCGCGAGCTCACGCTCCGAGCCGTCCGTCGTGTCGCGCAGGGTGAGCGACTCGAGCCGCTCCGTGCCGTTGATCGAGGCCACCTCGGAGTTCCAGATGATCTCCAGCTTGGGGTCGGCGAAGGCCCGCTCCTGCATGATCTTGGAGGCACGCAGCTCGTCGCGGCGGTGGATCAGTGAGACCTTGGTCCCGAACCTGGTCAGGAAGGTGGCCTCCTCGATCGCGGAGTCACCGCCGCCGACGACCGCGATGTGCTGGTCGCGGAAGAAGAACCCGTCACAGGTGGCACACCACGAGACCCCGCGGCCGGACAGCTCCTTCTCGTTGGGGAGTCCGAGCTCCCGATAGCCCGAGCCCGTCGCCAGGATCACGGCTCGCGCCGAGTAGGTGTCGGTGGCGGTGCGGACGGTCTTCACCTCACCGGTCAGGTCGACGGCGACGACATCGTCGGAGACCAGCTCCGCGCCGAAGCGCTCGGCCTGGGCGCGCATCTCGTCCATCAGCGCGGGACCCATGATCCCGTCCCGGAAGCCGGGGAAGTTCTCGACCTCGGTGGTGTTCATCAGCGCGCCGCCGGCCGTCACCGACCCCTCGAACACGAGGGGCTCGAGGGACGCGCGCGCGGCGTACACCGCGGCGGTGTAGCCGGCCGGGCCCGAGCCGATGATGATGACGTTGCGGACCTGGTCGTTCAACGGGGACTGCGACATGGAGTGCTCCTGAGTGCCGGTCGGCGGTTCGGTCGGGCCACCGGCAAGGCTCCTCGACCACTGATGGAACAGATCGTAGGCGAGTGGGATTCCCGCTCGCAGTCGGCACCCGCGGGGCTCAGGGCAGGGGCAGTGTGGCCGACCGCACCGGTCGGCTGGACCCGCAGACGAACAGGTCGACGACCTGGGTGCTGCTCTGCGGCCGGTGGAAGACCAGCACGGCCGGTGCGCGCTGGTAGGTCGCGCTGACGAGGCGTCCGTCGGCGCGCGGGACCACGCAGGAGGCCGTGGGCCGGTCGAGCGTCCGGAAGCGCGGGGACGTCGTCGAGCCGGCCGCCTTCAGGAGCCGTCGCACGGCCGCGGCATCGCTGGTGAAGTGGCCCGGGCGCACCACGACGCGCCCGTCGCGGACCGTGGGACGACGGCCGGCGACCCTGCCGGCGTCGGCCTCGGGGCGACGCGTCTTCGAGGAGCCGCCGGCGAGGTCGGCGCCGCTGTTGTCGGAGGCCGAGGAGGGTGAGCTCGACGAGCTGGTGGGAGCCGGCAGGTGGGGGACCACCACGACAGCACCCACGACGACGGCCGCGGCCGCCACGAGCATGCCGCCGACTCGCCGGCGGCGCTGGGCCGCGAGCGAGGCCACCGCCGGATGCGAAGGGGCGGGCTTCCGGCTCGGGGTGGGTGCGGCCGGTGAGACCTCCCCGGCGAGTGGGATGCCCGCGCGCAGGTCTGCCAGGACGTCGTCCATCCGCGTGGCCACCTCGGCCGGCATCGGCTCGGTGTGGCGGGCCTCGGCGAGGAGGCGGCGTACGGCGTCGTCGTCGGGGCGGGAGTTGCCGGCCTCGTCGGTCACGGTGCACCTCCTTCGCGGGCAGGGGTGGTGGTGGTCGGGGATGCGGGGATCGGACGGCCGGGGGCCGCCGGGGGTTCCGGGTGACCGCGCTCGCGCGGCTCGGTCGGCGCGTCGAGGTCGGCCAGCCGGTCGCGGAGCAGCGCGGCCAGCCGGACCCGGCCGCGCGAGCAGCGCGACTTCACGGTGCCCTCGGCGCAGTCGAGCATCAAGGCCACCTCGGAGACCGGATACCCCTCCATGTCGACCAGCACCAGCGCGGCCCGCTGATCGGCGGGCAGGGTCGCGAGCGCGGCCAGGACCGCCCGGCGGCGGTCGGCGGCGACGGCAGCCTGCTCGGGGTCGTCGACCGGGCTGGTCGAGGAGTACGACGATCCCCCGCCGGCACCGGCACGACGGTCGTCGAGATCGTCGGGGAGGGCGTCGGCACGTCGTACCTTCGCCGCGCGGAGCCGGTCGAGGCAGGCGTTCACGACGACCCGGTGCAGCCAGGTGGTGACGGCGGCGTCGCCGCGGAAGCTCTCCGCTCGGCGGTAGGCCGCGACCAGACCGTCCTGCAGTCCGTCGGCCGCGTCGTGCGGGTTGCCCATCGTGCGCACGGCGACGGCCCAGAGCCGGTCCCTGTGGCGGGTGAACAGGGTGGCGAAGGCGTCGGGGTCACCGGCGACGTGGGCGGCCAGCAGGTCGGCGTCGGAACGGTCGTCCGCCGCGTCCTCAGTCACCCTTGACCACGACCTCGGCGATCTGGCCCCGGTATCCTCCGGCGACGGCCGGGAGCGAGGTCAGCCACACCACGACGTAGCGGCCGGTCGCGGCGGGGTCGACCGGGACGACGCCGCGGGTGCCGGTGACGGTCGTGCGACCCGCGGGCCGGGCGCCCTGGAGGTTGGACGGCGCTTCCTCGGTGACGTAGATCTGGACGCGGGTCGGCGAGCCCACCGTGGTCAGGTCGACCTCGCTCACGCGGTGGTCGGCCCCGAGGTCGAGGACCAGTCCGACGCCGGTCTTCAGCCCGGCCGGGCCGAGGTTCTGGTCGTACCTCGAGGTCCGCCAGGAGGTGGCCGGGTCGCCGTCGACGGCGAGACGGGCCAGATCGGGGTTCTCCCTCGGCGGCGTGCCCTGCGGGTCGAAGTCGGAGGCCGTGACGCCGGTCAGGGCGGCAGCCGTGCTGGGCGCCGAGCTGCTCTGGCTGGGCGTCGGCCGCGTCGAGGGCTCCTCGGGGACCGTGCCGAGCGGGGTCCGGCCGCGGCCGAGGTTGAAGGCGATGACGCACCCGATCAGGACGAGCAGACAGACCGCGACGATCAGTGCCAGGCGCAGCATGCTCGAGCCCGGGGGGTTGCGGTCGTCCTCCTCCTCGTCGTCGACGAACGCCGGGAGGACGCCGCTGCCGGTGCCGGCCCCCGTCCCCGTGCTCTCCCAGGGCCAGAACCCGCTGCCGGACGGGTGCGCTCCCGCCGGGACCGCGCGCGGGCGGCGGGCGGGCTGGCCGTCGGTCGGGTCGGGCGCGAAGAGCGGACGCTCGGGTGGCGGCTCGAACGGCGGCGGGGGAGGGGCGGGCTCGGAGGTGTGCGCGAACCAGGTCACGTCGTCACTGTCGTCGTGGAAGATCGGCATCCCTGCCTGGGTCGCGGGCTCCTCTTCCACCGCCTCCTGGGGCCCGGTGGGATCCGTGGCCGCCCCGTCGTCGGCCCCGTCTTCGGCCCCCTCGTCGGTCCCGTCGTCGGCCCCGTCGGCGCGCGAGTCCGCTACGTCGGACTCGGTTGCGTCGCGGGGCGGCGGGTCGGGCAGCGCCGACAGGACGACGGTCTGCACTCCGGTCCCGGGGTGGTCGAGCCGGGCCAGCCAGGCCTCCGCCGCGCTCGCGGAGGGCCCGAGGAAGTCGCGCAGCGAGTCGCTGACCATCGCGGCGTTCACGTCGACGTCCCCGCCGTGGTTGAGGACGTGGTCGCACAGGGCGTCGAGAGTGCGCGGGATGCCGGCCCGCACCTGCCGTGGCCGGAGCACGTGCCCGTGCTGCGACGGCGCGGCGGTGACCACCGTGCGGCTGATGCCCGCCCACCGGGCGGTCAACGCGGCGTACAGGAGCCCCACCAGGTCGATCACGTCGGTCGAGGTGCGCCCGGGCGGGAGGCCATGGAGGGCGGCGTCGACCGCGAAGCCGATCAGCCGCACCCCGCCGTCGTGGTCGATCAGCACGTTCTCGGGGACGAGCCGACCGTGGGACACCCCGGCGTCGTGGGCGAGCGCCAGCGTGTCGGCCACCTCCGCGACGATCCAGGCGGAGACGGTCGGCGAGAGCGGTTCGCCGTCGGCCAGCAGGATGTCGAGGCTGGTACCGGACCCCCACTCGTTGACGACGAAGCAGCGATCGGCGGCCTCGTCGATGTCGAGCACCCGCAGCATCCGGCGGTCGAGGACCGTGGCGGAGGTGCGGGCGGCCTCCCGCAGCAGGGGAGCGCGGTCGTCGTCGCAGGGGATGATGTGCACGGCGACGTCGCGCTGCAGCACCTTGTCGAAGGCGCGCCAGAAGCGGCCGCCCGCGCTCTCGGTCAGCAGGTCGGTCAGTCGGTACCGGTCGGCGAGCACGTCGCCGGGCCGGTTGTGCTCAGGCACCCTGTCCCCTTCCGGTTGCCCGCACCAATCCTAGGAGTCTCGCGCCCCGGCGAACCGGTGCATGACCGTGTCCAGCACTGTGGTCACCTCGCGGAGCCGCAGCAGCCGGGCCAGCACCACGAACACCGCCACGTCGATCGCGCCCACCAGGACCAGCCGGATCCCCGCCATCAGGTGCGACACGTCGTCCCCACCGCCCGGGAGCAGCCGGCCCAGAGCCCATGCGAAGGCCGTGGAGAGCAGCGTCGCGAGGAAGAGGCGGACCAGGAACCTGACCAGCTCGGCGGTCTCGAGCCCGCCCAGCCGGCCACGCAGGATCAGGTAGGAGACCGTCGCGCCCAGGACGTAGGACGACAGGTAGGCCAGGACGAGGGCCGGAGAGGTCTCGGCCGGCGTCGCGCGGGAGACCAGCAGGAGCGCCACGACCACGTTGGTGGCGGCGATAGCGCACTGGATGAAGAACACCAGGCGGTTCAGCTCGAGGGCGTAGAAGCCCCGCAGCATCAGGTAGTGCACGGTGAAGAACACCACCCCGGGGCCGAACAGGATCATCGAGGTGACGTAGTGGTCGAACGTCGTCGAGGTCGCGCCGTAGCCGAAGAGCACCTTCGCGGCGTCGTAGGCCACCAGCGGGAGGAGGAAGGCGAAGGGGATCACGATCGCCAACGCCGTCCGCAGCGTCCCGGCCAGGGTCGCCGCGAGCCCCGTCAGGTCGCCATCGGCCGCTTTGGCCGACAGCCGCGGCAGGATCGCGGTCGCCAGCGAGACGGTGATGATGGCGTGAGGCACCATCACGAACAGGAAGGCCGCGGCGTAGACCGTGTAGCCGGTGCCGCCCTGCGGCGCGTGGCCGTGGTGGCCGCACCCGCTCGGAGCCGTGCCACCCGAGGCGAGCCGCACCACGACCGTGTACGCCACCTGGTTGACCACGACGAACAGCACGGTCCACACGCCGAGCCGCAGCGTGTGGCCCAGCCCGCTGTGGCGGAAGTCGTAGCGGGGGCGGAAGTGCACTCCGGCTGCCCGCAGGTAGGGGAGCAGGACCAGGACCTGCACCGCGATGCCGAGCGTGGCCCCGGCGCCCAGGACGAACTCCTGGGTCGCGGTGTACGCCGAGTGGCCCTGGCCGGGGGCGAGCGGGCCGAACCACACCAGGTAGAGCACCAGGACGAGGATCGCGATCACGTTGTTGGCGATCGGGGCCCACATCATCGGACCGAACCGGCCGCGGGCGTTGAGCACCTGGCCCAGCAGCACGAACATGCCGTAGAAGAAGATCTGCGGAAGGCAGTAGCGCGCGAACGCGATCGCCGAGTCTCGCTGGGCGCTCAGGTCGGCGCAGTCGTAGGAGCTGTTCAGGTACAGGCGCATCACCAGTGGTGCGGCGATCACGAGCAGGATCGTCACCACGCCGAGGAACAGCAGGGCCAGGGTGATCACCCGGTTGGTGTAGGCCTCACCGCCGTCGTCGTCGCCCTTCTGGGCCCGCACGAGCTGCGGGACGAGCACGGCGTTGAACACCCCGCCCGCCAGCAGGATGTAGAGCATGTTGGGGATCGTGTTGCCGATGTTGAACAGGTCGGCATGCAGCTCGTTGCCGATCGCGGCGGCGAGCAGCAGGTTGCGGACGTAGCCGCTCATCCGCGACACGATCGTGCCGCTGGCCATCACCGCCGACGACGCGAGGATCCCGCGGGTCTCCGAGACGTCGCTCATGCGTGGCCGCCGACGAGCCGGAGCGCGGTCACGAGGCCCGGCTCCGCGTCACGCGGCGCACCAGCCGGACGACGATCGCCCCGAAGAGCAGCGCGACGCCGACCGCGAGGATCACCCAGATCAGGCGACTGACCGCCTCGGCCCGAACCGGGAAGGTGTCCGCTGCGCCGAGCGGTCGCCCGGCCAGGTTGGTCAGCTCGAGGGTCACCGAGTGCACGCCGAGCACGTGCGTGGAGGCGGTGAGCAGGACCGAGGTCCGACCGTGCGGGGGCAGCCTGACGTTCTCGCCGCCGGTGATCGTGATCTGCGGGTCGGTCACGGCGTTGACCGTCACCATGACCGGCACGTCGAGGTCGTTGCTGACCAGCGCGGAGAAGTGGCCGGTGTCGCTGGCCAGGGTGACCTTCTCGGGCGCGGCGAGGTCGACACCGGCCAGGTTGTTCTCGAGCCACGCGGTGGTCGACCGCACCCGGGCGAGTGCCGCGACCGTGTCCTGCGCCGCGGAGTACGACGCGTTGCCGGCCGTCTCGTCGAAGACCTGGCGACGGAGCACGTGGTTGTCGGGGAGCATCGACTGGAGCGCGGCGGCCGCCTCGACGGCGCGGTCGGCCTCGGGGTAGAAGACCGGGCCGAGGCCGGGACCGTCCTGCGCCGGGACCCGGAGCCGGGCGCCGCTGACGAGTGCGGTGGACGTCTCGGTCGCGCCGTCGATCGTCGTCAGCTGCAGCCACGGCACCGCCAGACCGTCGTAGAAGCTCGGCGGGAGGGGCTGGTCGAGCCGCGGCAGCTGGACCACGAGCGGCTGCTGGTCGCCGAGCAGGCGGAGCGCCGCCTCGCTCAGGATCCGTTGGCGCAGGGCCAGGGGGCTGAGCGGGTCCACCGGCCCCGGCCCACCCGCGGCAGCGCCCGACGAGGAGAGCACGACCCGCCGGTCGTTGATCGTGGCGCCCGCCGGCGCGGCCCCGCGGACCGCGGTGTCCTCCAGCAGCACGGTGCCGGCCCGGGGTACCCGACCGAGGGTGAGGGCGGACATGCCGCCGCTCGGCGGCGCCACGACAGGGGAGAGCGGCACGCCCCAGGGCGACAGGGTGCGGCCGGTGCGGTGGGTCGCCGCGACCAGGAACGGGCGGTCGTAGCGCACCGCACTGGACACCTCGAGGTCGCCGTACGGCAGCCCGAGCACCTGGCTCGTGCTGCCCGAGAGGACCTGGTGGAGCTGGCGCAGCCAGCGCTTGGCGGTGGCGGTCACCTCGGCGGCACTCGGCGCCGCGTCGTCGTCGGCCGAGTCGGCGGAGTCGGCGGAGTCGGCCGAGCCCGAGGCGCCGGCGCCGTCGGAGGGACTGGGGGACGGGCTCCCGTCGGCGCTGGGCGTGGTGGGCGTGGTCAGGGTGCGAGGCGGGTTGCCCTGCGCGAGGCGGCGCACGACGTCGACCACGGAGGGGTCGACCACCCACGACAGCGGCCGGCCGCCGGCGGCGGCCCCGGTCTTCACCACGTCGTGCAGGGCCCCGGTCCGCAGGCTGGTCAGCCAGCGGTCGACGTCCTCGATCGAGCCGTCGGGGCCGCGCGTCACGCCGGCTCGGACCGGGAGCACCAGGGAGGTCCGCTCGACCCGACCGTTCGCCGCGGAAGGGGGCACGAGCGGGAGGAAGGTGCGGTCGCGCCCCGCGGCGCTGCCGCTCCGTCCCGAAGAGGTCGCCCCCAGGGCGTGGACACCGAACCAGTAGACGCCGGGCGTCGAGACCGTGAGCTTCGAGTGGGGCAGCGTGACGGTGAACTCGGCCGTCTCGCCGGGCAGCAGGGAGTCGACGGTGTCGAAGGTCCCTGGATCGGCGACCCGGTGGCCCACGTCGGCGGTGACCGGTGCCTCGGCGGCGGCCGCGAGCTCGGCGGTGGTCGTGATCGGCTCCGAGCCGACGAAGCCCTCGACGTTGATCGCCGTCCACTCCTCGTCGGAGTCGTTGGTGACCGTGCCTCGGACCACGATGGGTCCCTTGGCGGGGATGTAGTCGGGGGTGATCGAGCGCATGCGTACGGTCAGCGGTTGCGTCGGGTCCGGCGGCCGGGCGCTCGCGGCGGCTGCCGCGGGACCGGCCGGCGCCGCGGCGACCAGGCCCACCGTGGCGAGCCCCACCAGCGACACCGCCGCGGCCACCCCGACGAGGGCGCGCGACAGCGACGGCGGGCGGAGCACGCCCCGACTGTAGTGCCGGGCCCCTGGCGGGTGACTGCGCGATCCCGGGCCGTCGCCCACCACTAGGGTGTTGCTCCGTGCCCGACGCAGCAGATCGCCGACCGCCGGCGGGCGTCCGCCTCGCCGACGCCCAGCGCGACGTCGCCGCGGAGCTCGACCGGATCGCTCCCGTGATCGACGAGCTCGGCACCCGGTTCGCGGCCGCCGGCCACGAGCTCGCGCTGGTCGGCGGTCCGGTTCGCGACGCGATGCTCGGCCGACGGCACAACGACCTCGACCTCACCACCTCGGCCCGCCCCGACGAGATCGAGCGGCTGCTGACCGGCTGGGCCGACACGACGTGGGACATCGGCCGCGCCTTCGGCACCATCGGCAGTCGCAAGGGCTCCTTCCAGGTCGAGATCACCACCTACCGCTCCGAGGTGTACGACGCCTCCTCCCGCAAGCCCGCGGTCGACTTCGGCGACTCGCTCGAGGGTGACCTCGGGCGTCGCGACTTCACGGTGAACGCGATGGCGGTGCGACTGCCGTCGCGCGAGTTCGTCGACCCCTACGGCGGCGTGGTCGACCTGGCGCACGGCCTGCTCCGGACACCCGGCACGCCCGAGGACTCGTTCTCCGACGACCCGCTGCGGATGATGCGGGCGGCGCGGTTCGCCGCCCAGCTCGGCTTCCTCGTCGACCCCGGGGTCGTCGCGGCGATGACGGCGATGGCGGACCGGATCGCGATCATCTCGGCCGAGCGTGTGCGGGACGAGCTGGTCAAGCTGGTGCTCGCGCCCCAGCCGCGGCTCGGGCTGACCCTGCTGGTCGAGACCGGTCTGGCGGCTCGGGTACTGCCCGAGCTGCCGGCGCTCGCCCTGGAGCGCGACGAGCACCATCGCCACAAGGACGTCTACGAGCACACCCTGACCGTGCTCGAGCAGTCGATCGATCTCGAGGACCGGCTCGGCGGCCCCGACTTCGTCTCTCGCTTCGCGGCGCTGATGCACGACGTGGGCAAGCCGCGCACCCGCCGCTTCATGGATGACGGCACCGTCACCTTCCACCACCACGACGTGGTGGGGGCCAAGCTCACGCGCAAGCGGATGCAGGCGCTGAAGTTCTCCGGCGACGAGGTCGACGCCGTGACCAAGCTGGTCGAGCTCCATCTGCGCTTCCACGGCTACGGGACGGGCCAGTGGACGGACTCCGCCGTACGCCGCTACGTCCGCGACGCGGGCGACGAGCTCACGCGGTTGCACGTCCTGACCCGCGCCGACTGCACGACACGCAACCAGCGCAAGGCCGAGCGGCTGCGTCGGGCCTACGACGACCTCGAGGAGCGGATCGCGCGGTTGTCGGAGGAGGAGGAGCTCGCCGCGATGCGCCCCGACCTCGACGGCACCCAGATCATGGAGATCCTCGGGATCGGGCCCGGACCACAGGTCGGCGAGGCCTACCGCTACCTCCTCGACGTCCGCCTCGACCACGGCCCGTCGTCGTACGAGGAGGCGAAGGCGGCGCTGCTCGCCTGGTGGGCCCGACGGGGCTGACCGCGCCCGGCGCTCCCGCCGCTGGTCCGCCCGTCGTCCTGGCTCACGAGGCGCCGTCGCCACCCTCGAACGCCTGGACGTCCTGGTCAACAACGCGGCGGCGTACGTCGACTGGTCCGAGACGACCGGCTTCGCGGGCCGGGCTCACACCAGGACGCCGCCTTCGGCCTGTCGGCCCGAGGAGGGGCGGCAGCGTCGTACGGCGTCAGCAAGGCCGCCCTCAACGCCCTGACGAGCACGTTCGCGGCGGAGCTCGCCGACACGGGGATCCTGGTCAACGCGGTGTGTCCGGGGCTGACCGCGACGTACGACGGCGCGGAGGCGATGGGTGCGCGCCCCGTGGACGAGAGCGCGCGGGGGGTGGTCTGGGCGGCCACCCTTCCCGACGAGGGTCCGACCGGCGGCTTCTTCCGTGACGGCCGGACGCTGGGCTGGTGAGCGGGCGGACGTGCCCCCCGGTCGAGGGGGCGCCCTGCCCGTCGGAGCGCGCTGCTAGACAGTGGGGGTGACGACCACCGGGACCGACGTACGCGCCGAGGCCGAGAGACACCTGCGCGCCCTCGTCGGCCACGACGACGCGACCCTGCGCGACGACCAGTGGACCGCGATCCGGGCGCTGGTCGTCGACCGGCGCAGGGCGCTCGTCGTCCAGCGCACCGGGTGGGGCAAGTCGGCGGTCTACTTCGTCTCGACGCTGCTGCTGCGAGCCGAGGGCGCCGGTCCCACGGTGATCGTCTCTCCCCTGCTGGCCCTGATGCGCAACCAGATCGCGGCTGCGGAGCGGGCCGGCATCCGCGCCGTCACGATCAACTCCACCAACGTCGAGGAGTGGGACCCGATCCAGCAGGCAGTGGCCGACGGTGAGGTCGACGTCCTGCTGGTCAGTCCCGAGCGGCTCAACAACCCCGGCTTCCGCGACCAGGTGCTGCCGCGCCTCGCCGCGACCTGTGGCCTCCTCGTGGTCGACGAGGCGCATTGCATCTCCGACTGGGGCCACGACTTCCGGCCCGACTACCGCCGGATCCGCACCCTGCTGACCGACCTGCCCGGCGGCATCCCGGTGCTCGCCACGACGGCCACCGCCAACGCCCGGGTGAGCGCCGATGTCGCCGAGCAGCTGGGGTCGACCGGTGTGGCCGACCAGACGCCGCGTTCCTCGGCTCTTCAGGACGAGCCCGGTGACGGGCCCGGGCCCGAGGTGCTCGTCCTGCGCGGCTCGCTCGACCGGGAGTCGCTGCGGCTCGCGGTGCTGCGCCTGCCGACGCCCGAGCAGCGTCTCGCCTGGCTCGCCGACCATCTGTCCGAGCAGCCCGGGTCGGGCATCGTCTACTGCCTCACGGTCGCCGCGACCCAGGAGGTCGCCGACTATCTGCGGTCCCGCGGCCATCACGTCGCGGCGTACTCCGGCCAGACCGATCCCACCGAGCGGCTCGCGCTCGAGGAGCAGCTGGCCGCCGGACAGATCAAGGCGCTCGTCGCCACCAGTGCGCTCGGCATGGGCTTCGACGCGACGCTCGGCTTCGTGGTCAACCTGGGCGCCCCGCAGTCACCGGTCGCCTACTACCAACAGGTCGGCCGCGCCGGCCGCGGCACCGACCGCGCCTCCGTCGTCCTTCTCCCTCAGCCCGAGGACAAGGACATCTGGGCATACTTCGCCTCCCTCGCCTTTCCCCGGGAGGACCAGGTGCGCCACACCCTGCGCGTGCTCTCCGAGGAGGGCCGCGCCCTCAGCACAGCGTCGCTCGAGACCTACGTCGACCTCGGCCGCACCCGCCTGGAGCAGATGCTGAAGGTCCTCGACGTCGACGGCGCCGTACGCCGGGTGCGGGGCGGCTGGGAGGCGACCGGCGAGCCGTGGACCTACGACGCCGACCGCTACGCGCGGGTGAGCGAGGCCCGCACGCGGGAGCAGCAGGCGATGCTCGACTACCTCGACACCGACCGGTGCCGGATGTGGTTCCTGCGCCACCAGCTCGACGACCCGGCCATCACGGGACACGAGCACTGTGGCCGGTGCGACCGATGCACCGGCGAGGAGTTGTCGACCAGGGTCTCCGACGACGCCGTGGGCGAAGCGCGGGCGCGGCTGGCCAGGCCCGGGGTCGTGGTGGAGCCGCGGAGCATGTGGCCCAGCGCGTTGGCCAACCTCGGCCTCGACCTCAGGGGCCGGATCGGCGACGGCGCCGATCCGGGCCGGGCCGTCGCGCGCCTCACCGACCTCGGCCACGGGCAGGCCCTGCGCGAGCTGTTCGGTGGTGCACCGCGGGACAGCCCGATGCCCGAGCCCCTGGTCCGTGCCGTCATCGAGGTGCTCGAGGACTGGCGGCCCGCGGTCGACGGCATCGTCGTCGTCGAGTCGGCGACCCGGCCGTCGTTGACCGCCGACCTCGCCGACGGGCTCTCTCGCTACCTACGACGTCCGCTGGTGGCCCGGTGGGTGATCGCCGACCCGTCGGTCGGCCCCGGGCAGGGCGCGGCGAACTCCGCCCAGCGCGTCGCGGCGGTGACTCGGCGGTTCCGGCTCGAGGGCGAGGTCCCGGCCGCAGCCTCGGTGCTCCTGGTCGACGACCAGACCGTGACGGGGTGGACCCTCACGGTCGCGGCGCACGCCCTCCGTGAGACCGGGGCGTCGCAGGTGCTCCCCCTGGTGCTCGCCACCCGCGCCTAGGACTCCGCGTCGGTCACGAGGCAGCGGGCCCGGAGCCGACCGGGAGGTGTTGCAGGCGCCGGTAGGTGTAGGCGGCCCCGAACACCACGACCGGCACGGCCACCAGCAGCCCGACCCCGCACAGGACAGCGCCGATGGCCACCACGATGGCTGCCAGGATGAAGAAGAGCAGTGCCTTGCCGAAGTTGTGCCAGACCATCTTCACGCTCTCGGCGATCGCCTCAGCGGCCTCGAGCTGCTGGTCGACGATGAAGAACAGCGTGTACGAGGTGAGGAACGCGATCAGGAGGCCCGGCAGGTAGCAGAGCACGGTGGCGATGCCGGTGGCCACGGAGATGAAGATGCTGGCCAAGACCACGTGCGTCTTGCTGTATCCCTCGAAGAGCTGACCCAGACTGAAGCCCTCGCCGTCCATGACCCTCAACGCGCCGCGGTAGATGCCGGCCAGCATGACCTGGGCGAAGAGGCTGAGCAGCGTGGCACCCAGTCCGGCGCCGAGCAGCTGCCGCCAGAACGGCTGGCCGCAGTCGACGGTCGGCTGGCCGCCGCTGTCGACCGCCGTGTTGCACTCCGTCTTGCCGAAGAAGCCGCCCGCGATCACGAACTGGAAGAACAGACCCACGATCACGAGGACCACCAACACCACGATCATCGGGACGAGCAGCGTGCTGGGACGCTCCTTGAACCTGCGCCAGCCGTAGCCGATCGCCTCGGTCGCCCGGTACGGCGTGTCGTCGGTGGCCGCCTGGCTCGCGTCGCTCATGGCAGGCAATCTAGGGGTCGGGACGATCCCTGTCACCCATAGAGGTGAGAGTCGCCGGGGCGCGTCGCGGCCCGGCACGACACAGGGCCCCACGCCGGACGACGTGAGGCCCTGTGGCCGGACGGGGTGGGTCGGGTCAGGCGGCGACCGGCTCACCCTGGAGCCGGCGGTAGGTGTAGGCCAGCCCGATCAGGATGATCGGGATGGCGACCAGGAGGCCCACGCAGCACACCACCAGGCCGACGACGTAGACGACGATCGCGAGCAGGGCCCAGACGACGGTCTGCCCGAGGTTGTCGGTCACCAGCTTGAAGCTGGCCTTGATCGCGTCGACGGCGGGCATCTGCTTGTCGACGATGAAGAGCAGCGTGAACATCATCAAGAAGCCCACGATCAGGCCCGGGACGTAGCACAGGAAGGAGCCGATGGCCGTGGCAACGCCGATCAGGATGGCGGCGATCGCGACCTGGCCCTTGTCCCAGCCTTCGAACATCTGACCCATCGAGAACGGCTGACCGTCGACCACGGCGAGCGCGCCCTTGTAGAGGCCGGCGGCCGCGAAGGACCAGACGACGGTGATCAGGCCCGTGATCAGGGCGGTGACGAACAGACGCAGGAAGAGGCTGGGACCACACTGGGTCTGCACCTGCTGCCCGAGGATCGTCTGGGTGCAGTCGTGCGTGCCCAGCAGCGTGTTGTAGAGCAGGGCGTACAGCAGCCCCTCCACGACCAGGAGCACGACGAAGAGGACCAGCACCGGTACGAGCAGCGTGCCCGGGCTGGCGAAGAACTTGCGCCAGCCGTAGCTCACGGCGTCCGGGGCACTGTAGGCGCCCGCGGGCTGACCACCCGGTGCGGGCTGGCCGTAGGGGCTGGCGGGGGGCGGGGTGCCGTACCCGCCGTCCCCACCGGCCGCACCGCCGTAGGTGTCGCCGGGCGGCGGGGGTGGAGGCAGGTCCGAGGAGGGGGGCGGCGGCTGCTCCGAGGGCGGCGGCGTGGGTGCGGGTGGGTCGGCAGATCCTTCGGGCCCCGTGGGCTCGTTCGGGTCACTCATGGGCGGCAATCTAGGGGTCGCCGTGCTCGCGTGTCACTGGTTCGCGCGACCCCGTCCCGCGGACCGGAACCCCGGACGTGCCGCGGGCCCCGGCCCGCCGTGGCGGATCCGGGGCCCTGCGTGGTCGGCATCGGGGAGGAGCGGGGTCACTCCCTGCCGCGGGTTTCGACGAGCCCGCCGCGGCTGCGTTCCGCGGCCGCGGCGGTGCTCAACCTGGGGTCGGGACGATGAGGCGTTCGGGCCTCACGCCTCCTCTTCGCCCTTGATGAAGGCCTCGACGCGGCGGCGGCCCTCGTCGTCGGGCAGCTGCACCGGCGGGCTCTTCATCAGGTACGACGACGCGGAGATGATCGGGCCACCGAGGCCGCGGTCCTTGGCGATCTTCGCCGCGCGCAGCGCGTCGATGATGATGCCGGCGGAGTTCGGGGAGTCCCAGACCTCGAGCTTGTACTCGAGGTTCAGCGGCGCGTCACCGAAGGCGCGGCCCTCGAGGCGGACGTAGGCCCACTTGCGGTCGTCGAGCCACGCGACGTAGTCGGACGGGCCGATGTGCACGTTGCGGTCGAGGTGGTTCTTGCCGCCGAGGGGGCCGGTGAGGTTGGAGGTCACCGACTGCGTCTTGGAGATCTTCTTCGACTCGAGGCGGTCGCGCTCCAGCATGTTCTTGAAGTCCATGTTGCCGCCGACGTTGAGCTGGTAGGTGCGGTCGAGCACCACGCCGCGGTCCTCGAACAGCTTGGCCATCACGCGGTGGGTGATGGTCGCGCCGACCTGGCTCTTGATGTCGTCGCCGACGATCGGGACGCCGGCGTCCTCGAACTTCTTGGCCCACTCGGGGTCGGAGGCGATGAAGACCGGAAGCGCGTTGACGAAGGCGACCTTCGCATCGATCGCGCACTGGGCGTAGAACTTGTCGGCCACCTCGGAGCCCACGGGCAGATACGAGACGAGGACGTCCGCCTCGGTGTCCTTGAGCACCTGGACCACGTCGACCGGCTCGGCGTCCGACTCCTCGATGGTCTCGCGGTAGTACTTGCCGAGTCCGTCGAGGGTGTGGCCGCGCTGCACGGTCACGCCGGTCGGCGGGACGTCGCAGATGCGGATGGTGTTGTTCTCCGAGGCCTGCGTGGCGTCCGCGAGGTCGAAGCCGACCTTCTTGGCGTCGACGTCGAAGGCCGCGACGAACTCGATGTCGGAGACGTGGTAGTCGCCGAACGTCGCGTGCATCAGGCCGGGCACCGTGCCCTCGGGGCTGGCGTCCTTGTAGTACTCGACGCCCTGGATCAGGGACGTCGCGCAGTTGCCGACGCCCACGATTGCTACTCGAACCGAACCCATGGGGCTTGTTCCTTCCTTTTCCCTGTGGAGGGTGTTTCAGGTGGTGGCGTCGGCCGCTGCGTCGATCACAGGTGCATCGATCACGGGGGCCGCGCTCGTCGGGGTGGTGCCTCCGGGACCGACGTCGCCGGTCTCGGCGGGTGCGTCGGAGACGCGCCCGGGTTGGTCGTTCGAACGTTCGGCGTTGATCAGGTCGGTGAGCCACCGGACCTCACGCTCGACCGACTCGATGGAGTGGCGACGCAGCTCACTGAGGTAGCGGTCGTCGCCGCCCGCGGCGTACCGGGCGCGGTCGAGCCGCTCCTGGAGCCGGGTACGGCGACCCTCGAGGATGCGCAGCCGGATGTCGGCGTCGGTGCGGGAGAAGAACGCGAACCGCATGTTGAAGTTGTCGTCCTCCCACGCCGCCGGGCCGCTGTCGGTGATCTCCTCGCCGAAGTACTGCCGGCCGGCCGGGGTGATCTGGTAGACGATCCGCTGCCGGCGTGAGACACCGGGCGTCTCCGCGGTGACCTCGGTGATCCAGCCGGCGCGCAGCAGCCGCTTGAGGGCGGGGTACAGCGAGCCGTAGGACAACAGCCGACCCCAGCCGAGCAGCAGGTTGAGCCGCTTGCGCAGCTCGTAGCCGTGCAACGGCGACTCGTGGAGCAGGCCGAGCACGGCCACCTCCAGCGATGCCGCCTTGCGTGCCATTCGGTCGGTCCTGCTTCCGCGAGGGGATGAAGTGTCGCCGCGATGTGTCGCAACGTTCTATCGAGTCAATCTATCGCACCGATATATCAGGAACGCAAGTCGACATTTTCGTCGGGTGTGGTGCGGCCCCGTACTCTCGTCCCGACGGCGACCCGGGCAGGGGCGGGCCGCTGTCGTGCGCATCGATCCCCGACCGACCTCCGGAGTGACCTGTTGAGTGCCAAGCGCCGGGCCGACGGCCCTGCCGTCACCCGCAAGCCGCGCCCTGCCGCGAAGAAGGGCAGGCCGAGGCTCCGACGCGTCATCAAGTGGTTCCTGATCCTGGCTCTGGCGGGGACGCTGATCCTGATCGGGGGCTTCGTCTACCTCTACAAGACGACGCCGATCCCCGACCCCAACAAGGACTTCCAGACCCAGACATCGTTCGTCTACTACAGCGACGGCAAGACCGAGCTCGGTCAGTACGCCACCCAGAACCGGGAGATCATCCCGCTCTCGCAGATGCCCGACCACCTCCAGAACGCCGTGATCGCGGCCGAGGACCGCACCTTCTACACCAACAGCGGCATCGACCCGAAGGGCATCGTCCGCGCGGCCTTCAACGACGCGCGCGGCGGCGCGACCCAGGGTGCCTCGACGATCACCCAGCAGTACGTGAAGATCCTCTACCTGACGCAGGAGCGGTCGGTCAGCCGCAAGATCCACGAGGCGATCCTTTCGCTGAAGCTGCAGAAGCAGCAGAGCAAGAAGGAGATCCTGCAGGGCTACCTCAACACCATCTACTTCGGCCGCGGCGCCTACGGCGTGCAGGCCGCGGCGAAGGCCTACTTCGGCGTGGACGCCGACCAGCTGAGCCTGCGCCAGAGCGCGGTGCTCGCCAGCGTGTTGAACAACCCCTCGCAGTTCGATCCCGCGAACGGCAAGAGCAACAAGCAGGCGCTCCTCGAGCGCTACCGCTACGTCCTGGCCGGCATGGCCTCGATGAAGACGATCACCCCGGAGCAGGCAGCCCACGCCGCGAAGCGGCTGCCGACGTTCCCGGTCTTCAAGGAGTCCAGCCGGTACGGCGGCCAGAAGGGCCACATGCTCACCATGGTCCGCCAGGAGCTCCACCAGCTCGGCTTCACCGACGACCAGATCGACGGCGGGGGACTGCGGGTCACCACCACGTTCACCCGGCAGGCCATGGCCGCGGCCGCCGCAGGCGTCAAGCAGGTCCGCCCCGGCATCAGCGACCGCGAGCTCCACGTGGGCGTCGCCACGGTCCAGCCCGGGACCGGTGCCCTGGTCGGCTTCTACGGTGGCCAGAACTACCTGCGCTCCCAGATCAACTGGGCCGAGGCCGGCGGCATGGTGGGCTCGACCTTCAAGCCGGTCTCGCTGGCCGCGGCGATCACGGACGGCTACTCGCTGAAGAGCACCTGGGACGGCAACTCGCCGTACTCCTTCCCCGACGGCCTCGAGGTCCACAACGAGGGCCCGGCACCGGGCACCAGCTACGGGTCGGCCGTGTCGTCGACGTACGCCCTGGAGCAGTCCATCAACACGGCCTTCGTCGACATGTCGAACAGCATGAAGAACGGGCCCGACAAGATCTTGTCGATGGCCAACAAGATGGGGATCCCGCCGGCCAAGCCCGACCCCCACTACCCCGGCATCCCGAGCTCCACGCGGGACCTCGAGCCGGACGCCCTGATCACGCTGGGCAAGGCCCGGATCAGCGCCATCAACATGGCCAACACCTATGCCACCATCGCCGACGGCGGCCAGCGCGCCGACGTGCACGTCATCGACAAGGTGACCAGCAGCGACGGCACCGTGAAGTACCAGTACAAACCGCACACCACCCAGGCCATCGACCCCGACATCAACTCCGACGTCAGCTATGCCATGCAGCAGGTCGTGCTCCACGGCACCGGCACCAACGCCCAGGCGGTCGAGCGCCCCGCCGCCGGCAAGACCGGTACGGCGACCAACAACCTCGACCAGGTGTCCTCGTCGTGGTTCGTCGGCTTCACGCCCCAGCTCGCCACGGCGGTGATGTACGTCCGCGGCGACGGTGACGACCAGCTCGACGACAACTGGCTGCCGCCCTACAACGGCGCCTCGGGCTACTTCGGAGCCGGCTACCCGACGGCGACCTGGGCCGCGGTGATGAAGCTCGACCTGGCCGGTGAGCCGATCGAGAAGTTCCCGCCGGCGGCCAACGTGCCCGCCAAGCAGGACGACCACTCGCCGGCGCCGACGTACTCACCCCCGCCGTCGCGGCACACCTCTCGGCCGCCGTCGTCGAGCGCGCCGCCGTCGTCGAGCGCACCGCCGTCGTCGAGTGCACCGCCGTCGTCGAGTGCACCGCCGTCCTCCAGTGCACCACCGTCGTCGAGCGCGCCCCCGCCGTCGTCGAGCGCTCCGCCGTCCACGACGCCGGCGACCCCGGCTGCGAGCGTGCGACAGCTGGCGATGCGAGAACCCTGGTGGTGACCGACTCGGGGGGTGAGAACCCCGAGCCGGTCGTCCATCCCAGCCGGGACGACCCGGTCACAGCGGCACTGAGCCGCGGTGTCGGTGGCCCGATCGGCGAGCGGGCGGGGCACCACCCGTGGTGGACGCCGGTCCGCGTCGTGCTGGCCATGGTGGCGATCGTGTGCGCACTCGGCTTCGTCCAGAAGGCACCCTGCTACCACACGACGTGGAGCGACCAGCAGACCCAGTACTCCGACCTCTGCTACTCCGACCTGCCCTACCTCTACGTCGGTCGGGGCTTCGCCGAGCTGGAGTGGCCCTACTCCGACTCGATCTCGGTGCGCGACCGCTACAGCGTCATGGAGTACCCCGTCGGCATCGCCTACTACGCCTTCGGAGCGGCGTACGTGACGCACTGGCTCTCCGGCTCGCCGAACCTCGACGCGCGGGGTGGCTACTCACAGGCCCAGCTCTCCGCGGACGCGCAGGTACGCCGCGAGACGATGCTCTTCGTCGCGGTCAACGCCGTCGGGTTCGCACTCTGCGCGCTGCTCGCCGGGTGGTTCCTGACCGGGGTGCACCGTCGGCGACCCTGGGACGCTGCTCTGTTCGCCCTGTCGCCGATCCTGCTGTTCGACGGCCTGATCAACTGGGACATGCTGGCCGTGGCGTGCGTGGCCGGCGCGCTGTGGGCACAGGCTCGCGGCCGCCCGGCCCTGACGGGGGTCATGCTCGGCCTCGGGACGGCGGCGAAGCTCTATCCGCTGTTCCTCCTCGGTGCGCTCTTCGTGGTGTGGGGCCGCGAGCGGCGCTGGCGTGACCTCGCGCTCGCGACCTCGAGCGGCCTCGGCACGTGGCTCGTCGTCAACGCCCCGGCCTTCCTCGGCGGCCGGCAGGAGTGGAACGTCTTCTGGACGTTCAACTCCCATCGCGGCGCAGACCTCGGCTCGCTGTGGCTGATGCTGGACCAGATGACCAACCGGGTCAGCGCGGTCCACACCATCAACGTGACGTCGTGGGTGCTGTTCAGTGCCTGGTGCCTCGGGGTCGTCGTGCTCGGGGCCCGGGCCCCGGTGACGCCGAGGTTCGCCCAGCTCGGGTTCCTGGTCGTGGTCGGCTTCCTGCTGGTCAACAAGGTGTACTCGCCGCAGTACGCCCTGTGGCTGCTTCCACTGGCGGTGATGGCACGCCCCCGCGTGCGTGACCAGCTGGTCTGGCAGGGTGGCGAGCTCTTCTACTTCTGCTCCGTCTGGTGGTACCTCGCCCACTACCTCGACCCGGGCGGTGGAGGGGACGCCGGCTTCTACTGGCTGGCGATCATCGTGCGCGTCGCCGCGGAGCTCTACCTCGTCGGCATCGTGGTGCGCGACGTGCTGCTCCCGGAGCACGACGTGGTACGGAGCCCGCGGCAGCGCGGCGACCGGGCGTGGTGGCAGTTCTCCAGCCGTCCGCCCCGTGGCCGCCGACGCCTGGGCGTCAGCTGACGACGACGCGGTCGAACCGGGTGATCGTGTGGCGCACCCGCACCCCGATCTCCTCGCCGACCATCGGCACCCGCGGGCCGTGGGGCAGGAAGAGCATCGAGGCCTGCATGTGGGGCGGCTCGGCGAACAGCCGCAGCTTGCCGTCGACGGTGAACGGTGAGCGCACGAAGCCGACCGCATCGAGACCCCCTCGCGCGAGGGTGGCGGCGCGGGCGCGCACGGAGTGGTCGCCGATCGGCGCCTCGAGGCCGATGCCGTGCGCCGTACCGCCGGAGACGATCAGGAGGTGCCCGGACTTGGGCGCGGTGCGGCCGCGGTAGCCGAAGACGTCGCCACGCTGGACCTCGTGGACGTCGAGCACGGTCGCGGTCACCGTGAGCGCGTCGCGGTCACCGAGCCACAGGCCGGTGCCGATCCGCGGACGCACCTCGAAGTCGGCGTACGACGTGCGGAGCGAGGCGAGCTCGGGCGCGGTGAGGTGGCTGACCCAGAGCGTGCGGGTCGGCAGCTCGGCCGCGACCACGTCGTTGACCAGGTGGACGACCTCCGTGAGGTGGGAGCCGGCGGCCAGCGGCAGGTGGAACGCGACCCCCTCGAGCCGCACCCGCCGGTTCGCGAGCAGTGGACCTGCCGCGCGCAGCTCCTCCGCGGACATGCCGTGGCGGCGCATCGAGGTCAGTCGCTCCAGCACGATCCGGGCCTCGGGGTCGCGGTCGAGCAGGGCGAGCAGGTCGGCGAGCCGGCTCACGGTGTGGATGACGCGGCCGGGCGGCAGGTCCTCGATCGGGACCTGCCCGGTGGGTCGCCAGGGCGTGAGCACGAGCAGGTCGCCGGAGAACCGCTGCGCGACCTCGGGGACCTCCTCGTAGGTGCCGACCGCCAACGTGTCGACGCCGAGCCACTCCGCCCGCCGGGCCAGCCGGCCGAGACCGAACCCGTAGCCGTTCCCCTTGGCGACCGGCGCCAGGCCGGGGTTGGCGTCGGCGACCTCGCGGAGGTGCTGCCGCCAACGGTCGCCGTCGACGGTCAGCGTGAGGCTCATCCTCGGCGTCCGGGGAGACGGCGGGTGAGGGAATGGCGGTTCAGGTAGAGCTGGAAGCCCTGGTAGAGCGCGCGGTTGAGGGGGAGGTCCCACTCGCCGACGGTCTCGACCGCTTGGCCACCGGTGCCGACCTTGAACTGGATCAGCCCGACGTGGGGGTCGTCGGCGTCGAGGGTGTCGGTGATGCCGCGCAGGTCGTAGACCTCCGCGCCCGGCGGCGATCGCATCGCGGATCATCGCCCACTGCACGGCGTTGGAGCCCCGGACCTCCCGCTTGTCGGTGGACGAGGCGCCGTAGGAGTACCACGCGTGGCTGCCGACGCGGATCCCGATCGTGGCGGCCACGAGGTCGCCGTCGTGGTGGGCCAGCCACAGGGTGATCCGGCCAGGGTCCTCCGCGCCCAGCGCGTCGTACATCGTCTCGAAGTAGGCCAGCGGGCGCGGCGTGAAGTGGTCGCGCTCGGCCGTGTGGACATAGAGGTCGTGGAACGCCTTGAGGTCCTCCGCGCCCGCTCCGCCGGTCGAGCTCGTCGAGACCACGACGCCGGCCTTGTCGGCCTTGCGGATGTTGCGGCGCCAGAGCTGGTTCATCCCGGCCAGCACGTCCTCCTCCGTACGGCGCCCGCCGGGCTTCCCGTTCGGTCGAGCCACCCTCGTTGGTCGAGCTTGTCGAGACCAAGGGGATGACGAACGTGTACTGCGGTTGCCCGGCCGCGAAGCCACCCTCGGCGACCTGCTGCCGCCAGCCCAGCTGCTCGAGCTGCTGCACGACGCGGGCGCCCGTGGCCGACCGCTCGATCGGCGCGACATCGCCGAGCCGGCGTACGGCTGCGTCGGCGACGCCCTCCTTGACCTGGGCCGCACTCCAGCGCCGGGTCACGACCGGGGGACCCATCCGGACGCCGAACGCACCTTGGCCGCGGAGATGGTCGGCCATCGGGGTGAGCCAGGCGCCGAGGTCGTCGGCCGTCCAGTCGAGGACCGGACCCTCGGGCAGGTAGGCGAGGTAGCGGTGCAGGCGCGGAAGCTGCCGGTAGAGCACCAACCCGGCCCCCACGAGCCGCTCGCCCTCGAACCAGCCCAGCGACTCGGCGCGCCACTCGGACTTCACGGTGGCCCAGGCCGGGGTCTGGAGGAAGCTCGCCCACGACTGCTCGCGCAGGAACGCGCGGTGGTCGGCGGCGGGGATCGGCCGGACGGTCAGGGTCACGCCGACGAGGCTACCGGGGCCGGCCGGGACGACCTCGACACCGGGAGAGGGCGACGCCGTGGCGGGAGATGCGTCACAGTGGGACCGTATGTATCAGGAAGGTCACGGCGCGCTCCTGAGCGTGTGGAACCGGATATCCCCCGACTCCGAGGACGACCACGACGGTGAACTCTGCTGCAGCCCCGTCCGGACGTCCGACGTGCCGGTGGCCAACGTCCGTTACGTCTCCACCCCGGAGACGCCGCGGCCTACGTCCGACCTGCGCGAGGAGGACACCGTGATGGACGACGAGAAGCTGTACGACGCCGTACGGCGTGCGTGCGAGAAGCACGACCCGATGCCGGCCGGCATGGTCGACCGGATCGTGACCGTGGTGGGCGAGCTGGCCCGGCACGACGCGGACCTGGAGTTCGAGCTGATGCTCGTGGTCGAGCGCTTCCGCGAGATGGTCGGGACCCGCGGCGGGTCGCAGTCCTACACGCTGCGCTTCGGCGCGAACGACGTGGAGCTGCTGGTCCGCATCTCGACCGCCGACGACGAGGGCCGGGCCCGGCTGGACGGCTGGCTGGTCCCGTCGGTCAGCGGACCCGTGCAGCTGCGGCAGGTCGACGGCGACAAGCGCACCTTCGACGGAGAGGCCGACGAGAACGGCCGCTTCGAGTTCTCCGACCTTCCGGCCGGCTTCTACCGGCTGTGGTTGGAGCTGCCCGACAGCCACACCTTCGGCACCCCTGCTTTCGAGATCTGACCGCCGCACGTCCTCTGAGGGAGAACAGATGCCAACTCGCCGTAATGTCCCGCCGTCTCCGGAGCCGCGGATGCCGCGCCCCGCTAAGCTGGCGGCGGCCGTCGCTCGCATCGTCGATCCCGATCAGGTGGTCGACGGAGTGTCGGGCCGCCCGGCGGCGTACGTCGCGACCGGCTCATGATCAAGAAGGGCAGGGGCATACACGAAGTTCACGTCAAGCGACCTGGTGGACGTGGCAGCCGAGCACGGCTGGGACGTCACCGAGGACGACGAGGACCCGCGCACGGCCGAGCTGGCGCTCGGGGTGCGTACGGTCACCGTCTCGGGCCCGCCTTCGGGCGAGCCGGCGGATGCGTGGCTGCTGGTGCAGTTCCTCCGCGAGCGCAAGGGTGCGGACGCATTGCGAGGTGTCGACCTCGACCACGTGGTCTCCACGCGCTCCTTCGAGCCGATGCCCTGGGAGATCCCGCACCCCAGGACCTGGGAGATCCCCCATCCCGATGTTCGGCCTCGGCGGTGTCGGCGGGGCTCAGACAGCTACGGCGCCCCGGGCAGCGGTGGACGACAGCCGGTGGGGTACGCCGGGCCTGCGCCACACCGACGCGCTGACGGCGCGGTCCGCGGCCGCCGGCCGGTCGTGGCGGTCCTCGACACGGGTTGCTTCCCGCATGCCTGGTTCGGCTCACGTGACGGCGGCGACCCGTCGTAAGAACCGACGTCGCCCTCGACGGCTACCCGATCGGCGACACCGACCCCGCCACCGACATCGAGGTCCACGGAACCTGACCGGACCGTTGGACGGATCCGTCGACCGCATCGCAGGGCATGGCACCTTCATCGCCGGTCTCGTGCACCAGGCCTGCCCCGACGCCGACGATCCTGTCCTGGCGCGCGATCGCACGCCAAGGCGCCGCTGATGGAATCCGAGTGGCTGACCACCCTCGCCCAGGTCATCGAGCTGGTCCGTCGCCACCGGGAAGGTGCGACTCCGGCCGAGCGTGCCACGGGTCATCCGATCGACGTCCTCAGCCTCTCGCTCGGCTATTACCACGAGAACGAGTCGGACGACCTGCTCGACCCGATCTTGTTGTCAATGATCGACAAGCTGCGGCGGCTCGGGGTGGTGGTGGTGTGCTCCGCCGGGAACGACGCGACCGATCGGCCCTGCTACCCGGCCGCGTTCGCGCCGTGGCGCAACAGGTCGTGGCCCGATGAAGGGCCGACGAACCGCGTGCCCCTCGTCTCGGTCGGCGCGCAGAACCCCAACACCACGGACGCGTTGTTCACCAACACCGGCCCTGGGTGAGGGCCTACGCTCCGGGCTGCGGGGATCTTCAGCACCATGCCGCCGTTCGACGGGCGGGCTCGATCCGGTCGCCTCCACCCGCGTCCATGGGCGGGTCCGGGAGTCCATCGATCCCGACGACTACCGCAGCCTGCGCGACGCCGACGGCCCGACGTCGGTGGCTTCGGGCTGTGGAGCGGCACGTCCTTCGCGGCCCCCGTCGTCGCCGGCCGGATCGCAGCCGGCATCGGGGCTGTGCTCCTGGACCGCGCCAACTACTCGGACATCTCCCGTGGCTGCCCGGCGCCGCGCGTGGGAGGCCGTGGAAGGCGTCACGGGCATATCACCGACAGAATAGGTGGGTGCGGAGCGCCCACGAGCTGCATCAGGCAGGCCTGGAGGCCCTGGTCGGGCGCCGGTCTTCCGACGGCGCGCCGGCTGCTCGAGCAGGCGCGCGCCGGAGCGACCGACCCCGATCTGGTTGCTCGGATCGACGCCAGCCGGGCGTTCCTCACCGCGGAGCAGGGGGATCTCGCCGCGGGCCCTCCGGCTGTGCGACGAGGCATTGGCGCGGCCCGACCTCCTCCGGGACGTGCGGGGTGCTGCACAGCCAGCGCGCCCTGATCCTCGTCCGGATCGGGGAGACGCTCCTCGGCCCTGGAGGCCTTCGCACGTGGGATCGCGCTCCTGTCGGATCCGATCGAAGTGGCAAGGCGCTCAGCGAACCGGGGTGGCGTCTTCAACAACGGCCCGTGGCGAGGGCGACGGGCGGCCGCCGACTTCTCCCGTGCCATGAACCTTGTTCCGACGACGCCGGGCACCCGATCGGGGCGGCGATGGCCGAGCACAACCTCGGGTGCGCCGACCTGATGAGGGGTGACCTCGTCTCAGCGCTGGCCCACATGGACGCCGCGCGTCCGGTGCTGCTGCCACTGAGCCCGGTGGGCGTGGCGATCACCAACCAGGACCGCGCCGAGGCCCTGATGGCGGCGGGACTGACCAGGTCAGGCTTGGCGGTCCTCGACGAGTCGGCGCGCACGTTCGGGAACCACCGGCTTCCCCAGCGCCGCGCGGAGGCAGAGCTGACGATCGCTCGTGCCTCGCTGGGATCGGATCCTCAGCGGGCCCTCGCGGCTGCGCGCTCGGCGCGGTCCAGGTTCACGCGGAGCTCGTCGTGGCGCGTGCGTGCCGAGGCCCTCGTCCTCGGGGCGGAGGTCCGGCTGGGACGGACCTGGCCGTCGCTGGTGCGGCGTGGTGACGATCTTGCCGCCGAGCTGGACGGCCTGGAATTGCGCTGGTGGGCGATCGACGTCCGGCTCGACAGGGCGCTCGTGGTGCTCCGGCGAGGTGACCACGAGGAGGCGACCGACCGGCTGAGGGCGGTGCGGATCCCCGCTCGGCCGCCCCGCTGCCCGTGCGTCTGCGCGACCGTGACGTGCGCGCCGCCCTGGCCGAGCGGAGCAGCCGCCCATCCGCGGACGCCTGGGTCATCTGCGGCGTGGGCTGGGCGACCTGCACGAGTGGCAGAGCTCGTTCGGCAGCCTCGACCTGCAGACGATGGTGACCGGGCACGGGCGGCGGCTCGCGGTCCGCGGTCTCCGGGTGGCGAGCCGGTCGGGGTCGCCCGAGGTGCTGTTCGAGTGGTCCGAGCGGGCCAGGATGCTGGCCAGCCGGGTGCAGCCGGTGCGGGTGCCGCACGACGAGCAGGTGGCCGCCGACCTCGCCGAGCTGCGCACGCTGGCGGCCAAGGAGGAGGCGTCGCGGGAGGACGCCGTACGTCAGGCCGAGCTACGGCAGCGGGTCCGTGAGCGCGCCTGGCGGGCGCGTGGCTCCGGAGCGTACGACGACCCGATGACGCTGGCGGCCTTCCAGGAGCGGCTGCTCGGGCGAGCGCTGGTGGCCCACGTCGTCACGGTCGACCGGGTCGTGGCCCTGGTGGTCACCGAGGGTCACGCGACGACGCACGACCTCGGTCCTCGCGAGGGACTCGACTCCCTGCTGGGTGGGCTGCTCCCCGGCCTCGACATGGCGGCGGCGCACCTGCCCGAGTCCTTCGCCCGTTCGGTGCGCGCCGAGGTGACCACCCGGGTCGGTCGGCTCGACGACCTCCTGCTCGCGCCGCTCGCGGACGAGATCGGTGAGCGGCCACTGGTGCTCACGCCGTCCGGGGCGCTGGCCGCCGTCCCGTGGACGCTGCTCCCGACCAACCGCGGTCGGCCGGTCATCGTCGCCGAGTCGGCCACGTCGTGGGCCGCCCGTTCCGAGACGCCGCTCCGGTCCGCGACGGCCGGCTTCGTCGCCGGGCCGCGGGTCCCGCAGGCCGAGGCGGAGACCACGGCCGCGGCGAAGGTCTGGCCCGGGTCCTCGGTCCTCCACGGCGCGGAGGCGACGGCTGAGGCCGTCAGCCGGCTGGCCGGCGAGGTCGACGTCCTCCACGTCTCCGCCCACGGCCGGCACTCGTCGGAGAACCCGCTCTTCTCCGGCTTCGAGCTCGCCGACGGGCCGTGGTTCGGCTACGACATCGACCAGCTCGAACGGGTGCCGGACGTCGTACTCCTGTCGGCGTGCGAGGTCGGGCGCTCGACGTTGCGCGGGGGCGAGGAGCTGATCGGGATGACGGCCGCCTGGCTCCACGCGGGCTCCCGCTGCGTCGTCGCGTCGGCGGCCGCGATCAACGACGAGGTCGCTCACGACGTGTTGGTCCGGGTGCACGAGGGCCTGGCCGAGGGCCTGCGCCCCTCCGGCGCGCTGGCCCGGGCGCTGCTCGACGTGGACCCCGAGGGTCCGCCTGCTCCCCTGGTGGTCTTCGGGTAGGTGCGCGCCGCAGCCGCGGAATCGAGCGCGCGATGCGTGGCGAAACCGTGATTGAGGCGAACACCACGGCCGAGCGTGGCGAGGCCGTGACCGGCGAGACGAGATCCGCTCGACGGCCTCAGGCGCGGTGACGATGGTCTCGACCGGCCGAAGCAGCCGACGCCCTACAGCCGGGAGCGCACGGCCTCGAAGTCGGCCACGTGCTCGTCGGCCCCGCCCGGGGTCTCGAAGACCACGGGGGCGGCGGCGTCGCGGACGACCGAGGCGAGCAGGTCGGGGTCGATCTTGCCCGCGCCGACGTTGGCGTGACGGTCGGCACCCGAGTCGAACTCGTCGCGGCTGTCGTTGCAGTGCACCAGGTCGATCCGGCCGGTGATCCCGCGGATCTCGTCGACCACCGACTCCAGCGGGATGCCGCCGGCGTGGGCGTGGCAGGTGTCGAGGCAGAAGCCGACGTTCTCCGAGCCCGACGCCTCAGCCACTGCACCGAAGACGCCCTTGATCCGGTCGAGGTAGCGCGCCATCGCGTTGTCGCCGCCGGCGGTGTTCTCGATCAGCAGCGGGATCTTGAGGTCGGTCGCCTCGATCGCCTTGCGCCAGTTGTCGAAGCCGACGGCGGGGTCGTCGTCCTTGTTCACGTGGCCGCCGTGGACGATCAGCCCGCGCGCCCCGATCTCGGCAGCGGCGTCCATGTGTTGCTGGAGGAGCTTGCGCGACGGGATGCGGATCCGGTTGTTGGTGGTCGCGACGTTCACGATGTAGGGCGCGTGCACGTAGAGGCCGATGCCTGCAGCCTCGGCGTCGGCCCGCAACCCGTCGGCCCCGCCGGCATAGCGGACCTCGGGCCCCTGGTAGCCCTGCGGGTCGCCGAGGAAGAACTGCACGTGGGGCGCCCGGCGTGCCTCCGCTTCGGCGATCGGGTCGGTCTGCTCGACGTGGGCTCCGAGGGGGATGCTCATGACACCCATCGTAGGAAGCCACACCGACAGCACGCCCGCGGGCGAGGAGTGGCAGGCTGTCGGCATGGACATCCTCGTCGTGGGCGTGCTGACCCTGAGCCTTCTGCTGATCCTCGTCGCAGCCGTGTGGACCATCGCCGCCGCGCTCGGCGGCTCCCGGGGCTGAGCAAAAGGCGCAAAGCCCTGCGGGGCGCCCGCGGCCCTCGGTAACGTGCGCGACTGAGGTCGCGATCGCCCCTCCCAGGAGGGGCCGGGCACGGAATCCGAGGTGCTTCGTTGGTGCGTCGGCTCTGGGTCGCGCTCATCTCCGCCACCGGGCTGGTGGTCGGCCTGACTCTCGTGTCCCCGGCGAGCTTTGCCGAACAGGTCCAGTCGCCCGGACCGTTGACCAGCGTGGTCACGACCCCCGACCTGAACTGTGCCGTCGACCACGCCGGCGACGCCGCCGGCGAGTTCTTCGGCGACACCGGCTGCGGGACCTTCCTGGCTGTGGGCGGAACGCTCTTCGGTCCTGCCGACGTCCCGGGTGGCCTGGCCGTGCAGACCACCGCGTGGACGCCGGTCTCGCAGACGGTGTCGGGGAGCGGCAGCCCTCTGGACCCGTTCACGATCCTGACCAAGGTCGCCGCGGGTGCCACGGGGGTGACCCTGACGCAGACCGACACCTACGTCGTCGGCAGCGAGTCGGTGCGGACCACGGACGTCATCACGAACGGCGGGGCGGCTCGCACGGTGACGCTCTACCGCGCGGGGGACTGCTTCCTCAACGACTCCGACTCGGGTCTCGGCCAGGTGAACCAGCTCTCCGGCGCCGTCGCCTGCAAGAGCCCCGGCTCGGGTCGGATCGAGCAGTGGCTGCCGCTGTCCCCCGGCTCGCGCTACTACGAGGCCGGCTTCAGCGACCTCTGGACCGCGGTCAACTCGAAGGCCCCGTTCCCGAACACCTGTCAGTGTGCCGACCTGATCGACAACGGCGCCGGTCTGTCCTGGACCCCGACCCTGGGGGCAGGCGCCAGCATCAGCCTGTCGAGCCTGATCACGTTCTCGCCCACCGGCGCTGCCCCGCTCACGATCAGTGCCACCGCCACCCCTGATCACGTCGGGCCCGGGGGGGAGGTCACCTACCAGGTGACGGTGAGCAACAGCGGGAACGCCCCCACGGCCCTGACATCCCTGATCGACCTGCTCCCGACCGGCTTCTCCTACCGTCCCGGATCGACCACAGGGATCTCGAGCACCGATCCGGTCATCAGCGGATCCCAGCTGACCTGGCCCCTGTCGGTCTCCGTCCCGGCCCAGTCGGACCTCACCCTCAGGTTCCACGCCACCGCCGCGCAGACCGTCGGGACCTACCTGGACCGCGCGACCGGCACGTCCTCGACGGTGGAGGTGGTCGGCACCGACGACACCGCGCCGGTCACGGTCGGACCCGTCGACTCCGAGGCTCCGGCTTCGGTCGACGACCTCTCCGCCACCCCCGGCGACGGCGTCGTCGACCTCGACTGGGTCAACCCGGGCGACGCGGACCTCGACCGGATCCGTGTCTTCTACGCACCGGGCACCAACGCCCCCGCATTCGGCAGCGGGACCGAGGTGGATCTCGGCACGGCCACGGCGGAGCACGCCCACGTCACCGCGCTGACCGACGGTAGCTCCTACTCGTTCTCGGTCTACGCCGTCGATGCGGCGGGCAACCGCTCAGACCCGGCGTGGGTCACGTCGACCCCGCATGCCGACACCGGCGTCGACCCGGTCAGCCGTCTCCAGGTATCCGGCGCGGGACCGACCTCGGTCGCCCTGTCCTGGGACAACCCCGCGGCCCTCGACGGCGTCGTCGTCCGCTACGGCACCGGCGCGCCGCCGGCGACGGTCGGCGACGGCACGGGCGCCCCCGTCTCCGGCACGCCGGAGCGCGCCACGGTCACGGGGTTGACGACCGGCACCCGCTACTACTTCTCGGTGTTCGCCACCGACGGTGGTGACGCGTCGCCGCCCACCTCCACCGCGTTCACGCCGTACTCCTGCCCGAGCCTGAGCGGCGCGCTCGACGCCCCCGCGGGGCTCGTCGCAGGCTCGACGTGGGTCGCCTGCTCGGCCCCCGACGCGAACGCCGGCGACAGCACCCTCGACACCGTCCTTCCCCGGACCGGCGCGACGCAGGCGCTGATGACCACCGGTGACGCGGCGATCGCCGGCCCGCCGGACGGTGGAGCCCACCAGGGCCGCGACAACCACACCGGCAGTCACGGCGCACGGGACGTGTCGACCTACCGGCTCGACCTCGACGTGCCCGCCGGCACCCAGTGCCTGGGCTTCGACTACGTCTTCGCCTCGGACGAGTACCCCGAGCGGATCGGCTCGGCCTACAACGACGGTTTCGTCGCCCAGCTCGACCGCGAGGACTGGAAGGTGTCGGGGTCGGCCGTGAGCGCGCCCGGCAACTTCGCCCGTACGGCGGACGGCGGCGTCGTCGACGTCAACGGCCCGGTGTTCGCGGTCGCCAGCCAGGTCGCGGGACCAGACACCAACGGCACGTCGTACGACGGGATGTCGCGTCCGTTGACGGCGACCACGCCGATCACGCCGGGGCAGCACAGTGTCTACCTCTCGATCTTCGACGCCGGCAACGGGCAGGTGGACTCGGCGGTGTTCCTGGACCACCTGCGGATCTCCGACAGCCCCTGCCAGGCGGGCACGCTGCTGCCGCCCCACGCCGTGGACGACTTCGCCTCGACACCCAGCGGGGCTGCGGTGTCCACCGACGTCCTCGCCAACGACACCGACCCGAGCGGCGAGGCGCTGACGGTCACCGACCACACCGACGGGTCGAACGGCACGGTCGCGTGCACCACCACCTCGTGCACCTACACCCCCGAGGCCGGCTACGTCGGTGGCGACGCCTACACCTACACGGTCACCAACGCCGATGGCCTCAGTGCCACCGCGCAGGTGTCCGTCGCCGTCGTCAACCAGGCCCCGGACGCCGTCGACGACTCCGCGACCACCGTCACCGGACACGCCGTCGACATCGACGTGCTGGGCAACGACAGCGACCCGGAGGGGCAGCCGCTGAGCGTGACCGTCGGCACCGACGGCTCGCACGGCACCGCGACCTGCGACTCGACCGGGTGCCGCTACACCCCCGCCGACGGGTTCCTCGGGATCGACTCGTTCACCTACACCGTCACCGACCCGTTCGGCGCCACCGACACCGCGACCGTGACCGTGACCGTCGGGCCGCTGCAGCCGCCCCACGCCGTCGGGGACGCCGCGACCACTGCGAGCGGGTCGGCCGTCGTCACCGACGTGCTCGGCAACGACAGCGACCCGGCGGGCGGGACCCTCACCGTGACCGGGCACACCAACGGCGCCCACGGCAACGTCACGTGCACGACCTCGTCGTGCACGTACACGCCGTCCGCCGGCTTCGTGGGCGGCGACAGCTACACCTACACGATCGAGAACACCGACGGCCTGTCCGACACCGCTACGGTCACCGTCACCGTCACCAACCGCGCACCCCACGCCGTCGGGGACTCGGCCAGGACGACGAGCGGATCGCCGGTGACGACCAGCGTGCTGGCCAACGACTCCGACCCCGAGGGACAGTCCCTGTCGGTCTCGGCCCACACCGACCCCGCGCACGGCACGGTCACGTGCACGACGACCACGTGCACCTACACGTCGGCGGACGGGTTCATCGGGGACGACAGCTACACCTACACCGTCTCCGACGGCCATGGCGGCACCGACACCGGCACCGTGACCGTGACCGTGACCGACGTGCCCACGGGCCTGACGATCGGCCTGTCGGGCACGACCCTCGCCTGGCCGGGCACCCAGACCGTCACCGGTGTGGTCTCCGGTGACACCGGTCCGCTGTCCGGCGTGCCCGTCGAGCTCTGGGCCCGGCCGGTCGGCGGCAGCTGGTCCCAGGTCGGGAACGTGGTCTCGGGTGCCGAGGGCACCGTGAGCCAGGACGTGCGGCCGAACGGTGCGACCAGCTACCAGTGGCGCACCGGACCGGTCAGCTCGGTCACGGCGGACGTCACGGTCACGCCACGCGTCACCCTGACCGCGCCGCGGGCGAAGGTCCCGGCCGGTACCGAGGTGATCTTCAAGGGCGTGGCCGCGCCGGTCCGCGCCGGTGCCGCCGTCGAGGTCCAAGCCCTGGTCCACGGGACGTGGAGCACGGTCGGCTCGGGCACGTTCGCGCACGGCTCGACGTCCACGACCTCGGGCGCGGCGTACAGCATCCCGGTGACGCTCACCGCGCCCGGCGCCCAGCGGTTCCGGGTCGTCGTCCCGGCCGACGACGTCGGCGGCCGCGAGGAGGCGGTGAGCCCGACCGTGGCGGTCGCGGTGCTCCGGGTCGCCATCACGGGCGTGCACGCGAAGGGCAAGGAGGTCGTCACCCTCAAGAACAGCGGGACCCTCACCGTCCAGCTCAAGGGCTGGACGCTCAGGACCAAGAGCGGGCACCGCCTCGTGCTGCCGAAGTACGGCCTCGGGCCCGGCGCCACGGTCCGCCTCCACACCGGCAAGGGGAAGACCCACGGCGCGGACGTCTACCTCGGCAAGAAGGCGATCCTCGGCGACAAGCACGACACCGTGTCGGTCTTCGACAGCGGTGGGCTGCGCGCCGCCCACCGCTCCTACTGAGCCGCTCCTGCGGTTCGTGCCGGATTGGGAGGCGCTCCGGAGGCGCTGCTAGCCTGTCGTGGTTGTCTCCGCCGCGGCGGCGACGACCTCGGCGGCCGACCCGTGTCGTGCGCCGTGTCCTGAGCAAGACAACGCAAAGCCCTCCTGCCACGGAGAGTCCGTGGCCGCTCTAGTCCAGAGGAGGTGGAGACCGCTGTGCGTGAATACGAAGTGATGGTCATCCTCGACCCGAGTCTCGAGGAGCGGACGGTTCAGCCGTCGCTCGACAAGTACCTCAACGTCATCCGCAAGGACGGCGGCAGCGTCGAGAACGTCGACGTGTGGGGCCGGCGTCGCCTGGCCTACGAGATCAAGAAGAACGCCGAGGGCATCTACGCCGTCATCGAGCTGACCGCTGAGCCGGACACCGTCAAGGAGTTCGACCGCCAGCTCGGGCTCAACGAGTCGGTGCTGCGCACCAAGGTGATGCGGCCGTCGGCCCACTGAGTCCCTCGGGCCCACCTGTGGATCCGCGCTGGCAGATGTCGGCGCACGGCGTCACGATGAGCCCACACGCGATCAACCCTCACGAGGAGTCCTGACATGGCAGGCGACACCCAGATCACCGTGGTCGGCAACCTGGTCGACGACCCGGAGCTCCGCTTCACGCCCTCGGGCGCCGCGGTGGCCAACTTCCGGATCGCCTCCACACCGCGCACGTTCGACCGCCAGACCAACGAGTGGAAGGACGGCGAGGCGCTGTTCCTCTCCTGCTCGGTGTGGCGGCAGGCCGCGGAGAACGTCGCCGAGTCCCTCCAGAAGGGGATGCGCGTCGTCGTGCAGGGCAACCTGCGCTCGCGTCAGTACGAGACGCGCGAGGGCGAGAAGCGCACCGTGTTCGAGATCCAGGTCGACGAGGTCGGGCCGTCGCTGCGCTACGCCACCGCGAAGGTGACGCGCACGCAGCGCTCGGGCGGGTCGTCGTACGGCGGCGGCCAGCAGGGCGGCGGCGGTCAGGGAAGCGCCCCGGCCGACAACGACCCCTGGGCCACCCCGCAGGCGGCCGCTCCCCAGGGCGGCGGCTCCGGCGGCGCCGCTCCGGCCAACGACCCCTGGGCCACCCCGGGTGTCAGCAACGACGAGCCGCCGTTCTGACCGACCCCTGCCGTGACGGGCGGGTCGAGACCGACCCGGCGACGCACAACTGAAGACCAACCCACCATTCCGACCCTGTCATCACTCAGGGACGGGCTCACTGAAAGGGAGCACCACAATGGCCAAGGCAGTGATGCGCAAGCCGAAGAAGAAGGTTTGCCAGTTCTGCAAGGAGAAGGCGACCGGTGTCGACTACAAGGACACCACCCTGCTCCGCAAGTTCATCTCCGACCGCGGCAAGATCCGCGCGCGTCGGGTCACCGGCAACTGCGTGCAGCACCAGCGCGACGTCGCGATCGCGGTCAAGAACGCCCGCGAGCTCGCTCTGCTGCCCTACACCTCGACCGGTCGCTGAGAGGAGCCGAGACATGAAGATCATCCTGACCCAGGAGGTCACCGGCCTCGGGCAGCCCGGTGACGTGGTCGAGGTCAAGGACGGCTACGGCCGCAACTACCTCCTGCCGCGCAACGTCGCGATCCGGTGGACCCGTGGCGGCGAGAAGACCGTCGAGTCGATCAAGAAGGCCCGCGCCTCTCGCGCGGTCCGCGACCAGGACCACGCCGACCAGATCAAGGGCAAGCTCGAGGCCGCCCCGGTCGACGTCAAGGTGAAGGCCGGCACAGCCGGTCGCCTGTTCGGCGCGGTCACCACCTCCGAGATCGCCGGCGCTCTCGCCGAGGTCGCCGGGGAAGAGGTCGACCGTCGCACGATCGCCTTGAGCAACCCGATCAAGACCACCGGCACCTACGCGGTGACGGTCCGGCTGCACGACGACGTGTCCGCCACCGTGGCGCTCAACGTCATCCCCGCCTGACCCGGTCCTCCCACGCCCCGCCCCGCTCCGGCCCGCCGGAGCGGGGCGTCGTGCGTCCGGCCGCCGCCGGTCCGGTGCCGGACGCCTACAGGCTGTGCATGACCGGTGGAAATCCCCCATTTCGGCCCCGGGTCGGCTCCCGTGTCGACAAACCAACGGACGAATCCCAGATGGCGAAAGGGTGAACGCGACGATCGGGTGACTATTTCGACTGCACACCTGTGGAACCGCATCTGTGCAGGTCAGAGCCGTGGTAGTGCCACGCCGGCGGCCGTACTGCACAGGTTGTCCACTGCTGGGACCACAGGTGAGTGCGTGTCGTCCACGTCCTGACCGGAGTTATCCCCAGGCCCTGTGGACAACGGGCTGTTCGCGACGCCCCGAGGGCGCCTAGATTCACCGCCTGGCAGGGCGACCGGGAACGACACGATGCCGGTACGACGAGTCGGGGAGCGCGGCACGGGCCGCGCCGGAGCGACGTCGTACGGCGCTGTCGGTGCTCACCCCTAGCGTCACTCCTGTCACAGTCGTCGACCGCATGGGGCGTCGGCGGGAGCAGCGCGAGGAGCTACTGCGTGAGCATCACCGAGCAGGGTTCGTGGGACGTCCCGGGGGTGCCGGAGCCGCCCCGGGACAGCGTGGGTGACGACTGGGGTGATGGTCCCGCGGCCTACGAGCCGGGCGAACGACCGAGCCGGCCCGGCGACCGCACACCGCCCCAGGACAACGCCGCCGAGCAGAGCGTGCTCGGCTCGATGCTGCTCTCCAAGGACTCCATCGCCGACGTCAGCGAGGTCCTGCGTGGCGTGGACTTCTACCGTCCGGTCCACGAGGTCATCTTCGACGCCATCATCGACCTCTACGGCCGCGGCGAGCCCGCCGACCCGATCACGGTCGGCAACGAGCTCCAGCGGCGTGGCGAGCTGGCCCGGATCGGCGGCGCTCCCTACCTCCACACCCTGTCGGCGAACGTCCCGATCGCCGCCAACGCCGGCTACTACGCCGAGATCGTCCGCGAGAAGGCGATCCTGCGCCGGCTGGTCGATGCCGGCACCCGGATCGTGCAGATGGGCTATGCCGGGCAGGGCCTGGTCGACGACGTCGTCGACTCCGCGCAGGCCGAGGTCTACCAGGTCACCGACCGCCGTAGCTCCGAGGACTACGCACCGCTGTCCGACATCATGGACGGTGTCCTCGACGAGATCGAGGCGATCGGCAACCGCGAGGCGGGCCTCTACGGCGTGCCGACCGGCTTCGCCGACCTCGACGACCTGACCAACGGTCTCCACAAGGGCCAGATGGTGATCGTCGCGGCCCGTCCCGCCATGGGCAAGTCCACACTCGCCCTCGACCTGTGCCGTGCCGCGTCGATCCACAACAACATGACCAGCTGCTTCTTCAGCCTCGAGATGACACGCTCGGAGATCACCATGCGGCTGCTCTCGGCCGAGGCGAAGGTGCCGCTGAACCACATCCGCAACGGCCAGATGAACGACGACGACTGGCAGAAGCTGGCGCGCAAGATGGCCGAGGTCTCCAGCGCCCCGCTGTTCATCGACGACTCGCCCAACATGACCATGATGGAGATCCGGGCCAAGGCCCGGCGGCTCAAGCAGCGCCATGACCTCCGTCTGATCGTGATCGACTACATGCAGCTGATGACGTCGGGCCGCAAGGTCGAGAGCCGTCAGCTGGAGGTCTCGGAGTTCTCACGACAGATCAAGCTGCTGGCCAAGGAGCTCGAGGTCCCGATCATCGCGCTCTCCCAGCTCAACCGCGGTCCGGAGCAGCGTGGAGACAAGCGCCCGATGATGAGCGACCTGCGTGAGTCCGGGTCGCTCGAGCAGGACGCCGACATGGTGGTGCTGCTCCACCGCGACGACGTCTACGAGAAGGAGTCGACCCGCCCCGGCGAGGCCGACCTGATCGTGGCCAAGCACCGCAACGGCCCGACCCGCGACATCGTGGTGGCGTTCCAGGGTCACTACTCCCGCTTCGTCGACATGGCCCACTGAGCCGCCGTGCGATTCTCCGAGCACGAGCTCACCGCAGCACTCACCGGTCTGGCCAAGGGCGTCCTGGCCAGGCAGCGCAAGGACGTCCGCCGGGGGCGGGCCGACATCGACACGGTCTGGGACGGGCTCGACCGCTACCAGCGGTTCGTCCTGCTCGACCGGCTGGGCGCGGAGATCCTGCCGGTCCTGGTCGCCCTCCCCGACGTCGAGGTGGACCCCGGTGACCGCGCCACCTACTCCGATGCCGAGGTGCGAGAGACCGTCGAGTCGCTCCTGGGCGAGGGCACAGGCAGACTGCGACGCGCGGTCGTCGTCGCCTCCCGCGTCGCGCTGGTGCAGGAGGCGCTGGGTCACCTGCCCCCGCGCAGCGACCCAGACACCCTGACCGTTCCCGACCATCTGTAGCCGCGGACGATAGGACTGGCTCCATGACCGACGACGAGCTGAGCGCCGCCCGCCTCCTGTGTGCCGACGTCTGGACGGAGACGGTCGTGCCCGACGGCGTCTCGGCGGCCCTGTCCACGGCCGCGGCCACGCTGGTGACGGCCCAGGTCGAGGTCGGTCTGTGGGAGGCGGGGCCGGGCACCGACGTCGACACCGAGGTCGACGAGGTCTTCCTCGTCCTCGCCGGAGCGGGCACGGTCACCTTCGCCGACGGCAGCACGATCGCACTGCGACCCGGCGTCCTGGTGCACCTGCGCCACGGAGACCGCACCACATGGGTGATCACCGAACGGCTCCGCAAGCTCTACGTCGCCTGACCGGAGGGCGAAGACCCCTGCCCAAAACGCTCGGCTTCCGTCACGATGGGACCTCAGGGAGGAGCGAGCATGAGCGTCTTCACGCGAGGGTTCCACGGTCGACGTACCGACGACGACGGCCGACTGCCGCCCGGCCAGTACCTCACCGACGACTTCCCGGTCCTGTCCGCCGGACCGACGCCCCAGGTGCCCCTGGACAGCTGGGCGTTCACGGTTCGCACCGAGTCCGGTGACGAGCACGCGTGGTCGTGGGCCGAGCTGACGGCCCTGCCCACCGAGTCGCCCACGGTCGACCTGCACTGCGTGACCCGGTGGTCCAAGCTCGCGACCTCCTGGCGCGGCGTCTCGCTCGACACTCTTCTCGAGGACGTCGAGACGGCTGCCGACTTCGCCCTGGTGCACAGCTACGGCGGCTACACGACCAACCTCCCTCTCGAGGACCTGCTCGACGGCCAGGCGTGGGTCGCCTTCGAGTACGACGGCGAGGCGCTCGCCGCGGAGCACGGCGGCCCGGCGCGGCTGCTCGTCCCCCACCTGTACCTCTGGAAGTCCGCGAAGTGGGTGCGCGGTCTCGACCTGCTCCTCCACGACGAGCCGGGCTTCTGGGAGCAGCTCGGCTACCACGACTACGGCGACCCGTGGCGCGAGCAGCGGTACCAGGGGGACTGAGGGCGCGCCGCGCCTGGCGGCCCGCCGTACTCCTGGATCGGCGGACCGAGACGCCGAGTGCCCGCACCCTGGTGCTCGAGGTCGACGGGTGGGCGGGCCACGTCCCCGGGCAGCACATCGACGTCCGACTGACCGCGGAGGACGGCTACCAGACCGCTCGCAGCTACTCCCTCGCCGCGCCGACCGCGGGCAATCGGCTCGAGATCACGGTCCAGCGCGCCGAGGGGGGCGAGGTGTCGCCGTTCCTGGCCGACGCCCTCGGCGTCGGCGACCGGGTCGAGGTGCGTGGTCCCTTGGGTGGCTGGTTCGTCTGGCGACCCGCCGACCCCGCACCGGTCCTCCTCGTCGCGGGCGGCTCGGGCGTCGTACCGCTGATGGCGATGATCCGGGCGCGGGCGGGCGTCAGCCGGGCACCGTTCCGCCTGATCTACTCGGTCCGCAGCCCCGACGACCGGATCTACGCTGCCGAGCTGCGGCGCCGCGCGGCCGAGGACGGCGGCCTCGACGTCACCTACGTCTACACCCGCGAGGCTCCCCCGAGCAGTCCGCGGGCACCCGGCCGGATCCGCGCCGACGACCTGGTGGCGCACGGCTGGCCACCCGACTTCGAGCCGACGTGCTACGTGTGCGGGCCGACGCCGCTGGTCGAGACGGTGGCCGGCCTGCTCGTCGGCTGGGGACACGACCCGGGCCGGATCCGGACCGAGCGGTTCGGGGGCTCCTGACCCCGCCGTCACCACCCACCGAGGAGAGGACACACCATGACGCAGACCGAGACCACCGGGCCGTACGACGGGAACCTCCTGGCCGGCCCGCTGGCGGAGGTGTTCGCGTTCGAGGTGACCTCGGCCGTGGCCCGGTGCCGCGGGTGCGGACGCTCGGGACCGGTCGGCGCGCTCGTGGTCTACGGCCCGGAGCCCGGGCTGGTGGGCCGCTGTCCCGGCTGCTCCGAGGTCCTGCTGCGCGTCGTCCGGACGCCCGACGCGGTGTGGCTGGACCTCGGGGGGATCAGCGCGCTGCGCGTCGAGGTCGACGACCGAGGAGTTTCACCCGGGACGGGTGACAGTGGAACCGGCCAGGAGGTCTAGCGTGAGAGCATGCTCCTGCTCGGCATCATCCTGTTCGGCATGATCATCGGTGCCGCTGCCCAGCTGATCGTCCAGCGCCGAGGTGTGACCATCAACTGGCCGCGCGCCTTCGCCGCCGGACTGATCGGGTCGTTCGTGGGCGGTCTCCTCGTCAGCCTGCTCTCCGGCGACGGCCTCGCCCTGCGCCCCAGCGGCATCATCGGCTCGCTGGTCGGCGCCATCCTGGTGACCGCCGTCTGGCAGTCGTTCGACGCCCGGAGGAACGCCGCCCCCTAGCGGCGACGCGCGGCTGCGCGACGCTCCACCGACGACGGCTTCCGCCCGTGTGGCCGGGCCGCGGTCAGTGGTGGTAGCGCTCGTGCTGCAGGTACTCGTCGTACGGCTGGAGGCGGAACATGGCCTCGCTCGCCCGGTTGGTGTCGTCCCAGACGTAGCGCAGGGTGTCGCGGATGCGGCGACCGATGGGCTTCGTGGTGGTCTCGTGGTTCTTCGTCATGCCTCCAGCGTGGTACTCAAGACACTTCAGCACAAGCGAATGTTACTAACGGAACATGAAGCACTGCTGTAGAGTAAGGGGATGCTCGACATCCAGCGCCTCCGGGTCTTCCGAGCGGTCGTGGCCAGCGGTTCGGTGCAGGCCGCGGCCGACCACCTCGGCTACACACCGTCCGCGATCAGCCAGCACCTGACTGCTCTCCAGCGCGAGACCGGCCTCGTCCTCTTCGAGAAGGCCGGCCGCGGCATCGCCCCCACGCCGACCGCGAAGGTGCTCGCCGCCGAGAGCGAGGAGCTGATGGGCAGCCTGACCCGGCTCGGTGGGGTGGTCGACCACCTCCGCGAGGGCCGGTCCGGCAGCGTCACCATCGGCACCTTCGACTCCGCGGCCCAGTCGTGGCTTCCCTACGTCGCCCAGGGGCTCCAGCGCGACTACCCCGACGTGGTGCTCGAGCTCAGCCTCGACGAGCTCGGGACGGCCGGCCAGGCCAGCCCGACCCGGCGCGACATCGAGGTCGCCAACGAGGCCGCCGACGACCCCGGCTCCGAGCGCCCCGGCTACAGCCGGCTCGTGCTCTCGGAGGAGGGCTACTGCGTGGCGGTGCCGAGCGGGCACCCGCTGCTCGAGCGGTACGACGGGCCGGTCCCGATGGCGGCCCTCGCCGAGGTCCCGATGGTCGACAACGACTTCCACCACACCGGGTGCTCGCGGATCATCTCCAACGCCTGCCGGGCGGCCGGCTTCACGCAGCGCTTCGTCGCCCGGTCCGACGACCACCACACGGCCCTGGCCTTCGTCGCGGGGGGCATCGGCGTCACGATCCTCCCCGACCTCGCCGTGCCCGAGGAGATGCCGGGGGTCGAGAGCCGACGACTGGTGAACCCCACGCCTCGCCGCCGGATCGTCGCCCACGTGCGTGACGGCGCTGCCACGTCGCCGCCGGTCGCCCATGCCGTCGAGCTCCTCCAGGAGGCCGCGGCGCAGACCGCGGCCCGACGCTCGGCGAGCTGAGCGCACGGTCTAGACCACCGGCGGTCGTCGGCAAAGAAACCGGGGATCCGGTGACGCGGCGCGGCCAGGTGCAGCAGCATGACGCCGCGGGCGGAGTCGGACCTCCTCCCACTGACGGCACCGGGCTCGTCCTTCCAGGGGGCGGGCCCGGTGGCGCGTCCGGGCACCCTCAGGTGCACAGGCCGTACGCGTCGGAGCCGTGATGGCGGTGTCGATGGCTCACGCCCGGCACGTGGCCCGCGTCGACCGAGCCCGCGAGCAGCGAGGCGGGAAGCGGCCGGTCGTCGCGGAGGTCATGCCAGAGGGTCGCGGCCGCCGGGGTCCACCGGACGTGGGCGATGTCGGACGGGTACGCCTCGACCGGGGTGGTCAGGAACTGGATGTGGTCGAGCCCGATGTGGCGGAACTCGTAGCCGAGGGCGCCGAGCTTGCGCAGGCTGCCGAGGTCCTCGTCGAGAGTCAGGGACTTCGTCGCCGAGTTCAAGAACCCGGTCACCGCGAGCGGGTCGGCCAGGGTGTTCGCGGCGAGGACCTGGCGGAACATCGACGCGACGAACGCCTGCTGACGCTTCTCGCGACCGAGGTCCGACCTGTCCCCGATCGTGTAGCGCGCCCGGACGTAGTTCAGGGCTGCTCGAACTGGCGGGCCGTGCAGCCGGGACCACCGATGTCGAAGGCATCGTTCCAGAGCACGGCGGCGGCCGGAGGCGAGATCGGCCGGCCGTCGGTACCGAGGCACGACGGCCGGTCCACGACCGAGTCTCGCGGCACGCTCACGCCGTATGCCCGGCGGCGGTCCCCGGAGAGGTGGAGCAGGATCGTGGTGTCGGACCGCTGGCCGATCCCGGAGAGGTCGTCGATGTGGTCGCCGGGGGCATCGCGGTTGTCCGAGCCCATGACCAGGATGTTGACCGGGCCCTGCTGCGCGGTCACGGGCGGCGCGGTGGGCCGGTCGCGGCCGAGCTCGGGCGTGATGTCGACGACGTGGAGGTTGCGGTCGTAGTGGCGGTAGAGCACGGCCACGGTCACCGCGGTGACGAGGCAGATCGTGACGAGGGTGGCCGTGACGACCTGGGCGAGGGTACGTCGTTGGGCCGGGGTCACACCGGCGTGCAGTGCGGTGCAGGGTCGGAGATCGGCGGGCGCCTCCGAGAATCGACGGATGCACCGGCCGCGAGCCGGCGCATCCGTCGACCCTACGACGCCGCGTCAGCCGGCGAGGACCAGGTCGTCGGCGGCCGCCTCGGCCTGGGGTGCCGGATGGGCCGAGCGCAGCGCGACGTACGCCGTCACCCCGCCGGCGACCACCAGCGCCGCCGCGAGCATCAAGCCCGCGTGGAACCCGATGAGGTAGGCGTCGGCCGGGGTGTGTCCGGCGGCCAGGGCGGCACCCTGGCGGCTGGTCAGCACCGCGCCGATCACGGTGATCCCGAGCAGGCCGGCCACCTCACGCGAGGCGTTGAAGACCGCGGAGGCGACGCCCGCCTGGCTGGTCGGCATGGCGCTCAGCACGGTCGCGGTCAGGGGGATGGTCATCCCGCCGCCGAGGCCGATCACGGCGAAGCCGGGCATCAGGGAGACGAACGAGGCCTCGGTGCCGAGCAGCGCGGTGGAACCGATCCCCAGGCCCATGGCCAGCATGCCGAAGCCGGTCGAACGGTAGGCGCCGAACCGGGCCGCGACCCGGTCGGACACGATCGCCGAGGCGGCCATCAGCAGTGCCATGGGCACGAATGCGGCGCCGGCCTTGGTCGGCGAGAACCCGAGCACGCCCTGCAGGTAGAGCGAGGTGAAGAAGTAGATGCCGAACAGGCCGAAGGCCCACAGCATCACGGCCACGATGCCGCCGCTGAACTCACGGCTCCGGAACAGGCTGATGTCGACCATCGGCTGGCCGACGCGGCGCTCCACGAGGACGAACGCGCACGCGGTCGTCGCCGCGAGGGCGAAGGCGCCGAGGATGGCGACGGAGGTCCAGCCGCGGTCGTGACCCTCGATCAGGGCCCAGGTCAGCGCGAACAACGCGACGGTGGACAGGCCGAGGCCGGGGAGGTCGAGACGCCGTGCCTCAGCCTCGCGCGACTCGGTGATCGCCCAGGTGCCGAGCGCCATGGTGGCGACACCGACGGGCACGTTGATCCAGAAGATCCACTCCCACGAGACGTGCTGGGTCAGCAGTCCGCCGAGCAGCGGGCCGACGGCCAGGGCGAGGGCGCCCACGCCGCCCCACACGCCGACCGCCGCGTTGCGCTCACGCGGGTCGGTGAAGGTGGCGCTGATGATCGCCAGCGTGGTGGGGGTGACCAGCGCAGCACCGATCCCCTGCAGGGAACGGGCCGCGATCAGCTCGCCGGCACCACCGGCGAAGCCGGCGACCAGGGAGGAGGCGGTGAAGAGCCCGAGCCCGATCAGGAACAGACGTCGTCGGCCGAAGGCGTCGGCCAGGCGGCCACCTGCCAGGAGCAGTCCGGCGAAGGTGAGGATGTACGCGCTCACCACCCACTCGATGCCGGCGGTCGACAGCCCCAGCTCGCGCTGGATGTCGGGGATCGCCACGTTGACGATGTTGTTGTCGAGGTACGTCATGAAGGTGGCGAGCGCCACCGCCACGAGTGCCCATCGGTTCTTGCTCATGTCCCGTCTCCTATACGTCGTACATGTATGCCGTACAGGAAAGCCTGTACGACGTATAGTTGTCAAGCCTTATCGTGTATAGTCGTCCCCATGAGTCCCCGGGCCGCGACGGCCGCCAAGACCGACCTGAGCCGCGCCGCGATCGTCGAGAAGGCGCTGTCGGTGATGGATGCCGAGGGTCCCGACGCGGTGACCATCCGACGGATCGCGCAGGAGTTCGGCGTGACCCCCATGGCCCTCTACTGGCACGTCGCCAACAAGGACGAGCTCCTCGCGGCGATGGGCGACGCGCTGCTCGCCGACGTCGCACCGCCCCCCGCGGTCGGCTCCTGGCACGTCCAGCTGCGCGGTGTCGTCGAGGCTCTGGTCGCCGGGCTCGGCACGCACCCCGCGGCCGCTGAGCTCGTGCTCCCCCGGATCCTGGTGACGGAGCCGGGCCTGCGGCTGACCGAGTTCACGCTCGGACTGCTCGAGGACGCCGGCTTCACCCGCCAGCAGGCCGCCGACCTGGCCCGGACGGGACTGCAGACGGCGATGATGCTGGTCACCCAGCTGCCCGGCGCCGAGAACCAGGCAGCGCGCGACCAGCGCGACGCCCTGCTCGCCGAGAAGCGGGCCTACGTGGAGGGACTGTCCGAGGAGCTGTACCCCCATGTGCGCGCCGCCTCGGATGCCCTGACCGACTGCGACGACGAGGCGGCGTACTACTCGTTCGGGATCGACCTCTACGTCGAGGGCGCCCAGGCCCTGCTCCGCCGGCAGAAGCGCCTCGGCTGAACCCCGGCCCGCCGCCGCCCGATAACCCCGCGACGCTCGCGCCCCGATCGGGGATGCTGACGCCGTGCTGACCCGACGCCTGCGGATCCCGGCCGTGCTGCGCGAGGAGCCGCAGTACCGGCTGCTGTTCGGCAGCCAGGTGCTGTCGATCCTCGGCGACCGGGTGACGAGCATCGCGCTGCCCTTCGCGGTCCTGTCCGTCGGCGGCGGGGTCGGTGACGTCGCCCTCACCTCGGCCGCGCAGTTCCTGCCGTTCGTGCTGCTCGCCCTGCCGGCCGGGGTCTGGGCCGACCGGTGGGACCGGAAGCGGATCCTGATCACGTCGGACGCCGTCCGTCTGGTCACGCAGGCGCTGGCTGCCGTGCTCCTGCTGACCGACACGGCGGGCGTCCCCCAGCTGGTCGTGCTCGCCGCCGTCTTCGGCGCCGCCGACGCGTTCTTCGCGCCGGCGTTCAGCGGTCTGCTGCCGACCACGGTGACCCCCGCGAACATCCAGCCGGCGAACGCCCTGCGCGGCCTGACGTTCTCGCTGGGCAACGTGATCGGCCCGGTCGTGGCCGGCCTCCTGATCGCCTACGGCGGGGGGCCGGGCAGCGCTCTGCTCTTCGACGCGGCCACCTTCGCGGTCTCGGTCGTCCTGCTGCTCCCGCTCCGGTCTGCGGTGGTGTCGGAGGCGATCGCCGAGGAGGACCCCACCGCCACCACGACGTCGTTCGGCACGTCCCTGCGGGAGGGCTGGCAGGAGGTCCGGTCACGCCCGTGGGTGCTGGGGTTCCTGAGTGGCTTCAGCGTCTACCACGCGGTCGTGCTGCCGTCGATCTTCGTCGTGGGACCCGTGCTGATGCTCCAGGAGTACGACGGCGCACGCTCGTGGGCGCTGGTGACCGCGCTGTTCGGCCTGGGCAACATCCTCGGTGACGTGCTGCTCCTCCGCTGGCGACCGTCGTACGCGCTCCGGGTCGGGGCGCTGATGCTCGTGGGTGCCTCCTGCCAGGCCGCGATCATCGGCAGCCACCTGCCGGTCTGGGGGATCGGCGGGCTGGAGCTGCTGACCGGGATCTGCGTCACCGGCATGTTCACGCTCTGGGAGACCTCTCTCGGCGAGCACATCCCGTCGGGGGCGTTGTCGCGGGTGTCGAGCTATGACTACCTGTCCACGACGGGGGTGATCCCGCTGGGCAACGTGCTGGTGGGGCTCGCGGCCGCGACGTTCGGGCTGTTCGCGAGCCTGTACGCGATGAGCGCCATCGGCATCGCCGTCGCCCTGCTCGTGCTGCGGCTGCCGTCGGTGCGCCACCTGCCCCGCGGCGTCGCTCTCGACGCGTGACCTCTGCTGTCACACCCGCCCCACCGCGACCGCCTTCCTGTCACTTCTCAGGGGTTGCAAACCCCGGGAAGTGCAGGGATCCCCGGCGAGCCGGGTATCCCGACGGCTCAAGCCCCGATCCCCGGCGAGCCGGGTATCCCGACGGCTCACGCCCTGGTCCCCGGCTCGAGCCGGGCGCCGGCGGGGACGGGTGACTCCACGCACGACCCGCGGCCGACGAGCACGAGGTCCTCGTCGCGGGCGAGGCGGGCGGACGGGACGGCGCCGACTCGCGCGGTACGACGCAGCTCGCACGACTCGTCCACCACGGCGGTCTGCACGACCGCGCCGGCGCGGATGACCACGTCGTCGAAGACCACGCAGTCGGTCACCCGAGCACCCCTCTCCACGACGACCCCCGGTCCCAGGACACTTCCCGCCACCTCGCCCGCCACGTCGCACCCGGGCGAGAGGAGGCTGTCGGTGAGCCTGGCGCCGGGCCGCACCCGCGCCGCCGGCCGGTCGGGCCAGTGCGAGATCACCGGTCGACCGGGGTGGTCGAAGACGTCGACCTTCCCGGCCAGCAGGTCCCGGTGGCCCTGGAGGTAGGTGTGCGGCTGCCCGAGGTCGCGCCAGTAGCCGTCGATCGGTACGGCCCGCACGGTCCCGGTCTCGATGAGTCGGGGCAGGAGGTGCTCGCCGAAGTCGCCGAGGCTGCTGTCGTCGTCGGTGCCGCCGTCGAGCTCCGCGCGCAGGGCGCTGAGTGCGTCGAGGAGCGCTTCGACACGGTAGACGAAGATCTCGGTGGCGACCGTGCCGGTGCTGGGGCGGGACACCTTGACCTCCAGGTCGGTGACCACGCCATCACGGCCGGTGAGCACGGCGACGTTGTCGGCCGCCTTCGCCTTGGTGACCTCCGCGGTGACGAGCGTGGCCGTGCTCCCGCGGGCGATGTGGTCGTCGACCACCGGCCCCAGATCCATGTTGAACACGTGGTCGGCGCTGCTGACCACGACGTGCTCCGCGCCGTGCTGGGCGAGGTCGGACCGGAGCTTGAGCAGCAGGTCGGCGTTGCCCGAGGCGAAGCCCTCTTCGGTCGCCGGCCCCGTGCCGGTCTGGGGCACCATCCGGCGAAACCCGCCGTGGTTGCGGTCGAGGCTCCACGGCCGACCGCCGGCGAGGTAGTCGTCGATGGACGCGACCTGGTACTGCACGCTCACCCAGACGTCCTCGAGCCCGGAGTGCACGAGGCTCGACAAGGCGAAGTCCACCAGCCGGTGAACGCCGCCGAACGGGAGCGCCGGCTTCGCGCGCTCGCGGGTCAGCACGTCCATCCGCGTCCCCTGGCCGCCGGCCTGCACGACCGACAGCACCTCACCTCGTCGCATCCCGCCTCCTCCCGCGCGAGCCTGCCGCAGAGCCGCCGACCTCGCCTCACCCCGCCGAGGGGGGTGACTGTCGGCGGGGCGTCCTAGCGTCGACTCGCATGGACATCATCTTGATCCCGGGCCTGTGGCTGACCGCTCGATCGTGGGAGGCGATCGTGCCCCCGCTGGAGGAGGCCGGCCATCGTGCGCATGCCCTGACCCTGCCCGGCATGGAGTCGGTTGATGCGGACAGATCGGCGGTCACCCGCCAGGACCACGTCGATGCCGTCGTGTCCGCGATCGACGCGACGAACGGTCCGGTCCTCCTGGTGGGGCACTCGATGGGTGGGGTCCTCGCCTGGGCGGCCGCTGCCGCGCGTCTCCAGCGCGTGGCCGGGGTGGTGTTCCTGGCCAGCGAGCCCGGCATCCCCGATCAGTCCGACTCGATGTACCCGGTGGAGGGCAGCGACGTCCCGCTGCCCGACTGGGACTTCTTCGACGCCGAGATGGTGGCCGACCTCGACGACCACCTCCGCGAGCGGATCCGGTCGGGGTCGGTTCCCTCGCCGCGACACGCGGTCACCGACGGCCTCACGTTCGGCGACGACGGTCTCTACGACCTGGCGGTGACGATGATCACCGCGGAGTACGACGCGGCGCAGCTCAGGGCCTGGACCGAGGCCGGCGAGTCCGGGACCGAGGAGATCTCCCGGCTCCGCCACGTGCGCTGGGCCGACCTCCACAGCGGCCACTGGCCCCAGTACAGCCGAGTCGACGACACAGTGCGGCTGATCCTGGAGGCGGCCGGAGCCTGACCGAGAGCCGGACCGAACCCGGACCCCGGCTCGGTGCTAGGTCTCGGTGAAGAGGCGCGAGATCACACTGTGGTCAGAGGCCAGCGCGAGGACCTCGTCGTCGGCCTCGAGCACCGTCGTACCCCTCACCTGGACCAGGCGACCGTGCCGGCTCACCATGCTGATCCACACGTCCTCCTCGAGTGGCAGGTCCTCGATCATCGAGCCGTCGGCGGCCGAGCCGCGGGTGACCACGAACCGGTGCAGGCCCTCGGGTTCGTCGCGGAAGCGCATGCCCAGGGCCCACGGCTCGGGCTCGACGACTCTCATGCGCACGTTCCACAGGCGGGCCAGGGTCGGCACCAGGCCGCCCTGGACGACCACCGACACCAAGACGACGTCGAAGATCACCCCATAGATCCGGTCGGCGTGGTTCACGCCTTCGGCCACCACGTAGGTCCCGAGGAGGATGGGTACGGCTCCCTTGAGCCCGGCCCACAGCACGAAGGCACGCTCACCGCGTCGCAGCCGGACCGGCAGGGTGAGCAGACCGACGAACACCGGTCGCACCACCAGGATCAGCAGGGCAGCCAGAGCGATGCCGGTCCAGCCGCGCCCGTGCCCGAAGGCCTCCGAGACCGGGATCGACAGCCCGAGCACCGTGAACGCGATGATCTCGCCCAGACTCCCGGTGGCGGACGTGAACCGCTCGATCTCCCGCTTGTACGGCGCGCGGGTGTCGCCGACCATGATCCCGGTGAGGAAGACCGCCAGGAAGCCCGAACCGTGCGCGAGGGTGGTGACGCCGTACACCAGGAGGCCGAAGGCGACCGTCCGCAGCGGGTAGAGCGCCTCGTTGGGGAGCGGGAGGTGCTGCAGCAACCACCGCAGCCCGTAACCTCCGGCGACTCCGAACGCGACGCCGAGCACCATCTGTACCAGGAACTCCACCGTGCCCTGGCCGACGGCGTGCCAGCCACCCCCGGTGGCGGCGAGCAGACTGATCATCAGCGCGATGCCGACGGGGTCGTTGGCCCCGGACTCGCCCTCGAGCAGCGTGCCGCTGCGGCCCACCACCTCGCGTCGGCCCAGGACCGAGAAGACCACCGCGGGGTCGGTCGGGGCGAGTGCCGCGCCCAGGAGGAGCGCGGCCTGCCACTCGAAGCCGAAGACACCGTGGGCGAGCAGCGCCAGCGCGCCTGCGGTGACGAAGGTACCGGCCACACCGGTCCACACGACGGCTCCCGCCACCGGGCGGAAGCGCGTCAGCCCGATGTGCATGCCACCGTCGAACAGGATCAGGACCAGGGCCACCGTGACGATCCGCTGGTCGGAGCGGATGGAGAGCGAGCCGAGGTCGGGGAAGACCTCGGCGCAGACGGACGCCGCCAGCAGGAAGAGGGCGGGCGGGGGGATGCGCAGCCACTCCCCGAGCCGGCTGGAACCGACCGCCGCGAGCAGCGCCAGGGCGGCCACGACGACCACCAGCGCGAAGGGGGCGACGTCGTCCACGTGGGCTCCTGGGGTCGGTGAAGGGTCCGCCGACCAGACTTCCCGGCACTCCGCCGCTCACTGTAACGGCAGCCGGCCGGGCCGATCGGCGTACGACGACTCAGCTGTGCTCGACGCAGCGGTTGGACCACGGCCGTGCCTCGAGCCGTGCCTCCGGGATCGGCTGGCCGCAGACCTCGCACGTGCCGTAGGTGCCGTCGGCGATCCGCCGGCGGGCGCGGCGCACCTCGTCGAGGGTGGCCAGGAGATGCTCCTGCGTCGAGACCGCCGCGAGCCGATCCACTGCCATCGAGGTGCCCTCGCCGATGCGCTTGCCGAAGGAGATGGCGCCGAGCTCGCCGGGGGGCTTGGTCAGCTCCGCCAGCTCGGCCTCGAGCGTGGCTTCACGCTCGGCGAGCAGCTGGTCGGCGTCGTCATGCATCCCGCCAGGGTAGGGCCCCGGGGGTGGCCGGCGATGTGGAGCGCCCCGCTAGCGTGGCCACATGCTCTCGGCTCACCGCACGTTCACGACGACCAGCGCCCCCGACGTCGTCTACGACTTCCTCTCGGACTTCGAGAACGCCGAGGAGTGGGACCCGGGCACGGTCGAGTGCCGGCGCGTCGACGGCGACGGCGGCGTGGGCACCCGCTACCGCAACGTGTCGTCGTTCCTGGGGCGCACGACCACCGTCCAGTACGTCGCACGGGACCTGGACCCGCCGACCTTCGTGCACTTCGAGGGTCACAACGAGCAGTTCACCGGCCACGACCGGATCAGCCTCGAAGCCTCCGGCGGCGGTACCCAGGTCACCTACGACGCCTCGTTCGACTTCCACGGTGCCAGCAAGATCGCGGTCCCGCTCGTGGCGGTGTACCTCCCGCTCCTGGCCAACAAGACCGTCACCCACCTGCGCGAGCGGCTCGATCGTCTTGGCACCGGCGTCTAGGCCACCGAGTCGGCAACGGTTCCGCGGCACCATCGCGGGGCTGGGGTCGGCGAGCAGGGTCAGGATCGTGGTCGGCTGCTGGCAGGAGTCGCCGTACGGCGAGTTCGCCGACGTGATGCTCGCCCAGTCCGACGGCACGCGCCGTCTCCTCGCGCCCACCGAGGAGATCGCCGAGTTCGTCGCCGGCACCTACGCCTTCGACGTGGTCGAGGTGGTGCCGGTGGTGGTCGAGCGCTCCGGCCGGGCCGTCTCGGTGGCGGCAGGCGAGCTGGAGGTGTCCTACGACGTGGGTCGGCGGACGCGCCTGGGGCGTGCGCTCCGGCTCGTGCCCGACCGTCTGGCCACGTCACCGGCCTGGTGCCGCGTCACCGACCCGGTCGCCCGGGCGGTGATGCGCGGGGTCCGGACGCGTGGCTCGGCCGGTGGCGGCCGGACCGAGACCTACGGTGCCACCGACCACCACGCCATCGAGGCGGTGCGGGGGACATGGCGCGGCCGCGACCTCGGTGCCCTCGGACCGGTGTTGCCGGAGCCCGGCTTCGGGTTCGGCTCGACCCCGCCGGCACCGTCGGTGACGACCCTGGTGACCACCGTCAGCCTCGCCTAGCCTGGGCCGGGTGAGCCGCGATCCCGCCCAGCCGTGCTCGATGGTGCCCGCCACCGAGCTGACCGACGCCGACCCGACGCCCGGGATGACACGCCGGGTCGCCACCCATGCCGACGGGATGTGGAGCGGGACCGTCGACACCGAGCCGGGCGCGGTGTCCGGGTGGCACCACCACGGCGAGTTCGAGACGACGCTCTTCATCGTCAGTGGCCGGATGCGGCTGGAGTCGGGGCCGGGTGGCACCCACGTCGTCGAGGCCGGGCCCGGCGACTTCCTGCGTGTGCCTGCGGGCGCAGTCCACCGCGAGTCGAACCCGTCCGAGGAGCCCGCACGAGCGGTGATCGTGCGCTGCGGCACCGGCGACCCGACGTACAACACCGACGGGCCCGCCCACTGATGTTCGGCCTCCTCGACTTCGTCTACCTGCCCAGCCGCGACGTCGCCGCCGACCTCGCGCACTGGACCCAGGTGGGCGGCGAGGTCGTCTTCGCCGTCGAACGCTTCGACACCCGGGTCGCGATGCTGACGCTCGGCCCCGGCCCGGGCTTCCTCTTGGCCCAGCATCTCGAGGGCGATGCTCCCGTGCTCGTCTACCGTGTCGACCACCTCGAGGCGGCCGTCACCGATCTCGGTGCGCAGGGACTGGAGGTCGGTGAGCGCTTCGAGTTCCCCTACGGCGACGCCGTCGAGGTGCCGAGCCCCGATCCGCAGCGCGTGGCGATCTACGAGCGGACCCGGCCCGACCGCGGCGACTCGCTGCGCGGTCGCCGTGACTTCTGACCCCTCGGACGTCTGACCGGCATGATGACCCCGTCCCCGACCGAGGAGCCGCCATGTCCCTGATCACCCTGCGCGACGGGCGAGACCTCGAGCTCGAGGTGAACGGCCCGGACGGTGGCCCGGTGCTCTTGTTCTGCCACGGCACACCGGCGGCCTCCGGGCAGTTCGGGCTGCACGCGCGGGCGGCTGCCCAGCGCGGCCTTCGGTTCGTCACCTGGTCACGGCCCGGGTACGGCGCCTCGACGCGCCGCGCGGGCCGCAGCGTCGCCGACGACGTCGACGACGCGGCAGCAGTGCTCGACCACCTGGGCGCCGACACCTGCCTGGTCGCCGGCTGGTCGGGCGGTGGACCACACGCCCTGGCGGCCGGGGCGCTGCTCCCCGCGCGCGTTCGCGGTGTGGTGTGCATCGCCGGGGTCGCGCCGTACGACGCAGAGGGCCTCGACTTCCTGGCCGGCATGGGCGAGGACAACATCGAGGAGTTCGGTGAGGCACTCAAGGGAGAGGCGCCGCTTCGTGCCTGGCTCGACCGCGTCCGTCCCGGGCTCGTCGACGTGACCGCGGACGATGTCGTCGCCTCGCTCGACACCCTGCTCGCCCCGGTCGACGAGGGGGTGCTGGACGGCGAGCTCGCCGAGTACCTCGCCTCGGGGTTCCGCCAGGCGGTCTCGGTCAGCGTGGCGGGCTGGCTCGACGACGACCTGGCGTTCACCAAGCCCTGGGGCTTCGACCCTGCCGCGATCACCGTCCCGACGTATCTCTGGCAGGGAGGCGAGGACCTGATGGTCCCGTTCGCCCATGGCGAGTGGCTCGCGTCCCGCATCCCGGGTGTCGCTGCGCACCTCGAGCCGGCCGAGGGCCACCTCTCGATTGCGACGAGGGCCGTCGACCGGATGTTCGACGAGCTTGCTGCCTCCTGACCACGGTCAGAACGGCACACCCCGCGCCAGCAGCCCGACTCCGTCGGCGCGACCCGACATCGTGCGGGCGAACTCGATCGCGTCCATCGACAGCGACTCGACGGCGGTGCCCTCGCCTCCGCGCCAGCTGCCACCCGCGACACCGGTGAGGGTGAGGTCGTACGCCGCGCCGTGCGTCCCGGCCCATTCGGCGACGACGTCCTCGACGAGCGCGCCGTCGTGGTCGGCGGTCAGCTCGAGCGGGGCGCCGGTCGCGCGCGCGATGTCGATGCGGTGCATCCAGGCATCGCGCGTGTAGATCCGGCCCATCAGGTAGCCCAGCGGACGGGTGCCGAGCGGGGGACCGAACGGCAGGGGAACGGCACGAAGCGGCGCCGGCAGTCGGCGTCGTGCCGCGAGACCACGCTGCGACTGTCGCTCGAGGTCGGTGACCAGGTCGCCGGGTGATAGCGCCGTCCGCTCGCTGACCTGGACCTGGTTCATCCGGTCGACGAGGTCGCCCTCTCGTCCGAGCCGACGTGCGAGACGCGCCTGGCGGAGGAGTTCGCGGAGCGTCGCCGTGCTCGCCGCCGCGCCCGCGAGGTGCGCCACGATGTCGCGCACCGACCAGCCCTCGCAGTCGGTCGGTGAGGTCCACTGGTCGTCGGTGAGACCTCCCAGCTGCCGGAGCAGGCGCGAGCGCTCCTCGTCGGCGACACACATCCACTCGGCGTAGCTCAGCGACCACACCGCGGCGTGTGCCGGCGTACTCGTCATCTCGGGCATCCTCACTCCTGGTCCTGTCGGGTGGCCTGAATCCGTTTGCCTAACAACGTTAGGAGTTTCTGCTACGGTGGGGCGTACGTCAAGGGTTTTCCTCGTCTGGTGAGGAGATGGTGTGTCCGCGCAGGACCCGGGGTCGGTGGCGCAGTCGCCGCGCGCGCTGCGGCGGCAGGAGACGGTCCGGCGCATCCTCGACGCGGCATGGTCGTTGTCGCGCGAGCGCGGCCTCACCGGGTGGACGCTGCGAGACCTCGGTGCCGAGGTGGGCATGCGCGCCCCCTCGCTGTACGTGTACGCCGAGTCCAAGAACGCGCTGTTCGACCTGATGTTCGCCGACGGCTACCGACAGCTCGCCGAGCGGATCACAGCCGCAGATCGGCCGGAAGACCCAGCCGCCCTGCTGGGAACGGCGGCCCGGCTCTACGTGAGGTTCGCGGCAGAGGAGCCCGTGCGCTTCCAGCTGCTGTTCCAGTTCACCGCGCCCGGGTTCGAACCTTCCTCGGACTCCATGGAGCTGGCGGGTCGAGCATTGGGTGACCTGGTGGAGGTGCTCGCCGTCGCGGGCGTGGACGATCCGGCCGAGGTGGACCTGTGGACCGCCGTGCTCACGGGACTGGCTTCGCAACAGGTGGCCAACGACCCCGGTGGCGATCGGTGGCTGCGCCTGGTCGACACGGCCGTGGACCGGCTCCTGACCACGCGCTGAGCGCGTGCGATGCTCGCCGCATGTGGCTCAAGGTGGTGGTGCCGCTCGTCGCCTTGGCCTACGTCGGCTATCGGTTGGCGGTTGCTCTGGAGATCCACCGCGCGAAGCGGCAAGGAGACACGGGGCGGGTCGAGGACCTACGGCGGAACGGGTTCGGGCTCAAGCGCTTCTTCCTGGGCAGCGCCCTCGTGCTGATGGTCCTGCTCGTCGTCTTCGTCCTCCTCGAGACGCGTTGAGACCGCCGAACCGATGGAGGCCGCGGCCCGGGGTCTCGACAGGCTCGACCGGCGGAGGGGGTCTCGACAGGCTCGACCAGCGGACGGGCTCGACCGGCGGAGGGGCTCGAGCAGCGGAGTGGCTTGGTGCGCCTCAGGCACCCGCGTCGGCGAGCACGGCCTTGGTCATCGCCAGCCGCTGCGAGCAGCGTGCGGGCATGGTCGACCAGTAGTACGGAAAGGTCATCAGCCCCAGCGCCAGTGCCCACCCCCGCCCGCGCAGCCACGTCGCGTCGTCGACCTCGACCAGGTCACGGAACACGCCTCTCGCAGCTGCGTCGAGCACATCCCATGCGACGGCGAGGTCGACGGTGGGGTCGCCGACCCCCAGCCCTCCGAAGTCGAGGACGCCGGCCAACCGGTCGTCATGGACCAGCAGGTTCTCGGCGACGAGGTCGGCATGGAGCCAGCGGACCACCGACCAGCGCTCCGGGTAGCCGAAGCCCGGGTCGCCCATCGCCAGGATCTCCGGTACGGGTACCGGCAGCGACGCCGCGACGTACGGCAGCCAGCGGTGCTCGCTCTCGATCGTCGCCGTGCCTCCCGGCTGGCGTGGCAACCGCACGTGGACCCCGACGCCGGCGAGGCGGACCATCCCGACCTGCTGCAGAGCCGGGACCTCGCCTGAGTCAGGACAACCGATATGCCCGGAAGGCGGTCTCCTCGATGCTGTTGCCGTGGACGTCACGCGCGGTCACGCGCAGGCTCAGGTACCGAACCGGTCCGTGAGCCGGCGGGGTTCGGTAGGCGACGTGGAACGTGAGCCCGGACGTGCGGGTCACCCGGGCCGGGCGCCAGGTGCGACCGTGGTTCGTGGAGAGCTCCACCGACACCTGAGCCACCCGCGCGGAGTGCGGGGTCGAGTGGAACGACAGCCGGTAGCCGGTGGGGCCAGGACGCATGTTGCCCGCGAGGTCGACCGGCGGCAGGTAGTGCGGCGTGAGCAGCGGTACGCCGGACCTGCCGGCCCCCGAGTGGAACGTCCACACGTCGCGCACGCGAGTGGAGAGATCCCAGGCTCTACCGGGATGGGTCTCGGCGAGCAGCCGGTAGGTGTGCTCGGCGTGCGGCACGTCCACGACCCGGTAGATCGCCTGATGGCCGCGGTCCAGCACTCGGCCACCCTGATGCAGCGACCATGAGGCATCCCGCCGGTCGGCGAAGTCGAACGCAGTGGCGCCGATCCCGCCGAAGATCGGAATCCCGAGGAGGAGCCGGTCACCCCTGCGGAGCGCCCCGGACGCGAACCTCGAGTGCGCGGGCAGCTCGAGGCCAGGCCCCACCGGCCCGTGCAGGAAGGTGATCGGTGGGTGCTGTCCCGCTGTGGGGTAGCCCCGCACGTCGCCGACCTGGGTGTTGTCGCCGTCGAAGAGCTCGGCGGCCAGCGGGAAGAGCGTCTGCTGGAGGTAGGCGTGGCGACGTAGCGCGCTCCTCGGTCCCCGGACCAGATGAACGGGGTGCGCCCGCTGACGCTGGAGGTCACCGCACCGTCGGCGCGGGCGAAGGTGTGAACCGTGTCGCCCGTGATCAGCCGCACGGTGGTCGACCGGGTGAACGGGCCGGGGGGCGTGGAGGACGCGGTGGGCGACGTAGGGGGCTGCGGAGCCGGAGGGGCCGCGCTGCCCGAGGAAGCAGTGGCGCTCAGCAACGCGACGGTCGACAGGGCGATCACGACGGCGCCCGTGGTGCGGCTGGTGGGGCGCACGGGTTCCTCCCGGCCCAGGCAGTACGGCGCGGTCAACCTAGTGCACGGGCGTGGTCCTCGGGGCGGAGTTCGGTGGTCCGGGTGTCGACAACCCGGCGACGTCTGCACCAGAGTGCGAGGTATGAGCCAGGTCGACGCCGTCGACAGCGAGTTCTCGGAGGCCGACGCGCCGGAGCTGCTCGGATCGGGCGCGCGCAACGTCGCCTTCGCCCTGATCATGGGCGGCATCCTGCTGGCGGCCCTCGACTCCACCATCGTCGCGACCGCGCTGCCGACCATCGTCGGCGACCTCGGCGGCGCCGAGCACATGAGCTGGGTGGTGACGGCGTACCTCCTCACCCAGACGATCGCCACGATCCTGGGCGGAAAGTTCGGCGACCTGTTCGGGCGCAAGTCGATCTTCATCGGCAGCATCGTGCTGTTCACCGTCGCCTCGATGCTGGCCGGGCTCTCGCAGTCGATGACCTGGCTGATCGGCTCACGCGCCCTGCAGGGCATCGGCGGCGGTGGCCTGACGGTCACCGCGACGGCGATGATCGCCGACATCATCCCGCTGCGCGACCGCGGGAAGTACCAGGGCGCGATCGGCGCGGTCTTCGGGGGTACGACGGTCCTCGGGCCGCTGCTCGGCGGCTTCTTCACCGACCACTGGTCGTGGCAGTGGGTCTTCTACGTCAACGTGCCCATCGCCTTGGTGATCATCCCGCTGGCGGTGAGGCTGCTGCCCAAGGTCCCCACGTCCGGGAAGCCCCTCTTCGACACCTTCGGCATCGTGTTCATCTCGCTGGGGTCCGCCTCCTTGATCCTGGCCACCAGCTGGGGCGGCGTGCAGTACGGCTGGGGGTCGCCGACGATCATCGGCCTGGCCGCCGGGGGCGTGGTGTTCCTGGCGTGCTTCGTCGCTGCCGAGGCGCGAGCCGCCGAGCCGATCCTCCCGCTCCGACTGTTCCGACGGAACGTGTTCAGCGTCAGCGCCGTGCTCAGCTTCATCGTCGGCTTCGCGCTCCTCGGCTGCATGACGTTCCTCCCGACGTACCTGCAGTACTGCCAGGGCGTCAGTGCCACCGTGTCCGGTCTGCGCACGCTGCCGATGGTGCTCGGGCTGATCGTGGCCTCGGTGAGCGCGGGCAACGTGGTCAGCCACACCGGTCGTTACCGGATCTTCCCGATCGTCGGCTCGGTCGTGATGGCGGTCGGGATGTGGTGGCTCTCGCGGCTCGACCAGCACTCCACGACGCTGGCGACCTCGGGCGCGATGCTCGTGCTCGGGGTCGGGATCGGCCTGTCGATGCAGGTGCTCACGATCATCGTGCAGAACACCGTCGACTACCGCGACCTCGGTGTCGCCACCTCCGGCGTCACCTTCTTCAGGACCATGGGCAGCTCGTTCGGGGCGGCCGTCTTCGGCACCATCTACGCCAACCACCTCACCCCGAACCTCGCCGAGGCGGTCGCGCTCACCGGCGCCGACCCGGCGCAGGTGACCACACCGTCCGCCGTGGCGAACCTCCCGGCCGCCCAGCACGCGGCCGTCGTGGCGGCGTACGCCGACACCCTGCAGACCGTGTTCGCCTCGGCGATCCCCGTGGCCGTGGTCGCGTTCGTCGTCGCGCTGTTCCTCAAGCAGGTACCGATGCGAGGGCTGACCCGACCGGGCGCCTCCGACATGGGTCCGGCGTTCGCGATCCCCGACCAGCGCAGCGCGCAGGAGCAGCTCGAGGGCCAGGTCGTACGGATCCTCCGGACCCGGCTGCCCGAGGCCGCCGACCGCCTGCTCCGCACCTCGCAGTCCGGACTCGACGGCGTTCAGGTCTGGACTCTCCGCCAGGTGGCGATCCAGCAGATCCACCGGCAGGGCCCGGCCGACCCGTACGCCGTCGCCGCGGCGCACCGGGTGCCGATGGCCCTGATCCGGCCGGCCATCGACGACTGCGTCGCCGCGGGCCTGTTGCAGGAGGCCGACCACGCGGTGGAGCTGACCGAGCAGGGACGCGAGCAGTTCCGTGCCTTCGTCGTCGAGCTGTGGCACTGGCTCGTCACCGAGGTCGAGCTCGCCAACGGCGAGCCGCTCGACGAGGAGGGCCGTGAGGACCTGCGTACGATCGCGCGGCGCCAGATGCTCTCCGACGATCCGGTCACCGAGCCGATCGAGCTCGCCCAGGCCGGCGCCTGACCCACCGCGCCCGACCCCTGGGCACTGAGGGGGTACGTCGGGTCGTCCGCCCCACGTTCACCTCTAGCGGAACCTCAGGCGGACGACTGAGGGGGTACGTCGGGTCGTCCGCCCCACGTTCACCTCTAGCGGAACCTCAGGCGGACGACCCGAGGGGGCAGGGGTCAGGGGAGGGGTGGGAACTCGCCGATGGCGTGGTCGGCGATCCGCTTCATCATCCAGGTGTCGATGCCGCCTCCGACCAGGCCGCCCAGCAGCGGCACCCCGCGACCCAGCTTGGAGAACGCCTGCTCGCCGACGCCGCGCAGCAGCCGGAACGCGATCGCCTTGTTGAGGATCAGCAGTCCCGCCGGGGGGAGCTGGCGGGTGGCGAGGCTGACCATCCGACCGCCGCCCGTGGCCAGGCCGGCCTTGGCGAGCACCTCGTCGGCATCGGAGCCGACCAGTGTCAGCAGCACGGCGCTGCGCACCATCGGGTCGTCGATGTCGTAGCCCCGCAGCACCGCGATGGAGGCGACCATCCGGGTGGCCTGCACATAGAACTCGGCGACGTTCAGCGGCAGCGCGACGGGCATCGTCACGAAGCCGCCGACGCTGGTCACGAAGCCACCGACCGCGCCACGCATGACGGTGGTCCGGGCGATCTTGGAGACCGCGGCCTCGGTCGTCTTGGTGTTGCTGCGCGCATCGGCGGCGTACTCCCGGGCCGACTTCAGCGGACCGACGCCGTCGACGCCGATGTCCATGAGCAGCTGCACCAGCCGCGACACGGCCCGGTCGTCGTGGGGCTGTACGGCGGCTGCGTCGAGCGCGCGGAGGGAGACGACGTCGCCGCCCCCGTCCGAGGACCTCGCCAGCATCCGGCTCACCGGCCGTCCTGGTCCTGCTCGGCGAGGCGGTCCACCCCGCGCTCGATCTGCAGGCGCACCTGACCGATCCGGGCGGCGTGCCGTCCGTCGGTACGACGGTCCACGGCGTGGGCGGCTCGGTCGATCAGGCGGTCCAGATCGTCGCGATGCTCGCGGGCCAGCTCGCCGGCTCGGGTCCTGCCCTGCTCGAGGAGCTGCTCCGCCTGGGCCGCGAACTCGCTGACGTGACGCTCGACCTCGTACTGCTCGAGCTTGGCCTTGATCGTCTCGCTGATCGGCGGCTTGGACATGGATCCTCCCGGGGTTGCCTGACTCCAGTCTGACCGGTCCGGCAAAGGAGCACGAATGCCCACAGCGGCCGGCGGCCCGAGCCGGGTCAGACCGGCACCTCGCCGTACGGCGCCACGGCCCGGCCGCAGAACTCCCAGAACCGCTCCCGGTCCGACGGGCTCTCCCGGTGCCGGCCGAGGAAGTGGGTCGGCCGCGGCGCCCGGTCCATCCAGAACCCGCCCGTCGGCGGGTCGAGGGCGGGCTCCGCGAGCAACCAGACCACGGTGTCCGCGCCCTCCTCCGGCGTGCGCAGGATGGGGCGGGTGAGCATCCGGAAGCGGGGCAGGCTCGACCTCACGCCCGGGGTGTCGGCCCAGCCGGGGTGCATGACGTGGACCTCGACGTCCGCTGCCCGCCAGCTCCTCGGCCCACCTCTCGGCGAGCACCACCTGCATCCGCTTCGCCCGTGCGTACGCCGTGACACCGGAGAACTCGCCCTCCCGGAACTCCGGGTCGTCGACCGCCAGGGGCTGGGCGTACATCCCACCCGAGGCCACGAACACCACCCGCGCGCCGGGCGGCAGGGAAGGGCGCAGCGCGGACGTGAGGAGGTGCGGGCCGAGGACGTGCACGCTCAGGGTCAGCTCGTGTCCCTCGCGCGACTCGGTCCGCTGCTCGGTCATCAACCCCGCGTTGTGGACGAGCCCGTCGAGCGTCGGCACCCGCGCCGCGAAGTCGGCAGCGAACGCGGCCACGCCCTTCAGCGATCCCAGGTCGCACTCCTCCACGACGACCTGCGCGTGGGGCACCCGCCGTCGGATCCCGCGCGCCGCCGACTCGCCGCGCTGCCGGTCGCGGCCGAGGAGGTGCACGGTCGCACCCAGCCGGGCACACGATTCCGCCGTCGCCAGGCCGAGCCCTGACGTGCCGCCGGTGACCAGGATGCGCCGGTCGTCGAGGGCGTGGTCGGCGATCGGCGTCCAACCGCGACGACGCAGGTGGTAGCCGATCCGCGAGTAGCCGGGCACGATGGTCCGGTCGAGCACCAGGTCGACGACGCCTTCACCGGAAGCCATGCCTCGAACCTACCCAGGGCCGCCACGCCGCCCCACGCCCGTGCGGGTGGGGTGTGAACCGCCCGAACCCGGGTACGGGTCCACGCAGGCATCAGACGATCGGAGGAGCAGATGGCAGACCACGTCGCGCATGCGGAGACCGAGATCTCGGCCTCTCCCGAGCAGGTCTGGAGTGCCCTGACCGACCCCGAGGCCATCTCGGCCTTCATGTTCGGGTCGAAGGTGGAGACCGACTGGCAGGTCGGTAGCCCGATCACCTGGACCGGTGAGTACGACGGCAGGTCCTTCACCGACAAGGGCGAGATCCTCGAGGTCGACGAGCCGGCACGACTGCGGATGACCCACTACAGCCCGATGACGGGGCAACCCGACGAGCCGGAGAGCTACCACACGCTCGACTACCGCCTCACCGCCAGCGAGGCCGGCACGACGCTCACCCTCGACCAGGACGGCAACGACTCCGAGGAGCAGGCCGAGCAGTTCGCCGCCAACTGGCAGGGCATGCTCGACCAGGTCAAGAAGTACGTCGAGGAAGGGCGCTAGCGGAATCGGCGCAGCCGGAGGCTGTTGCCGACCACGAACAACGACGAGCACGCCATCGCCGCCCCGGCGACCATCGGGTCCAGCAGGCCCGCGGCGGCGAGCGGGATCGCCGCCACGTTGTAGGCGAACGCCCAGAACAGGTTGACCCGGATCGTGGCCAGGGTACGCCGGGCCAGCCGGATCGCGGTGGTCGCCGAGCGCAGATCGCCGCCGACCAGGGTGAGGTCGCTGGCGGCCATGGCGACATCGGTGCCGGTCCCCATCGCCAGGCCCAGGTCGGCCCGGGCGAGTGCTGCCGCGTCGTTGACCCCGTCACCCGCCATGGCCACGACCCGGCCCTCGCCCTGCAGGCGCGCGACCTCGGCGACCTTCTGCTCGGGGCGGACGCCGGCGACCACCGTCTCGATGCCGACCTCGTCGGCGACCCGACGTGCCGTCGCCTCGTGGTCGCCGGTCAGGAGCACGGTCCGCAGACCGAGCGCGTGGAGCGAGGCGACCGCCTCGGCCGAGGTGGGCTTGACCGTGTCGGCCACGGTGATCACCCCGTGGGCGACTCCGTCCCAGCCCACCGCCACGGGTGTGCCGTCGCCGACGTCGGCGACCGCGCGTCGTACGTCGTCAGGCACCTCGGCGAAGAGGTCGAGGCGGCCGACGGTCACCAGACGACCCTCCACCCGTCCGCGGGCGCCGAGCCCGGGCAGGGCGGCGAAGTCGTCCGCCGCGGGGAGATCGTCACCCGCGGCCGCGACGACGGCGCGGGCGACGGGATGCTCGGACGCGGCCTCGACCGCGGCTGCGAGTCGCAGCATCGACCGGTCGTCGGGCCGGACGCGCACGACCGACATCCGGCCCGTGGTCACGGTGCCCGTCTTGTCGAGCACGATCGTGTCGACGGCCTTGGTGGACTCGAGCACCTGCGGGCCGCGGATCAGGATGCCGAGCTGAGCACCGCGTCCGGTGCCGACCATCAGCGCCGTCGGCGTGGCCAGGCCGAGCGCGCAGGGACAGGCGATGACCAGCACCGAGACCGCGGCGGTGAAGGCCATGGTCGCGTCGCCGGTGGCGAGCAGCCAGCCGAGCAGCGTGAGGAGCGCGATCGCCAGCACGACGGGCACGAACACCGACGAGATGCGGTCGGCGAGCCGCTCGATCGGCGCCTTGGTGCGCTGCGCCTCCTCGACGAGACGCGTGATCTGGGCGAGCTGTGTGTCGGCACCGACGCGCGTCGCGCGGACCACGAGCCGTCCGGACGCGTTCACGGTGGATCCGACGACGGCGTCGCCGGGGCCGACCTCCACCGGTACCGGCTCACCGGTGAGCAGCGAGAGGTCCACGGCCGAGGCGCCGGTCTCGACGACCCCGTCGGTGGCGACCTTCTCGCCGGGCCGTACGACGAAGCGGTCACCGACCGCCAGCTGCTCGACCGGGACCAGTCGCTCGACGCCGCCGTCCTCGAGCAGGCTGACCTGCTTCGCGCCGAGCTCCATCAGGGATCGCAGCGCGTCACCGGCTCGCTGCTTGCTCCGTCCTTCGGCGTAGCGACCGGCCAGCAGGAACGTCGTCACGACCGCTGCCGACTCGAGGTAGAGATGGCCCTCGCCGCGCACCACCGCGACCGCCGACCAGACCCAGGCCGCCACCGTGCCGAGGGAGACCAGGGTGTCCATCGTGCTCGCGCCGTGCCGCGCGTTGACCGCGGCCGCCCGGTGGAACTGCCAGCCGGACCACCAGACGACGACGCCGGACAGGACGAGCGACCACCACTGCCACCCCGCGAACCTGGTCGCGGGGACCATGCCCCACAGCACCACCGGTACCGACAGCACCACCGCGACCACCAGCCGCACCGGCGGCGGCGTCGGTGTCGGGTGGGGCGTGGGCGCGGGGAGGGCGGCGCCGTAGCCGGCCCGTCGTACGGCGTCGATCAGGTCCTGGGTCGCGAGGGCGGAGGGGTAGCGCACATGTGCCCGCTCGCTCGCGAAGCTGACGGAGGCATCGACCCCCTCGAGCTTGTTGAGCTTCCTCTCGATCCGGTGGGCGCAGGAGGCGCACGTCATCCCGTCGATCTCGAGGTCGACGTCGAGAAGGGCGGGATCGGTGGGGGGTGCTGTCATGTCAGACCAGCCGGTAGCCGGCCTCCGAGACGGCCGCGCGCACGAGGTCGTCGGAGAGCGGCGGCTCGGCGTCGACGCAGAGGGCTCCGCTGGCCAGGTCGACCTCGACGCGTCGTACGCCGGGCAGCTCGGCGACCTCCTCGGTCACCGAGGCGACGCAGTGGTCGCAGGTCATGCCGGACACGGTCCAGGTCTGGGTCATGCGGTGCTCCGTCACGACCGGACGAGCCGGGCGATCGCGGCCGAGGCCTCGGTCAGCTTCTCGTCGGCGTCCACCCCGCTGCTGACGGCGTCGCGGACGCAGTGCGCCAGGTGGTCGTCCAGCAGCCCGAGCGCGACCGCTTGCAGGGCCTTGGTCATCGCCGAGACCTGCGTCAGGATGTCGATGCAGTACTGGTCCTCCTCGACCATCCGCTGCAGACCACGGGCCTGCCCTTCGATCCTCCGCAGCCGCTTGAGGACGTCGTCCTTCGAGGTCTCGTACCCAGGATGCTCCATGCGGGCCACCATACCCCCTCGGGGTACCAGATCCAGAGTCGAAGGTCCTCATGCTCCGCTTGCCGGCGTCCGGCCGGTGGGCGGTGAGACATCGAGGTCACGCGGGTCGGTGACCATGGACGCATGGAGGCCGATCTCCGGCACGGGCCGGACAGTGACCCCGACCGGGAGCTGCGACGCGACATCCGCCGCGTGACGTCGATCCTCGGGCAGACCCTGGCCCGGGCCGAGGGAGACGAGCTGCTCGCTCTCGTCGAGCAGGTGCGGGCCCATGCCAAGCAGGGGCGGCTCGAGGAGCTGCCCGAGTTCGACCTCGCCACGATCACCCGACTGGTGCGCGCGTTCACGGCCTACTTCCACCTCGCCAACATCACCGAGCAGGTCCACCGCGGACGGGCTCTGACCCGGGCCGGTGCCGACGAGGGCGGCTGGCTCGAGCGCGCGGTCGCCCGGATCGCCGAGGCGGAGGTCGATCCCGAGGAGGTGGCGCAGCTGCTGCGGCAGGTCGCTGTGCGGCCGGTCTTCACCGCCCACCCGACCGAGGTCGCTCGTCGCTCCACCATCGACAAGCTGCGCCGGGTCGCCGCGCTCCTCGAGGAGCCCGACAGCCCGCGGCGCACGCGTCGGCTCGCCGAAGCCGTGGAGCTGCTCTGGCTCACCGACGAGATCCGGATCGAGCCCCCCGAGCCGACGGACGAGGCGCGCAACGTCGTGTACTACCTCGAGGGTCTCTCGGCCGGCGCCCTTCCCGACGTGCTCGAGGAGCTACGCGACCGCCTGGCGCCGCTCGGCGTCTCGCTGCCGCCCGACGTGCGGCCGCTCCGCTTCGGCTCCTGGGTGGGTGGCGATCGCGACGGCAACCCGCACGTGACACCGGCGACCACCCGCGAGGTGCTCACCCTCCAGGCTGTGCACGGGGTGCGGCTCCTGCGCATGCTGGTGGACCGGCTGCGCCGCGACCTCTCGGTCAGCGACCACGTCAGCTCGGTGTCCGAGGAGGTGACCGCGCGGATCGGCGAGGTCCTGCCCGGCCTGCCCGAGGTCGAGCCGCGGTATCGCAGGCTCAACGCCGAGGAGCCGTACCGGCTCTTCCTCACCTGCGTGCACGTGCGCCTCGCGCTCACCGAGCAACGCATCGTGGGTGGCGGCCGGCACGTGACCGGCCGTGACTACGCCGACGACACCGAGCTGCTCGACGACCTCCTGCTGCTCCATCGCTCGGTGCTCGCGCACCAAGGCCCGGTCGTCGCCTCGGGCGAGGTGGAGCGGCTGGTCCGGACGGTCGCCGCCACCGGTCTCACCCTGGCGACCCTCGACGTCCGCGAGCACTCCGCGAAGCACCACGAGGCGGTCGGCCAGCTCGTCGACCGCATCGGCGACCTCGGTACGCCGTACGCCGAGCTCGACCGCCACGCGCGGCTCGAGGTCCTCAGCGCGGAGCTCGCCGGCCGGCGCCCGCTCGCTCGCAGCCCGCTGCCTCTCGACGACGCTGCGACGGTCACCGCCGACACGTTCCGGGCCATCCGCTGGGCCCTGGACTCACTGGGCCCGCGCGCCGTCGAGAGCTACATCATCTCGATGACGCACGACGCCGACGACGTGCTCGCCGCCGTCGTCCTGGCCCGCGAGGCCGGGCTGGTGGACCTCGCGTCCGGGGTCGCCCGGATCGGGTTCGTCCCGCTCCTGGAGACCGTCGAGGAGCTCGAGCAGACCGAGCTCATCCTCGACTCGCTGCTGTCCGACGCGACCTACCGCGAGCTGCTGCGGCTCCGTGGGGACGTGCAGGAGCTGATGCTGGGCTACTCCGACTCCAACAAGGCCGGCGGCATCACCACGTCGCAGTGGCAGATCCAGCGTGCGCAGCGCCGGGCCCGCGACGTGGCGCGCCGGCACGGCGTACGGCTGCGGTTCTTCCACGGGCGTGGCGGCTCGGTCGGCCGCGGCGGCGGCCCGACGTACGACGCGATCATGGCTCTGCCCTCCGGCACCGTCGACGGCGAGGTGAAGATCACCGAGCAGGGTGAGGTGATCAGCGACAAGTACGCGCTGCCGGCGCTGGCCCGCCAGAACCTCGAGCTCGCGCTCGCCGCCACGCTCGAGGCGAGCGTCCTGCACCGGACCGACCGTCGCACGACGGACCAGGCACTCCGCTGGGACGCGACGATGGACCGCATCTCCGCGGCCGCCCAGGTGCGTTACCGCGGCCTGGTCGAGGAGACCGGCCTGGCGGAGTACTTCCTCACCTCGACCCCCGTCGACCTCCTCGGTGCGCTCCACATCGGCTCGCGCCCGGCTCGCCGGCCCGACTCCGACGACGGGCTCGACGACCTCCGCGCGATCCCGTGGGTCTTCGGCTGGACCCAGTCCCGCCAGATCGTGCCCGGGTGGTTCGGCGTGGGATCCGGACTCGCCGCGGTGGGCGACGACGTCGAGGCGCTGCAGGAGATGTACGCCGAGTGGCAGTTCTTCCGGACGTTCCTCGGCAACGTCTCGATGACGCTGGTGAAGACGGACCTCGACATCGCCGAGCAGTACGTCGCACTGGCACCCGAGCGGCTGCGGCCGCTGCTCGACGTGATCCGGGCGGAGTACGACCTCACCGTCGAGCGCCTGCTGGCGGTGACCGGGGACCAGGCGCTGCTCGACCACGAGCCGACGCTGCGGACCACGCTCGAGATCAGGGAGAACTACCTCGAGCCCCTGCACCACCTGCAGCTGGAGCTGCTCGGGCGCTACCGTCGCGGCGAGGACGACCCGGTCCTCGAGCGGGCTCTGCTCCTGACGATCAACGGGATCGCGGCCGGGATGCGCAACACGGGCTGACGTGGCGGCACCGGCTGGGTCGTCGGCTCGCGAGCAAGCTCGCAGCGCGCTCGCTGCGGTGCCCAGACCCGACCTCGTCGTGTCTGAGCCTCCTCACTCGGGTACGGGCTGGTCGTCGTCGCGCGGGCCGAAGAGGCACAGCTCGTCGAGCCGAGCCGGGTCGAGCGTCGTACCCCAGCCGGTCATCTGGGTCCGCGAGCGGCGGGAGAAGAACGCGCGGAACAGCTCGTAGTCGGGGACCTCGCCGACCGCCTCCGCGCTGTCACCGAGCAGCCTCGGGCCGATCCCCTCGAGGACGGGTCGCCACATCGCCTCGGGCGGGGCTCCCTTGCCGAGGGCCTCGTGGAGGTCCGCGTGGTGGACCGCGCAGTTCCAGACCAGGGCCGGGCTGTCGTGGTCACCGAGCGTCGCGATCACGGCGTCGACCGAGCCCTGGATCTCGGCGACCAGCTCGGCCACCGAGCGCGCTGCGCGCTCGTCGACGTGGCGCGCGGTCCAGGCCGCGGAGGGTGCGCCGTCCATCCGGTCGGCCAGCAGGTCGGCCGGGGAGCCCGCCAGGTGTGCGAGCACGTCGTGGACGGTCCAGTCGGGGGTCGCCGGCACGACGAGCGAGAGCTGCTCGGCGTCGAGCGTCCGGGCCAAGGCGCAGACGGCGTCCACGTTGGCGCGGTAGACCTCGCCCCAGTCGGTGTCGGCAGGCATGGCGTCACCCTAGGGGCCGCCCGGCGCGGCCGAGAAGGCCTTGTCCGGTGCCGGCCAGTCACGTACGCTCGCGATATATCGTGATCGGTCGACGAGCCGGTCGTTCGACAGCCCAGCGAGGAGACGCCATGAGCCACCACCGTTCCTGGGGACCCGAGTTCGAGTCCCTGTTCAACCAGCACGGGCCGGGCGGCCGCCGAGGCGGCGAGTGGGGCGGCCCGTGGGGAAGCTGGCAGTGGGGACCGCCCAACCGCCGCTCGGGGCCGCCGCCGTGGCTCACCGGTCTGTTCGGCCTGGTCGGTCAGGACAGCCCGCCCCGCGGCCCGCGCGTACGGCGCGGCGACGTGCGGGTGGCGATCCTCGCCGTGCTCTCCGAGGAGCCGCTGAACGGCTACCAGGTGATCCAGCAGATCAGCGAACGCACCGACGGGGCCTGGCGGCCGAGCCCGGGCTCGGTGTACCCGACGATCTCGCAGCTCGAGGACGAGGGCTTGATCGAGGGCGACGACGAGCGTGGCCGGCGTACTCTCCGCCTCTCCGACGAGGGCCGCGCCTACCTCGCGAGCCACGCCGAGGAGGTCGCCGAGGTCTGGGCGCCGTTCGAGCGCGAGGGCGAGGCACCGCGAGAGAAGGGCGGCGACTCGGAGTTCGCGTCGCTGAAGCCCGAGGTCGGACGCGTGATGAACGCGGTCTGGCAGATCATCTCCACCGGCACCGAGCAGCAGCGCCGCGACGCCATCGGCGTCCTGGTCGAGGCGCGACGCGGGCTCTACCGGATCCTGGCCGACCACCCGGGTGACGACGGCGAGGTGGACGTGCTCGAGGAGGAGCCGACCGACGAGGAGGGGCTGTGAACGAGCGCCTCCGGATCGGCGACGCCGAGCGCGAGGAGGCCGCACACGAGCTCGGTGAGCACTTCGCCCTGGGCAGGATCACCGCCGACGAGCACGGCGAGCGCCTGGAGCAGATCTGGGCGGCGCGCACCTCCGCGGACCTCGCGCCGGCCTTCGCGGACCTGCCGCGCCCGCGCCCGACCCCGTCGGCCCCGGCCGCTGCGCCGACCCCGCGCGGCGGGTGGAGGGGCGGACCGCTGCCGCGGGTGCCGTTCCCGATCAAGCTGCTGATCGCCCTGGTCGCGGTCGTGCTGGTCTTCACGCACCTGCCCTGGATCCTGGTCGCGCTCCTGGTCTACCTCTTCGTGATCCGCCGCTTCTCCCACCGCCACCCGCGCCCGGCCCGCTGGCGCTGACCCGGCCCGTGTTGACGTCGGAGGGTGCTGACCCGGCCCGTGTTGACGTCGGAGGGTGCTGACCCGGCCCGTGTTGACGTCGGAGGGTGCTGACCCGGCCCGTGTTGACGTCGGAGGGTGCTGACCCGGCCCGTGTTGATGGTCCGTCAGACGTCGATGGCGCGGTTGACCCAGACATCGCCGACCTGCATGCCGACCTTCTGGTAGAGCGTCAGAGCGCCGGTGCGGGAGTCGGTGGAGAGGGCCGAACGCTTCGCGCCGTGCGCACGGCCGAGGGCGAAGGCGTCGACGAGCAGCGACTGGGCCAGGCCCTGGTGCCGCTGGTCGCGACGTACGGCGAGCTGGCTGATGAAGGCCTCCTCGGGCGGCTCACCGAACATGCTCATCAGGGACGTGCCGACGACCTCGCCTCCGCCGTCGGTCACGACCCGGAAGTGCCACGGCTCGAAGCCGGGGCGCCGGACCGTCGTGGCGAGGAAGTCCTCGTAGGGCTCGCGCTCGCGCTCGGCCCACTCGAGGAAGGCGTCCTCCTTGACGACGTGAGCTGCCGGGTAGTCCTCGGGTGTCGCGGTGCGGACCTCGTAGCCGTCGGGCAGCGGCCGCTCGGCGATCTGCGCGCCCTCGGGGAGCGTGAGCACCCAGCTGGTCCAGCGGACCCGCCAGCCGAGCTTCTCCAGGAGCAGGTCGCCGGGTGATCCCTCGGGGACCGGGCTGCCGATCACGGTCCCGCCGAGCTCCCCGGTGCGTGCGCGCATCCAGGAGGCGAGCGTCGTACCGATCCCGCGGCGGCGGTACGACGGGTGGACGGCCGCGTCGCCGCGGCCCGACTTGTTGACCTCGGCGTAGGCGACCAGCACCTCCGCGTCGAAGACACCCGTGGTCGAGGCGCCGACGTCGAAGCTGGGCTTCTGCCAGTCTCCGACGATGTCGGCCGGCTCGATCTCGACCTTGCCGATATCGTGCTGCTCCTGCAGCGCCATCACCTCGTAGACCGCGTAGGCGTCGTCCATCGTCAACGGTCGCGAGGTCAGCCCCGCGGGCAGGTCCAGGTCGTCCACGGGCCGCATTCAACCGCCGACCAGGCAGAAATTCACCTCAAATAGGCGCCGACCCGGCTCCTCTTCATGTGAAGAAGGGCCGGGTCGGCGTCGTACGGCGTGAACAGCGGCCGGGTCAGCGTGTGCTCGTCACTTCGCGATCGCGGAGATGTCGAACTCGAGCTTGATCTTGTCCGACACCAGCATGCCGCCGGTCTCGAGCGCGGCGTTCCAGGTCAGGCCCCACTCCTTGCGGCTGAGGACGGCCTGGCCCTCGAACCCGATCCGCAGGTTGCCGAACGGGTCCTTGGCGGAGCCGGTCGACTCGAAGTCGACGGTGATCGGCTTGGTGACGTCCTTGATGGTGAGGTCGCCGGTGATCGCCCAGTCGTCGCCGTCGCGCTCGACGCCGGTCGAGACGAACGTGATCTCGGGGTAGTTCTCGACGTCGAAGAAGTCGGCGCCGCGCAGGTGACCGTCACGGTCGGCCACCCCGGTGTCGACACTGGCAGCCTGGATCCTCACCTCGACCTTGCTGGCGGCCGGGTCGGCGGTGTCGACCACGGCCTCGCCGGTGAAGTCCTTGAACTGGCCGCGGACGGTGGTGACCATCGCGTGGCGGGTGCTGAAGCCCAGGCGCGTGTGCGTCGGGTCGAGCGTGTAGTCGCCCTTGATGTCGGTGATGACGGTGGTGGCGGGATCGAAGGTGCTGTCGGCCATGAGGGGCTCCTTGAGGCTGGGAGTTGAAGTTTCAACTAACTGTCACGTACAACGCCTCCGCGCCCGGATCATTCCCCGCGCCTAGAGTGACCCGCATCCACACCCCGCCTCGGGAGGCCCCATGCCCCACTCGCCCGTACGACGTCTGCTCGCGCGCACCGCCACCGCGCTGGCGCTTCCCCTTCTCGTCGCCGTGTCCCTCGCCGGGCCCGCGCACGCCGCCCCACCGTCGTACGTCGCCCTGGGGGACTCCTACTCCTCCGGCGTCGGGACCCGCACCTATCTCAACGACGGCACCTCGTGCCGGCGCTCGGTGTACGCCTTCCCGAGCCTGATCGCCGCGGCCAGGGGCTACGCACTCAACTTCCGCGCCTGCTCGGGGGCGAAGGTCGCCGACGTCACCAACACCCAGCTGAGCGCTCTCAGCGGCGCGACCGGCTACGTGACCATCTCGGTCGGCGGCAACGACGCCGGCTTCACCAGCGTGCTGACCACCTGCGCCGAGCCGGCCTGGCTCAGTGACTGCAAGGGCGCGGTCACGAAGGCCCAGACCTACATCAAGAACACGCTGCCGGGCTCGCTGGCCACCCTCTACTCCTCGATCCGGAGCAGGGCGCCGAACGCCACGGTCGTCGTCGTCGGCTACCCCCGCCTCTTCAACGGCGAGGACTGCAACGCGCTCACCTGGTTCAGCCCGTCGGACGAGTCGCTGCTGAACGCCACCGCCGACCTGCTCAACAGCAAGCTGGCAGCCGCCGCCGCGGCGAGGGGCTTCGCCTTCGCCAACCCGACGAGCGTGTTCCTCGGCCACGCGGTCTGTGGCGACCCCGAGTGGCTCAACGGCCTGTCCAACCCGATCAGCGAGAGCTACCACCCGAACCGTGTCGGCCACGCCTCCGGCTACACGCCGCTGGTCGGCCCGCTGCTGACCGGCTCCGCGGTGCGGGTGAACGCCGCGGTCCTCGCCAAGGCGCGCGCCCAGGGCCCGGCGCTCGCGGCGCAGCAGCGGCGCTACGCCCCCGCCGACCGCTCGATCCGGCCGGAGCGCTTCGGGACGCCTTACGCCGGGACCCGCTGACCAGGCTTGCGTCCGCCTGCGAGCGCCCCCGCTTCGCGGCTCGCGAGGACGCTCCGGGCCCTCTGAGAGGACGCTCCGCAGGCCCCTCTGAAGGGACGTGTGTCCGCTTGCGAGCGAGCTCGCTGCGCGGCTCGCGAGGACACTGCGCTCCTCCTCCGTCGGAGCGGAGCGTCCGCGCTCGGGGCTGACAAGCAGGGGCGCGAGTGCTTGGCTCGGCGCATGCCTCCGACCGCCGACCACAAGATCCTGCTCGCCGAGAGCGACCTGCCGACGCGCTGGTACAACGTCCTGCACGACCTGCCCACGCCTCCGCCGCCGGTCCTCCACCCGGGCACCGGCCAGCCGGTCGGGCCCGAGGACCTCGCGCCCCTGTTCCCGATGGAGCTGATTCTCCAGGAGGTCTCGCAGGAGCAGTACGTCGAGATTCCCGGCGAGGTGCTCGATGTCTACCGCCTCTGGCGGCCCTCGCCGCTGTTCCGCGCCCACCGCCTGGAGAAGGCGCTCGGGACGCCGGCCCGCATCTACTACAAGTACGAGGGCGTCTCCCCGGCCGGCTCGCACAAGCCGAACACGGCCGTGCCCCAGGCGTTCTACAACAAGCAGGCGGGCATCTCGAAGCTGACCACCGAGACCGGTGCCGGCCAGTGGGGCACGGCGCTCGCGTTCGCCTGCTCGCAGTACGACCTCGACTGCGAGATCTGGCAGGTGCGGGCGTCGTACGACCAGAAGCCGTACCGGCGGATCATGATCGAGACCTTCGGCGGCACCGTGCATCCGAGTCCGAGCGACCTGACCGAGGCGGGCCGCGCCATCTTGGCGCAGAATCCCGACTCCACGGGCTCGCTGGGCATCGCGATCAGCGAGGCGGTGGAGATGGCGGCCGGTGACCCGACCACCAACTACGCGCTCGGCAGCGTGCTCAACCACGTGCTGCTCCACCAGACCGTGATCGGGGAGGAGGCCCTGCTCCAGCTCGCGATGGTCGGGGAGACGCCCGACCTGCTGGTCGGCTGCACCGGTGGGGGCTCCAACTTCGGCGGCCTCGCCTTCCCGTTCCTGCGCGAGAAGTGGGCCGGCCGGATGTCGCCGGTCGTGCGCGCGGTCGAGCCGGCCTCGTGCCCGAGCCTGACCCAGGGCACCTACGCCTACGACTTCGGCGACACCCTCGGCATGACGCCCCTGATGAAGATGCACACGCTCGGTCACGACTTCATCCCCGACCCGATCCACGCCGGGGGCCTGCGCTACCACGGCATGAGCCCGCTGATCAGCCATCTCTACGAGACCGGCGAGCTCGAGGCGGTGGCGAAGATGCAGTCGGAGTGCTTCGCCGCCGGCGTGCTGTTCGCGCGGACCGAGGGGATCGTGCCGGCGCCCGAGCCGACGCACGCGCTGGCCGCGGCCATCGAGGAGGCCCACCGCTGCACCGAGACCGGCGAGGAGAAGGTGATCCTGACGGCGCTGTGCGGACACGGCCACCTCGACCTCGCGGCGTACGACGCCTACCTGCGCGGCGACATCGTCGACCACAGCTGGGACGACGCCGAGCTCCAGTCGGCCGTGGCCTCGGCGCTGACCCGGCTCCCGGCTCTGGGCTGACCGGGAGGACGTGCACCCCTTTGGCAGGATGACGGCCATGGGGACCTTCTCGGCACGCCTGCTCCTGCCCGCCGTCTGCGTGACTCTGCTGGCGGCCGGGTGCGGGTCCGAGGACGGACCGGACCCGGCACCGACGGCCGACGAGCTGGCCGTGGGGCTCTCGACGGGTGACCTGTCCGGTGTCGCGTTCAGCGGCATGGCGGCGTCCCAGGCCGACCGGCAGTACGACGCGACGGTGGCCGGCCTCGGCGAGGTGAAGCCGAAGGTCGAGGTGACCGCGGTCGACAAGTCGTCCGACGCGGCGGCCACCGCGACGCTGAGCTGGCGCTGGCCGCTGGGCACCGGCTGGAGCTACCAGACCACCGTCGCGATGAAGCTGCTCGGCGACCGGTGGCAGGTCACCTGGGCCCCGAGCGTCCTCGAGCCGTCCCTCGACGATCCCCGCACGACCCTGTCCGCCTCGACCGTGGACGCGACGCGCGGTGACATCGTGGGGCCACACGGAGTGCGTCTGGTCACCGCGCGCCCGGTGCTCCGGTTCGGCGTCGACCGGCTCAAGGTCGGTGCGACACGGGCGCCCGACTCGGCTCGCCGCCTCGCGCAGCTCGTCGGCATCGACCCCGCGTCGTACGTCAAGCAGGTGAAGGCCGCCGGACCGAAGGCGTTCGTCCAGGCGATCGTGTACCGCAAGGACGAGGTGCCCGCGGCCGTGATGTCGGGCTACGTCCACATCCGGGGCGTCGACGCCATCGCCGGCGAGCTGCCGCTTGCGATCACCAAGGAGTTCGCCGCGCCGATCCTCGGCACCGTCGGACCGGTGACCGCGGAGATGATCAAGGACCATCCCGGCGTCTACCGGGTCGGCGACGTCGCGGGTTTGTCCGGCCTCGAGGCCCGGTACGACGGGCGGCTGCGTGGCAGCCCCGGCGTCCGGGTGGACTCGGTGGCCCCCGACGGCAGCCGCACGAAGCTCTTCGCCGACGACCCGGTCGACGGCAAGTCGCTCCGGCTGACGCTGGAGCCGCGGCTGCAGCTGCTCGCCGAGCGGATCCTCTCCGGCGTCGGTCCGGCCAGCGCGATCGTGGCGATCCGCCCCTCGACCGGGGCCATCGTGGCGGCGGCCAACGGGCCGGGCAACCACGGCTACAACGACGCGACGTACGGCCGGTTCGCCCCGGGGTCGACGTTCAAGACCGTGGGCTCCCTGGCCCTGCTGAAGAAGGGGCAGACGCCGTCCTCACCCGTCGACTGCCCGACGAGCGTGGACGTGGACGGCAAGGTGTTCACCAACGACAGCTTCTACCCGCCCTCGGCCAACGGCCGGATCACGCTGGCGACGGCGCTCGCGAACTCGTGCAACACCGCCTTCATCAACGAGCGCACGAAGCTCGGCTCCGACGACCTGGTCGACGCCGCGGCCACGCTCGGCATGGGGGTCGACCACGACCTGGGCTTCCCGGCGTACTTCGGCAACGTCGTACCGCCGACGTCGGAGACCGAGAAGGCGGCCGACATGATCGGCCAGGGGCAGGTCCTCGCCTCCCCGATGACGATGGCGACGGTGATGGCGTCCGTGGTCGCCGGGCACACCGTCGTACCGCAGCTCGTCACGTCGGTGACCCCGGCCGCGACCTCGCCGACGCCGCTGACGGCCTCCCAGGACGCGACGCTGAAGCAGATGCTGCGCGGCGTCGTCACCAGCGGCACCGGCATCGGCCTCGCCGACGTGCCGGGGCCGCCCGTGATCGCCAAGACCGGTACCGCGGAGTTCGATCGCTCCGGCAAGCGGCTCACCCACGCCTGGATGATCGGAGGCCCAGGGCGACCTCGCGGTGTGCGCGTTCGTCGACGTCGGCCAGACCGGGGCCGGCACCGCCGGGCCGCTGCTGGAGCAGTTCCTGCGCGGCGCCCAGGCTCGATAGCGGCGTGGCGGACCCGGGATCGCCCCACGGGTCACGCCAGCCCCACGGCCGGGGCACTCCTGGCACTTCCCACGGGTTGCAACCACCGAGAAGTGCAGGGATACCCGGCGGGCCGGGTATCCCGACAGGGACGACCGCCTACCGCTCGCGGGCGGCGACGGTACGGGCGACGTCCTCGGGCATCGGCTCGTAGTGGCCGAAGGAGCGGGTGAACGAGCCGGCGCCGTGGGTCGAGGAGCGCAGGTCGACGGCGTAGCGGACCAGCTCGGTCTGCGGCACCTCGGCCTGGATGACGGTGCGGTCGTCACCGACCTTGTCGGTCCCGAGAAGCCGCGCCCGCCGTGACGAGAGGTCGCTCATGGTGGGGCCGATGTGCTCGTCCGGTACGACGACCGCCACGACGTCGTACGGCTCGAGCATGGTCACGGTCGCCGACCCTGCCGCCTCGCGGAGCGCCAACGACCCGGCCATCTGGAAGGCCATGTCGGAGGAGTCCACGGCGTGCGCCTTGCCGTCGGTGAGGGTCACCCGCAGGTCGACCATGGGGTATCCGGCGCGGACCCCGCGTTCCATCTGGGCCCGCACTCCCTTCTCCACCGAGGGGATGAACTGGCGGGGGACGGAGCCTCCCACCACCTTGTCCACGAACTCGAACCCGCCGCCCTCGGGCAGCGGCTCGACCTCGATGTGACACACGGCGTACTGCCCGTGCCCGCCCGACTGCTTGACGTGGCGGCCCAGCCCCTTCCCGGTGCTCGCGAAGGTCTCGCGCAGCGACACCAGGAACGGCTCGGTCTCGACGTGCACGGAGTACCGGTCGGCGAGCCGGGCGATCAGGACGTCCGCATGGGCCTCGCCCATCGTCCACAGCACGAGCTGGTGGGTCTCGGGATTGTTCTCGACCCGGACGCTCGGGTCCTCGGCGGCGAGCCGGCCGAGCGCCTGGGAGAGCTTGTCCTCGTCGGCCTTGCTCTTCGCGACGATGGCGACGGGCAGCAGCGGCTCGGGCATCGACCACGGCCGCAGGACACGAGGCTCCTCGATCGAGGAGAGCGTGTCGCCGGTCTCGGCGCGGCTCAGCTTCCCGATCGCGGCCAGGTCGCCGGCGATCACCGACTCCGCCGGCACGTGCAACCGACCGAACGGGTAGGTGAGCGAGCCGACCTTCTCGTCCTCGTCGTGGTCCTCGTGCGTGGGCCCCTGACCGTCGAGGGAGAAGAAGGACGTGAAGTGGCCCGACACGTGCACCGGGGCGTCCGGCGTGAGCGTGCCCGAGAACACGCGGACCAGGCTGACCCGGCCGACGTACTGGTCGCTGGACGTCTTGACGATCTCGGCGACGAGCTGGCCGCGGGGATCGCCGCTGATCGGCTCCGCGACCGCACCGGCCGGGGTGAACACCTCGGGCGAGGCGTGCTCGAGCGGCGAGGGGAAGCCGTCCACGGCGAGGTCGAGCAGCTCGGGACAGCCGACGCCGGACACCGAGCAGACCGGTACGACGGGGTGGAAGCTCGCGCGGGCGACCGCCGTCTCGAGGTCCTTGGTGAGGGTGTCGTGGGAGATCTCCTCGCCGCCGAGGTAGCGGTCCATCAGGGTCTCGTCCTCGGACTCCTCGATGATCCCCTCGATCAGGGCGCCGCGGAGCTCCTCGTGGTCGGCCCGCGTCCGCCATCGAGCCGACCATCAGGTCGACGAGGCCGGTGACCTCGGTCCCCTCGCGGACCGGGACGTAGAGCGGCAGCACCTGGTCGCCGAACGCCGACCGGGCCGCCGCGAGGACGCCGTCGTAGTCGGCGCGCGACTGGTCGAGCTTGGTGATCACCACCGCGCGGGGCATGCCCACCGCGGCACACTCGCGCCACAGCGCGGTGGTCGCGTCGTCGACCGCCTCGCTGGCCGCGATCACGAACAGTGCGCAGTCGGCGGCGCGGAGCCCGGCCCGGACCTCGCCCACGAAGTCGGCGTACCCGGGTGTGTCGATGAAGTTGATCTTCGTGTCGCGATGGATGACGGGGGCGATGGCCAGGGAGATGGAGCGCTCGTGCGACCGCTCGGACTCCTCGAAGTCGCAGACCGTCGAGCCTTCCTGGATCGTGCCCGCGCGGGGGATGGCTCCGGCGGCGGCGAGCAGCGTCTCGACCAGGGTGGTCTTGCCCGAGCCGCCCGGCCCGACGAGCACCACGTTGCGGATCCGGTCGGGGCTGCTCGCCCCGAGATCTTGCCCGGCTGTTCTACGACCGCCCGCCTTGTCCGCCATGGTCTGCCTCCAGCTACCGGGGCGGCCCGTGCCGGGCCGCCGACTCAGAACACGTTGGTCTTGAATCAACTCCTCCGACGGCAGATGTTCAAGAGGCGGATGGTCCCGGAGTCATGCGCGGGACGGCGACGTACGGCGGGCCTGCGAGGCGGGACGTGCACCTCGACCCAGGACGGGAAATGGGGCGAGCCCCTCGCAGCATGGGGTCAGCGAGGGGCTCACGCATCGGTCGGGTGCTAGCCCCCAGGCCGACAGTGAAAGCGTGTCAGACCTGAGACGATCGCGTGAAGACTTTCGGCAAACTTCACCGAAGTGACAGGGTGAATCCCATGACTGGACTAGACCTCTTGGCCAAGACCGGATCTCGCGGCCTCTTCATCGGCGGTGAATGGCGCGACTCGAGCACCGGCAGCAGGTTCGAGGTCCACGATCCGGCCGACGAGTCGGTGATCACCGACGTGGCCGACGGCAGCACCGACGACGCGATGGCGGCCCTCGACGCGGCCGCCGGCGTCCAGGCGGAGTGGGCCGCGACCCCGCCCCGCGACCGGGGTGAGATCCTGCGCCGCTCGTTCGAGGCGATCATGGACCAGGCCGACGACTTCGCCGAGCTGATCAGCCTCGAGATGGGCAAGACGCTGGCCGAGGCGAAGGGCGAGGTGACCTACGGCGCGGAGTTCTTCCGCTGGTTCGCCGAGGAGGCCGTGCGCATCCACGGCCGGTGGATGCAGGCGCCCGCCGGGGGCTCCCGCTTGCTGACGATCCGCAAGCCGGTCGGCCCGTGCCTCTTCCTCACGCCGTGGAACTTCCCGCTGGCCATGGGCACCCGCAAGATCGGCCCGGCGGTCGCCGCCGGTTGCACGATGGTGGTCAAGCCGGCGGAGCTGACGCCGCTCACGATGCTGGCCCTGGCCGCCGTCCTCGACGAAGCGGGCCTGCCGGCCGGGGTCCTCAACCTCGTCACCACCCACAACTCCAAGGCCCTGAGCGCGACCCTGATGGCCGACCCGCGGCTCCGCAAGGTGAGCTTCACCGGCTCGACGCCGGTCGGGAAGGTGCTGGTGCGGCAGTCGGCCGACGAGCTGCAGCGCCTGTCGATGGAGCTGGGTGGCAACGCACCGTTCATCGTCTTCGAGGACGCCGACGTCGAGGCGGCGGTCGACGGGGCGATGATCGCGAAGATGCGCAACATGGGCGAGGCCTGCACCGCCGCCAACCGCTTCCTCGTGCACGAGTCGGTCGCGGCGCGAGTTCGGGCACCTGCTCGGCGAGCGGATGGGCGCGCTGCGCACCGGTCGCGGCCAGGAGGCCGGCACCGACGTCGGCCCGCTGATCAACGCCGCGAGCCGTGGAGACGGTCGGCGAGCTGGTCAGCGACGCGGTGCGGCGACGGCGCCGAGGTCGTGTGCGGCGGCTACGGCGCCCGAACGGGCCCGGCCACTTCTACGCGCCGACCGTGCTGCTCGGCGTACCGGCCGACGCACGCATCAACAGCGAGGAGATCTTCGGGCCGGTGGCGCCGATCACGACGTTCACCGACGACGACGAGGCGATCGCGGCTGGCCAACGCCACCGAGTACGGCCTGGCCTCCTACGTCTACACCCGAGACCTGGCCCGCACGATCAAGGTCGCCGAGGCACTGGAGTTCGGCATGGTGGGCGTCAACACCGGCCTCGTGTCCAACCCCGCGGCGCCGTTCGGCGGGGTGAAGGCGAGCGGCTTCGGCCGTGAGGGTGGCTTCGAGGGCATCGAGGAGTACCTCGACACGACGTACGTCGCGATCCCGAGCTAGGACGCTCCGACCCGACGTAGTCGGGACGGAGCGGCCGCGGCGAGCAGCGAAGCGGGCTTGCCCGCGAGCTGAACTGGGCGAGGGGCCCCGACGTAGTCGGGACGGAGCGGCCGCGGCGAGCAGCGAAGCGGGCTTGCCCGCGAGCTGAACTGGGCGAGGGGCCCCGACGTAGTCGGGACGGGACCGAGGATCGCTCAGCGGTGCTGACGGGGCGCAGCCAGGGCGTCGGCGAGGTCGAGGCGCGAGGTGATCGAGAGCTTGCGCAGGATGTGCGAGACGTGCCACTCGACCGACTTCACGCTCACCCCCAGCTCGGCGGCGACCTCGCGGTTGCGCTTGCCCATCACCACGAGCGCGGCGACCCGCTGCTCGGCGGCGCTGAGCTCCGACATCCGGCCGGCCAGCTCGCCGTCGGGGGCCTCGCCGAGACGCTCGAGGAGCCAGCGGATCCGGCCGAGCAGGGGAGCGAGGTCCTCCTGTCGGGCGTACTTCTCCGCCGAGCGGAGCAGGTCGACGGCCTGGGCCGACTCGGTCGGCTGCAGGAGCAGCAGCCAGCCCGCGAGATCGGTACGGATCTGCGCCTCGAGCCGCGCGCTGTCGCCACCGGCGAGCAGGGCGAGGGCCTCGTCGAGGAGCTCCACGCGCTGGTCGGTCGGCGCGACCGCCGCCATCGTGCGCAGTGCGGACGCCACGGCGTACGGCGAGTCGAGGAGCCGCGCCTCGGCGAGCTCCTCCTCCACCAGACCGGTGGCGGTGGCGATCTCCCCGCGAGCGGCGAGGATCCGCGCCAGCCCGGTGCGCCAGGGCAGCCACGGCTGGTCGTCGGCCCCGTCGAGCTCCTCGCCGGCGCTCTCGTAGTAGGTCACGCTCAGGTCGGTCTGGCCGCGGGCCGCGGCGAACTCGCCGAGCCCGAAACAGGCACGAGCCGCCACGGGCCCGCGGAGGCGGACCAGCCCGGTCAGCTCGCGTGAGAACGGGGCCGCCCCGCGCAGGTCGCCGCGGGCCAGCCGGGACAACAGGCCGGTCAGGGCCAGCTCGGCCCGGGACTCGTCGGAGAGGTCGCCCTCGCGTCGCGCACCCTCCACCAGCTCCAGAGCGTCGGAGATGCGGCCCTGCAACATGCAGTTGCGGGCATCGATGACTACACGGGCGGATACGTCCGTTTCAGGTTCGAATGACGTGCTTGAGGCCGCCCCCCGGGGCTCGAGCATGGGTACAAGGTAGGGGACGGACCCTGCCCTTGGGGAGGGGCCCCATCCGATTTAACGAACCGACGCGGCCGCGAGCTCGAGCGCACGTCGCGCGGCCGGTTCGGCGGCGGCGCGGTCGGCGGCGACCAGGCCGACCCGCGTACGTCGGTCGAGCAGGTCGGCAGCGTCGTGGGCACCCTCGTGGGTCACCCCGAAGACGAGCTCCGCCAGCGTGATCGGGACCCCGTCGGCGACGGGGGCGAGCAGGTCGGGGTCGCCCAGGCCGGTGACCTTGCGGGCGTCGGCCAGCACCAGCGGGGCGTCGGCACCGTAGCGCCGGACGAGCCGCGGCGACGGCGCGGTCGCGGTCAGCCGCGCGAGCTCGGGTCGCGTGGCCGCACCGGTGAGCGGGAGCCGGGCGGTGCTGCAGGGGCGGGCCGACAGGCCGGCGCGGGTCACGGCGGCGTCGACGGCGTCCTGCGCCATCCGGCGATAGGTCGTCAGCTTGCCGCCGACGACGGTCACGACACCGGCCGAGGACGTCAGGACGGCGTGCCGGCGTGACAGGTCGGCGGTGCGACCGTCGGCCTGCAGGAGGGGGCGCAGCCCGGCGTAGGAGCCGACGACGTCCGCAGCAGTGAGCGGCTGGGCCAGGCACGACGAGACCGTCGTCAGCAGGAAGTCGATCTCGGCCTGGCTCGGCTCGGGCACGTCGGGTACCTCGCCCTCGACGGCTTCGTCGGTGAGGCCGAGGTAGACCAGCCCGTCGGGCTGGGGCAGCACGTTGAGGAAGCGGTTGCGGGCGCCGGGCACCGGCAGCGTGAGGGCCACGCGCAGCGCGGGGAACGCGTCGCCGCGCACGACGAGGTGGGTGCCGCGGCTCGGGCTGAGGCGGACGTCGTCGACCAGGGCCCCGGCCCAGACGCCCGCGGCGTTGACGACAGCACGGGCGCCCACGTCGTACGTCGTCTGGCTGAGCTCGTCGCGGAGCACCGCGCCGGTGCCGGTGAGCGTGACCGCACGGGCCCGGGTCCGGAGCTCGGCGCCGCGTCCGGCGGCGGTGCGGGCCACGGTGGCGACCAGGCGGGCATCGTCCTCGAGCTGGCCGTCCCACGAGAGGATCCCGGCTCGCACCCGGCTGCCCAGCGCGGGCGCCAGGTGTCGGGTCTCGATCGCCGAGACCCGGCGTGGGCGTGGCAGGGTCCTCCGCGAGGTGCGGGCGGCGATCCGGAGCCAGTCGCCGGCCTCCACACCGGCGCGGAGCAGGGCCGCCTGCTGATGGCCGATGTGGTCGTCGAGCGGCAGCAGGAACGGCAGGGCGTGGGTGAGGTGGGGAGCGGTGACCTGCATCAGGATCCCGCGCTCCACCGCGCTCTCGTGGGCGACGCCGACCTGACCGTTGGCGAGGTAGCGCAGTCCTCCGTGGACGAGCTTGCTGGACCACCGCGAGGTGCCGAAGGCCAGGTCGTGGGCGTCGACCGCGAGGACGTCCAGACCGCGCGCAGCCGCGTCGAGGGCCACCCCCACGCCGGTCACTCCCAACCCGACCACGAGCACGTCGACGTGGGACGGGACCCCGTCGAGACCGGCTCGGATGCGTCCCCGGCTCATGGCGTCACCGTCCGGCGTACGACCTGCTCGAGCTCGGCGTCCAGGTCGTCCTCGCTGACCTGGTCGTCGACCATGGTGTGCGCGCTGAGCACGAAGCCGTGGGCGGTCAGCAACAGGGCTCGCGCCATGGCCACGGGTGAGCCGGCACGGATGCTTCCCTCGGCCTGGCCCTCCTCGATCCGTGCGGCGGTCAGCTCCGCGATCGCCTGCTGGCTGCGGCCGCGACGGGTCAGCAGGTAGGGCAGGAGGAGCTCGGCGTCGAGCTCGACGATCCGGACGAAGAGCTCGTTCTCGCGCAGCGCCCGGGTCGTCGCGACCACCTCGGCGACGAGCCGGTCCGCGGCGTCGGGCTCCCCGGGCAGGGCAGCATCCGCCTCGGCGACCGCCTGCGCCACCACCTCGCCCCACTCGCGGGTCATCAGGTCGCCGAGCACCGTCGGCATGTCGGGCCAGGTGCGGTAGATCGTCATCCGGCTCACCCCTGCACGCCGGGCCACCTCGGTCAGGGTCGTACGTCGCCACCCGACGTCGAGGATGCAGGCCCGTGCCGCGTCGAGGTAGGACCCCTGCGGATCCTCGTTGTGACGAAGTGACGACATATGTCACACTGTAACATGTGACCGACCACAGGGCAGGCGAGATGCACCCGACCCGCTGGGGCGACCCGGACCGCGCCGCCGAGCTGCCGGAGACCGCCCGCGGGCTGGTGGAGCTGGTCTTCCCGGTCGTCGACCACCGGGTGGACGACGCGGCGCCGGTGACCCTGCCGGAGTCCACGCTGCCCGCGGCCGCGCTGCACGACCTCGTGGCCGTCGTCGGCGCCGAGCACGTCGCCACCGACGACGAGAGCCGTCGGCTGCGCACGCGCGGCAAGTCCACGCCCGACCTCCTGCGCGCCCGCGCCGGCGACCTCGCCGACGCGCCCGACGCGGTCGTCCGTCCGGCCGACGCCGGCCAGGTGCAGGCCCTGCTCGAGGTCGCGCGTCGCCACCGGCTCGCCGTCGTGCCCTTCGGCGGCGGCACGGCCGTCACCGGAGGGCTGGTCGCGCGCCGCCCGGGGTTCGCCGGTGTGATCAGCCTCGACCTGCTCCGGATGAAGCGGCTGCTCGCCGTCGACCCCGTCTCGATGACCGCGACCCTGGAACCCGGACTGCGCGGCCCGGAGGCCGAGGCGCGCCTGGCCGAGCACGGGATGACCCTGGGTCACTTCCCGCAGTCGTTCGAGTACGCCACCATCGGCGGCTTCGCCGCGACCCGCTCGAGCGGGCAGTCGTCGGCCGGCTACGGTCGCTTCGACTCCCTCGTCACCGGCCTCGACGTCGCCACCCCGGTCGGCCGAGTCGTCCTCGGGCACGCTCCGGCGAGCGCCGCCGGGCCCGACCTGCGGCAGGTCTTCCTCGGCTCGGAGGGCGCCCTCGGAGTGATCACCTCGGTCACCGTGCGGGTGCGCCCCGTGCCGGAGGAGAAGCTGTACGAGGGGTGGCGCTGGCCGACCTTCGACGCCGGGGCGGAGGCGATCCGACAGCTCGCGCAGGCCCAGCTCCTGCCCACGGTGCTGCGCCTGTCGGACGAGTCCGAGACGGCCCTCAACCTCGCCGACCCCGAAGCGGTGGGCGGCGGGTCGGACGGAGGCTGCCTGATGATCACCGGGTACGAGGGCACGCCCGCAGCGGTGGGCGCCCGTCGTACGGCGGTGACGTCGGTGCTCACCTCCCTCGGCGGGGAGCGCGTCGGCGAGGAGCCCGGTCGTTCCTGGGCCGCCGGGCGCTTCGACGCGCCCTACCTGCGCGACTCGATGCTCGACGTCGGCGTGCTCGTCGAGACCCTCGAGACCGCCACGTACTGGTCGCGGCTCCGCGCGGTGTACGACGGGGTGTCGGCCGCGCTGCGCGGCTCGCTGGGGGACTCCGCGATCGTGCTGTGCCACATCTCCCACGTCTACGAGACCGGTGCCTCGCTCTACTTCACCGTGGCGGCCGCCGAGGGCGCCGACCCGCTCGGGCGATGGCTCGCGGCGAAGGTCGCGGCGATGGACGCCATCGTCGCGGCAGACGCGACGATCACCCACCATCACGCGGTGGGCACCGACCACCAGCCGTGGCTCGAGGCCGAGATCGGACCCGTCGGGATCGCCGTGCTGCGGGCGGTCAAGGCGGCCGTCGACCCCGAAGGGCTCCTCAACCCCGGCGTCCTCGTGCCTTGAGTCGCGCAGCCGGCCTCAGCGCTGGAACGTCCAGACGAGCAGCTGCGTCGGCACGGCAGCCGTGACCCACAGGTCGCGCGCGTCGCGGAGCCCCGCGGCCTGCCGTGTGATCTCGAAGGCGTCTCCCGCCGCCAGGGGCTCGGCCAGGCTCGACCGCAACAGCGCTCCGGTCACCACGAAGACGTAGACCAGCGGCTCGTCGGGCAACGTCACGGCCTCGCCGTCCGCCAGCCGAGCGATCGAGAGCGTCGCGCCGGGGACGTCGAGGGTGAGCCCCGACGGCCCGGCGACCGGCACCAGCCCCGGGCCGCTCAGATCGGGCGTGGCGGTCTCGCGGCGGGGTGCGCCGCCCACCTCTCGCGGCAGCAGCCACATCTGGACGAAGCGGGTGGCGGCATCCCCGGCGACCTCGCTGTGGGTGGTGCCGCTCCCCGTGTGCGTGACCGCGAGCTCACCGGCGCCGAGGGTGGAGGTACCGGCCTCGTCGGTGTGGACGAGGCTCCCGAAGACGACCCACGTGACGAGAACCACATCGCGGTGCTCGTGGGCGTCGTACCCCTGGCCGCGGCCGAGGAGGTGGTCGTTGAGGGCTGACAACGGGCCGAAAGACACCCGTTCGGGGTCGTAGAAGGAGCCGAAGGAGAAGGAGTGGAGGGCCTGGCGCCCCGACTCACGGGTCGAGAACCGGTCCAAAGCCCGACGAATGACGACGCTCACCGACACAATGATCCCCGTGCCTCACCCCTTGCTTCCACCGGGCTTCCGGTTCGGTGCCAGCACTGCGTCGTACCAGATCGAGGGGGCGGCCACCGAGGACGGCAAGGGACCGAGCATCTGGGACACCTTCAGCCACGAGTCCGGGCGCATCGTCGACGGGACGACCGGCGACGTCGCCTGCGACCACTACCACCGCCTCGACGAGGACCTCGACCTGATGGCCCGACTGGGGCTGGGCGGCTACCGCTTCTCGATCTCGTGGCCGCGGGTGCAGCCCTCGGGCTCGGGTCCGGCGAACTCGGCCGGTCTCGACTTCTACGAGCGGCTCGTCGACGGACTGCTGGAGCGTGGCATCCAGCCGATGGCGACGCTGTACCACTGGGACCTGCCCCAGGCGTTGGAGGACGAGGGCGGTTGGCTGAACCGCGACACGGTGGACCGGTTCGCCGAGTACGCCGGTCTGGTCGGCGGGCGTCTGGCGGACCGGGTCGAGCACTGGGTCCCGGTCAACGAGCCGAACGTCGTCACGATGCTGGGCTACGCGACCGGCGTGCACGCACCGGGCCGGGAGCTGATGTTCGACGCCCTGCCCGCCGCGCATCATCTGCTGCTCGGGCACGGCCGAGCAGCGATCGCCCTGCGCGCCGCGGGGGCGGAGAGCGTCGGCTGCGCCAACAACCACGCACCGATCTGGCCGGGCAGCGACGACGAGGCCGATGTCGGCGCCTCGAAGCTCTTCGACGCGGTCTGGAACGGGATGTTCGCCGAGCCGATGCTCTTCGGGCGCTACCCCTTCGACCTCGCGCCGCTCCTGGACCCGGTGGTGCAGGCCGGCGACCTGGCGACGATCCGGCAGCCGCTCGACTTCTACGGCGTGAACTACTACAACCCGATGCGGATCGCGGCCGCACCCGAGGACTCGCCGAACCCGTTCGAGCAGCTCGAGGTCCTCGGCTACCCCACGACCGACTTCGGGTGGCCGATCGTGCCGGACTCGTTGCGGGAGTGGCTGATCACGCTGCGCGCGCGCTACCGCGCCGCTCTGCCGCCGATCATGATCACCGAGTCCGGGTGCTCCTACGCCACCGGCCCCGACGCCGACGGAGTGGTGGACGACCAGGCGCGGATCGACTACCTCGACGCGCACCTGAGGGCCGTCGCGGTCGCCGTCCGAGCCGGCGTCGACGTCCGCGGCTACTACACGTGGTCGCTGATGGACAACTTCGAGTGGGCCGAGGGCTACACCCAGCGATTCGGGCTGGTCTACATCGACTACGAGACCCAGGCACGGATCCCGAAGCGGTCCTTCGAGTGGTACGCCGAGACGATCCGGAAGCAGCCGCCCGACAACTGACCGGTCGACCGTGGCATCAGGGCCGGCCGAGTGCTCGAGCGGTCCAGCCGGCGGCGCGCCACGCCCCCAGGTCGAGGGCGTTGCGGCCGTCGAAGATCTGGCGACGGCTGACCACGTCGTCGAGGTCGTCGGGCGAGATCTCGCGGAACTCCGGCCACTCGGTCAGGTGCAGCACGAGCGCGGCCTCGCGACAGGCCGCCACGGCCGAGTCGGCATAGGCGAGCGTCGGGAAGGTGGCCCGCGCGCTGTCGTTCGCTCGGGGGTCGTAGACCCGGACCTCCGCGCCGCGCAGCGAGAGGGCGCCGGCGATCGAGAGGGCGGGAGAGTCGCGCACGTCGTCGCTGTCGGGCTTGAACGCCGCGCCCCACACGGCGATCCGGGCGCCGGCCAGCGGTCCGACCATCGCCTGGGCGACGTCCACCACGCGGGCGCGCTGGCGCTGGTTCACGTCGTCGACGTGGCGCAGGAACGACATCGCGTCGTCCACACCCAGCTCACCGGCTCGATGCACGAACGCCCGGATGTCCTTGGGCAGGCAGCCTCCGCCGAAGCCGATGCCCGCCTGGAGGAAGCGGCGGCCGATCCGGGCGTCGTGTCCGAGGGAGTCGGCGAGGTCCACGACGTCTGCGCCGGTCGCGTCGCAGACCTCGGCCATCGCGTTGATGAAGGAGATCTTGGTGGCCAGGAAGGCGTTGGCGGCCACCTTGGCCAGCTCGGCGGTCGCGAAGTCGGTGACCACGATCGGGGTGCCGGCGTCGATCACTGGTCCGTAGAACTGGCGGAGCACCTTCTCGGCCCGGCTGTCGCTCACCCCGAGCACGATCCGGTCGGGGTGCATCGAGTCCTCCACCGCGAAGCCCTCGCGGAGGAACTCCGGCTTCCAGGCCAGGAGGGCCTCGGAGCCGGCAGGCGCGACCTCGGCGAGGCGGCGCGCCATCCGCTCGGCGGTCCCGACCGGCACCGTCGACGTCCCGACGACGACGGCCGGCCGCGCCAGGTGGGCCGCCAGCTCCTCGATCGCCGTCTCGACCTGGGTGACGTCGGCGGCCAGGCTCTCGGGCTTCTGCGGGGTGCCCACGCAGAGGAAGTGGAGGTCGCCGAAGGCCGCGATCTCGGCGAAGGAGTCGGTGAACCGCAGGCGCCCCGAAGCGACGTGCTCCGACAGGAGGTCGGAGAGGCCGGGTTCGTAGAACGGCACCCGGCCCGCGGTCAGCTGCCGGCGCTTGGCCGGGTCGCTCTCGATGCCGAGGACCTCGTGCCCGAGCTCCGCCATGGCCGTGGCGTGCGTGGCCCCGAGGTAGCCGCACCCGATCACGGTGATCCGCATGGGCGGCAGTCTAGGGTCGGTCGCCGGTCAGCCCGGCAGGGCCGCCGCGACCCGGGTGCCCTGCTCGATCGCCCGCTCGGCGTCGAGCTCGGCGGCGACGTCGGCGCCCCCGATCAGGTGGGCGCGGGCGCCGGCGGTGACCAGGTCGTCGTACAGTCCACGGACGGACTCCTGGCCGGCACAGAGCACGACGTGGTCGGCCGCGACCAGCAGCGGCTCGCCGTCGACCGTCAGGTGCAGGCCGGCGTCGTCGACCCGCACGTACGACGCGCCGCGGACCTGGCGGACGCCCGCCTGCCTGAGCACCGCACGGTGCGCCCACCCACTGGTCTTGCCGAGCCCGACGCCGATCGGGGTGGTCTTGCGCTGGACCAGGGTCACCTCGCGCACGGGCGTCCACGGCGTGGGCTCGGTCAGCCCGCCCGGGTGCACGGCCGGGTCGCCACGCCCCAGCGCGCCATCCATTCGTCCAGGTCGTCGGCGGAGCCGTGGGTGGTCCCCGAGGAGGTGGCGAAGCGACCGGCTCGAAGGGTCAGGAAGTGACTGACGTCGACGCCGATCCCGCCGGCACCCACCACGGCCACGCGGTGCCCGGGCACGACCCGACCGGAGAGCACGTCGGCGTACGTCACGACGGTCGGGTGGTCGACCCCGGGGAGGGCCGGGATCCGCGGCGTGACCCCGGTGGCGACGATGACGTCGTCGTAGGAGGCCAGGTCGGCCGCTGTGGGCTCGGTGCCGAGCCGCAGGTCGGCGCCGAGCACGTCGAGCCGTCGCGAGAAGTAGCGCAGGGTCTCGGCGAACTCCTCCTTGCCGGGGATCCGCATCGCCAGCCGGAACTGACCGCCGACCTCGGCGCACCTCTCGAACACGGTGACCGCGAAGCCGCGCTCGGCGGCGCTCGCCGCGGCAGCCAGTCCGGCCGGTCCCGCCCCCACGACAGCCACGGTGGGGTGCGCGCTCCTGGTGGATCCCGTCGAGACCGGCGAGGCGTGGTCCCGACCTCGCTCGACCGGCGCGGGCAGAGGCAGCAGCACGAGCTCGGTCTCCCGCCCGGCACGCGGGTTGACGAGGCACGACGCCTTCCGGTTCGCGAAGACGTGGTCGAGACAGGCCTGGTTGCAGGCGATGCAGGTGTTGATCTCGTCGGCACGACCGGAGGCGACCTTCGCGACGAAGTCCGGGTCCGCCAGGAGGGGACGCGCCATCGACACCAGGTCGGCCTGACCGGCCGCCAGGATCTCCTCGGCCAGGTCGGGGGTGTTGATCCGGTTGGAGGCGCAGACGGGGACCGTCACTGCGGCCTTCAACCGCGCCGTCGCGGCGCGCCAGGCGCCGCGCGGCACCTGGGTGATGATCGTGGGGACCCGCGCCTCGTGCCAGCCGATGCCGGTGTTGAGCACGGTGACCCCGGCCTCCTCGAGGGCGTGCGCGAGGTCGACCACCTCGTCCCAGGTCTGGCCGCCCTCGACCAGGTCGAGCAGCGAGATCCGATACAGGATCGGGAAGCCGTCACCCACCGCCTCGCGGGTCCGGCGTACGACCTCGACGGGGAAGCGCATCCGCTTGGCCGCGGTGCCGCCCCAGGCGTCGGTGCGGTGGTTGGTCCGCGTGGCCAGCATCTGGTTGATGAGGTAGCCCTCGGAGCCCATGATCTCGACGGCGTCGTACCCGGCCTTCTGGGCCAGGCGCGCCGCGCGGGCGAAGTGGCCGGCCGTCCGGTCCACCCCGCGCGTGCTCAACGCCGAGGCGGTGAACGGGGTGATCGGCGACCTCGAGCGCGAGGCGCTCACGCTCAAGGGGTGGTAGGCGTAGCGCCCGGCGTGGAGTACCTGGAGGGCGATCCTGCCGCCCTGGTCGTGGACGGCGTCGGTCACCTCGCGATGCCGCATCGCCTGGAGCCGCGTCGTCATGTCGGCGGCGAACGGCTTGAGCCAGCCCCGTAGCGTCCGGCGCGAACCCGCCGGTGACGATCAGCCCGGTGCCGCCGCGGGCCCGCTCGGCGAGGTACGCCGCGAGGGCGGGCAGGTCGCGAACCCGGTCCTCGAGCCCGGTGTGCATCGAGCCCATGACGACGCGGTTGCGGAGAGTCAGGTCGCCCAGCGTGATCGGCTCGAGGAGATGCGGGTAGCTCACCCGCGTCATTGAACCGTCGATCGGGAGCGACCGGTGGCTCACCGCATGTGACCTCCGTTGCACTAGATACCCCCCAGGGGTATGATCCGGGATCATGACCGAGAGCTGGCGGATGGCCATCACCGCGACCAGGCACTGCCTCACCGGCTGTGCCATCGGCGAGATCCTGGGCATGGTGCTCAGCACCTGGTGGGGGTGGGGCAACGGCGCGAACATCGCCCTCTCGGTGGGCCTGGCCTTCTTCTTCGGCTACCTGCTGACCTACACCGGCGTACGACGCGCGGGCGCCGACAACCGGACGGCCGTGCAGGCGGCTCTCGCCAGCGACACGGTCTCGATCGCCACCATGGAGATCGTCGACAACGTCTTCCTGCTGCTGGTCCCCGGGGCCATGGCCGCCACCTTGTCGAGCCCGTTGTTCTGGTGGTCGCTGGTCGCGTCCCTCGCCGTGGCGTTCATGGCCGCGGTGCCTGTCAACCACTGGTTGATGGAGCGCGGCCGGGGTCATGCGGTGGTCCACCGGTTCCACGAGGAGCACGCCGGTCACCACTGACCTCGGGCACCACGTACGATCTGCGCCATGCGCACGCCTCTGAAGGCTGCCGTCCTCGCTCCGCTCATGCTCCTCGCGCTCGGGTGCGCGCCGCAGGCCAGCAGCTCGACGGCCACCGACAACACCTCGACCAACGCGGCCCAGACCGCGGCCGACTGCGCCCAGGGCAAGACCCTGACCGACGGCGTCCTCACCGTGGGCACCGACTCGCCGGCGTACGACCCGTGGTTCAGCGACAACGACCCGACCAACGGCAAGGGCTACGAGTCCGCTGTGGCCTACGCCGTGGCGAAGCAGCTCGGCTTCGACGACTCCGCCGTGAAGTGGACCAAGGTGCCCTTCAACTCCTCCTACGCCCCCGGGCCGAAGAAGTTCGACTTCGACATCAACCAGATCTCGATCACGCCCGCTCGGGAGAAGGTCGTCACCTTCTCCGACGGCTACTACACGGCGGCACAGGCGATCATCGCCCTCAAGGACTCCCCGGCCGCGAAGGCGACGACGCTCGCGGACCTCGCGGACCTCAAGCTGGGCGCTCAGACCGGCACCACGTCCCTGTCGGCGATCCGCGACGACATCCAGCCCTCCACCGAGCCGCTGGTCTTCCAGAGCACCAACGTCGCCAAGCAGGCGCTGCTCAACGGCCAGGTCGACGCCATCGTCGCCGACCTGCCGACCGCGTTCTACATCAGCGCCGTCCAGATCCCGTCGTCCACCATCGTCGGCCAGTTCCAGCAGCAGAGCGGGTCACCCGAGCAGTTCGGCATGCTCTTCGAGAAGGACAACCCGCTGGTCGACTGCGTCAACCAGGCTCTGGCGACGATGAAGAGCGACGGCACCCTGGACGCCATCGAGAAGAAGTGGCTCAGCCAGACCGTGAACGTGCCCGTCCTGCAGTGACCCGGTCGTGAGCGACGTCGAGGCCTGGCGGCCGAGCGCCCGCGAGCAGGAGCGGGAGGCCGTACGCCGCTCGATGCGCCGTCGCTCGGTGCTGGTCTCGAGCATCGCGACCGTGGTCGTGCTCGGTGCCCTCGTGGTCGGCGCGGTCACGTCGCCGGGTTGGGCGACGGTGAAGACGACCTTCTTCTCGTGGTCCGACGCGAAGGCGTCGTTCCCCTCCATCTGGCACGCCTTCTGGACCTACAACGTCAAGCTGTTCCTGATCGGCGAGGTGCTGATCCTCGCCCTCGCCCTGCTGGTCGCAGTGGTGCGTCAGTCGAAGGCACCGGTGATGCTGCCGCTGCGGATCATCGCGGTGGTGTACACCGACATCTTCCGCGGCATCCCCACGATCCTCCTGGTCTTCATGCTCGGCTTCGGGATGCCCGCACTGGGTCTCCAGGGCGTGCCGACCTCCCTGTTCTTCTGGGGCCTGGTGGCACTGGTGCTGTCGTACGGCGCGTACGTCGCGGAGGTGATCCGCGCCGGCATCGAGTCGATCCACCCGTCGCAGATCGCCAGTGCCGACTCGCTCGGCCTGTCCAGGACCCAGGCGATGCGCCACGTCGTCGTCCCGCAAGGCATCCGGCGCGTCGTCCCGCCCCTGCTCAACGACTTCATCAGCCTGCAGAAGGACACCGCCCTGGTCGGGGTGATCGGCGTCTTCGACGCTCTCTTCGCCGCCCAGGACTACGCCAACTACCAGTTCAACTTCACGCCCTACGTCGTGGTCGCCTGCTACTTCATCGTGCTCACCATCCCCCTGGCCCGGTTCACCGATCACCTGCAGAGGCGGGCCATGGAGCGGGAGAGGCAGGGTGCCCGATGAGCGACGCACTGCTCGAGGTCACCGACGTCCGCAAGTGCTACGGCGAGAAGGTCGTGCTGCGCGAGATCGACCTGACCGTGTCGCCGCACGACGTCGTCTGCCTGATCGGGTCGTCCGGCTCCGGCAAGTCGACGCTGCTGCGCTGCCTCAACCTGCTCGAGGACATCGACGACGGCGTCATCGAGTTCGAGGGGCGGGAGATCTCCGATCCGCGCGTCGACCGGCGCGAGGTGCGCAGCCACATGGGCATGGTGTTCCAGGCCTACAACCTCTTCCCCCACCTGACCGTGCTCGACAACTGCACCCTGGCGCCGCGGCGCGTGCACGGCGTAGCCGAAGGGGGAGGCGGAGCAGCGAGCCCGGGACCTGCTGGCCCAGTTCGGGCTCGCCGACCAGGCGGACAAGCACCCCGACCGGATGTCGGGCGGTCAGCAGCAGCGCGCCGCCCTGGTCCGCGCGCTCTGCACGCAGCCCACCCTGCTCCTGCTCGACGAGATCACCGCCGCGCTCGACCCCGAGCTGGTGGGCGAGGTGCTGACGATCGTGCGCGACCTGGCCGAGCGGGGCACCACGATGATCCTGGCGACCCACGAGATGAGCTTCGCACGCGACGTCGCGACCTCGGTCTGCTTCCTCGACCAGGGTCGGATCCTCGAGCAGGGGCCGCCGGCCGAGATCTTCAGCAGCCCACGCGAGGAGCGCACGCGGCGGTTCCTGGACCGGGTGCTGCCTGGGCCCGAGGGCCCTGTTGCGCCCTGACATGATCGGCGCATGAGCCTCGCACTGGGCCAGGGGACCGGACCGCTCCGTGGGGTGAGGGTCGTCGAGCTGGCCGGCATCGGACCCGGGCCGCATGCGTGCATGATCCTGGCCGACCTCGGGGCCGACGTGATCCGGATCGACCGGCCCGGCGGTCAGCCACTCACCGGCGGTCCGCACGACCTGCTGAACCGCGGGCGGCCGAGCGTCGCGCTGGACCTCAAGCATCCCGACGCTGTCGCGACGGTGCTCGCACTGGTGGAGACGGCCGACGTGCTCGTCGAGGGGCTGCGACCGGGTACCACCGAGCGGCTCGGTCTCGGCCCCGACGACTGCCTGGCCCGCAACCCGCGCCTGGTCTACGGCCGGATGACCGGATGGGGACAGGACGGCCCGCTCGCCCCCACTGCCGGGCACGACCTCGGCTACGTGGCCATCACCGGCGCTCTGTTCGGCATGGGACAGGACCCGGGCCGGCCGATGTTCCCGAGCAACCTGGTCGGCGACTTCGGCGGCGGGTCGACGTATCTCGTGATCGGCATCCTGGCCGCGCTGCTGGAGGCCCGGCTCTCGGGTGCTGGCCAGGTCGTGGACGCCGCGATCGTCGACGGCACCGCCCACCTGAACGCCATGGCCACCGGCTTCCTGGCCACCGGGTCCTACCGCGAGCAGCGCGCCGCGAACCTCCTCGACGGAGGCGTGCCGTTCTACGACGTCTACGAGACCGGGGACGGGCGGCACCTCGCGGTCGGCTCCCTGGAGCCGGCGTTCTACGACGAGCTGGTCCGTGGTCTCGGCATCGCCGACACCGTTCCGGACCGCAACGACCCGGGGCAGCACGCCGAGCTCCGCCGGATCCTCGGGGACACGATCAAGCGGCGCACCCAGGCCGAATGGGTCGAGGTCTTCGCCGGCTCGGACGCGTGCGTGGCGCCCGTCCTGCCGATGAGCGAGGCCTTCGAGCATCCACACCTCGTCGCGCGCGGCACGTTCGTGGACCGCGACGGCGTCACCCAGCCCTCGCCGGCTCCGCGCTTCTCACGAACCACGCCGACCTTGACCACTCCGCCGCCCGCCCAGGCGGGCCAGGACACCCGTGACGCGCTGGCGGCCTGGGGGATCGGCGACGTCGACTCCCTGCTGTCCTCCGGCGCGGCGTTCGAGGGCTGACGTGGTCTCGCCTCCGCTCGACCGATCTCACACGCACGTCGACGTCCTGATCATCGGGGCCGGTCTGTCCGGGATCGGGGCCGCGGCGACCCTGACCCGCACCCTCCCGCGCACGTCCTACGCCGTCCTCGAGGCGCGCGCGGTCAGTGGCGGCACCTGGGACCTCTTCCGCTACCCCGGCATCCGCTCCGACTCCGACATGTACACGATGGGCTACAGGTTCAGGCCCTGGACCGACGAGGAGTCCCTGGGCCGGGGGGACCGGATCCTCGACTACGTCCGGGAGACGGCCCGCGAGTACGACGTGGACGCGCACGTCCGCTACGAGCACCGGGTGGTGCGCGCCGCGTGGGACAGCACCACCGCACTCTGGACGGTCGAGGCCGAGCACGCCGGGGAGTCGGTGACGTTCACGGCCGGCTTCCTCTGGAGCTGCTGTGGCTACTACGACTACGAGCACGGTCATGAGCCGGCGTTCGCCGGCTCCGACGAGTTCCGCGGCGCGATCGTCCACCCACAGCAGTGGCCGGCAGACCTCGAGTGGGCGGGATGTCGGGTGGTGGTCATCGGCAGCGGCGCGACCGCGATGACGCTCGTCCCGGCGATGTCCACTGACGCAGCGCACGTGACCATGCTGCAGCGCTCGCCGTCGTACGTGCTGAGCCTGGACGCCCGTGACCGCCTCGCCCTCGCCCTGCGCAGGCGACTCCCGTCGCGGCTGGCCTACGGGCTGATCAGGTGGAAGAACATCGTCACCACCTCGGTCTTCTACCGGGTCTCGCGCCGGCGGCCGGGACTGGTGAGGAGGCTCGTCCGCAGGCAGAACATCGCGCTGCTCCCCGAGGGGTACGACGTCGACACCCACTTCGCCCCGGCCTACGACCCGTGGGACCAGCGGATGTGCTTCGTGCCGGATGCCGACCTCTTCCGGGCGCGTGAGCAGCGGCCGCGCTGAGGTCGTGACCTCGACCATCGAACGCTTCGACGAGACCGGCATCGTGCTGACCGGCGGTCGCCACCTCGACGCGGACCTCATCGTCACCGCGACGGGCTTGCGGCTCTCACCCTTCGGGGGCATCGAGCTGGTCGTCGACGGCACCACGATCGACCCCTCGCACGCGATGACCTACCGGGCGCTGATGCTCAGCGGCGTCCCCAACTTCGTCTTCACGATCGGCTACACCAACGCGTCGTGGACCCTGAAGGCCGACCTCGTGGCGGAGTTCACCTGTCGGCTGCTCACCCACCTGTCCGCCCACGGCTACCGCAGCGTCGTGCCGGTCCGTGACCCGTCGGTCGGTGAGCTCCCGTTGATGGACTTCACGTCGGGCTACGTGCTGCGGGCCCTCGACCAGCTCCCGCGCCAGGGGGAACGGGAGCCCTGGCGACTGCGGCAGAGCTATGTCCACGACCGTCGCACGCTGCGCCGGGCGTCTCTCGACGACGGGGTGCTGCAGTTCCACTGACGGACCTCGGTGCGTGCATGCCGAGCACGGTCCCGGGTACGACAGGTGTGTCCACGTACGACACGACGTTGCCCGACCAGGGCAGCCACCACGAAGGGGGCGCCGGCATGGGGCTCGACGACAAGATCTCGAACGAAGCGACTGAGGCGAAGGGCAAGGCCAAGGAGACCGCCGGATCGGCGACCGACAACGAGAGCCTGGAGTCCGAGGGCAAGGCCGACCAGGGCGAGGCCAAGGTCAAGAAGGCCGGCGAGCACGTCAAGGACGCCGCCGAGAACGTCAAGGACACCTTCAAGAGCTGAGGGACGGCCGCCGTAGGGTGGCCGTCGTGATGGGTGCCGTCGGCCGGACCGTGCGGCGCACCCTGTGGGAGAAGGTGCCACGCGACCATCGCGAGAGCACCCGCGACCTGCACCGACGGCAGGCCGTCACGTTCACCTTCGTGGTGATCGGGGCGGTCGTGCTGTCGTTCTCCCTGCGGATCGAGCCCGGCAACGACTGGTTCTACCCGGCCACGCTCGGCCTCGCCGTGGTCTGGACGCTCGGCGCGTTCCTCTCCGGCCCTCTCCACCTCGGCCGCACGCTGCAGGGGGAGGGACTCCCCGGCCCCCGGCCGCTGCTGATGCCGGTCGTGTACGCCGCGCTCCTCGCGGGCGTGTTCGTCGTGGGCGGGCTCGTGGTGCGCCAGATCCCCTCGCTCGACGCGCAGGTGCGCCATGTGCTCGACCACGCCAACGAGGGGTCGGTTCCCCTTCTCGTCGTGATCACGGCCCTCAACGGGGTGGCCGAGGAGCTGTTCTTCCGGGGTGCCCTCTACGCCGCGACCACCCGCTACCCCGTCGTCGTCACCACCATCGCCTACGGGGCCGTGACGCTGGCCACCGGCAACGTGATGCTGGCCTTCGCTGGCCTGCTGCTCGGGACGCTGGTCGGGCTCGAGCGCCGCGCCACGGGCGGGATCCTGGCCCCGATCATCACCCACGTCGTGTGGTCGGTCTCGATGCTGTTCGTGCTGCCTGCGCTGTTCGGCTGAGCCGGGCTCACTCCTCGAGTGCCCGGCGCACCGCCTCGTCGTAGGGCATGGGCTCACCGGGCACCAGCTCGTCGATGGAGTGGTCGGTGACCAGCACCTCGGTGCCCATCGAGTCGATCAGGTTGCGTCCGGTGGTGACGTCGACGTCGGTGACGAGGGCGAGCCAGTACGACGAGAGCCGCGGGGTGAGGACCGGGACGGTCACGATCGGGGTCGGCTTGCCCCGTCGCGACCAACGACGCCGTCTGCATCATCTCGCGATAGCTGAGCTGGTCGGGGCCGCCGATCTCGAAGACCCGCCCCATCGCCTCGTCGCGGCCGGCCACGCCCACCAGGTAGCGGATCACGTCGTCGACGGCGATCGGCTGGGTGCGGGTCGAGACCCACTTCGGCACCACCATCGCCGGAAGGTTCTTCACCAGCTGTCGGGTGAGCTCCCAGGAGATGCCGCCCTTGCCCACGATGATCCCGGCCCGCAGGACCGTGACCGGTACGCCGGCCTCGCCGAGCAGGCCCTCGACCTCGCGGCGCGAGCGCAGATGGGCCGACAGCTTGCCCCCCTCGGCGCCGAGTCCGCCGAGGTAGATGATCTGGCGGACGCCCGCTTCGGCCGCGGCCCGGCCGAACGCCGCCGCGGCCCGGGCGTCCTTCGCCTCGAAGTCGGGGCTGTCGAGGGAGTGCACGAGGTAGTAGGCGATGTCGATGCCGTCGAGCGTGGGCCCGAGGGTGTCGGGGTCGTGGACGTCGGCCCCCACCGCCGTGCCCGGCCCGTCGTACGTCTCGGGGTGGCGGGTCAGCGCGCGGACGTCGTGGCCGGCCTCGACCAGCTGCGGGGTCAGCCTGCGACCGACGAACCCGGTGGCGCCGGTGACGAGGACCTGGAGCGGAGGTGGCGTCACGTCACCCGACGTACCCATCGCGGGACCCTCGACACCCGTCATCGGGACCGCTTGGCGATGTTGGCGCGCCGGGTCTCGTCCATGCCGGCCTCGTAGGCCTGCACCAGCGAGGCGATGGAGAGCGGCTTGAGGCGTTCGACGACCTCCTGGATCCGTTCGGGGGAGACCCCCTTCTCCTTGTAGACCGGCCAGACCTCGGTCCGGAACAGCTCGTAGAGCTCCTCGGCGATCGCACGCCCGTGGGCGGCGTACACGGCGGCGGCGGCGCGCGCGGCCTCGATCGGGTAGCCGAGGTCGAGCAGCCCGAGGCCGACCCCGAGCTGGGACACCGAGACCTGGAAGCGGTCGCGACCGCACGGGTGCACGACCCCGAGGGCGTGCAGGGTCTCGAGGTCGGCGGGACCGAGGGATCGCCCCGCCCGTCGCTCGAGCTCGGCGCGCGGGAGCTCCTCGCGGGAGTCGGCCATCCAGGGGGCGAGCATCGTGCGGTGCAGGGCGATGTCCTCCGGTGAGGCGTCGGCCGGGATCCCGGCGACGTAACGCTCGATGGCCGAGAGCGTGAAGCCGTGGCTCTGGAGCTCCTGCACGAGCTGCAGGCGGGCCACGTGGTCCGCGCTGTAGAAGCCGCTCCGCCCGCGCCGGAGCGGCGGGGGCACCAAGCCCTTGGCCGTGTAGAAGCGGACGTTGCGCACGCTCATCCCGACGCGCTCGGTCAGCTGCTCCAGGGTCAGCAGCGTGACCTGTTCCACAACCCCGTCCTCCTTGACGACCATGACAGTAAGAGTGTCACAATCGGCCTCATGGCTCCAGCACCCCAGCAGGCACCCCGACAGGCATTCCTCTACGACCACCTCCGTACGCCGCGCGGCAAGGGCAAGGCGGTCGGCGGGCTCCACGAGGTGAAGCCGGTCGACCTCATCGTCGGGCTCCTCGACGAGGTCCGGACCCGCAACCCGTCCCTCGACGTGCACGAGGTCGACGACGTGGTGCTGGGCGTGGTGTCCCCGATCGGTGAGCAGGGCGGCGACATCGCCAAGACGGCTGCCCTCGCGGCCGGGTACCCCGAGACCGTCGCGGGCGTCCAGCTGAACAGGTTCTGTGCCTCGGGTCTCGAAGCGGTCAACCAGGCCGCGGCGCGGATCCGGAGCGGTTTCGAGGACCTGATCCTGGCCGGTGGCGTGGAGTCGATGAGCCGGGTACCGATGGGCTCCGACGGCGGCGCCTGGGCGATGGACCCGGCCACCGCGCTGACCACCGGCTTCGTCCCGCAGGGCATCGGAGCCGACCTGATCGCCACCCTCGAGGGGTGGAACCGGCAGGACGTCGACGCCTACGCCGCCGAGTCGCACCACCGCGCCGCCAAGGCGTGGGCCAACGGCTACTTCACCGAGGCCGTCGTACCGGTCAGGGACCGCAACGGCGTGACGGTTCTCGACCACGACGAGCTGATCCGGCCCGACACCTCCGTCGAGGGCCTGGCAGGTCTCAAGCCGAGCTTCGAGAGCATCGGCCGGGACGCCGGCTTCGACGACGTGGCGCTGGAGAAGTACCACTGGGTCGAGCGCATCGACCACGTGCACCACGCCGGCAACTCCTCCGGCATCGTCGACGGCGCCGCGCTCGTCGCCATCGGCTCCGAGGAGGTCGGCAGCCGGCTGGGGCTCGCCCCGCGCGCGCGGATCGTGATGACCGCGGTCTCCGGCGCCGACCCGACGATCATGCTGACCGGTCCGGCGCCCGCGGCCCGGAAGGCGCTGGCCAAGGCCGGCCTCGAGGTCGACGACATCGACCTGTGGGAGATGAACGAGGCCTTCGCCGCGGTCGCCATGCGCTTCATGAAGGACATGGGGATCACCCACGAGGTCACCAACGTCAACGGCGGTGCGATCGCCATGGGCCACCCGCTCGGCGCCACCGGCGCGATGCTGCTCGGCACCCTCGTCGACGAGCTCCACCGCCGCGACCTGCGCCGAGGCCTGGCCACGCTGTGCATCGGCGGCGGGATGGGTATCGCGACCATTGTGGAGGTCGTCTGATCGCCGAGCGATCAGACGACCGGTCACGACGGACGCGATCCAGGTGGTCGAGCGCGTGACCGGTGTGTCGAGACCCCGTGACCCCCGCGCCTGGCGCGACCACAGACATCCAGCACACAACGAAGGACTGATCACATGACCGACATGGTCTCGACGAGCGCGACCCACGAGGGAAGCCCGACCGACGACGCCACCGCCGTGCGCTACGAGCGCGACCACGACGGAATCGTCACGCTCACCCTCGACGACCCCACCGCCAGCGCGAACACGATGAACGAGCTCTACCAGCGCTCGATGCGGGCCGCGGTCGCGCGCTTGTACGACGAGGTGGACGACGTCGCCGGCGTCGTCGTGGCCAGCGCCAAGAAGACCTTCTTCGCCGGGGGCAACCTGAAGCTGATGATGCAGTCCGGTCCCGACGACGCCGCGTCGGTCTTCGCCGGCATCGAGGCGATGAAGGCCGACCTGCGCAGACTGGAGACGTACCCGCGCCCGGTGGTCGCCGCGATCAACGGCGCCGCTCTCGGCGGCGGCCTCGAGATCGCCCTGGCCTGCCAGCACCGGATCGTCGTCGACGACTCGTCGGCGGTGGTCGGTCTGCCCGAGGCCACGCTGGGGCTGCTGCCCGGCGGCGGTGGGGTGACCCGGATCGTGCGGATGCTCGGTCTCCAGTCGGGGCTGATGGACGTCCTGCTCCAGGGCACCAGGTTCAAGCCCGCCGACGCCCTGGCCAAGGGCCTCGTCGACGAGGTCGTCGCCCGAGACGACCTGCTGCCGGCAGCGAAGGCCTGGCTCCTGGAGCACCGCGGCGACCCCGACGCCGCCAGCAACCCGTGGGACCGTCCGGGCTACCGGATGCCCGGTGGCACGCCGCAGTCGCCGAAGCTCGCGGCGTTCCTGCCGGCGTTCCCGGCACTGCTGCGCCAGCAGACCAAGGGTGCGATCTACCCCGCCCAGCGCGCGATCCTCGCGGCCGCGGTCGAGGGCGCGAGCACCGACTTCGACACCGCGAGCCGAGTCGAGAGCCGCTACCTGACCTCGCTCATCGTGGGCCAGAACTTCAAGAACATGACGCAGGCGTTCTTCTTCGACCTGCAGGCGATCAACGCCGGGAAGTTCCGTCCCGAGGGCGTCGAGAGGTTCCAGGCCACGAAGGTGGCGGTGCTGGGTGCCGGGATGATGGGCGCCGGCATCGCCTACTCCTGCGCCCGCGCCGGCATGCAGGTGGTGCTCAAGGACGTCTCGCTGGAGGCGGCCGAGCGCGGCAGGGCCTACACCGAGAAGCTCAACGCCAAGGGCGTCGAGCGGGGCAAGCTCACCCAGGAGAAGGCCGACGAGCTGCTCGCCAGGATCACGCCGACCGCCGAGCCGGCCGACCTGGCCGGCTGCGACCTCGTCATCGAGGCGGTCTTCGAGGACCCCAGCCTGAAGCACCAGGTGTTCGCCGAGATCGCGAGCCACGTGGATCCCGATGCCCTGCTGTGCTCCAACACCTCGACCCTGCCGATCACCGAGCTCGCGACCGGGGTGGACCGGCCGGCCGACTTCATCGGGCTGCACTTCTTCTCGCCCGTGGACAAGATGCCGCTGGTCGAGATCATCCGGGGCGAGCAGACCTCCGACGAGGCGCTCGCCAAGGCCTACGACGTCGTCCTGCAGATCCGCAAGACCCCGATCGTGGTCAACGACAGTCGCGGCTTCTACACCTCGCGCGTGATCGGGACCATGGTGAACGAGGGCCTGGCCATGCTGGCGGAGGGCGTGCATCCGATGTCGCTGGAGCGTGCGGCGACGCAGGACGGCTACCCGGTCGGCACCCTCCAGCTCTCCGACGAGCTGAACATGGAGCTGATGGTCAAGATCGCCAAGGCCGCGAAGGACGCCGCGGAGGCCTCGGGCACGCCGTACGCCGAGCACCCCGGAGGCGCTGTGGTCGAGAAGATGATCGAGCTCGGCCGCCCCTCGCGGCTCAAGGGGGCCGGCTTCTACGAGTACGTCGACGGCAGGCGACAGGGTCTGTGGCCCGGCCTGGCCGAGGCGTTCCCTCCCGCGGCCGAGCAGCCGCCGTTCGCCGACGTGAAGGACCGGATGCTCTTCGCCGAAGCGCTCGAGACCGCGAAGTGCTTCGAGGAAGGCGTCATCGAGTCGTCGGCCGCGGCCAACATCGGCTCGATCATGGGCATCGGCTTCCCGCCGAACACCGGCGGCGCCGCCCAGTTCATGACCGGCTACGAGGCCGCCGACGGCCGCATCGGGCTGCAGGCGTTCCTCGACCGGGCCGACGAGCTCGCCGAGGCGTACGGCGAGCGGTTCCGGCCCACGGCGTACCTCCGCGAGCTGGCGGCGAAGGGCGAGGGCTTCCCCGCCTGAGCTCGTCGGAGAGGCGCTCCCGGCAGTCACTCATCGGACGAGATCCGGATCGACTCCACCACGGCGTCGAGCTGGTCGCGCAGGTGACGTGGGGCGTTCGGCGTCCACGCCTTCTGGACGTAGATCGGGAGGCCGTGCACGTCGAGCACCCAGATGTCGAGAAGGGTCCCGGTGTAGGCGTACTGGATGTATCCGTCGGTGCTGGTGTCGAGCACGGCGGTGTCCTTCCGACAGGACTCGGCCGCCTTGGTGACCCTCATGCGCAGCCGCGTCGCCGGGTAGCCGAACGCCCGCACCTGCTGTGGGCGCCGGGTCATCTCCATGGAGAAGGCCCGACCCAACGCGGTGACGACCTGCGCGGGCCTCTCGAGAGGCCCGCTCACGGGTGCGCCGCAGCCGTCGGTGTTGACACTGTCGACCTCGAGCACCAGGGCGCCGACGTACCAGGTCAGGTGACCGAGCGCCAGCAGACAAACGGCGAAGACGGCGGCCAGGCAGGACCGGCTCCTCGACGTGAGCCGCCACGCTCTGTGGAAGATGGGCGCGTGGAGACCGTGAGCAGCAGACAGGTGTACGCGAACCGGTGGATGGCGGTCCGGGAGGACACCGTGCGCCGGCCGGACGGCTCGACGGGTCTGTACGGCGTGGTGGACAGCCCGGACATCGCGCTGGTCATCGCTGCCGAGGCAGACCGGTTGCATCTCGTCGAGCAGTTCCGCTACCCGGTCGGCGGCCGACGTTGGGAGTTCCCGTCCGGCACGTCCGATCCCGATCTCGACGCAGGCCCCGCAGAGGTGGCCGCGCGCGAGCTGCGTGAGGAGACCGGGCTCGTCGCGGACCTGCTGACTCAGCTCGGCACCCTCGACGTCGCCCCCGGGATGCTCAGCCAACGGTGCCACGTCTTCCTCGCCACCGACCTGACCCACGGCCGGCCCGAACGAGAGGTCGCGGAGCAGGACATGCGGTCGGCGTGGTTCGGCCGCGCCGAGGTGGAGCGGATGATCGCCGACGGCACGATGACCGACGCGAAGACCGGCGCGGCGTACACGCTGCTGCTCCTGCACGGGTTGCACGCCACGTGACGCGGCAGCCCGACGGGCGTCCCTCGTATCCACACCGGCCGCGGCCGCTCCTCAGGGTCTACCCGAGGAGAGGCGATGGAGCTCGCAGCGATCGCGGGCCTGGCGGCCGCGCTGCTCAGCGCGATCGACACGGCGCCGTACGTCCGCGACACCGTGCGCGGCTCGACGGTCCCCCACCGCGGCACCTGGCTGGTGTGGAGCGTGCTCGGGGTCGTCGCCGTGGAGTCGCAGCGCGCGGACGGCGCGCGCTGGAGCCTGGTCCCGCTCGTCGTCCAGGCGAGCGGCACCCTCCTGGTCCTGGGTCTGGCCGTGTGGCTGGGCACCGGCGGTCTTACCAGGCTGGACGCCCTCCTGATCGCCGTCGCGGGCGCCGGCGTGGTCGGCTGGGCGACGGTCCACGAGCCCGTTGTCGCCACCGGATGCGTCATCGTCGCCGACCTCGTGGCCGCGCTGATGATGCTTCCGAAGACCTGGCGTGACCCCCACTCGGAGACGCAGGCCACCTTCGTCCTCGCGGCCCTCAGCGGCCTGCTCGCCGTCGCCTCGGTCGGCGACGTGTCCGTGCGGCTGCTGGCCTACCCGGCGTACTTCGCGGTCGTGAACGGCCTGCTGGCCTGGGTCATCGGTGCCCGCCGGCGTGCACGCCCGGTCGTCATCGCTGCCCCGGCCGCCCGGGCCGAGCGCGGCGACACGGAGGCGCTGGTCCGCTGACCATCCGAAAGGGCGGGCAAGTTCCCGGTTCGCCGGTCAGATCGGCGGTCCGCTGCGAGACTTTGCGGGTGAACGATCCCGTCGTCGACGTCCGCGGCCTCCACGTGCGCTTCGGCGAGGTGGAGGCGGTCGCCGGCATCGACGTCCAGGCGTACGCCGGACAGGCGACGGCGCTGCTCGGGCGCAACGGCGCCGGCAAGTCCACCACCATGCGCGTGCTGGCCGGTGTCGTCCCGCCCACCGAGGGCACGGTGCTGGTGGCGGGCCATGACGTCCGGACCGAGACCCTCACCGTCAAGCAGCTCACCGGCTACTGCCCGGACGTGGGCGGCCTGGTTCCGCGAGCCACGCCGTGGGAGCACCTCCAGCTGAGCGCCCGCCTCCGCAGGATGACGCACTGGGAGGACCGGGCCCGCGACCTCCTCGAGCGCTTCGAGCTCGGCGACGTGATGAACCGCGTGACCGGCGGCTTCTCCCACGGCATGGGTCGGCGGCTCTCCGTCGTCCTCGCCGCGATGCACGAGCCGCAGGTGCTGCTGCTCGACGAGCCCTTCGACGGCGTCGACCCGATCGGCGTGGAGGCGACGTTCGACGTGATCGCCGACGCTCGAGCGCGCGGCGCCACGATCCTGCTGTCCACCCATCTGCGCGACCTCGCCATCCAGGCCTGCGGCTCCGTCCTCGTGATGCGCGGCGGATCGCAGGTCGCGGCGGTCGACGCCGGCGAGATGGCGGGTGAGGAGGGTGCACGTGCCTACCGCGCCCTCCTCGACTGACCCGACCCCGATGGCCACGACGACGGCGACGACCGACCCGGCCCGGCCCGGCCGGATCCGGGCCGCACGGCGGGCCGTCGAGGACGTCGGGATCCTCTTCCGCTTCCGTGCCCAGGCCGTGCGACGGCGCCATCTCTCCCGCGGGCTGGCGGCCGGGTTCGTCCTGGTGACGTTGGCGGTGGCGACCGTGCCCGCCTTCATGCCCGGCGCGAACGGCCCCGGCAAGGCCTTCGACGTCTTCTTGCTGCTGCCGTCGGCCATGGCCGGGGTCCTGGCTCTCAACATCGCGTCCGCGGTCGCCTCCGGAGGTGGCCGTGAGCTGCTCTCCCGCGACCAGGCCTCGCCGTACCCGATCAGCCCGACGACCGACCACCTCGGCGCCCTGCTGCTCGCGCCGTTCAACATCGCCTGGATGATCCAGGCCTGGGTGCTGTTCGGGTCGATGGCCTACAGCTACGCCGGCAGCAGGCTCTTCCAGGCCCAGGTGGCGATGCTGCTGTGGCTGGTCTTCTGCACCACGCTCGGCCAGGTGGTCGCCTGGACGATGGAGGCCGTCCGCCGCGGCCCCTACGGCATCGGGATCACCCGCGGTCTCCTGATCTGCCTGGCCCTCGGGGCCGGCGTGGTCCAGCTGACGGGTCATGCGACCGACCTGCTCGACCGGATCCCGACCGTCTGGGTCTTCCAGGGTGCGGTCAGCGGGTGGGCGGCCCGCTGGTGGATGCTCCTGGCCCTCTTGCTCGTCGCCAGCCTGGTCGCCATCGGTACCGGCGCCGTGCCCACCCACCTCGCCGCGCGGAGGATGCCGCGCGACGAGGCACGCATGGAGACCACCCAGCACGAGCCCCGCAAGATGCCGAGGACGGTCCTCGGGCTGCTGGTCCGGGCCGACCGGGCCTCGGTCTGGCGCTCGGTGCCGATGCGCCGAGGTGTGCTCGTCCTCGCCGTCGGTCCCGGCCTCGTCGCCATCTTCGGCGACCTGGCCTGGGCCTCGATGACGATCCTCCCCGGCCTGGTCGCCTCCGGTGGGGCGCTGCTCTTCGGCGTCAACGCCTGGTGCCTGGACGGCCGCGGAGCCCTCTGGCGCGAGAACCTGCCCGTCCCCGCGTCGGCCCTGTTCGACGCGCGCGCCTGGGTGCTGACGGAGTTCCTCGGTGTCGCGTCCTTGATCACCATCGGGCTCGGTGCCCTTCGCGCCGGCCTCCCGGGCCCCGCCGAGGCCTCCGCCCTCGTGTGCACGCTCCTGGTGGTCCTGCTCCAGGTGGTCGGCGCCTCGATGCGCTGGTCGCTGGCGCACCCGTACCCGGTCGACCTCCGCTCGGCGCGGGCCACGCCCGCCCCGCCCGCGGCGATGGTCGGCTACTCCGCCCGACTGGCCACCTGCACGACGTTCACGAGCCTGGTCTTCTCCGCGGCCGCGCACGTCCCGGACTGGCGGCTCTCCGTGCTGCTCGCGATCCCGTGCCTGCTCTGGTCGGGCGTCCGGCTGGAGCGCACAGCGCGCCGCTGGCAGGACCCCGTCGTGCGGGCGCTCGTGGTGACCACCGCCGCCGCGTGAACCCGGGACCATGGCCTCGGTCGGGGCACCGGAGCCCGCACTAGGGTCGGAGCATGGACTTCGCTCCCTCCTCCCGGGCCGCCGACCTGACCGCCAGGGTCGCCGACTTCATGGCGACCGAGATCACGCCGGTCGAGGGTGACTACCACCGCGACCTGGCGCAGGCACGTCGTACCGGCGATCCGTGGCAGCCCCTCCCGCTGCTCGAGGAGCTGAAGAAGAAGGCCCGTGCCCAGGGTCTGTGGAACCTCTTCCTGCCCAAGGAGCACGCCGGGGAGTACGCCGAGCGGTTCGGGACCGACGGCGGCGAAGGGCTCAGCAACGTCGACTACGCGCCGCTGGCCGAGCAGATGGGGCGCTCGGCGATCGCGCCGCTCGTCTTCAACTGCAACGCTCCCGACACCGGCAACATGGAGGTGCTGCTGCGCTACGGCTCGCCGGAGCAGCGAGGCGAGTGGCTGGAGCCCTTGCTGGACGGCCGGATCCGCTCCGCGTTCACGATGACCGAGCCGGAGGTGGCGTCCTCCGACGCGACCAACATGGCGGCGACCTGCGTCGTCGACGGCGACGAGGTCGTGGTCAACGGCCGCAAGTGGTGGTCGACCGGGGTGGGCCACCCGGAGTGCCGGATCTTCGTCTTCATGGGCGTCACCGACCCCGACGCCGATCGCCACCACCGCCACTCGATGGTCCTGGTGCCGCGGGACACCCCCGGTGTGAGGATCGAGCGCCTGCTGCCCACGATGGGGATCTACGACGAGCCGCTCGGCCACGGCGAGGTCTCGTTCAGCGACGTCCGCGTGCCGCTCGATCACGTGATCTCCGGCCCCGGCGAGGGCTTCGCGATCGCCCAGGGGCGACTCGGACCAGGGCGCGTGCACCACTGCATGCGGCTGATCGGCCTCGCCGAGATGGCCCTCGAGCTGGCCTGCCGGCGCGGGCTCGAGCGCACCGCGTTCGGCAAGCCGCTGGTCGATCTGGGCGGAAACCGGGAACGCATCGCCGACGCGCGGATCGCGATCGACCAGGCCCGGCTGCTGGTCCTGAACGCCGCCTGGAAGCTCGACGAGGGTGGCCCGATGAACGCCCTGTCGGAGGTGTCGCAGATCAAGGTCGCGGTGCCGACCATGGCCCAGGGCGTGATCGACATGGCGCTCCAGCTGCACGGCGGCGGCGGCATGTCCGACGACTTCCCGCTCGCCGCGGCCTGGATCGGGGCGCGGTCCCTGCGCCTCGCGGACGGTCCCGACGAGGTCCACCGCGGCCTGGTGGCCCGGCTCGAGCTCGGCAAGTACAGGTCCCGCTCATGACGGGTCGTGTGCCTGAGCCCGAGCACGGGCTCAGGCACACAACCCCCCAGCGAGTCCTGGTCACCGGCGCCGCATCCGGGCTGGGCGCGGCCCTGGCCACTGCGTTCCGGGCGCGTGGTGACCAGGTGCTTGCCACCGACCTGGTCTCGACACGCTCGACCGACGGGCCGGGCTCAGCGACGGGCCGGACCGACGGGCCGGGCTCGAATGACGGGCCGGGCTCGACCGACGACGGCGGGGGGATCGAGCAGCTCGACATCACCTCCGACGAGGACTGGGCGGCCGCCCGGGCGCTGGTGGAGGAACGCTGGGGCGGCCTCGATCTCCTCGTCAACAACGCCGGTGTCGCGGGCGGCGGCCGGATCGACGTCGCCGGCCTCGACGAGTGGGAGTGGATCGTCGAGATCAACCTGTTGGGCGTGGTCCGTGGCTGCCGCACCTTCGTCCCGATGTTCAAGCGTCAGCGCTCGGGACGGATCATCAACGTCGCGTCGCTCGCCGGGCTGGTGCACCCGGCGGGGATGGCGTCCTACAACGCGGTCAAGGCGGGCGTCGTGGCGCTCACCGAGACCCTCGGCCACGAGCTCTCGCCGTACGGCGTGGGTGCGAGCGTGGTCTGCCCGTCGTACTTCCGGACCAACCTGATGGGCTCCCTGCGCGGCGCCGACGAGGCCCTCGGCGCGGTCGTCACCCAGCTCGTCGAGCGGTCGCCGCTCACGGCGCAGGACATCGCGACCGCCGTGGTGGCCGGGATCGACGCGGGAGACGAGATCATCCTGCCCGACCCGGCGGCACGCGCGGCCTACGAGCTGAAGCTGCGCGACCGGACGGCGTACGACGTGCAGATGCGGCACCAGGCGGCTCGGCTCGAGGAGCTCGGCGGCCCGCTCCCCTGAGGAGGCGCCCGGGCCGGTTCCGGCAAGCTGCTGTCACGACGGCCGCTGCTGAGGCATCGTGGTGACGTGGCCGGAGCATTCGACGAGTGGGCGGTGGCGCGGACGCCGTCGCTGCTGCGCTTCGCCCACGCCCTGACCGAGGACGGCCCCGTCGCCGAGACCGCCACTGAGAAGGCGCTCGAGCGCACGCGCAGGGCCTGGTCCGACGTCGAGCACGGGGAGGACCCCGATCTGCTGGCGCGGAGGTTCCTGATCGACGCCTGCCCCAGCAGGCGTCGGGCGGCGGCGGTGCTGCGCGTGCTCGAGGACCGGTCCGACGCGGAGATCGCCGAGGTGCTCGGCACCTCGCACGCCTTCGCCCGGGCCCAGGTCCAGCGTGGGCTCGCGACCCTGCAGGACGACCTGCCCGAGGGCGCCGACGCCGCCGTGGGCGACCACCTGCACGCGCGTGCGTCCGCGGCACCCACGCAGCTCGCCCGCCCCCTCGCCACGACCGACGCCACGCCCCGCCGCCGTGGCCGCGCGATCTGGGTCCCCGTGGTCGCCGTGCTGGCCCTGGTCGCCACCGTGGCCGGTGTCAGCCGGGCGACACGCACCGCGCCGGGCGTGATCACCTACCCGACCGTGCACGCGCCCGCCGACTGGCGCTACGAGTCCTACGACGGCGTGCAGGTGCAGGTGCCCGCGACGTGGGGCTTCGGCGGTGCCCCGTTGCACGCCGACTTCCTCCACGGTCGCCTGGCCTCCTGCGGGGCGAACCAGGCCGCGGTGCTCTCGTCGGCCGACACCGCGACGTACGTGACGTCGGCGACCCCGTTCGTCGGCAGGCCGTCGAAGCTGAACGACGCCTGCGTGCCCTGGGGCAGCGACGGCTCGACGCCGACGGGCACCGCCGTGTGGTTCGGTTCGCCGCTGCCGGTCGGCGTTCAGGAACGTCGGGCGCGTGCGCGCCGAGACGCGGACGATCGGCGGCCAGCACCTCACGGTCTTCGGCGCGGAGTCGGCGCTACGACGCCAGATCCTCGGCACCGCGGAGATCGTGGACGTCGACGCGAACGGCTGCCCCACGCGTGCCGTCCAGGTGCCGACCGCGGGCCTGGCCTCGTCGTCGCCGACCTCGCTGTCGGTCTGTGTCTACTCGCAGGACACCGGCACGACCACGCTGATGTGGTCCGGCCACCTCTCGTCGCCGTCGGCGCAGGCGTACGCCGACGCGCTGCGGCGGGCAGGCGACGGGGCAGGCGACGGGCAGGCGACGCGGGCCCCGCCTGCACGTCGGTGCCCACGGGGCGGTGGGTGGCGCTCGGGCTGCACGGCGACAGCGGGACGCGTTGGGACGTGGTGGACCTCAGGTGTGGCGCCATCGAGCGACCGGGTGGCACCGTGCCGCTGACGCCGGCCACGGTGCGTGACTGGGCGCGGGACGGCGTGACGGCGTACGCCGTCGCCCCGGCGGGGCTGCCGCGCTCCGTGGCGCCGTACTTCCACACCGGGGTGGGCTGAACCGCGGCGGGGCTCGACATACTGACCCGGTGAGCACCGCCGACGAGTCGCGCCCGGTCCGCGAGGAGGACGCCTTCGACGTCGAGGCGACGGCTCGCTGGCTGCGCGAGCACGCCGAGGCGTTCCGCGACGACCTGGAGGGCACTCCGGAGGTCCGGCAGTTCCCGGGCGGTGCCTCGAACCTGACGTACCTGCTCCGCTACCCGGCCCGCGACCTGATCCTGCGCCGCCCTCCCAGCGGGGCGAAGGCGAAGAGCGCCCACGACATGGGCCGGGAGTACCTGATCCAGCGCGCCCTGGCGCCGGTCTACCCCTATGTCGCCCGCATGGTCGGGCTCTGCCGCGACGAGTCGGTGATCGGCTCGGAGTTCTACGTGATGGAGCGGCTCGACGGGACGATCCTGCGCAAGGAGCTGCCGTTCGACCTCTCCGCCGAGGAGGCCTCCACGCTGTGCGAGCACGCCTGGGAGGCGCTGGTCCGCCTGCACGGCGTCGACGTGTCCGCCGTGCCGGAGCTCGCCGCGCTCGGCCGTGGCGACGGCTACGTCTCCCGGCAGGTCGCCGGTTGGACCGACCGGCTCGCCCGCGCGGCGACCGACGACCTGGGCGACTGGAGCGGCGTGACCGCCTGGCTCGGCGAGCACCAGCCCCCCGACGTCGGGCAGTGCCTGATCCACAACGACTGGCGCTTCGACAACATGGTGCTCGACCCCGCCGACCGGCTGCAGGTCCACGGCGTCCTCGACTGGGAGATGGCGACCGTCGGCGACCCGCTGATGGACCTCGGCGGGGCACTGGCCTACTGGATCCAGCCCGACGACGACGAGTTCTTCCAGGCCTTCCGCCGCCAGCCGACGACCTCGCCGGGGATGTGGACGCGTGCCGACGTCGTGCGCTGGTACGCCGGGCGGACCGGGCTCGAGGTGAGCCCCGCGCAGTGGCGCTTCTACGAGGTGTTCGGGCTCTTCCGGCTCGGCGTGATCTGCCAACAGATCTGGTACCGCTACTTCCACGGGCAGACGCACAACGAGGCCTATGCCCGGTTCGGACCCGCCGTCGCCTACCTCGAGTCGCGGTGCCGCGGACTGGTCGGCGCCTGATGGGGGTCGTGCTGCTGGTCCGGCACGGGCAGGCGTCGTTCGGTGCCGACGACTACGACGTGCTCAGCGAGACGGGCGTCGCGCAGAGCCGACGGCTGGGGGCGGCGCTCGCGGAGGCCGGGGTCGAGCCGAGCGCTCTCCTGCACGGGGCGATGCGCCGCCAACGTGACACCGCCACGGCGATGCTCGAGAGCGCCGGCTGGTCGGTGGACCTCGGTCTCGACGTGGGGTGGGACGAGTTCGACCACCTCGGCGTCGTGGCCCGCGGACTCGCGGCCCTGGGTGAGGCCGCGCCGCCCGAGCTCTCCGATCCGCGCTCGTTCCAGCGTGCCTTCGAGCGGGCCACCGGGCTGTGGACCAGCGGCGAGCACGACCACGAGTACGACGAGTCGTGGCCGGCGTTCGTGACCCGCGTCGCGGGCGCGCTCGCACGCTGCTGTGCCCGCGACGGGCTGACGATCGTGGTCACCTCGGGTGGCCCGATCGCGGTGGCCTGCGCCTCGCTGGTCGACCCGGCCGCCACCGCCGCGGAGCTGCCACGGCTGTGGGGCTCCTTCAACACGGTGTGCGCCAACACCGGGGTCACGCGCGTGATCAGCGGCTCCACCGGCCCCCGGATGCTGACCTTCAACGAGCACTCGCACCTCGCCCGCGACCAGGTCACCTACCGCTGACCGGCTCGGTCCCCCCACGCCGGAGAACGCGGAGCGACTCGGCGCCGAGCCCGCCTTCGGGCGCGCCATCCGCGGGCTCCGCCGGCGAGCAGATCCGCGCCGCCGGGAGCAGATCAGCGCAGGGCGGATCTGCCGCCAGCAGCACGTCCTTGGGTCGACGCACGGCGGATGCCACCGTGGCGGCATGAGCGACGAACACACGGCCTGGCGCCGCATCGACGACGAGCTGGCCGGGAGCCTCCTCGAGCAACGCACGCTCGTGATGGGCGGAGTCCTCGACGAGACCCTCGGCAACCGGCTCTGCAACGGCCTGCTGGTGCTGTCCGCCCGCGACCCGCACGCCGACATCCGACTCTGGATCAACTCGCCCGGCGGCTCGGTGCCGGCGATGCTGGCCATCCGCGACGTGATGACCCTGATCCCCAACGACGTCAGCACGCTGGCGATGGGGATCGCCTGCAGCGCAGGGCAGTTCCTGCTCAGTGCGGGGACGAAGGGCAAACGGTTCGCCCTGCCCCACGCGCGGGTGCTGCTCCACCAGGGGTCGTCGGGGATCGGCGGCACGGCCATGGACATCGCGATCCAGGCCGACGACCTGCGCCACACGCGCGACACGGTGCTGGGTCTCATCAGCGACGACACCGGCCAGGACGTCGAGACCGTGGAGCACGACTCGCGAAGGGACCGGTGGTTCAGTGCCGAGGAGGCGCTCGCCTACGGTTTCGTCGACCGGATCGTCGTCACGATGGACGACGTGCGCCCGCCCTCCGGTCGCCCGCTGGGCCTCGGGGTGCGCGCATGAGCTCCTACGCCGTCCCCTACGTGACGACCCAGACCAACCGGGGCGAGCGGACGGTGGACGTCTACTCGCGGCTCCTGGCCGACCGGATCATCTACCTCGGCACGCCGATCGACGACGGCGTCGCCAACACCGTGATCGCCCAGCTGATCCACCTCGAGTCGGAGAGCCCCGAGGCGCCGATCAACCTCTACCTGAACTCACCCGGCGGCTCGATCCCGGCGATGCTGGCGATCTACGACGCGATGCAGTTCGTCAGGCCGGCCGTCGAGACCACCTGCGTCGGGCAGGCCGTCGCCACCGCGGCGGTGCTCCTGGCCGGCGGTGCGCCGGGCCGGCGCCAGATCCTGCGACACGGTCGAGTGGTGCTGCACGCCCCGGCGGCGGAGGGTCGCGGCACGATCCCCGACCTGATCCTCGAGGCGGACGAGATCGAGCGGGTGCGCTCGCTGCTCGAGGAGCTGCTCGCCCACGACACGGGGAAGACCTCGGAACAAATTCGTGAGGACACCGAGCGTGACAAGGTGCTGATCGCGGAGCAGGCTGTGGAGTACGGCGTCGTGGACGCCGTCATCACCGAACGGGACGCGGTCTGGTCAGGCCGCGAGACAGAGAGGGGTGTGCCGTGACTTCCCCGCGGAGGCGACGCGCGAAGCGAGGTCAGCGACCGAGAGGCCGAGGGCTCCGGCCATCGCCGCAAGAAGCTCCGAGGAAGGGTCCTTCAGACCCCTCTCCACCTCGCTGAGGTACTGAGGAGACACGCCCGCGTCCTCGGCGACGTCGACGAGCCGACGCCGCGACGCCTGGCGCTCGCGGCGCAGCTCGCGTCCCGCCGACTCACGCCACAGGGGCTCGAGCGCGTGCCGGCGCGGCTCGTGGGGCGCCGGCTCGCCGTCGGTCGGCGCCGTGCGGTGCGGTGCGGACGGCTGGTCCTGCGGCTCCCGGCGTACCGGCAGCGGAACGACATCACCCATGGCCCGATGCTAGGCGCGCCCACTCCTGCGGTCTGCCCCTTCCGCTCACAGCGGAACCGCGCGGCCCGGAGCAACGCGGACCGGAGCGGTCGGATCGGCCGGATCGCCCGGTGGCCGGGTCGGGTGCCGCGTTCTCCCCGCCGGGTCGGCGAGACGGCCTCCGCACCTGACCGGGGTCCGGGCTAGCCTCACCCGTCATGAGCGCTCGGCATGCCACGGCCTGCATCGTCGGAGCCGGGTCGTCCGGCATCGCGGCCGCCCAGGTCCTGCAGGCGGAGGGGATCGACTTCGACTGCTTCGAGATGGGCTCGGAGGTCGGTGGCAACTGGCGTTACGAGAACGACAACGGCGTCAGCTCGGCGTACCGCTCTTTGCACATCAACACCTCGCGGGAGGCGATGGAGTACGCCGCGTGGCCGATGCCGGCGAGCCTGCCCGACTACCCCAGCCACTGGCAGATCGCCGGCTACTTCGACGACTTCGTCGACCACTTCGGGCTCCGCGAGGCGATCACCTTCCGGACCGAGGTGACCAAGGTGGCGCCGGCCGAGGGCGGCGGCTGGGACGTGACCGTCCGCCCCCGAGACGACGCCCGCGCCGTGGAGACCCGGCACTACGACCACGTCCTGGTCGCCAACGGCCATCACTGGGACCCGCGCTGGCCCGAGCCGTCGTTCCCGGGGAGCGAGGCGTTCCCGGGGGACCAGATCCACGCGCACTACTACCGGACCCCCGAGCTGTTCGACGGCAGGACCGTCGTGGTGCTCGGCATCGGCAACTCGGCCACCGACATCGCCGTCGAGGCGTCCCGCAGCGCCCGCGCGACGTACCTCGCGATGCGCCGCGGGGCCTGGATCCTGCCGAAGTACCTGTTCGGCGTGCCCACCGACCACCTGACCGACTCACCGCTCGCGCGCGGACCGCTGAGGCTGCAGAAGCTGGGCCTGCGCACGATGCTGCGCATCGCCGTCGGCAAGATGACCGACTACGGCCTGCCACAGCCCGATCACGACGTGCTCGAGGCCCACCCGACGGTCAGTGACGACCTGCTGAGCCGGCTCGGGCACGGCGACATCACGGTCAAGCCGACGATCAGCCGGTTCGAGGGTTCGACGGTCGTCTTCGCCGACGGCAGCCGGGTCGACGCCGACGTGGTCGTCTACTGCACCGGCTACAAGGTGAGCTTCCCGTTCCTCGACGAGTCCCTCGTGGCCACCGACGACAACCACGTCGACCTCTACCGTCGGGTGGCTCACCCCGAGCGCCCGGGACTGTGGTTCATCGGGTTGCTCCAGCCGCTCGGAGCGATCATGCCGCTGGCCGAGGCTCAGTCACACTGGGTCGCCGACCTGATCCGAGGGCGAGTGACGCTGCCGACGGGTGCCGAGATGCGGGCCCAGATCGCCGCGTACGACGCGGCCCTGCGCAAGCGCTTCGTGGCGAGCAAGCGGCACACGATCGAGGTCGACTTCCACGCCTATCTGGTGGAGCTCGAGAAGGAGCGGAAGGTGCGAGCCGTCAGTACGCCGGCGGCTGTGGCTCCGACGCCTTGATCACGTAGGTGCTCATGATCTTGTCGGCGAAGGTCTGCTTCTTGTCGTCCCAGATCGGCCAGAGGTAGCCGAGGTAGCACGGGATCCCGTTGACGATGTTGAGCAGGTAGCGCAGGAACGACAGGCCGGCGCCGATCGGCAGCATGTCGGCGTGGACGACCCGGATGGCCAACAGGCTCTTGCCCACGGTCGCGCCGGTCCGGCCCTGCCGGATGCACCAGTTCCAGACGAAGAAGGCCAGGGCGGTGACCACGCCGATCAGGATCAGGATCGTGCTGCCGCCGGTGGAGTGGAAGTGCACGTGGTCGACGCCCTGGGCGTCGGTGGTGGTGGTGGCGTTGGCGATGAGCATTCCGTAGCCGATCCAGATCGGGAACCCGGCGAGGGCGCCCAGGAAGCCGTCGATGAGGTAGGCGATGACGCGCGAGATCCAGCTCGCGTAGCCGCCGAAGACGAAGGCGGGCCCGGTCGCCGGCTGACCGCCGTACGGGTTCGCGGGTGGGGTGCTCGGCTGCACGGCGTACGGGTTCGGGTCGCCGTAGGGGCCGGGCTGCTGCTGGGCGGAGGGGTCGTACGGCGCGGCGTGGGAGCCGTAGGGGCTCGGCGGCGGGGGAGCGCCGTAGGGATCGGGCCGGCCGTCGGCGGCGCCGGGCTCGTCCCGGTCGGGCTGGGCGGGATCGGGCGGGCCGTACTGCGACATCGTGGGTCCCCTCGTGTCTCGGCGGACCCCGTGCCCGCCGTGTCGCGCACGAGTATCCGGGGCCGCGGCCCGATCGGCCGCGTACGACGCACCGGAATCCCCGGCCGATTCGACTTGCATACTGGGTATAGAACCGCGTATACATACTCCGTATCCATGGTCACGGGGGCCATCGGAACGGGAGGAGCCACCGGTGTCGGTCCGCAATGCTTTGCTGGCCCTGCTCGAGCAGGGCCCTCGCTACGGCTACCAGCTGCGGGCGGAGTTCGAGCACCGCACCGGTGGCACCTGGCCGCTGAACGTCGGGCAGGTCTACACCACGCTGTCTCGCCTGGAGCGCGACGGCCTGGTCGCCGGGCAGGGCGCCGACGGCGAGGGGCACGTGATGTACGCCGTCACCGACTCCGGCCGCGACGAGGTCGTCTCGTGGTTCACCTCGCCCGTGCCCCGCACCCAGCCGCCGCGCGAAGAACTGGCCATCAAGCTGGCCCTGGCCGTGAGCGTCCCCGGGGTCGATGTCGGCACCGTGATCCAGCAGCAGCGCAGCGCCACCATGGCCGCCCTCCAGGACTACACGCGCCTCAAGCGACGGGCGACGGGTCAGGGCTCCGAGGAGCTGGCCTGGGGACTGGTGCTCGACTCGCTCGTCTTCACCGCCGAAGCCGAGATCCGATGGCTCGACCACTGTGAGGCTCGCCTGCGGCGGGCGGCCCACGACCGCGCGGCGGCGGCACCCGCCGGCGCGACAGCGCCGGTCGAGCCCGTCGCGCCGGACGCGCCGGACGCGCCCGTCGAGTCCGGCGAGTCCGTCGAGACGGAGGTGGCCCGGTGAACGCCGTACTGCAGCTGCAGCACGTGACCCGCATCCACGGCACCGGACCGACCGAGGTCCGGGCGCTGCACGAGGTCGGCTTCGCGGCCTACGCCGGTGAGCTCGTCGCGGTCATGGGGCCGTCGGGCTCCGGCAAGTCGACCCTGCTGACCCTGGCCGGTGGCCTGGACACGCCCACCACGGGCACGGTGCAGGTCGAGGGCGTCGACCTGGCGGCGCTGGGCCAGAAGGGGCGTGCGGCGATGCGCCGTACGTCGATCGGCTACGTGTTCCAGGACTTCAACCTGATCCCGGCCCTCACCGCCGCCGAGAACGTCGCTCTGCCGCTCGAGCTGGACGGCAACGGCGTCCGCAGTGCCCGGAAGTCCGCTCGCGCCGCGCTGGAGGAGGTCGGGCTCGCCGACCTCGGGGGTCGTTTCCCCGACGAGATGTCGGGCGGCCAGCAGCAACGGGTCGCGATCGCGCGCGCCATCGTGGGCGAACGCCGGCTGATCCTCGCCGACGAGCCCACCGGCGCCCTCGACAGCGAGACCGGCGAGGACGTGCTGCGGTTGATCCGGGCGCGCTGCGACGCCGGCGCCGCGGGGGTCCTCGTCACGCACGAGGCGCGGCACGCCGCCTGGGCCGACCGCGTGGTGTTCCTGCGCGACGGCGTCGTCGTCGACGAGTCGGGCAGCGACCGGCCGGATGCCCTCCTGGAGCGAACCCGATGACGCTGCTCTCGGGGTGGCGGCTGTCGCTGCGTCTGGCCTGGCGAGACGTCAAGCGGGCGAAGGCGCGCAGCGCGCTCGTGCTGGTCATGGTGACCTTCCCGGTGATCGCGGTCATCGCTGCCGACGTCGCGCAGGCCACGTCGAGCGTGTCGTCCGTCGAAGGGCTGGACCGGCGATTGGGGTCCGCGGAGGCACTGGTCATCTCCCTGCCGAACACCCGGGCGGCCTTCCAGCTCGCCGACCCCGACAACGGCGGCTTCGTGACGCAGCAGGGCCGGTCGCCGGCAGCCTCGCTGGCCACGGTGGAGCGCGCCCTCGGCGGGCACCGACCCGCGACCGAGCTGTTGTCCCGCCGCGTCGGCGTGCACACCGAGCTCGGCGTGCTGCCCGTCGACGCGACCGGCGTGGACCTGCACGACCCCTTGGCGCAGGGGCTCTTCCGGCTCACCTCCGGACGGCTGCCGACCGCCGCGGACGAGGTGGCGATGAACGCGGCGCTCGCCGGCGAGGGCTTCCGGGTCGGCGACCGCCTCACCGTGGGCGACGGTCACCGCGTCACGGTCGTCGGGACGGCCGAGGCGACCGGGCCCCGGACGCAGCCGCTCCTCGTCGGGCTCCCGTCGTGGCTACCCGCCGCGGGCGCCCCGGCCGAGGTCAACCACTGGCTGGTGGGAGGAGCGCCGGTGACCTGGAACGACGTACGCGCCCTCAACCAGGTCGGCGCCATCGCCGTGTCCCGAGATGTGATCGCGCACCCGCCGAGCAACGACCAGCTGCCGCCGCAGATCCGGCAGTCGTTGTCGGACGCGCATGCGCAGCTCTACACCGTGCTGGTGCTGATCGGCGTGATGGCGCTGCTCGAGGTGGTCCTGCTGGCCGGGCCGGCGTTCGCCGTCGGGGCCCGGCGTCAGTCGCGCACGCTCGCGCTGATCGCGGCGAACGGCGGAGGGCCTTCGCAGTCGCGGCGGGTGGTCTTGTCCTCGGCCGTGGTCCTCGGTGCCATCGGTGCGACGGTCGGCAGCGTGCTCGGCATCGTCGCGGGCCGCCTGCTCGTGCCGGTCCTGCAGGCCCACGCGGACACGTACTTCGGCCCGTTCCAGATCCGGTGGAACCACGTGCTCGGCATTGCGTTCTTCGGGTTCCTCAGCGCGTTGCTCGCGGCCGCGGTGCCGGCGTGGATCGCGTCGCGGCAGGACGTCGTCGCGGTGCTGGCCGGACGCCGCGGCGACCGCAAGCCCGGGCGCCGCTCGCCCGTGGTGGGTGTGCTCCTGCTCGCGATCGGCATCGGGCTCGCGGTGTCTCGGGTCCCGGCAGAGTGCCGGTGACCTGCTGATCGGGGCAGCCGCCGTCGTCTCGGTGTTCGCGATGATCTTCCTCGTGCCAGTGGTCGTGGTGGCCATGGCTCGTCTCGGGCGACGGATGCCGCTGCCGCTGCGGTACGCCGTCCGTGATGCCGCGCGGCATCGCACCCGCACCGTCCCGGCGGTGGCCGCCGTCGCCGCCACGGTCGCCGGGGTGGTCGCCCTCGCGATCGCCAACTCCAGCGACCAGGCCCAGGCGAAGGCCGACTACCACCCCCTCCTGCCGCAGGGGCTGAGCTCGGTCGTGGTGAACCGGGCGCATCCCGACTGGACGGCCGTGACTGCGGCCGTGACGCGAGTGGCGGGAACGTCTCACGTGGAGACCGTGCACGGGCTGGCCACGCATCAGCCCTTCGAGCTGCGAGCGCCGGGACACCGGGCGCTCACGGCGGGATGGGCCTCGCCGTTCCCGACCCCTGCCCTGGTCAGCGACGGTGGCGACGAAGCGACGCAGGCGTTGGTGTGGCCTTCGCTGAGCACTGCCCAGCAGCACCGGGTGGAGGCGGCGTTGGGTGCCGGCCGCGCGGTGGTCTTCACGCAGGATCCGGTCGCCGGAGACCACGCGGTGCTGCGGCTCGGTCACGACCGCCTCCGCCTGCCGGCCCTGTTCGTGCCGGTCGGCGACCGGATGATGGCGACCCAGGGCGTGCTGCCGCCGTCGCTGCTGCACCGCCTCGGCGTGACCCGGACCGCGTCCGGGCTCCTGGTCTCCGGAGCACCGTTGACCGCGAGCCAGGAGGACGACCTGACGCAGGTGCTCGGTGGGGTGGACAGCTCCGCGAGCCTCTACGTCGAGCGCGGGTACCAGACCGCGAACGCCGAGAAGATCGTGCTCTGGATCCTCTTCGGACTCGGGGCGATCCTGATGCTGGGCGGCACCTTGACCGCGACGTTCCTCGCGCTCTCGGACGCTCGGCCCGACCTGGCGACGTTGTCGGCCGTCGGGGCGTCGCCGCGCACGCGCCGAGGAGTGGCCGCGGCCTACGCCCTGGCCGTCGGATTCGTCGGCGCGGTGCTGGGCGCGGCGGTCGGCTTCATCCCGGGGGTCGCGATCACCTACCCGCTGACCCGCGGGTTCGACCCCGGCGCTCCGTCGCACTACCTGGAGATCCCGTGGCTGTTGATCGGCGGGCTCGTCATCGCGCTGCCCCTCTTCACGGCCCTCGTGGTCGGCCTCCTCGCGCGCTCCCGGCTGCCCGTGGTCGCCCGCCTGGACTGACGCACCCGCTGGTCAGCGTGTCGAGACCCCCGGGACCACACCCGGAACACCACCGGCATGGAGCAGATATCGACCGCGACTCGAAGAGGAGCTGACGGTCGAGGGAAGTCGCCGACGACCTGCGCCAGCGCGGCCTTTGCCGGGTCGCGGGAAGCACCCAAACAAACAGTCATGCTTGACTGTTTGTTGGCCCGACGAGAGCATGGTCCGGTGACGACCGTGCGCGTGCCGCAGGAGGAGCGGTCCCGCGCCATGCGGGCACGGCTCATGGACGCCACCATCGACTGCCTGGTCGAGCACGGGTTCGGGGGGACCTCGACCACCCTGATCAGCGAGCGGGCCGGAGTCTCACGCGGCGCCCAGCTGCACCACTTCCCGACCAAGAACGACCTCGTGGTCGCGGCCGTGGAACACCTCACCGAGGTCCGCGGTGCCGAGCTCGCCGCGGCAGCGGCCGCCGTACCGCACGGGCCGCATCGCACGCGCGACGTGCTCCGGATGCTCGGCGACCACTTCGCGTCGCCGGTGTTCACCGCCGCCCTGGAGCTCTGGGTCGCCGCCCGTACGGACCCGGCGCTGCTCGCCGCCGTGTCTCCCCTCGAGCAGCGGGTCGGGCGGGAGACCCACCGGATGACCGTCGAGCTGCTCGGAGCCGACGAGTCGCGGCCGGGCGTACGCGAGCTGGTCCAGGCGACCCTCGACCTGGTGCGCGGCCTCGGGCTGGCCGCGACCATCACCGACGACGCCCGGCGGCGCAAGCGGATCCTCGACCAGTGGGCTCACACCCTCGACGAGGCGCTGGCATGAACGCCCTCCTGGACGCCGTGCTCGAGGACCTCGCGACCGAGGGCGGCCGGCTCGACGCCCTGGTGGCCGATCGCCCCGAGGCCGACTGGCGACGGCAGACCCCTGCGGCGGGCTGGGACGTGGCCACCCAGGTCGCCCACCTGGCCTGGACCGACGAGGCGGCCCACGCCGCTGCGACCGACAAGGCACGGTGGGACGCGCTCGTGCTCGAGGCCATGGCGGACCCGGAGCATGCGGTCGACCGTGCTGCGCTCACCGGCGGACTGGCCGCCCCCACCGTGATCCTGGAGCGGTGGCGCACCGCCCGGCTCCGGTTGGCCGAGACCCTCCGGAGCTACCCCGACGGCCAGAAGATGCCGTGGTACGGCCCTGCGATGTCCGCCACGTCCATGGCGACGGCCCGGTTCATGGAGACCTGGGCCCACTCGCTCGACGTGCACGCAGCGTTGGAGGTGGCGCCCGAGGTCGGTGATCGCGTGCGACACGTCGCTCACCTCGGTGTCCGTACCCGGAACTTCGCGTTCTCCGTGCACGGCCTCGAGCCTCCGGCCGAGGAGTTCGGGATCTCGCTGACCGCGCCGTCCGGCGACCTGTGGGCCTGGGGCCCGGAGGACGCCACACAGACCGTGACCGGCGCGGCGTACGACTTCTGCCTGCTGGTCACCCAGCGGGTCAACCGATCGGACACCTCGTTGGTGGCGGTCGGTCGCGACGCCGACACGTGGCTGTCCATCGCGCAGTGCTTCGCCGGCCCCCCGGGCGAAGGACGTGAGCCGCGATGAGACAGCTGCGTGTCGGCAACTGCTCCGGCTTCTACGGCGACCGCCTCACCGCGATGCGCGAGATGCTCGAAGGCGGCGAGCTCGACGTCCTCACCGGTGACTACCTCGCCGAGCTGACCATGCTGATCCTCGGCCGCGACCAGCTCAAGGACCCCTCGCTGGGCTATGCCCGCACCTTCGTCCGGCAGGTCGAGGACTGTCTCGGACTGGCGCTGGAGCGCGGCGTGAGGATCGTCGCCAACGCCGGCGGGCTCAACCCCGCGGGGCTGGCCGCGAAGCTCGGCGAGATCGCCTCCGCCCAGGGGCTCACCCCTGCCATCGCCTACGTCGACGGCGACGACGTCCGCTCACTGGGGTACGCCGGTGCGCTGACCGCCAACGCCTACCTGGGCGGCTTCGGCATCGCCTCCGCCCTGTCCGCCGGCGCCGACGTCGTGGTCACCGGCCGGGTCACCGACGCCTCGCTCGTCGTCGGACCCGCCGTGGCGCACTTCGGCTGGGACCACACGGCGTACGACGAGCTGGCGGGCGCGGTGGTCGCGGGCCACGTGCTCGAGTGCGGTGCCCAGGCGACCGGCGGGAACTTCTCCGGCTTCCGAGGGCTCGGCCCGACCGACGCGCCCCTGGGGTTCCCCATCGCCGAGCTGACCGAGGACGGCACGTCGGTGATCACCAAGCACGACGGCACCGGCGGTCGGGTCAGCCTCGACACCGTGACCGCGCAGCTGATGTACGAGGTGCAGTCGTCTCGCTACTTCGGCCCCGACGTCACCACCCACCTCGACTCGATCCGGCTGTCCGACGACGGACCCGACCGGGTGCGGATCTCGGGGGTGCGCGGCCGGAGACACCGCCCGAGCGGCTCAAGGTCTGCGTGAACGAGCTGGGCGGCTACCGCAACACGGTCGAGTTCGTGCTCACCGGACTCGACGTCGAGGACAAGGCGGCCTGGGTGCGGGCCCAGCTCGAGCCGCGGCTGATCGCGGAGTCGGTCACCTGGGCCCTGCGGACCTCTGCCCCAGCCGGACGCCGACACCGAGGAAGGGGCGTCCACGGTGCTGCGCTGCACCGTCCAGGATCCGTCGCCCGACCCGGTCGGCCGCGCCTTCAGCAGCGCCGCCGTCGAGCTGGCACTCGCGTCGTACCCCGGCTTCACGATGACCGCTCCTCCCGGCGGCGGCACGCCGTACGGCGTCTATCGCGCGGAGTACGTCGATCGCTGGTGCCGTCAGCCATACGGGTCACCCACGCCGACGGCCGGACCGAGGTGGTCGCGTGAGAGCGCCGCTCGGCACGTTCGTGCACGCCCGGTCCGGTGACAAGGGCGGCGACGCCAACCTGGGGCTCTGGGTGGCGCATGACGTGGTCTCGACAGGCTCGACCGACGAACGGTACGACGCGCGGGTCGCCTGGCTGCTCGCCCTGGTCACGCCCGACTTCGTCGCGACCCTGCTTCCCGAGGCACGCGGCCTCGAGATCGAGGTGTTCGCGTTGCCCAACCTGGGCGGGGTGAACGTCGTGCTGCACGGCCTGCTCGGCCGTGGCGTCGCTGCCTCGACCCGCTTCGACCCCCAGGCCAAGGGCCTCGGCGAGTGGGCGCGCTCGCGGTACGTCGACATCCCCGAGGCACTGATATGACTCGTCTCAGCTGCCCCAGTTTCATCATGAGAAGCAGGTCAGCCCTGACTTCACATGGCGAATTCACCGTGAGAAGCCCAGCTTCACCATGTGAACATGGTGAAACTGGGACAACCGGAGCCCGCGCATGACCGGCCAGCGCGAGGCGTTGCGCGAGACCGCCCGCGAGTTCACCCGGCGCGAGGTGACGCCGTACCTCCAGGACTGGGAGGACGCCGGCGAGGTGCCGCGCGAGCTCCACGGAAGGCGGCGAAGCAGGGGCTGCTCGGCATCTCCTTCCCGGTCGAGGTCGGCGGCGAAGGTGGAGACCTGCTCGACAGCATCGCGGTACAGGAAGCGATGTTCGAGGAGGGTGCGTCGAGCGGGCTGATGGCGGCCCTGTTCACCAGCGGGATCGCACTGCCCCACATCGCCGCGAGCGGCGACCGCGACCTGATCGACCGCTTCGTCCGGCCGACGCTCGCGGGCGAGCTGATCGGCAGCCTGGCCGTGACCGAGCCGGGCGGCGGCTCCGACGTCGCCGCGATCCGGACGACGGCTCGGGTCTCGACAGGCTCGACCGGCGAAGGGAGCTCGACCGGCGGTCCGGAGTACGTCGTCAACGGCACCAAGACCTTCATCACCAGCGGCGTGCGCGCCGACTTCGTGACCACGGCCGTCCGGACCGGAGGGCCGGGTCACGGCGGCATCAGCCTGCTCGTGATCGAGAAGGGCACGCCGGGGTTCACCGTCGACCGCAGCCTGGCCACGATGGGTTGGCACTGCTCCGACACCGCCGAGCTCGGGTTCGCCGATGCGCATGTGCCCGCACGCAACCTCGTCGGAGGCGAGAACACCGGCTTCGCCCAGATCGCCGAGCAGTTCGTCATCGAGCGGATAGCGCTGGCCGTCCACGCCTACGGCATCGCGGCACGCAGCCTCGCGCTCACGGCGGCGTACTGCCGCGAGCGCGAGACGTTCGGGAGCCCCCTGGTCGCCCGTCAGGTCGTCCGGCACCGGCTGGTCGAGATGCGGCGCCAGGTCGAGGTCGCGCGTACCTACACCCACGCCGTCGCCGAGCGGCATGTCGCGGGGGACAGCGTGATAGCCGAGGCCTGTCTGGCGAAGCAGACCGCGGTGGACGCATCGACGTACGTCTGTGACCAGGCTGTGCAGCTGCACGGCGGGGCGGGCTACCTGCACGGGACCGAGGTGGAGCGTCACTACCGCGACGCCCGGATCCTGCCCATCGGAGGAGGAGCGACCGAGGTGCTGACCGATCTGACGGCTCGACTGATGGGATATGCCCCGTGATCACCAGCCTGGTTCCCTGGATGTCCATGAGCGGTGAGGTGTCGGTCCGCATCGATGCCGCCCCGGAGCAGGTCTGGGACCTCGTCAGCGACGTGACCCGGATCGGCGAGTTCTCCCCTGAGACCTTCGAGGCCCGCTGGCGACGTGGCTCGACGGGGCCGGAGGTGGGCGCGCGGTTCAAGGGTCACGTCAAGCGCAACGGCATCGGTCCGACGTACTGGTCGGCGTGCCGGGTCACCGAGTGCGTGCCGAACGAGGTCTTCGAGTTCGTGGTCGAGGTCGACGGCCCGGTGGACGGACCGATCAACCGTTGGGGCTACCGGCTCGAACCCGACGGCGAGGGCACCCTGGTCACCGAGTACTTCAAGCTCGGTTCCTCGCTGCCCCTCAAGGCGTACTGGCTCGTCCTCGGCCCGCTGCGAGGCCGTACCAACGCGAAGGGGATGCGCACCACCTTGGAGCGGATGAAGGCGGTCCTCGAGGCATGAGCCGCAACCGAGAGGCGATGCTGGAGAAGCTCGCCGACCTCGACGCCGAGCACGCGAAGGCGGTGGCCGGCGGGGGAGAGAAGTACGTCGACCGCCACCACGCGCGCGGGAAGCTGCTGCCGCGCGAGCGGATCGAGCTGCTGGTCGACCCCGGCTCGGCCTTCCTCGAGCTCTCGCCCCTGGCGGGCTGGGGCTCCGACTTCTCGGTCGGTGCCTCACTGGTCACCGGGATCGGCGTGGTCGAGGGGGTGGAGTGTCTGATCACGGCCAACGACCCGACGGTCAAGGGCGGCGCGAGCAACCCGTGGACGGTGAAGAAGGGGTTCCGAGCCGCTCAGATCGCGGAGGAGAACGGTCTGCCGACGATCTCACTGGTCGAGTCCGGGGGAGCGGACCTGCCGACGCAGAAGGAGATCTTCATCCCCGGCGGGAAGGTGTTCCGCGACCTGACCAGGGCGAGCGCCGCGCGCCGGCCGACCATCGCGCTGGTCTTCGGCAACTCGACCGCCGGCGGCGCCTACGTGCCCGGCATGAGCGACTACACGGTGATGGTGCGCGAGCAGGCCAAGGTGTTCCTCGGCGGACCGCCGCTGGTCAAGATGGCCACCGGCGAGGAGTCCGACGACGAGTCGCTGGGCGGGGCCGAGATGCATGCCCGCACCTCCGGCCTGGCCGACTACCTCGCCGAGGACGAGCTCGACGCGATCCGGATCGGGCGGCGGATCGTGGCCCGCCTGAACTGGCGGAAGGGGGCCGTCGGGATCCCCGGTGAGCCGGGGATCCCCTCACTTCCCGGGGTTTGCAAACCCCGGGAAGTGACAGGAGTGCCCGGGTCGTGTGGCGGGAGTGGCGCGACGTACGCCGAGCCGGACGCGGACGTCGACGGGCTGCTCGACCTGATCCCGAGCGACCTCAGGGAGCCGTTCGACCCCCGCGAGGTGATCGTGCGCATCTGCGACGGCACCGGGCCGGGCAACGAGAGGCCGTTCGACGAGTTCAAGCCGCTCTACGGCACCTCGCTGGTCACCGGCTGGGCACGCCTGCACGGCCGCCCGATCGGGATCCTGGCCAATGCCCAGGGCGTGATCTTCAGCGAGGAGGCGCAGAAGGCCACGCAGTTCATCCAGCTCGCCAACCAGGTCGACACCCCGCTCCTCTTCTTGCACAACACCACCGGCTACATGGTCGGCGCCGAGTACGAGCAGGGCGGCATCATCAAGTACGGCGCCCAGATGATCAACGCGGTCAGCAACTCCCGGGTGCCCCACCTCAGCGTGATCATGGGGGCGTCGTACGGCGCGGGGAACTACGGCATGAACGGCCGCGCCTACGACCCGCGCTTCCTCTTCACCTGGCCCAGCGCGAAGTCCGCCGTGATGGGGCCGGCGCAGCTCGCCGGTGTGCTCTCGATCGTGGCGCGGGCGGCGGCCGAGGCTCGCGGACAGGCGTACGACGACGAGGCCGACGCGGGCATGCGCGCCTTCATCGAGCAGAGCGTCGAGGAGCAGAGCCTGCCGTTCTTCCTCTCCGGCCTGCTGTACGACGACGGTGTGATCGACCCGCGGGACACCCGGACGATCCTGGCCATCTGCCTCTCCGTCATCGAGAACACCCCGTTCCGGGGCGCCGAGGGCTACGGGGTGTTCCGCACATGAGCGGGCGCCTGGGCACGATGCGGTCGACCACGGCGCGCAACCGCGGGACGAGGTCGCACGGGACGAGACGAACCTCCGGCTGCCGGACCGAGGGGGTCGCATGATCACCCGACTGCTCGTCGCCAACCGCGGCGAGATCGCGCGCCGGATCTTCGCGACCTGTCGACGTCTCGGTATCGAGACGGTCGCGGTGCACTCCGACGCCGACGGCGCCCTGCCCTACGTCCGCGAGGCCGACGTCGCCGTACACCTGCCGGGCAACGCACCCGCTGACACCTACCTGCGCGCCGACCTGCTCGTCGAGGCCGCCCGTCGTGCCGGCGCCGACGCCGTCCATCCCGGCTACGGCTTCCTGTCGGAGAACGCCGACTTCGCCCGCGCCGTCATCGACGCGGGGCTCACCTGGGTCGGCCCCGCACCGGAGTCGATCGAGGCGATGGGCTCGAAGGTGCGAGCCAAGGAGCTGATGCGGGCGGCCGGCGTACCCGTGCTCGAGAGTCCGGCCGAGCCGTCGGCGAAGGACTTCCCCCTGCTGGTGAAGGCATCGGCGGGTGGCGGAGGCCGCGGCATGCGCGTCGTGCGCGCGCCACGGGACCTGGCTGCGGAGGTCGAGGCGGCTGCTGCCGAGGCGGCCAGCGCGTTCGGGGACGGCACCGTCTTCGTCGAGCCGTACGTCGAGCGGGGGCGTCACGTCGAGGTCCAGGTCGTCGGTCACGCGACCGGCGTGCTCGTGCTCGGCGAGCGCGACTGCTCCGTGCAGCGTCGCCACCAGAAGGTGGTCGAGGAGTCGCCCGCCCCGTCCCTCCCGCCCGAGACCCGAGGTGCCCTGCACGCGGCAGCGCGCGCTGCCGCTGCCGCGATCGGGTATCTCGGGGCCGGGACGGTCGAGTTCCTCTACGACGCGTCCGCCGACCGCTTCTACTTCCTCGAGATGAACACCCGGCTCCAGGTCGAGCACCCGGTCACCGAGCTGGTCCACGGCGTCGACCTCGTCGAGCTGCAGCTGACCGTGGCGGAGGGCCGCTCGCCCGACCCCCGCACGATCGGCGAGACCTACGGCCACGCGGTCGAGGTGCGGCTCTACGCCGAGGATCCCGCTGCCGACTGGCAGCCGCAGAGCGGGCTGCTGACCCTGGTCGACGTCCCCGGTGTCGACGGCGAGTTCGACCTGCTCAACCGGCCGGGGCTGCGGCTGGACGCAGGCGTCGAGACCGGCAGCGAGGTCTCCACCCACTACGACGCGATGCTCGCCAAGGTGATCTCGTGGGCGCCCACGCGCGAGCAGGCCGTCCGGCGGCTGGCGGCCGCGCTCCGCGGCGCCCGGCTGCACGGAGTGGTCACCAACCGAGCCCTGCTGGTCGACATCCTCGAGGACCCCGGATTCGTCGCGGGCGAGGTGAGCACGGCGTTCCTCACCGAGCGTGACCTCACCGCGCCGGACCCCGACCCCGGCGCCGCGGTCGCCGCCGCCCTGGCCCTGGCCGAGCGCGACGGCGCTGCACGCAGGGTCCAGCGCGGCGTACCGGTGGGCTGGCGCAACGTCGTCAGCCAGCCCCAGGTCACCCGCTTCCACGGGTCGTCCGCCCCACGTTCACCTAGAGGTGAACCTCAGGCGGACGACCCGGTGATCGAGGTGGCCTGGTGGGGTGGCCGCGCCGGGTATGTCGTGGACGGCTGCACCGTGGTCGAGGCCACGGGCCACCACGTGGTCCTGGAGCGCGACGGCCTGCGTACGTCGTACGACGTGGCGGTCACCGGCGGCCGGGTGGACGTCGACGCGGCCACCGGTCACGTGAGCCTGCAGGTCGTGCCGCGCTTCACCGACCCGGCCGAGGCGGTGGCGAGCGGAAGTCTGCTGGCGCCGATGCCGGGGACCGTCGTCCGCGTGGCCGTCGCCGAGGGCGATCCGGTCGAGGCCGGCCGGACCGTGCTGGTCCTCGAGGCGATGAAGATGCAGCACACGGTGACCGCCCCGACGGCCGGCACCGTGACCAGGCTGGCCGTCCGGCCCGGCGCCCAGGTGGCGGCGGGTGAGGTGCTGGCGGTGGTCTCGACGGGCCCCACCGACGAACAGGGCTCGACCGACGAACCGGGCCCGACCGACGAACCGGGCCCGACCGACGAACGAGAAGAGGGAGACGCATGACCAGCTTCACCGAGGCCCCGTTCCAGGAGAGCCAGGAGCGCCAGGCGCTGCGCCGCGAGGTGGCCAAGCTGGCCGGCACGTTCGGCCGCGCGTGGTTCACCGAGAAGGCGCGGGCGGGTGAGAAGACCACCGACCTGTGGCTGGAGATCGGCAAGTTCGGCTACCTCGGCATCAACATCCCCGAGGAGTACGGCGGCGGCGGTGGCGGCATCGGCGACATCGCCGCGGTGTGCGAGGAGCTCGCGGCGCAGGGCTGTCCGCTGCTGCTGATGGTGGTGAGCCCGGCGATCTGCGGCACGATCATCACCCGCTACGGCACCGAGGAGCAGAAGCGGCGCTGGCTGCCCGGGATCTGCGACGGCACGGGCACCATGGCCTTCGCGATCACCGAGCCCGACGCCGGCACCAACACCCACAACATCACCACCACCGCCCGACGCGACGCTGACGGCTGGGTGCTGAACGGCCGCAAGATCTACATCTCCGGCGTCGACGAGGCCGACAACGTGCTGGTCGTCGCCCGCACGGAGGACGCCAGGACCGGGAAGCTCAAGCCGGTGCTCTTCGTGGTCCCGACCGATGCCGCGGGGTTCGAGGCGCGCCCGATCCCGATGGAGATCGTGAGCCCCGAGCTGCAGTTCCAGGTGTTCATCGACGACGTGCGGCTGCCGGACGACGCGGTCGTCGGTGACGAGGACGGCGGCCTCGTGCAGCTCTTCGCCGGCCTCAACCCCGAGCGCATCATGGCGGCGTCGTTCTCCACCGGCCTGGCCCGGTTCGCGCTCGACCGGGCGGCGGCGTACGCCAAGGAGCGGACGGTGTTCCAGGGCCCGATCGGCACCCACCAGGCCATCGCGCACCCGCTGGCACAGTCGAAGATCGAGATCGAGCTGGCCCGGCTGATGACGCAGAAGGCGGCCGCTCTCTACGACGCCGGCGACGACATGGGTGCGGGCGAGGCGGCCAACATGGCCAAGTACGCCGCCGCCGAGGCCGCCTGTGATGCCGCCGACCGCGCTGTCCAGACCCACGGCGGCAACGGGATCACCCAGGAGTACGGCATGGCGGGGCTTCTGGTCGCGACCCGCGCCGGACGCATCGCCCCGGTCTCCCGCGAGATGATCCTCAACTTCGTGGCGATGCACTCACTGGGGCTGCCGAAGAGCTACTGACCTTCAGGCCGACCAGCGGACCGCGTCGTAGGCCCAGTCCGCCGGCGGATGCACGCCGTGGAGCTCGGGTCGCGCATCGAGCAGCTCGCCGAGACCGCGCATCGTGCGATCGGCGCGCTCGCGTGCGGCCTCGGGACCGTGCGGCCGCCCCCGGCCCTGCGGCGTACGGACGCTGTTCTCCGGCTGGCTGTTGTCTCGCATGGAACCCCCGTGCTCTCGTCCGGTGCCGTTCGCGGCGGCAGTGGGGCCAGCATGACCGGCCCGTCTTTCCGGACGGTTACTCCGTGTGAACTCCTGGTGAAAGGTGGCGGGGCCACCGGGCTTGCGGCCGCGACGCGCGACGTGCCTCAATGGCTCCTTCGCTTCTCGCACCGATGCGGAGGTGGCACGTGACCACGAGGGCGCAGTGGCGCTACGTGACCGACGGCGGTCTCGAGACCGACCTGATCTTCAACCACGGCGTGGACCTGCCGGAGTTCGCGGCCTACCCGCTGGTCTGGACCGACGAGGGCCGGGCCCTCCTGCGCTCCTACTTCGACGGGTACGCCGACGTCGCCGGTGCAGTCGGTGCCGGACTCCGCCTGGAGAGCCCGACCTGGCGGGCCAACCCGGACTGGGCGGCCCTGCTCGGGCACGACGTCCGCACGGTGTCGGATGCGAACCGGACCGCCGTCGAGCTCCTCCAGGGGATGGCACACGAGTGGCGCGACCGGGTGCCCGACATCGTGGTGACCGGGATGGTCGGGCCGCGCGGCGACGGGTACGCCGCGGGGGAGGCCGTCGACGCCGATGAGGCGGCCGACTACCACGCGCCGCAGGTCCGCGCGTTCGCCGAGGCGGGTGCCCACGCGGTGTGCGCGTTGACGCTGACCGATCCCGGTGAGGCGGTCGGGGTGGTGCGGGCCTCCGACTCGTTCGGGCTGCCGGTGGGCATCGGCTTCACGGTGGAGACCGACGGGCGGCTGCCCGACGGCACCACCCTGCGGTCCGCGATCGAGCAGGTCGACGACGTCGCGCCGCCGGCGTACTTCCTCGTCAACTGTGCCCACCCGCAGCACGTGCTCCCGGCCTTCGACGACGGGGGGCCGTGGGTGGGGCGGGTGACCGGGCTGCGGAGCAACGCCTCGACCGCGAGCCATGCCGAGCTGGACGAGGCCGAGCAGCTGGACGAGGGGGACCTGGGTGAGCTCGTGCCGGCGCACCGGGCGCTGGAGGAGCGGCTGCCCGCGCTCGAGATCGTCGGTGGCTGCTGCGGGACCGACGCCCGCCACGTGGCCGCGCTCTGGGGCGTGAGCTGACCCGCTCGGCGGTTCGTCAGCGCAGGGGAACGAACCGGTAGGAACCGTGCCGCGTCACCTGGGTGTCGCGCATCGACCGGGCCACGCGGAGCATCGTGCCGGCGACGGGGATCACCATCACGCCGCCCGTGTGCAGCTGGGCGACCAGCTGCTCGGGCAGCTCGGCGGCCATGGCTGACACCAGGATCCGGTGGTACGGCGCGGCACCGGGCAGGCCGAGCACCCCCGGGGTCGCGGCGTGGATGCTCGCCCACGGGAGGTCCGCACCGTCCAGGTGCTCGGTGCCCAGCTCGACCAGAGCGGGCTCGAGCTCGACCCCGAGCACGCGGCCGGTGGGGCCGGTCAGCTGCGCGAGCAGGGCGGTCGTCCAGCCCGATCCGGAGCCGACGTCGAGCACTCGCTGGCCCTCGTGCACGTCGAGCAGCCGCAGCATCGTCTCGACGGTCCGGGGCTGGCTGTTGGTCTGCCCGAAGCCGATCGCGACCGGCCCGTCGTACGACGCGCGCCGGCGCTCGCCCCGCGGCAGGAACTGCTCCCGCGGACACGCTCGGAACGCCTCCGCCACGCGGTCCACTCCCCGATTCAAGCACCCTCGTCCACAGCCAGGCGGTGTTGGCGGAGGGCGGCGAGGACGACGACGGCGGCGACGGCGAGGCCGAAGACGACTGCTCCCCAGGCCGCCTCGGCCGGGCCGGTCCCGGCCTCGGCGGCCTGGCTCGGCCCGAACCAGGTGGCGTACGTCGCCGTGGCGCCGCCCGCCAGCGCGAGCCGGTGCCGACCGTCCCAGCCCGGACGGCGCGACCAGTGCCGGACCACCCGGATGCTCCCGAGCGCCGCCACCGCGAAGCACGAACCGGCGACCAGAGCACCGAGCGCTCCGTCGACGGGCAGCTCCGTGCTCAGCCAGTACCCACTGGTCACCGCGAACGCCGCCGCGGCCACGACCATCGGGTGCGGCGCGCTCCCCCCGGGGTGCGGCGCCCCGGGCCGGTCCGCCACGAGCGCCACGACCACGAGCCCGACGATCGCCGCGATCGACACCGCGAACTGCACCGGCGTGCCGACGAAGTCGAGGTCCTGCGCCTGGACCACTGCCAGGAAGACGCAGCCGGCCACGAAGAGCACACCGGTCACCACCAGCCCGAAGCGGCCCAGCCAGGGCAACGTCGGTGTGGGGTCGAAGGCCTCGACCAGCGCGATCGGGACGCAGATGCTCCAGACCGTGTGCAGCGCCAGGCTCCACAGCAGGAGCGAGCCGCTGATGCCGAGCCCCGGGATCTCGGCGTACCCGTCGAAGGAGGGCAGCCCGAGGTACCCGGGGTTGAAGAGCATCTGATCGACCGGCCCCTCCTCGATCAGCGCGTACGCCGCGCCGAACAGGACGATGGTCGGCCAGCCGCGGCCGAGCCGCCGGGCGGACTCGCGGACCAGTAGTGCCCCGGCGCCGTACAGCGGCATCAGGAAGAGCACGTCGCCGTACTCGGAGATCGCGATGTTGCCGAGCAGATACTCGCCGACGGTCGGCGCGAGCAGGAGCAGCCCGAGGACCATCGCGATCCGGTGCCGACGGACGGTGGCCATCGGTCCACGCTAGAAGCGGCGCGGACTCGGCACATCGGCCCGTGGTCGACGCCACCGCGACTTTGGTCGCGGCTCGGCTTCAGGACCGACGCGGAGGGCGCGGGACGAACATCGGCACCCGGGCGGCGTACTCGTCCCAGCCGGGACGGGTGCTCATCGTCTGCTCCAGGAGCCTGGCGCCGGTCACGTTCCGGATGAAGTAGGTCATCGCGAGCGGCGACAGCACCGTGACCAGGGCCGGCAGCCAGCCCGAGGCGGCGCCGCCCGCGAGCCAGATCCCCCACCAGACACAGGCGTCGCCGAAGTAGTTGGGGTGCCGCGTCCAGCCCCACAGGCCGCGGTCCATGATCGGCCCGCGGTCGGGATCACGCCGGTACGCCGCCAGCTGCGCGTCGCCGACCGTCTCGAAGACCACGCCGACGGCCCAGACGGCCACTCCGAGCACGACCACGGGCCAGGTCGCGACGTCGTAGTGACCGGCCGCCACCAGGGGGAGCGCGATCAGACAGATCACGACGCCCTGGGTGAGGAAGACCTTGCGGATCGCCGTCGCGAAGCCGCCCCCGTCGAGCAGCTTCTCGTAGCGCGGGTCCTCGCCCTTGCCCCGCGAGCGCCGCAGGATGTGCCAGGCCAGGCGGCCGCCCCAGACGGCCACCAGCACGAACACGAGCCACCGGCGCCACGGCGTACCGGTGCCGGCCGCCGCGCAGCCGAGCCCGATGGCGACCAGCGCCAGGCCCCAGGTCACGTCGACGACGGACACCCGGCCGACCGCACGGGAGACCAGAGCCGTGACCACCATCGCCAGCGCGGCGATCCCGACGGCCAGCAGCGCCAGGCCCCACCAGGTGCTGATCACCAGCGCCGCTCCAGGGGGAGCGTGTGCGCCGCCCCCGGGCGTACGCACAGGATCTGGTCGACGCCCATCCGCCCGTCCCGGAACGCCAGGGCGCCGCCGACGAGGTAGAGCCGCCACACGCGCACCACCTCCTCGCCGACGAGGGCGGTGAGCTCGGGCAGGTGCGCCTCGAAGCTCTCCCGCCACCCGGCGACGGTGTGCACGTAGTGCTCGCGCAGTGCGTGCACGTCGCGCACCTCGAGGCCCCCGCCTTCGAGGTGCGCGACGGTCTCCCCGACCGGACGCATGTGCATGTCCGGCGCGATGAACGACTCGATGAACGGCCCGCCCCCGGGATGCGTGCCGTTCCGAGACATCTGCTGCACGAGGACGCGTCCCCCCGGTCGCACCGCCCGCCGCAGCACCTCGACGTACGTCGGGTAGTGGCGCTCGCCGACGTGCTCGCCCATCTCCAGGGACCCGACCGCGTCGAAGTGGTCGCGCTCGGGGATCTCGCGGTAGTCCTGGAGCCTGATCTCGACGCGTCCCTCGAGCCCACGCGCGCGGATCCGCTGATCGACGAACCGCTTCTGCTCGGCCGAGATCGTCACGCCCACCACCCGCGCTCCGACGTGCTCGGCCGCGTGCAGCGAGAGCGCGCCCCACCCGCACCCGACGTCGAGCAGGGTGCTGCCCGACTCGAGGCCGAGCTTGGCGCACACCAGGTCGAGCTTGGCGCGCTGGGCGGACTCCACGGACCGGGTGGGGTCGTCCCCGTAGTAGGCGCACGAGTAGGCCATCGAGGGGTCGAGGATCAACGCGTAGAACTCGTTCGAGAGGTCGTAGTGGTGGCTGATCGCCTGGCGGTCGCGCCGCGGGCTGTGCAGGCGACCACGGGTCCGGGCTTGGGATGCCGGTGGCCTCGGTGGCCGGCCGACCACGCCCAGCTGCCGGAGCAGGCGCACGCCGTGGGCGAGGGCCGCCGTGCTCGGGCGTCGCCCGGCCAGGCCGCGCGCCCGCCCGACCGTGAACGCGTGGGTCAGCGCCTGCTCGAGGTCGCCGGGGACGTCGAGCTCGCCCGTGACGTAGGCCTGGGCCGCCCCCAGCTCGCCCGGGTGCCACAGCAGGCGGCGTAGCGCGTCGGGCGAGCGCACCTCCACCAGGGGCGCCCCGACCGGACCGGCCTCGGTGCCGTCCCACGCGCGCAGCCGGACCGGCAGGTCGCCGCCGAGGAACGGCTCCGCGACCTCGGCCAGCGTGGCGGCCACGCCCTCCGGCGCCGTACGCCGGCCGGAGGCGAGGGCGGTCACGCCCGGGCTCCGCGCTCGAGCACGATCTGGTTGACGTCGATGTAGCCCGAGCCGAAGCCGGCGCGCGAGTAGTCCAGGTAGAAGTGCCACATCCGGACGAACGTGTCGTCGAAGCCGAGCGCCAGCACCTCGGTGCGCGCGGCCAGGAAGCGCTCGTCCCACTGGCGCAGCGTCTCGGCGTAGTGGGAGCCGAACGACAGCCGGTCGACGATCCGCAGGCCCGTGTGTCGTCGCGTGATCTCGTCGATCACCTCGACGGACGGCAGGAAGCCACCGGGGAAGATGTACTTGTTGATCCAGGTGTAGGTGTTGCGGGTGGCCAGCATCCGGTCGTGACGCATGGTGATCGCCTGGATGCCGACGAGGCCGCCGGGAGCCAGGACGCGGTCGAGGGTCCGGAAGTAGTCGTCCCAGAAGTCGTAGCCGACGGCCTCGATCATCTCCACCGACAGCACCGCGTCGTAGGCGCCCAGGTGCGGGGAGCCGGCCGCGACCAGCTCCCGGTAGTCGAGGAGCTCGACGGTCACCCGGTCGGAGAGTCCGGCCTCCTCGATCCGGTGCTCGGCCAGCGCCTTCTGCTCGGTCGAGAGCGTGATCGTGTGCACGGTCGCACCGCGGCGCGCGGCGTGGACGGCCAGCTCGCCCCAGCCGGTCCCGATCTCGAGCACCCGCGAACGCGGGCCCACCTCGGTCCGGTCCAGGAGCCGCTCGATCTTGCGGGTCTGGGCCTCGCGCAGGTCTCCTCCGGGTTCGGGGGCAGCCATCAGCGTGTGGTCGCCGGCCCGGACCGGCTCGGTGGCGAACAGTCCCGAGGAGTAGCTCAGCCCCGGGTCGAGGAACAGCTCGAAGAGGTCGTTCGACAGGTCGTAGTGGTGGGCGATGTTGCGCTGGGAGTTCGCGCGCGTGCTCTTCTCGTGGCTGGGCGGACGCCGCACCGCGAGGGCGCGCAGCTTCTGCAGCGCGGGGGGCACGAGCGTCGGCAGGTCGGCGGCCAGCACCGAGAGGAACCCACCGAGGTCCTCGGCGTCCCAGGCCCCGGTCAGGTACGCCTCACCGAAGCCGATCAGCAGGCCGCGGCCGAGCCGGTCGAAGAACTCCTCGGGCCGACGGATCGTCATCTCCGGCCCACCTGTACCGAGGGTGCGCCCCTCGAGGTGGACCGTCACCGGGAAGCGGCTGATCCCTGCCCGGAAGAGTCGTCGCGCGACCGCCGCCGAGACCGTGGTGCGCAGTCCGGGCGGCACCGGAGCCAGATCGGGCCACTGGTCGAGGGCTGGTCGGTTGAGAAAGGTCGTCATCGGCCATCCTGCGGACGTGAGTCGGGTCGGGGCTGCACCGGCAGGCGTCGTAGCCAGAGCCAGATACCGTGCATTCGGATCAGAGCGGCTCCCCGGATTGCCGCCGGCGCAGCGCGGCGCGCCGAGGCCGTCGTACGACGTCCGGCCAGGGAGGCGGAGAACGTCGCGCCGTCGTCGGTGTGGAGCGTGATCGCGACGAGCAGGTCGTCGCCCGGCACGGGCACCACGACGTCGTACCAGCCGTCGGTGCCGTGGAAGGGCGAGACGTAGAGCTCCTTGTCGACCCGTGCCCGCCCGCGCTCGTCGGGGTGGACGAGGTAGGCGTGCCGGCCGCCGTAGGTGTTCTGCACCTCGATGACCGTGCCCGCCTCGGTGCCGGTCCGGTCGAAGCACCAGAAGACGCTGATCGGGTTGAAGCCGTTGCCGAAGGCCCGGGCGTTGGCGGCCATCAGCACCCGACCGCCGGTGAGGTCGATGCCCTTCGCGGCCAGGAACGCGTCGACGTTCTCCCGGATCGTGGCGTCGGGCGAGCCGAGGTGGTCGCGGGCCTCGAAGCGACCGAGCCGACCGTGGTCGGGCAGCGCGTCCAGGTCGACCAGCCAGACGTGCGACCGGTGCTCGAAGTGCCTGCGGATCGGCCGCCGCCGGGTGTGCCGGATCGTCGCGTCGTACACGGCCGGTTCCGGCAGGCCGGGGCCGTCCCAGGAGAGCCCGAGATGCTCGGCGGCGGCGGCACCGGAGCGCGCGCCGTCCTCGTGGAACCCCCACCCGTGGTAGGCCCCGGCGAAGGCGAGCCGCTGGGTGTTCGCCCCGGGCAGCCGACGCTGCGCTGCGACCGAGGTGGGGTTGTACATCGGGTGGGCGTACTCCATCCGCGCGATCACCGTCCGCGGGTCCACGAGGTCCTCACCGCCGAGGGTGACGAGGTAGTGGGTCGGGGTCGGCAGTCGCTGCAGGCGGGTGAGGTCGTAGGTCACGGTCACCGCGCCCCGGTCGCCGCGGGGGCGCAGGAAGTTCCAGGACGCCCGGGCCTCCGCGGCCCGTGGGAGCAGGGAGGTGTCGGTGTGGAGCAGGGCGAGGTTGTCGGCATAGGGGATGTCGGCGAGGGACTCCCGCTGCGCCGGCGTCGGGTCCTGCAGCAGGGCCAACGCCTGGTCGGGATGGGTGGCGACCACGACCGCGTCGTACGACGTCGTGACGCCGTTGCCGTCGGTCACCTCGACGGCGTCGGCGGTCTCGCGGACCGACGTCACCTTGGTGCCGACGCGGACGTCGTCGAGGCCGGCCGCGACCCGGGCGACGTAGTCCCGGGAGCCACCGACGACGGTCCGCCATTGCGGAGACCCGGTGACCGAGAGCATCCCGTGGTGGGAGAGGAACTCGAACAGGTAGCGCGCGGGGTAGTCGAGGGCGACCTCCGGGTCGCAGGACCACACGGCGGCCACGAGCGGCTCCATGAACTGCCGGCAGAAGTACGCCGAGAACCCCCCTCGGGCGAGGAAGTCGCGCAGCGTCTGGTCACCCGCCGCTCCGGCCGGCTGCTCGAGCAACGCCCGGGCCCGGCGGTGGAACCTCGGCACCTCGGTGAGCATGCGGAGGAAGCCGGGCCGGCGGAGGTTGCGGCCGCTGGGGAACAGCCCGCGCAACCCGAGCGCGCCGGCGTACTCGAGCCCGGTCGCCTCGTCGCGGACCGACATCGACATCTCGGACGGCTGCGTGCTGACGCCGACCTCGGCGAACAGCCTCAGGAGCGTCGGGTAGGTGCGCTCGTTGTGGACGATGAAGCCGGTGTCGATGGCGAGCTCGCCCACGTCGTGGGTGTCGGCATGTCCCCCGAGGCGGGAGTCGGCCTCGTAGAGGGTCACGTGGGCCGACTTCGCAGCCACGTGTGCCGCCGTCAGACCCGCCACGCCGGACCCGATGACAGCGATCCGTCGGGATCGGTTCATGCCGACCCGTTCCCCGTCGCCGGCTTCTGCAACGCGAAGAGGGCGATCGGCTCGGTCGTCGGCTGGGGAGACCCGGTCTCGGGCTCGACGGACACTGCTGCGGCCTCGGCGGTCGCGGCGTCGCCCGCGAGCACCGTCGGGTGCTCGGCGTCCGGCATCAGGCCGGCCGAGACCATGCCCTGCCCGGGCTGTTGCAGCCACATCTGGTACGTCGTGCCCGCTCGGGGCGCGGGTACGTCACTGCCGACCAGGACCGCCCGCTTCAGCGACGCCGAGCTCACCAGGGTGAGGGTGCCGCCACCGCCGATCGGCTCGGTGACCTTGACGGCGTCGGGCGCCTGCATGATCTGCTCGGCGAGGTTCGTCGTCGAGGAGCCGCCGTGGTTCGCGCGGTAGACGAGGCCGCCGCCGACCGCCAGCAGGATCAGAGCCACGGAGGCGGCCACCAGCATCGGGAAGGTACGCCGGCGCAGCGCGCGCACCGGTGCCGGAGCGGAGGCGGGGTCGGCCGGCGCCGTGGCGGGTGTGGTCCGCGGCGGCAGCGGGCGGATCGAGCCGATCCCCGACAGCACGGAGTCACGCAGGCTCGGCGGGGGCGTCTCTGCTCCCGTCTCGGCGAGGAGGGCGGCGGTCTCGGAGAACGACTGGACCTCGGCGCGGCACTCGGGGCAGACCTCGAGGTGCTGCTCGAACTGCGTGCGCTCGTCCTCGTCGAGGGCGTCGACCGCGTAGGCACCTGACAGGGCGTGGATGTCGCTCATGTCGCAGCCACCTCTCCGACGCCCAGCGCGTCTCTCAGTCGGATCAGTCCGTCCCTGATCCGGGTCTTGGCCGTGCCGATCGGCAGGTCGAGCATCCTGGCCACCTCGGTATGGGTGTAGCCGCCGAGGAACGCCAGCTCCACGGCCTGTCTCTGCTTGAGGGTGAGGTCCGCAAGTGCGGCGCGGACCCGCGTGGCCTCGAGCGACGCGGTGGCCGCCTCGGCGGTGGAGTCGTGGTCGACGGTCTGCTCCTTGTGGGAGTAGGCCTCGTCGCGGCGGCCGGAGGCCTCGGCGGAGCGGACCCGGTCGACGGACTTGCGGTGCACGATCGTCAGCAGCCACGAGATCGCGCTTCCCTTGGCGGGGTCGAACCGGGCGGCGTGACGCCAGCACTCGAGGTACGCCTCCTGGGTCACCTCCTCGGCCTGCGCCCGGTCGCGGAGCACGCGGACGGCGAGACCGAACGCCCGCGCCGAGGTGGCGTCGTACCACTCGGCGAAGGCGCTCTCGTCGCCGCGGCTGGCGCGCTTGAGCAGCTCGGCCAGCACAGCGCCGGGCGACCCGCCCCCTTCCGGGGGCGGGTCAGCGGGCACGGACCGCAGATACGTCACGTCAGGATCCTCGCGTCTCCAGGGGCTGCTGTCAGGACCGGGTCACATCTTCGGCGGCATCAGCACGTTGTCGATGATGTAGACCGTGGCGTTCGCGGTCTTCACGTTGCCGCACACGATCGACGCCTTCTGGGTACCGACCACGAAGTCCGGGTTGTCTCCGGAGATCGTCAGGTCGTCGCCCTCGAGGGTCTTGTGCGTCCCGGCCAGCTGGTCGGGCGTCAAGGCGCCGGCGATCACGTGGTAGGTCAGGATCTTGGTCAGGGTCGGCTTGTCGGCGAGCACGGCCTTGAGCGTCTTCGGCGGGATCTTGCCGAAGGCGTCGTTGGAGGGCGCGAACACGGTCAGCGACTTCTGCGAGTTGAGCGTGTCGACCAGACCTGCCTTGGTGACCGCGGCCACGAGCGTCGAGAGCACCGGGTTGGCGCTCGCGGCGGAGGCGACCGGCGCGGTGGCCATGCCGTTGAAGGAGCCGGCACCGGTCGCCGGGACGGCGGTGCAGCCGGACCCGAAGGTCTGGGCGGCGGCGTTGCTGGCGTCGCCACCGGCGGCGGGCGAGCTGCTGTCCCCGCTGGCGGTGGAGCTGCTGCTGTCGTTGCCGCCGCAGGCGGCAAGACCGAGGGCGCTGGACAACGCGATCGCAGCGATCCCCGAGCGTCGGAGCGTGGTGTTCATGATGACCCTTTCGGTCTGTGTGTTCCTGCTGTCGTAGGTGGTTCGGTGCGGCGTCCGGTCCGGATGGGTGCTCAGGACACGGAGACCTGGATCTTCTGGATCCCGCTGGCGCCGTTGGGGAACGGCGAGGTGCGCGCGGTCGTCTGGACGTGGCCCTCGCGGTCGGTGGCGCGGCAGGCCAGCTGGTGCTGGCCGGGCTTCGCGTCCCACTCGAGGTACCACTGGCGCCAGTAGTCGTGGCCGGCGCTGGGGCCGAGGGTGGCCTTCTGCCAGGCGCTGCCGTCGACCTGCACCTCGACCGTGCCGACGCCGACCGGCTGTGCCCAGGCGATCCCGCCGATGAAGGTGCGGCCCGCCTTGACGCGTTGCAGCCCGTGAGGGGTGTCGATCCGGCTCTCGATCTTGATCGGTGCGTCCGTCGCCCAGTGGCGGTCGGTCCAGTACGCCGAGTGGGCGTCGTACGTCGTGAGCGTCATCCGGTTGATCCACTTGCAGGCGCTGATGAAGCCATAGAGGCCGGGCACCACCATCCGCGCAGGGAAGCCGTGCTCGCGGGGTAGCGGCTCGCCGTTCATGCCGACCGCGATCATCGCGTCGCGGCCGTCGGTGGCGAGCGCGAGCGGGGTGCTGATCGTCATCCCGTCGACGTCGGTGGAGAGGATCTGGTCGGAGCCGTGCCCGACGCCTGCGCGGTCGAGCAGCGCGGCGAGCGGGACGCCGAGCCAGCGGGCGCCGCCGACGTAGGGGCCGCCGATGTCGTTCGAGACGCAGGTCAGGGTGATGTCGCGCTCGATCATCGGCATCGCCAGCAGATCGTCGTAGGAGAGGCTCTGCGAGCGCGCGACGTCGCCGTCGACCACCAGCTCCCAGGAGCCGGCGTCGACGATCGGCAGGGAGAGGCGGGTGTCCACGCGATAGAAGTCGTCCACCGAGGTCCGTAGCGGTGTGATGCCGGGGACCTTGCGGTCGAGCCCTGCCGGGAACGGACCCGGCGGGGCTCCTCGGGCGCGGAAGGGTGATGTTGCCGATCGCCGCCCGGGAATGGGCGATCAGGCGTCCGGCGTACCCGCTGGCGGCCGCGACGACCGCGACACCGCCGACGCCGAGCAGCACGGCTCGCCGGCTGGGTGCGGCGGAGCCCGTCCCTTCCTCGGCACGGCCACGGCGCTGGTCGAGGTGGACCAGCCACCACAGGGTCGCCACGCCGACGACCGCGGTCACCAGGCCGGGCAGCGCGTCCACGGGTCGTACGACGGGCCGGCTCAGCGCGGCGTACAGGGCGACACCGACCAGCACGACCAGCAGCCCCGCGCCGTAGCGGAAGGCTCGGTGCGCGAGCACCCCGGCCAGGCCGGCCAGCAGGAGCACCCCGATCAGCACCGAGCCGACGAGGATCGTCTTGTCATGGGTGCCGAAGTGGGCGATCGCCCAGTTCTTCACCGGCGTGGGCGTGTGGTCGATGACGGTCTCGCCGACCGCGAGGACCGGGGAGGACTCGGGGCGGGTCACCGCGGCCACGAGGTGTCCGACGGCCATGCCCGTGAGGGCGGAGAGGACACCGAACAGGGCGTAGCGGAGTTTGGTCAGCACACGGAGTGGTTCGTCGCCGCGGCCCTGCGGGATTGCGCGGCGGCCTGCGCCGCCCGGATGGGAGGATGCGCGACATGACCGACCCTTCGACCGGCTCAGGACATCGCGAGCTCGTCCACTACGCCGTCGCGGACAACGTGGCCACGATCACCCTGGACTCACCCCACAACCGCAACGCCCTGTCGCGCCAGCTGGTCACCGAGCTGTTCGAGCGGCTCGAGCGCGCCGGGGCCGACCCTGCGGTGAAGGTGGTGCTGGTCCGACAGGAGGGCAGGGTCTTCTGCTCCGGCGCCGACCTCTCCGAGGCCACGACGGTCGGCATGGCCGACGGTGCCCGCCGGATCGTCGACCTGCAGCGCCTCATCGTGACGATGGACAAGCCGGTGGTCGTCCGCGTCTCCGGTGCCGTCCGGGCGGGCGGCATCGGCATCGTGGCCGCCGAGCGACGTCGCGATCAGTGCCGACGACGCGACGTACGCCCTCACCGAGGTCAAGCTCGGCCTCGCGGCCGCGATCATCTCCCTGACCGTGCACGCCCGGATGAGCCCGCGCGCGGCGGCGCTCACCACGCTCGGGGGTGAGACGTTCAGCGGTGCCCAGGCGGCGGCGTACGGCCTGGTCACGACGGCCGTGCCCGGCGACCGGCTCGACGATGCCGTCGCGACGGTCTGCGCCCAGCTGGCCACCGGGTGCGGCCCAGGGTCTGCGGGAGTCCAAGCGGATCCTCAACGCCGACCTCGTCCGCCGGATCGATGCGCACGGCGACGAGATGGCCGAGCTGAGCGCGCGGCTGTTCGCCTCCGACGAGGCGCGCGAGGCGATGACCGCCTTCTTGAACCGCACCAGTAGGCAACCGTGCGGCGTGCCCGACCGGTAGAGACGGGTATGACCACCACGACAGCCGTCGACTCGGGAGGGCGCGTGGACGAGGCGACCTTCGACGACTTCGTCGCCGCGCGCTCCCGGGCGCTGCTGCGGACGGCGTACCTGCTCACCCACGACCACGCCCTCGCCGAGGACCTGCTCCAGACCTCGTTGGCCAAGGCGTGGTTCGCCTGGCGGCGGATCGACGGGAACCCCGAGCCCTACGTACGCCGGATCCTCGTCAACACCTACGCCTCCTGGTGGCGGCGCAAGTGGAACGGCGAGCACCCGACCGACGAGCTCCCGGAGCTGCGCGGCCGAGGAGAAGGACGAGGAGGCGACCGACCTCTGGCGCGCCATGGAGCGACTGCCGCGCCGGCAGCGAGCGGTGGTGGTGCTGCGCTACTTCGAGGACCTGACGGAGGTCCAGACCGCAGAGCTGCTCGGCTGCTCGGTCGGGACCGTCAAGAGCCAGTGCAGCAAGGCGCTCGCCAAGCTGCGCATCGACCCTGCCCTCACCGAGGCGGAAGGAGACCCGCGATGAACACCCTGTCCGACCTCCGCAGCACGCTCGGTGAGCACGCCGACCTGGTTCCTGACGGCGAGGCCGTGGCCCGCACCGCCGCGGTGCGGCACCGCGTCTCCGTCGTACGCCGGCGCCGCCGAGCCGTGGGAGCCGGGGTGCTCGCCCTCGTGCTCGGCTCGGCGGTCGGAGCGATCGGAGTGCACCGCGCCTCGGCCACCCCTCCCCCGGTCGTGTTCGGGGTTCGTGCCCCCGAGACACTGAGGTCGCTGGGTTACACGTACCGGACGGACGGACAGGCCGAGACGTTCGTGCGCCGCGGCTCGGTGAAGATCGTGGCGGCGAGCGCTCCTCGGCTCTTCAGCTGGATCACCGATCGGCCGACCCGCGTACGGATGGTCCTGCCGAACGGCGAAGTATGGACCTCGGACAAGACACGCTTCAACGACTTCGTGCAGATCCCGGCTGGTCAAGGCGGAAGGCTCAAGGTGTCGGTGCCGTCAGGGAGTGTCGGGCTTGCGTCGTACGCCTTGACCGACGCGTTGCCCACCGGCTACAGCAAGGACGGCTCGACCTATCGCCAGACGGTGAGTGGGACGCCCTTGCTGGCCGCCGCGATCTCCGATCGAGGGGAGCCAGAGCTCACGACCACCTACGTGGCGACCGGTGGGCAGGTCGACCTCCGATTGGCTTGTTCGGGGCTCCCCCGGGGTTATGCGGTGAACATCTCCTTGAACGACGACGGCGCCTTGAGCTCCAGCGGAGGCACCTGCGAGTCGGACGACTGGATGGATCCCGGAACCAGCAGCTTCAGCGAGCTCCGGGACCGGCCGGCCGGGACCACCGTGCGCGTCAGGGTGTGGGTATCGAAGGGCTTCCGCGACAGTCGGACACTTCCCGCCTCCGCGGTGCCCAGACTCAGGATGGGCATCGGCGTGTACGGTCCGACGACCAACCGATCGGTGGGCGGATATCGCCTCCCGATCGTCGTGGAGCACGACGGCCACACCTGGGGACTGTCGACCACACAGAGCTCCTCGGGCGTTCCTCTCCGTCTCGCCCCTTCGGCGCAGGATCGGCTGGCCGGGATGGCCTGGCGGATCCGCGGGACGGGACAGGTCGAGTTCCGCGCGGGACGGACCCGCACCCCGTCCGGCTCCAACGTCGCCGGCGGTCAGGCGGCGATGGGAGACCTCTGGGTGCCCGCGGGTGATGCGCCCCGCGCGCGGATCCTGAAGGGCACGGGCACCTTCGGCGTCGTGCTCTATCAGCGGTTGGACTGACGGCGCTACTTCTTCAGGCGCTTGCTCAGCGTGAGGTTCTTCTCCTTCACACCGCCCTTGCGCAGTGCGTCGTCGGCGTAGAACGTCCCGCCGGCCTTAGGGAGGACGAGCATGCCGGCGCCCACCTGCAGCCAGGTCGGGTCGTGGAGGCAGGTCGAGGGCACGGTCACGGTCACCACGTGCTTCGCGCGGTCGATCGCGGGTGCCAGTCCGGGGCAGGTCACCGCGGAGCCGCCCGCGTTGGTGAGGCTGACCGAGGTGGTGCCGGCCTGGCGGACCACGTCGACCTCGAAATGGGTCGACGGCGTCTTGACCCGGGAGGCCAGCGACCACTGCGAGGCGAGCCCGCGCAGGCGCACGGACTCCTTGAGGCGGTGGCTGGTGTAGCTCGCCGTGAAGTGCACGATGTCGGCGGCCGTCTGCTTCGGCGCGTCGGTGATCGTCGTGTGCGACCCACGGGTCGTGATCTTCTGCACGTCCTTGGCCGGGTCGGAGTGCTTGATGCCTCCGGCGTATGCCGCGGCGGGTGCGGCGAGGGCGAGGACGACGGCCGACCCGATGACGCCGCGCACCACTGCGCGGCTCGGCTGGAAGGTCATGTGGTGGTTCCCCCTTGGTGATGGCATGGAGGGCGACCCTCTCATCCCCACCCGCGTCTGGAGAAACTCGGATGCGCGCGGACGCAGGCACCGAATCCGACCGTCCTGCATCGGGCGTCCGGGCAAGCGGATACGATGGTCGACTCGCAGAAATGGGGACACCGCCACCGGCGGTCGGGGATCCGAGGGGAACGCTTTCTTGGCAGACGAAGTGCTGGCGGCAGAGCTCGCCGCGGAGCAGACGTTCGTCGATCGCGTGTACGTCCAGCTCGAGAAGTCCGCGCGCAACGCGCGGGAGCTGGCACGCGAGGGACACGGTCGCGGACGGCTCGGTCACGAGGGTGGCCTGGTCGAGCGCGACGCCATGGTGTTCCAGGCGGCGAAGCGGATCGCCCAGCTCGACGCTGCCCACGAAGGCCTCGTGTTCGGGCGCCTCGACCTACGACCGACCCTCGATCCCGAGCCGCGCTACATCGGCCGGATCGGTCTGCGCGACGAGCAGCGCGACTCGCTCCTGATCGACTGGCGGGCACCGGCCGCTGCCGTCTTCTACCAGGCCACGGCCGCCGAGCCCCAGGACGTCGTACGCCGGCGGGTGCTGCGGTGCGCCGGACCGACGGTGGTCGGGGTCGAGGACGAGCTCCTCGACGCCGAGGCCGAGACCGACCTGCCGATCGTCGGAGAGGGTGCGCTGATGGCGCAGCTCTCCCGCGCCCGCGACCGGTCGATGCACTCGATCGTGGCCACCATCCAGGCCGAGCAGGACAAGGCGATCCGCGCGCCGGCGAAGGGAGTCGTCGCGATCAGCGGCGGCCCCGGCACCGGCAAGACGGTCGTCGCCCTGCACCGGGCGGCGTTCCTCCTCTACTCCGACCGGCGTCGCTACGAGACCGGCGGCGTCCTCGTCGTCGGTCCCTCCGGTGTCTTCATGCGCTACATCGAGCGGGTGCTGCCGTCCCTCGGCGAGACGGCTGTCGCGCTGCGGTCGCTGGGCGAGGTCGTCGGTGGGTTGCGCGCGACGCGCCACGACGCCCCGGCCGTCGCCGCGGTGAAGGGCTCGGTCCGGATGGCCGAGCTGATGCGGCGTACGTCACGCCAGCAGGCCCCGGGCTCGCCCAAGGAGTTCCGGGTGTTCTGGCGCGACGACGTCATCCTGCTCGAGCGTGGCCAGCTCGGGAAGCTGCGCCGTCAGCTGATGGCGCAGGGCCAGCGCAATCGCCAGCTCCCACGGGTCGCGTCCGCGCTGCTCGACCTGATGTGGCGGCAGGTGAGGGGCGAGCGCGGACGAGACCGCGGCCGCGAGGCCTTCGACGACGACATGCTCTCCTCCGACGCCTTCGTCGAGTTCGCGCTGTCGTGGTGGCCGCCCCTCGGCGCCACGGAGGTGCTCGGCTGGCTCCGCGACCCCGAGTTCCTGGCGCGGGTCGGCGAGGGGTTGGTGTCCCCGGAGGAGCAGCGGTTGTTGGCCGACTCCTGGCAGGACGACTCCCTGTCCGTGGAGGACGTCCCGCTCGTCGACGAGCTGCGGTACGCGCTGGGTGACGTACCCGACCGACGCGACGAGGACCACGAGCTCGACGACTTCCTCGGGGGCGACCTCGGCGGCGGACGCGAGGAGCTGACGACTGCCTGGGAGCGCGAGTACGGCCCGGGTGCCCCGGTCTGGATGCCCCCCACCCACTCGATCGAGGACGACGGCTACGCCCACGTGCTCGTGGACGAGGCACAGGACCTCACGCCGATGCAGTGGCGGATGGTCGGGCGCCGCGGGCGCGCCGCGACCTGGACCATCGTCGGCGATGCCGCACAGTCGTCGTGGCCCGTGCCGGCCGAGTCGGCCGCGGCCCGCGCCGCGGCGATCGAGGGCAAGGACCTGCACGCCTTCCACCTCTCGACCAACTACCGGAACTCCGCCGAGATCTACGACCACGCAGCCGCGTACGCCTCCCGCGTGGGTCTCGACGCCGACCTCCCCACCGCCGTGCGCTCGACCGGGGTCCCGCCGCGCGAGGTGACGGCCGGCGACGACGTCGCGGCGACCGTGCGCGCCGAGCTGTCGACGGTCCTCGCCCAGGTCTCCGGCACCGTCGCCGTCGTCGCCCCGCTCGACCGCCGGGCCGAGGTCTCGGGCTGGCTGTCCTCGTGGCCGGAGTTCACCGACGACGCTCCTCACGCGGCGACGCCCGAGGCGGCCGGTGACGACCGGATCGTGGTCCTCACCGGGATCGAGACCAAGGGGCTGGAGTTCGACGGCATCGTGGTCCTCGACCCCGACGCGATCGAGGCCGAGTCGCCCACCGGGCGCGCCACCCTCTACGTCGTCCTGACCCGCGCCACCCAGCTCCTCACCCTCGTCCGCTGACCCGCGGACCCTGAACCCCGGGGGTCGGCGGCGCGGCGCCGTGCCGGAGAGCGCCTCACGAGCAGCACCGGCACGGCCGAGGACGAGGACGGCTCGAGCCGGACCTCACGCCCCGAGACGGGCCGAGGGGCCGGCCTCGCCGTTTGTAGGCTGCCGGACATGCCCACCGACCCGACGCCGTCCGCCGTGCTCGCCTCGCTGCAGAGCCACGACGCGTGGGCACTGGTGCGGATGGCCGACGACGACACGGTGCTCGCCGTCGGCGGCGCACGCAGCGAGGTCGCGAGCCTGCTCGACGTACCCCTCGCGCACGGCATCCCGGAGCAGGGCCGCACGGCCGACCGGCTGCTCGCGATCCCGTTCCGGCAGGTCGCCGAGCGCGGCTTCGAGGCGCACGACGACGGCACGCCTCTCGTCGTGGTCGACATCGAGGTCGAGCACCACCTCCCGCTCGCCGAGACCCTCGCTGCGATCACCGACGACGGCATCGAGCTCGTCGACCGTGGCGGCTTCGAGAGCGACGACGAGGCGTACGCCGAGCTCGTCGAGGCGATCATCGCCGACGAGATCGGCCAGGGGGAGGGCGCCAACCTCGTGATCGGGCGCCACTATCGCGCGCAGGTGGCCGCGTGGGACGCCGGCCGGGCGCGCACCGTCTTCAAGCGACTCTGCGAGCGCGAGCGCGGCGCCTACTGGACGTTCTGCTTCTTCACCGGCGACCGCTACCTGATCGGGGCCAGCCCCGAGCGGCACGTCAGCGTGCAGGGGGGGTACGGCACGGTGAGCGACGTCCGGATGAACCCCATCAGCGGCACCTTCCGGCTGGCCGGCCACGACGATCCGGCCGAGCGCAAGGAAGCGTTGCTGGAGTTCCTGGCCGACGAGAAGGAGATCTACGAGCTCTTCATGGTCGTCGACGAGGAGCTGAAGATGATGTGCGACATCTGCCACGAGGGCGGGCAGGTCCTCGGGCCGTTCCTCAAGCCGATGACGCACCTCGTGCACACCGAGTACCTCCTCGCCGGCCGCACCCGGCGCGACGTGCGCGAAGTCCTGCGCGACACGATGTACGCCGCCACCGTGACCGGCAGCCCGGTCCAGAACGCGTGCCGACTGATCAAGCAGTACGAGACGGAGGGCCGCGGCTACTACGGCGCCGCGCTCGCCCTGATCGGGCGTGACCGCGAGGGGCGGACCCGTTGCGACAGTCCGATCGTCATCCGCGCCGCGGACGTCGATCCCGACGGCCACCTCAAGGTGACCGCGGGAGCCACGTTGGTCCGCGACAGCGACCCGATGAGCGAGGTCGCCGAGACGCACGCCAAGGCCGGCGGCATCCTCAGTGCCTTCGGGCTCGTCGACACCCCGGCGGCACCCGCCTACGGCGTCGACGACCTGACCCGCGACGAGGACGTCCTGATCGCCCTCAACTCGCGCAACCAGCGGCTGTCGACCTTCTGGCTCACCGACCAGGCCGGGGCGCCGCCCGACCTGCGCCTGGCCGGGCAGCACGTGGCGATCCTCGACGGCGAGGACGACTTCGTGAACATGCTGCGCCACGTCCTCGGTGTCGCGGGGATGACCAGCGAGGTCGTCCCGCACACCCGGTACGACGACGGAGTGCTCGACTCGGCCGACCTGGTGATCGTGGGGCCGGGGCCGGGCGACCCGCGCGACGGCGCCGACGCGAAGATCGCGACGTTCCGCCGCGCCGTCGACCGCCTGCTGGCACGCGACCAGCCGTTCCTGGCGGTCTGCCTCGGTCACCAGGTGCTGTGCGACCGCCTCGGGATCCCCCTGGTCTACAAGGACATCGTGTTCCAGGGCACCCAGGCCGAGGTCGGTCTGGACGGCCGTCCCGAGCGGGTCGGCTTCTACAACACGTTCGTCGGGCGGCTGCCGGCCGACGGCACCGGCGTGCCCGCCGGCCTGACCGTCGAGCTCGACCCGGCGACCGGCGACGTGCACCTCGTGCGCGGGCCGCACTTCCGGGGCATCCAGTTCCACGCCGAGTCGATCCTCACCGAGCACGGGTCCGACCTGGTGCACCGGCTGGCGAGCGACCTGCTGGCCGGACACTCCTCGTCGCAGGTGCCTCACGGCCCGTCGCACGCGTGACATAGTGACCCCGGCGACGGCAGCCGGTGTGTTCCCACTCGGGCCGTCGTTCGTCCCGACCGGGCAGAAGCAGGAGAGCTCTCGATGGGTCTGATCCTCCCCATCTTCTTCCTCGCCCTGCTCGCCAGCGTCTCCCCGGTCACGCTCGTCGTGTTCATCCTGCTGCTGGCGACGACGCGCGCGCGCCTCAATGCCGGTGCCTTCCTCGTCGGGTGGGCCGTCTCGCTGACGGTGGTGTTCGCCCTCAGCTACCTGCTGGGCACCTATCGCGGTCTCACCACCGGCGGCGGAGGGACGGCGCTGGCCGTGCTCGAGGCGCTGCTGGGCGCCGGTCTGGTCGTCACCGGCGTCTGGCAGTGGCGGCGGCGGAACAACCCGCGCAGCTCCGTCGGCGTGTCGAAGGAGTTCGCGGAGCGGCTCAAGGGCCTGAACCCGCGGGGCGCCGCCGTGCTGGGCGTGCTCAAGCAGCCGTGGAGCCTCACCGCGGCCGCCGCCCTGGTCCTCGTGCACAACCACTCCGCGTTCGTGATCACGGTCATCGCCTTCGCCATCTTCGCGGTGGTCTCCTCGGCGACGGTGTGTGCGATCTACGTCTACTACGCACGCGACCCCGGGCACGCCGAGGCGCGCCTGCAGGAGCTGTACGCCCGCGTCGTCGCCGCCGGCCCGACCGTCCTCGCCGCGGTCTCGCTGCTGATCGGCGTGATCCTGGCCGTCGACGGGCTGCGGACCCTCGCCACGTGAAGCAGCGGACGCACCGGGGACGGTGGGTCTCGACGGGCTCGACCGGTGCGGCTTCGTGGGGCGTCGAGCACCAAGCTCGAGCTGGACCCTCGTCCCCGCGGCACCTGACTCACCGAGCAGGACATGGGCTACCGCGTCGAGGTCTGAGGTGCTCGCCGACCGATCGACGCGACGTACGACGGCTAGCTCGCCACGAGCGCGGCACCGGGGAGCTGCATGACCATCCGTGTGCCGCCGGCCTCGGTCTCGTCGACCCGCACCGTGCCGGAGTGGCGTTCGGTCACCTGGCGCACGATGGACAGGCCGAGTCCCGAGCCGGGCATCGACCGCGACTCGTCGGAGCGGTAGAAGCGTTCGAAGACGTGCTCGCGGTCGGCCTCGGCGATGCCCGGGCCCTCGTCATCGACGGTCAGGGTGCCGTGGTTGAGCCGGATCCGTACGGTGCCACCCGGTGGGCTCCACTTCACGGCGTTGTCGAGGAGGTTGGTCACCGCCCGCTCGAGCGACGCGGACTCACCGGTCACCCACCACGGCTCGCAGTCGACCTCGAAGGTCAGGCCGGTGCCGCGCCGTCGGGCGCGGGTCACCGCGCGGTCGACGACCTCGGCGAGGTCGACCTGCTCGACGGCACGCCGTAGGGGCTCGTCGCGCGCGAGCTCCACGAGGTCGCCGACGAGAGTGGACATCTCCTCGATCTGGGCGCCGACGTCGTCGAGCAGCTCCGCGCGCGCCGCCGGGTCGAGCCCGCCGGCGGCGTCGGACTGGAGCAGCAGGTCGAGGTTGGTGCGCAGCGACGTGAGCGGTGTGCGGAGCTCGTGGCCGGCGTCCGCGACGAGCCGGCGCTGCCGGTCGCGGGAGGCGGAGAGGGAGGCCAGCAGGCCGTTGAAGGCGGTGGCCAGCCGGGCGATCTCGTCGTCCCCCTCGACCGGGAGCGGGGTGAGGTCCTCGGTCCGGGTGATCACCTCGACGTTCGCGGTGAGCCGACGGACGGGTCGCAACCCGTTGCGGGCGACGGCCCAGCCGGCTGCGGCGGCGCCGATCACCCCCGCCAGCCCGAAGAGGAGCATCACCGCGCCCATCTTCTGGAGCACGCGTTCCTGCGGCCCCATGTTCTGGGCGAGCACCAGGGCGTAGCCGCTGCCACCTCCGATGTAGGGCACCGCGATGACGCGGTAGTCGTTGCCGCTGGCCGAGACCGTCCGCACGCTGCTGCTGCTGTTGCCCTGCGCGACGGCCGTCTCGTGACCGTCGAACGGGATCTGCGGGTTCAGGTTGTCGGTGGTGATGGGGGTGCCGCCCGCGGTCACCAGGTAGATCCGTACGTCGGCGGCTCCGGTCGCCCACGACGGCACGCGGGCGTTGGTGAGCTGGGCGATCTGCAGGCTCCCCGCCGCGCGATGTGCCCGGTCGCGCAGGGAGTTGTCGAGCGAGCTCTCCAGCGACATCCGTACGGTGACGTAGGCACCGAGCGCTACCAGGGCCACGGCGAGGCCGACCGCCATCGTGGTCAGCAGGACGACCCGACTGGCCAGGGAACGCCGGTAGTGCCAACGGCCCTCGCTCCACGCCGACGAGCCGGTGCCCTCGGGGGTCGACTGCTCGGCCATGGGGCGGTCAGGACTCCTTCAGGACGTAGCCGACGCCCCGCACGGTGTGGATCAGGCGCGGCTCACCCTCGGCCTCGGTCTTGCGGCGCAGGTAGCCGACGTACACCTCGAGGGAGTTGGCGGTGGTGGGGAAGTCGTAGCCCCAGACCTCCTCGAGGATGAACGAGCGCTCGAGGACGCGGCGCGGCCGCCGCAGGAACATCTCGAGCAGCGTGAACTCGGTGCGGGTCAGCTCCATCGCCCGGCCACCGCGGAGCACGTCGCGCGTGGCGAGGTCCATCGACAGGTCGGCGAACGAGAGCAGCTCGTGCTCGTCGCCCTCGGCCGGTACGACGCGCCGCAGCAGCGCGCGGAGGCGGGCCAGCAGCTCCTGCAGGGCGAACGGCTTGGTGAGATAGTCGTCGGCGCCCGCGTCGAGCCCCTCGACCCGGTCGCCGACCGCATCGCGCGCGGTGAGCACCAGCACGGGTACGTCGTTGCCGGCCTTGCGCAGGGCCTTGGTCGTCTCGATGCCATCGAGCCGCGGCATCATCACGTCCATCACCACGACGTCGGGGCCCATCCCGTTCGCGAGCCCGCCGATGCCGGCCAGCGCCTCCGCCCCGTCGGCGGCCAGCGACACGGCGTACCCGTTGAACTCCAGGCTGCGTCGCAGGGACTCACGCACCGCCTTGTCGTCGTCGACGACGAGGACGTGGGGCTTGGCGCTCGAGGCGGCTGCTGGCGGAGTCACGGCCCTACTGTGTCAAACCGTCCTGAACCGTGCCTGAGAACGCGCGGTGCTCAGGCGAAGCGGCCGGCGACCTCCGCCGCGCGGGCACCGTAGCCGCCGCCGAAGAGGCAGGCGTGCACGAGCAACGGGAACAGCTGGTGGACACCGACCCGGTCGGCCCAGCCCTCGGCGAGCGGTGAGACCTCCTCGTAGGCGTGAAGCACGCGCGGTAGGTGCGGCAGGCCGAAGAGGGTCAGCATCGCGAGGTCGGTCTCCCGATGGCCGCCGTGGGCCGCGGGGTCGATGACGCAGCATCCCCCGTCGTGGGTCCAGATGACGTTGCCGTTCCAGAGATCGCCGTGGAGGCGGCTCGGTCCCTCCTCGGGAACGAGGTCGGCGAACCGGCCGACGACACCGTCCACCCGGGCGGCCTCCTCCGGGTTGATCGCGCCGCGGTCGCGCGCGAGCTTGAGGTAGGGCAGCACCCGCTTCGTCGCGTAGAACTCCGCCCAGGTCGGCGCGCTCTTGTTGGGCAGCGGGAGCCGGCCGATGAAGCCGTCGCGGTCCAGCCCGTACGCCGGCGCCCCGGCGTCGTGGGTGCGGGCCAGCGCCCGGCCGAACTCGGCCGCCGCTTCCGTGGTGAGCTTTCCGGGCTCGACCCAGGCCAGGATCAGGCAGTCGGCCTGCACGGCCAGCACCTCGGGCACCCGGACGCCGTCGGCCTCTCCGAGCCAACGCAGCCCGGCGGCCTCGGCCTCGAAGAAGCCCGGCGGTGCCGTGGTCAGGGTCTTCATGAAGGCAGACCGTCCGGAGCTGAGCCGCAGCTTGGTGGCCGTCGCGATGTCGCCGCCGGCGACGGGTGCCGTGGCCGCGACGGCCGTGCCGAGGAGCTCCTCGGCGCGGCGGGCGACGTGTGGCTGGCGCGTCACTCAGCACCTCCTGGATCCGGCTGTCCTCACCGTAGTACGCCGTTGGTGGGTCGTCCGCCCGGTCAGCGAGTGGTGGCTGTCTGGCGGCGGGCCCGAGCCCAGGGTCAGTCGAGGGTGGTGGACGAGAGCGCGGCCACGAGTGCATCGGACGTGCGCTCGACCATCGTGAGCACCTCGTCGAAGCCGTCGGCACCTCCGTAGTAGGGGTCCGGAACATCCTCGCCGACCCCGACCGGATCGAAGTCGCGGAACAGCGCGACCCGGTCCGTGCGGCCGCCGAGATCGGCGAGGTTGTCGTGGTCCATGGCGAGCACGAGGTCGTCGTCGGCCGCCCAGGAGACGTCGTACTGCCGGGCACGGTGGCGGCTGGCGTCGTATCCCGCGCGTTCGAGCGCGGCGGCCGATCGGGTGTCCATCGGCCGACCCACGTGCCAGTCGGCGGTCCCGGAGCTCCGGACGAAGACACGGTGGTCGAGGCCGGCTGCGGCCAGCCGTGCCTCGAGGACGACGTGGGCCGTCGGAGAGCGACAGATGTTGCCCAGGCAGACCAACGCGATCGAGTACCGCCCGGGCGTGCGCGGTGGGGGGAGGGAGGCCACCACCTACGCGTCCTCCTTGAGGATGGTGAGGTCGATGGCCCAGTTGACGAGGGTGATCACGATCGAGCCGAGGACGGCGGCCCAGAACCCGTCCACGTGGAAGCCGATGTCGAGCAGCCCGGCGATCCACGCGGTCAGCATCAGCATCAGCGCGTTGATGACGAGCAGGAAGAGCCCGATCGTGAGGATGATGAAGGGGATCGAGAAGAACGTGACGATCGGCTTCACGAAGCTGCTGATCACGCCGAGGATCAGGGCCACGAGCAGCAGCGGGACCAGCTTGTGCCTCACCTCGTCCCAGCCCGAGCTCGGGCCGGTGAAGTAGATGCCGTCGACCAGCCAGGCGGCGACCGCGACCGCGGCGGCGGTGCTCAACAGCCAGGTGACGAAACGCACCCGGCGAGCATAGGGGAGCGCGTCTGCCTTGCCCGCAAGCGGGCGGCGGTGCTCCTTGCGGCCGTGCCGCCCCGGCTGCGCCGGGTCGGCACGTCCTCAGTCGAGGTCGAGGCGCTCGATGATCGCCTCCTCGGCGCCGCCGAGGTGGTCGGCGAGCTCGACGACGGCGGCCTCGACGTCTCCGGACTCGAGCAGGTCGAGCAGGTGGTGGTGGGAGCCGGCCTGGTCGCGCGCGTTGCGTCGTACGCGGTCGATCTGCGCCAGCGCGAGCCGCAGCTCGGCCACCACCGATGCGGCCATCGCGACCAGGCGCGGTGACTCGGTGAGTCCGACCAGGCTGAGATGGATGGCGAGGTGACGTTGGTTGAGCACCTGGTACGACGCGCCCTCGGCGACCGCGCGCTCGTAGTCGGCCAGCGCCAGGCGTACCGCGTCGCGCGCCTCCTCGCCGGCGCTCGGCCAGTGCCGGACGCCCGCCGACTCCAGGACGGCGCGGACTCGCGACACGTCACGCACCGACTCGGGGTCGGGGCTGGCGACGCTGACGCCGCGGTTCGGCTCGCGGGTGGCCAGACCCTCTGCGACCAGGACGGCGAGCGCCTCGCGCAGCGTCGGCCGCGAGACGCCGAGCGACTCGGCGAGAGCGACCTCGCGCAGGGGGGTGCCGGACTCCAGCTCGCCCTCGAAGACCGCGCGACGCAGCTCCTCGGTGACTCGGTCGACGGTCGAGGAGTGCTCCAGATGCAGGGTCCCGAAGGCGTCCGCGGTGCTCTCGACGGGGTCCACGACCCCAGTGTCCGACAACGGCTTGCCGATCGCCGCATCCGTGTCTATCCTCTGGTTGTCAGATTGTCTGACAATCTACAGGCGCCGATCCGTCCGAGCGGCGCACCATCTCGTCCCACGCGTCGTGGGGCTCCGCCGAGACCGAAGAGGGGTACGCCGTGCCGAACGCGCAGTCGCAGATCCAGCCGGACGCCCTCGCGTGGGGCCGGCGCTACGTGATGGTCCGCCCCGACCACTTCCGCGTGGACTACCGGATCAACCCCTACATGGATCTCGCCGTCCAACCCGACTCCGGCCGCGCGATGGCGCAGTGGGTCGGGCTGGTCGCCACGATCGAGCGCCTCGGCGGCGCCGTCGAGGTCGTCCCGCAGCGCGCCGACGCTCCCGACATGGTCTACGCGATGAACCTCGGCCTCGGCCTGGTCCGCCCCGGCGGCGAGACCCACGTGGTGCTCTCGCACATGCGCTACGCCGAGCGCCGCATGGAGACGCAGACCGCGCAGCCGTGGTTCGAGCGCAGCGGCCGCTCCACGTCGTACGTCGGTCGCGACGGCGTCGGTGCGCATCTCGAGGCCGGCGACGTGTTCGCCTGGGGAGACGCACTGGTGGCGGGCTACGGCCCGCGCACCGAGGAGCTCGCGCTCAAGCACCTGGCCACCGAGCTCGAGGTCCGGGTCCGCGGCGTGCGGATCACCCACCCGGCGATGTACCACCTCGACCTCGCCTTCTGCCCGCTCGACGCCCGCCGTGCGATGGTCGCCCCGGGTGCCTTCGACGACGCCTCCGCGTCGGCTCTGCTCGAGCTCGTGCCCGAGCCGTTGGTGCTCACCGACGAGGAGGCGCTGACCACGTTCTGTGCCAACTCGATCGTGGTCGGCCGCACCGTCGTGATGCCGTCCGGGGCGCCCGAGCGGGTCGTCGCGCAGCTGCGGAGCTGGGACTTCGACGTGCTCGAGGTGGACGTGGACGAGTTCCACAAGGGCGGCGGCTCGGTCCGTTGCCTGACCAACCCGATCGACGTGACCCTCGGGCGCGACGTGCCGGTCGTACCCGGCGGCCAGGTGCTCCTCCCCCGCGTGTGAGCCGAGGCGCCACCGCCTAGCCTCGTCCCATGGTCCCGATCGGCGGTGTGGGCTGGATGCTGGTCCTCGCTGCAGCGGCCGGACTGCTCTGCGTGGTCGTCGCACTGGCCGTCGGTCAGCGGATGGGACCGGTGGCCGGACTGGCCTGGGGCGGGCTGCTCTGGGCGCTCGCGGTGATCGGGATCCTCACCCTGCTCCCCGCCCAGGACGGCTTGGGCTACATCCCGGCCGACCAGCACGCCACCTCGTGCAGCTGGGACATCGGAGGCCCGTCACCCGACGGGTTCTGGATCTTCGGGGGCGGCCAGCAGCTGCTCAACACGCTGCTGTTCGTGCCGGCAGGGGTGTGCCTGGTCCTGGCGCTCGGTCGCTGGCGGGCCGGGTGGGTGCTGATCCCCTGCGGCCTGGTCGCTCTGGCGGGCCTCTCCCTGGCCGTCGAGGAGATCCAGCTGCACGTCGCGCGGATCGATCGGGCCTGCGACGTCACCGACATCATCGACAACGTCACCGGCGCCTTGATCGGTGTCCTGATCGGCCTCGCCCTCTTGCCGTTGTTCCGCCCCTGGCGGGGACGGGGACGCCCGCGCCCGGGGATAGGTTGACCCCATGCCAGGTCCCCAGCCGCGCGCGTGCGTGTCCCAGATCCCGGCGTACGTCGCGGGGAAGCCGCCGCTGCCGCGGGCTGGGCCAGACGACGTACAAGCTCTCCTCCAACGAGAACCCCTACCCCCCGCTGCCCGGTGTCCTCGACGCCGCGACGCGTGCGGCCGAGCAGATGAACCGCTACCCCGACATGGGCAACACCGCGCTCTACGACGCCCTGTCCGCCCGCCTCGGCGTGGCGACCGAGCAGCTGGCCCTGGCGACCGGGTCGGTCGCGCTGATCTACCAGCTGGTGCAGGCGTTCTGCGAGCCCGGCGACGAGGTCGTCTACGCCTGGCGCAGCTTCGAGGCCTATCCGATCGCGGTCACCGCGGCCGGGGCCAGGAGCGTGCAGGTGCCGTTGGCGCCCGACGGCCGCCACGACCTCGACGCGATGGCGGCGGCGGTCACCGACCGCACGCGGATCGTGCTGGTCTGCACGCCCAACAACCCGACCGGTCCGGCCGTGACCCAGGCCGAGCTCGATGCCTTCCTCGCGCGGCGTGCCCGACCACGTACTGGTCGTGGTCGACGAGGCGTACCTCGAGTTCGTACGGATGCATGATCCCGTCGACGGCCTGGCTACCGTGCGTGCGCACGCAAACGTCCTGTCGACCCGCACCTTCTCCAAGGCCTACGGACTCGCGGGCTTCCGCGTCGGGTACGCGATCGGGCCGGCGGAGATCGCCGGCCCTCTGCGCGCCGTGTCCCTGCCGTTCGGCGTGTCGAACGTGGCCCAGGCGGCCGCCGTCGCCTCACTCGAGGCCGAGCAGCAGCTGCTCGAGCGCGTGGCTGCACTGGTCGACGAGCGCGAGCGGGTGGTCGCCGGCCTGGCGGCCGCCGGCGTCGTCGTACCCCAGGCGCAGGGGAACTTCGTCTGGTTCGGGACCGGGGATCGGACCGCCGAGTTCGCAGCCGCGGCGGACGATCTCGGCATCGTGGTCCGGCCCTTCGCCGGCGCCGGTGCCCGGGTCTCGATCGGCGAGCCGGAGGCCAACGACCGGGTCCTCGCGCTGGCGCGCTCCTTCGCCTGAGCGGCCACTGGTCTAGACCAGCGCCTGTTCGCCTGCCGGCACGGGGGGCGGCCCTTAGCGTGAGTGCCTTCCGCTCACGCCGTCTCTCAGGGGGAAACCCGATTCCATGACCACATCCAGACTCGTCCGCCGTTCCGTCGCTGCCGTCGCCGCCACCGGCGCGGCCGCCGCGCTCGCCTTCGTTCCCGCCGGGAGCGCCCAAGCACGCGTGGCGGGCCTGTACGCCGCCATCGGCACCGCCGACGCCAACTACACCGGCACCACGGTCGGCGGTGCGTGCAACCTCGCCGTCCCGGGCAGCGACTCCGTCGAGAGCCCGGTGAAGCACTTCGGGCACGGCACGAGGACTGCGTCGGTGAACCTCGACGCGTCGTACATCAGCAGCGACAACCCGGCCGACACGACGCGCGTGAAGGGTCATGTGGACAGCACGCTCACGCTGAGGAAGCACAACAGGGACCTGCGGAGCTTCGCCCTCGGCGTGGGCGGTGCGGTCTCGGTCCACCACGCCGTGTCGGGCTCGCTGTGCAGCACCTCGGGCACCGTGGCCGGTGTCACCCAGGTGACCTTCACCGAGCACAAGAAGGGCTGGTTCACCCTCACCCGCGACACGAAGAAGCCGAACTCGATCAGCGAGGTCGCGCTGATCAACGTGAAGACCCAGAAGATCGTCTCGTTCGACATCTTCGTCGGCTCCCAGTCGCACGGGACCAGCCGCGCGCTGCTCAAGCCCGGCAAGTACGAGCTCGTCCAGACCGAGGCGGGCATCACCGCCGGTGAGAACGGGATCTTCTTGAAGGCGGGTGCCCCGCGGACCGCCAAGGCCAAGCTGACGATCCACATCTCGGGCGAGTTCAAGCCGGTCAAGCACTGACCCCAGCGTCGTCCGCCGACGGCCGGTGACCCACGGGTCACCGGCCGTCGGTCTGTTCAGACCGCGACGGCTCCACGCACCTCGACGGGCCGGTTCATGCCGCGGAAGCTCGGGAGGAAGGCCGGTGCCATGGTCGCCGCGAAGTAGCAGAGGCCGACCACGAGCAGCGCCGGGTCGAGGCCCATCCCGGTGACCAACACTCCTCCCAGGATGCCGCCGAGCGGCATCAGCGACCAGCAGATCGCGCTGTTGAGGGCGGTGACCCGCCCGACGAGCTCGCGGGGGATCCGCTCGAACTCCACGGCGCCGAGGACCGGGTTGAGGAAGCCCGAGGCACAGCCGCCGACCACGCACATCGCGAGGATCAGCCAGAGCGGGACGCCCAGCGCGAACAGGACGAAGCGCGGGAGCCCCGTGATCAGGAAGGCCACGACGTAGGTCGCGAACCGCGGCAGCCGGGTGCCGTAGGCGGCAGCCACCAGCGAGCCGACCATCGAGGAGCCACCCCAGACGGCGAAGACCAGGCCCAGGGCCGCGACGCCCGCCCCGGAGTCGTGGGCCCAGACCGGCAGGAGCACCGCGGACCAGGCGAGGTCGAGCAGGTTGGTCACGGCGATCATCAGGCACAGGCTCATCAGGACCGCGTCGTGGCGGAGGAAGTCCCAGCCGTCGCGCAGCTCGGAGAGGTACGACGCGGGCTGCTCGCCCGGCGCGGCCGGAGCAGGGCGACTCGCCAGGCCGACCCCTCGGGTGGTCAGCATCAGGAGCACCGCGCAGACCCCGAAGGAGACGGCGTCGACCGCCACCGCGTCGGCGGCACCGGTGGTCGCCACCAGCCCTCCGGCGATGGCTGCGCCGACCATGGTCGACCCACGCTCGATCGCGGAGGACAACCCGGTCACCCGCTCGAGCGGTACGCGTGCGCTCTCGCTGAGTGACGGGATCATCGCGCCGACCGCGGCGTCGCCGGGTCCGCGCAGGGCGCCACCGGCGGCGACGAGGAGGAGCAGGAGCGGGAAGGTCAGGCGGTCGGAGTGGTGGAGCAGGGGGATCATGCCGACGGTGACCATGGAGAGCAGGTCGGCCGTGATCGCCATCCGACGCGGGCCGACGCGGTCGACGAGCGGGCCGCCGGTCGCCTTGAAGACCACCAGCGGGGTGAGCTCAGCCGCGGCGACCAGGCCGGTGCGGGTCGCGGACCCGGTGGTCACCAGCACCAGCCAGGGGATCGCGATCATCGAGACGCGGGTGCCGAGCAGTGAGATCGCCTCGGCGGTCAGCCACCCGTACAGCGGGATCCTTCTCGGTGCGAGCTCGGTCACCGCGGCGCTCCCTCCGTGACGACGGTGCCGGGACGGGGGAAGGCGTTGAGGTTGACCACGAAGTCGCCGGTGCCCTCGGCGCCCTCGTCCGCCTCCTCCCACTCGGCGATCAGCGCTGCCAGCGTGTCGACGAGCTGCTCGGCCCGGCCGGCGGTGAGGCGGAGGTGCCAGTCGCTCGTCGTACTGGCGCGCTGCCACGGCTCCGGGAGGTAGCGGCGTTCGCCGACAGCCTGCATCAGGGTCTCGGTGTAGAGCAGGGCCACCGACTGCAGGTACGCCTCGGCACTCTCCGCGTCCTCGTCGTCGCGGCGGTCGGTGAGCCTGGCGAGGGTGCTGCGATGGGCCGCCCGCCACCAGCGGTCGCGGGCGTCGCCCCGCTCGGTGTCCTCGACGATGAAGCCGTGGTCGGCCAGCTGACGGAGGTGGTACGACGTCGCGCCGGTGTTGAGGGCGAGCTCGCGGGCCAGCTGGGTCGCCGTCGCGGGGCCCTCGACCCGCAGCCGCATCAGCATCTTCAAGCGGGTGGGATGCGAGAGCGCGCGCAGTCCGGCGGCGGACGGGGTGATCGAGGGACTGAGGTCGGCCATGACAGCCAAGGTATCTTTGCAAAGAAGAGTTTGCAAACACTTCTTGGGAGACTTGTCCGCCGGCAGGACTGCCCGGAGCCGGGGTGGGTACGGCGCAGGCATGGCGACTCACTCGGCGTACGTCACCCGCGGCCAGGCGTTCGAACGGGACATGGACTACCTGCCCGACCGGATCACGGCCGTGCCCGGCCGGTCGCGCGACCGGCACGAGCCGCAGCCGGTGGGGCCGCCCACCTGGCCGGCGGAGCCCGGCCGCTACCGGTTGGTCGCGGCCAAGGCGTGCCCCTGGGCGACCCGCTCCCTGATCGTCCGACAGCTGCTCGGGCTGGAGGACGTGATCTCCGTCGGTCTGGCCGGACCGACCCACGACGAGCGGAGCTGGCGCTTCGACCTCGACCCCGGCGGCCGGGACCCGGTGCTGGGCGTCGAGCGACTGCAGGAGGCCTACCTGGCTCGGGACCCTGCCTACGACAAGGGGATCACCGTGCCGGCCATGGTCGAGATCGACAGCGGCCGGGTCGTCACCAACGACTTCCCGTGGCTGACCCACGACCTGTTCTTCGAGTGGCGCGAGCACCACCGCGCCGACGCCCCGGACCTGTGGCCCGACGGCGTCCGTGCAGGAGATGGACGAGGTGATGGGACGGGTCTTCACCGAGGTCAACAACGGCGTCTACCGCTGTGGGTTCGCCGGGTCCCAGGAGGCCTACGACGAGGCCTACGAGCGGCTCTGGGTCACCCTCGACTGGCTCGAGGACCGGCTCACCCGCCGGCGATACCTGATGGGCGACGCCCCGACCGAGGCCGACGTGCGCCTGTTCACGACGCTCGCGAGGTTCGACGCCGTCTACCACGGGCACTTCAAGTGCAACCGCCAGAAGCTGACCGAGCTGCCGGCCCTGTGGGGCTACGCGCGTGACCTCTTCCAGCAGCCGGCCTTCGGCGACAACACCGACTTCGGCCAGATCAAGCGGCACTACTACGTGGTGCAGACCGACGTGAACCCGTCGCAGATCGTCCCGCAGGGACCGGACGAGTCCGGCTGGCGCGCCCCGCACGGCCGCGAGCGGCTCTAGCCTGCAGCGGTGGGCGCAGTCGTGAGGGTCGGCATCTCCGGCTGGCGGTACCCGGCCTGGCGCGGAGACTTCTACCCCCAGGGGCTCCCGCAGCGCCGTGAGCTCGAGCATGCCGCGTCCCAGCTGACCTCGATCGAGGTGAACGGCTCCTTCTACTCCCTGCAACGACCCTCGTCCTACGCCGCGTGGCGAGCCGAGGCGACGGCGGCCCGGCCGGACTTCGTGTTCGCCGTCAAGGGTCCGCGGTTCGTGACCCACATGAAGCGGCTGCGGGAGGTCGACGTCCCTCTCGCGAACTTCTTCGCCTCCGGGGTCCTGGCCCTCGGCCAGGCGCTGGGTCCCGTGCTCTGGCAGCTGCCGGAGAACCTCCGCTTCGACGCCGCAGTGCTCGACGACTTCCTCGGGCGGCTTCCGCGGTCGACGGCAGACGCGGCCTCGCTCGCCGGCCGCCACGACGACAAGGTGCCGGCAGATCGCGCGTTGACCGTGACCGAGGACGACCGACCGCTGAGGTACGCGCTGGAGTTCCGCAGCCCGACGTTCGCCACGCCGGCGGCCTACGAGGTGCTGCGCAGGCACGGTGTCGCCACCGTCTACGCCGACACGGCCGGTCGATGGCCCAAGGTCGACGAGGACACCGCGTCGTTCCGCTACCTCCGCCTGCACGGCGACGAGGAGCTGTATGCCAGCGGCTACACCGACCGGGCGCTGGACGAGTGGGCCGAACGGTGCCGTGGATGGGCGGAGGCGGGTCAGGACGTCTTCTGCTACTTCGACAACGACATGAAGGGCTACGCACCGCACGACGCGAGGAGGCTGATCGGCCGGCTCGCATCCTCGCACCCGGCCTAGGCTGCCGGCATGGCCTCCGCCCCCGCCGTCCCGCTCGCGCCAGGAGTCTGGCGGATCCCGCTGATCCGCGACTTCGTCAACGGCTTCATCCTGCGCGACGACGACGGCCAGGTCACCCTGGTCGACATGGGCATCAAGCAGTCCGGCAAGAAGGTGATGGCTGCGCTCGCCTCGATCGGCTCCGGCCCCTCTGACGTGACCCGGCTGATGCTGACCCATGCTCATCCCGACCACGCCGGCGGTGCGGCGTACGTGGGCGAGCAGACCGGCCAGGACTTCGGCATCCACGAGGCCGACGCCGACTTCGTACGACGCGGGGTGAGCCCGCCGCGCGACCGGAGCTTTCTCCTCGGCCGGCTGCTCGGTCGCGGCAAGAACGGCTTCCCGCCCGTCTCCGTCGGTGAGACGTTCACCGACGGTCAGGTGATCCCGTTCGCGGGCGGCATCCAGGTCGTGCACACGCCGGGCCACTCGCCCGGCCATGCGTCGTACCTCCTCCAGGAGTCGGGCGTGCTGATCACCGGCGACGCGATCTTCAACGTGCGTGGGCTCCGCTGGCCGATCAAGTCGTTCTGTACCGACTTCGCGATGACGAAGCAGACAGCCGTGCGGCTCGCAGAGCTGGAGTACACGACGGCCGCCTTCACCCACGGGCCCGAGCTGCGCGACCAACCGCGCGAGCACATCCATCGGTTCCTCACCGACCAGGGCTCGCTGTGAGGCCGGACCTCCGTCAGGCCAGGTGAGCACCCGCCGCGTGCGAGCCCGGGCTGTCGTCGTCCCCGCTCGCCCCGTCGACCTCGACGCTCGGGGGGCCACCGCGGACCACGAAGTCCTGCTGCCGGATCAGCAGCAGCGAGAGCAGGCCGGACGCGAAGGCGAGCGCGGCTGCGATCAGCGTGATGTGGTTGAGCGCGTCCACCACCCCGGAGGTGCCGACCTGGTGGACGAGGTCGTAGGCCTGCCGGCCCGCGGCCGGACCCTGGGCCTGAGTCGCAGCCTGCTGGGCACCCTGCGCCGCCGCCTGCACCTGGCCGCCCGAGAGTGCAGCAGTCAGGCCGTCGAGGGCCGGGGCCGGCACCTTGCCGCTCAGGTCGGGGCGGACGGCGGAGGCCACCTGCTGGCTGAAGATGGAGCCGAGCGCGGCGATCCCGGTGGCGATCCCGACCTGGCGGAACGTGGAGTTCACCCCGCTGGCCATGCCGGCCCGGGCCACGGGTACGACGCCGACCGCGGTCGAGGCCAGTGGCGGGTTGATCATCCCGATCCCGATGCCGGTGACGACCAGCCCGGGGATCAGGTGCGTCCACGCCGAGTCGTCGCGGAAGCCGTGCAGCAGCAGGAGGCCGACCCCGAGGATCAAGAACCCGGGCGCGATCAGCCACTTGACGGGGACGTGCTCGGTGAGCCGGCCGGCGATCGCGGCCGCGAAGAACGAGGCGACGGAGAGGTAGAGGAACCGGACACCGGTCTCGACGGCGGAGTAGCCGAGCACGTTCTGGACGTAGATCACCAGGAAGGTCAGCAGGGAGAAGATCGACGCCGAGACCCCGAAGGCCGCGATCAGGCCGCCGGTGAAGGTGGGCTTGCGCAGCAGCGAGAGGTCGAACATCGGCTTGCTCTGGAGGAGCTGGCTGACCACGAAGACCACCAGGAGCGCCGCGGACGCCAGCAGGGAGAGGACGACCTTCTGGTCCGACCAGCTGCCCTGGCCGGCCTCGATCAAGCCGTAGACGAGGGCGCCGAGCGCAAGCGAGAAGCTGACGAAGCCGAACCAGTCCGGCCGACCGGCGTGCGGGTCCTTCGACTCGACGACCCGCGTCAGCGAGACGGCCAGGGCGACCAGGCAGATCGGGATGTTGACGAAGAAGATCCACCGCCACGACAGACCGCTGGTGAGGACCCCTCCCAGCACCGGGCCGATCGCGACGGCGACGCCCGTGGTCGCGCCGAAGATGCCGAAGGCGGTGCCGCGGTCCTTGCCGTGGAACGCGCTGGCCAGCAGGGCGAGAGCGGTGGCGAACATCGCGGCGCCGCCGATGCCCTGGAAGGCGCGCGAGACCTGGAGGAAGAAGATGTCCTGCGCCGCACCGCAGGCGATCGAGCCGAGGGTGAACACCAGGAGCCCGATCACGAAGACGCGTCGGCGACCGTAGAGGTCCGCGAGCGACCCGGCCGTGAGGAGCAGCGCCGCGAGGCTCAGCGCGTAGGCATCGATCACCCACTGCAGGTCCGACAGGGAGGCGTCGAGCTCGCTTTGGATGTCCGGCAGGGCGACGTTCACGATCGTGATGTCCAGCAGGAGCATGAACACCCCCGTGCAGACCGCGGTCAGGGTCCACCACTTGGGGTCTCGTCCCGACGATGCTCCGCTCCCTGGAGCAGACGCGTTGTCCGTGGTCATGGTCCCGCCCTCCGAGCGCTCGCATTCATCACGAGGTTAACGATTACCTGCGGTACGATACGCCTGCGGGGTGAATCGTCAAGCGCTTAACGATTGAGCAGGTGATGGACATCGACGCTGCCGCGGAGAGTCGCACCCTGCTGCCGGCGCTCTCGGAGCTGCCCGGCCACCTGGTCTGGCGGGCCCGGGCCCGGGTCGTGGCCGCTCTCGAGCAGGTGCTGCCCGAGGCGGTGGACATCCATGCCTACGCCGTCCTCCTGGCGCTCGCCGGAGGCGCCTCCAGGTCGCAGCGCGCCCTCGCCGACATGGTGGCGGTGAGCGGGACCACCATGATGCGGGTGGCCGGGAGCCTCGCCGCTCAGGGCCTCGTCGAGCGGGTACGCAACCAGGACGACCGGCGGTCCTACGCCCTGACCCGTACGGCGGAGGGCGCCGCGGCCGCCCGTTCGTGGCGTCGCTACGCCGAAGACGTCGAGGACTCCATCACGGCCGGGTTCACCGTCGGTGAGCGTGAGGACCTGCGCTCCTTGCTGCTGCGTGTCGTCGAGCCCGACCTCACCGTCGACACGCCTGAGCCGCTCCGGGAGAGCATCGCGTTCCTCGTCACCCGGCTGCAGTTCCGGATGCACCGTGACTTCCAGGTCGCCCTCGCCCCGGTCGGGATCGAGCCGCCGCACTTCGGCATCCTCGTCGCCCTGGAGGAGACTGGCCCGATCTCCCAGTCGGCGCTGGCCAGGCACTTCGCCGTCAGCGGTGCCCACATGGTGCAGCTCATCGACGACCTGGAGGACCGGTCTCTCGTCGCGCGGCGACAGCTCGCCACCGACCGCCGCGCTCACGTGATCGAGGTGCTCCCGGCAGCCGCGCGTACGGTGGAGGCAGCCGGCGGCATCGCGGACGAGACCGTCGCCCAGCGGTTCGCACCCCTTCGCGCGACCGAGTCGCGACGGCTGGTCGAGCTGCTGCGCCGATTCGTGACCGCGCCCTGATCGGACTCAGTGCTCGTGCTTCTGCGCGACCTCGCTGCGCAGCTTCAGCACCTTCGTGCCGTCGTCCTGCTCGATCTCGTACGCAGGGTCCTCCTGCGTGCCGAGCCGCTTGATCCGCGCGCCTTTGATGGTGCGCACCACCGGACGCGGATGGATCGCGGTCACCCTGCCTTCGGCGGAGTGCGCGCCCCACCGCCAGGTGACGGTCGTGCCCGTACGAATGTTCATGTCGATGACGTCCCCGAGGTGTGATGGCAAAGACGCGGACGACCCTACCGCCGCACGTCGACGCTCCGGGACGGATCGGGAAGTTGCCCGGGTGATTGGTGTGGGCCCGACCACGCCCGGTAAGTTGGTGCACACAGGAATGTGGTCCCAGTCACACCTCGGCGCACGCCGCACCACCCCCGCGTCGTACGCCGTTCCGAGCAGCAGGCCGAGCGGTGACCCCGCAAGCCCCTGAACCAGAGGAGCACCCGTGACCCATGCAGGCTTCGGCCCCGATCTCGCGGAGGTCTTCGGACCCGCGCATCACGACGGTGGCCCCGAGCTCGTCCAGCTGCTCACCCCGGAGGGAGAGCGCGTCGAGCACCCGGACTTCTCCTTCGGCGACGGCCTGAGCAAGGACGAGCTCGCCGAGCAGGTCCGCGGCTTCTTCCGCGACATGACCCTGACCCGGCGCATCGACGTCGAGGCGACCGCCCTGCAGCGCCATGGCGAGCTCGGCATCTGGGCCCAGCTCCTCGGCCAGGAGGCCGCCCAGATCGGCGCCGGTCGCGCGCTCCGCCCGCAGGACTACGTGTTCCCCACCTATCGCGAGCACGGCGTCGCCTACTGCAAGGGCGTCGACCCGCTGCTGCTGCTCGGCTTGTTCCGCGGCGTCGACCAGGGCGGCTGGGACCCGCGCGACAACAACTTCGGGCTCTACACGATCGTGATCGGCGCCCAGACCCTGCACGCCACCGGCTACGCGATGGGCATGCAGCGAGACGGCGTCGTCGGAACCGGTGACCCCGACCGCGACGCGGCCGTGATCGCCCACTTCGGCGACGGCGCCTCGAGCCAGGGTGACGTCAACGAGTCGTTCATCTTCGCCGCCTCCTACAACGCCCCGGTGGTGTTCTTCTGCCAGAACAACCAGTGGGCGATCTCCGAGCCGATCGAGCGACAGACGCGGATCCCGCTCTACCAGAGGGCTCTCGGCTTCGGGTTCCCCGGCATCCGCGTCGACGGCAACGACGTGCTCGCGACGTACGCCGTCACCCAGGCGGCGCTGCAGCGGGCCCGGGACGGGCAGGGGCCCACCCTCGTCGAGGCCTACACCTACCGGATGGGCGCCCACACCACGACCGACGACCCCACGCGCTACCGCCTGTCCGACGACGTGGAGCGGTGGAAGCTGAAGGACCCCATCGCGCGGGTCGAGGTCTACCTCAAGCGCAACGGCCTGGCCGACCAGGGTTTCTTCGACGCGGTGGACGCCGAGGCCGACGACCTCGGGCACCGTCTGCGCGAGGGCTGCAAGGCGATGCCCGACCCCCAGCCGATGAGCATGTTCGACCACGTCTTCGCCGAGGAGACCGACGAGCTGCGCGCCGAGCGCGAGGGCTTCGCGGCCTACCTCGAGAGCTTCGAGGGGGCCCGCGCATGAGCACGCAGAAGGTCACGCTGGCCAAGGCCCTCAACATGGGCCTGCGCAAGGCGATGGAAGCCGACCCGAAGGTCCTGCTGATGGGCGAGGACGTCGGCAAGCTCGGAGGCGTCTTCCGGATCACCGACGGTCTGCAGAAGGACTTCGGCGAGGACCGGGTCATCGACAGCCCGCTCGCCGAGTCCGGCATCGTCGGTACGGCGGTCGGCATGGCGCTGCGCGGCTACAAGCCGGTGGTGGAGATCCAGTTCGACGGCTTCGTCTACCCGGCCTACGACCAGATCGTCTGCCAGGTCGCGAAGATGTGCTACCGCTCGCAGGGCAAGAGCCCGATCCCGATGGTCATCCGGATCCCGTTCGGTGGCGGCATCGGCGCGGTCGAGCACCACAGCGAGTCGCCCGAAGCGCAGTTCGCGCACACACCAGGCCTCAAGGTCGTCGCCTGCTCCAACCCGGTCGACGGCTACTGGATGATCCAGCAGGCCATCGCCGCACCCGACCCGGTGATCTTCCTCGAGCCGAAGCGGCAGTACCACGCCGACAAGGCCGAGCTCGACGAGAGCGCGACGCCCGACCCGCTGTTCAGCTCGCGGGTCGTCAAGCAGGGAAGCGATGTGACCGTGCTCGCCTACGGCCCGACCGTGAAGACCGCGCTCAAGGCGGCCGAGGCCGCGTCGGGCGAGGGTCGCTCCCTCGAGGTCATCGACCTGCGTACCCTGTCGCCGCTCGACCTCCAGCCGGTCTACGACTCCGTACGCCGGACCGGTCGCGCCGTGATCACCCACGAGGCCCACGTCAACCTCGGCCTCGGTGCCGAGGTGGCGGCCCGCGTCACCGAGGAGTGCTTCTACTCGCTCGAGGCCCCGGTGCTACGGGTGGGAGCCTTCGACACGCCGTACCCGCCGTCGCGGATCGAGGAGGACTACCTCCCCGACCTCGACCGGGTGCTGGACGCCGTCGACCGCACGCTCGACTTCTGACCCGATGACGCCCCGCCGCTGGTCCAGCCCTGCGCGACCACGGCACACGGAGGAGAACTGAATGGCCGAGTTCAAGCTGCCCGACGTCGGTGAGGGCCTCACCGAGGCCGAGATCGTCTCCTGGAAGGTCAAGGAGGGCGACACCGTCACCATCAACCAGGTGATCGTGGAGATCGAGACCGCGAAGTCGCTGGTCGAGCTGCCCTCGCCCTACGCCGGCACCGTCCAGGGCCTGATGGTGTCCGAGGGCGAGACCGTGGCGGTCGGGACGCCGATCATCACCATCGGTGACGGCGCCCCGGCCACGGCGCCGCAGACCGAGTCCGACCCCTACCTCGGGATGGCCGAGCGAGCGGGTGCTGCCGAGGCCCCGCCCGCCGAGATCGACCTGTCCAACCCTGCCGCGAGCGGGGGCGGTGAGGGGGAGTCCCTGGTCGGCCGGAACAAGGCCGACCGGAGCGCCGTACGCCGGGCACGTCATGCCGCCGTCCCGGCCTCGCCCGGTGGTGCGGCGGCCCAGCGGCAGGTCCAGGGCTCCTTCGAACCCGGGCTCGCCTCGCCCGAGGTGGCCGACGTACCCGAGGAGCCGGCCGTGCCCGCCACCGCGGCCCCGGTGTCGCCCGCGCCCGCGACCGCCCGCGCCCTGGCGAAGCCACCCGTCCGCAAGCTCGCCAAGGACCTCGGTGTCGACCTGACGTCCCTGGTCGGCACCGGACCCGATGGCACGGTCACCCGCGAGGACGTGGAGAGCGCCGCCAGCGAGTCGCCCCGGGACGACGCGACCCGCGCCATGAGCGCGGCGGGCTCGGGCGACGCTGCCCGGGAGACCCGCGAGCCGATCAAGGGCGTGCGGAAGATGATGGGCCAGGCCATGGTGGGCTCGGCGTTCTCGATCCCCCACGTGACCGAGTGGGTCACGATCGACGTCACCCGCACGACGGAGTTCGTCGAGCGGCTCAAGGGCCGCCGCGAGTTCCGCGACGTGAAGGTCTCGCCGCTGCTGGTGCTCGCGCGCGCCGTCATGCTCGCGATGCGCCGGACGCCGGAGATCAACTCGTGGTGGGACGACGCCGCGCAGGAGGTCGTCTACAAGAGCTACGTGAACCTCGGCATCGCCGCCGCCACGCCGCGCGGGCTCGTCGTACCGAACGTCAAGGACGCCGAGCGGCTGTCTCTCCTCGACCTGGCCGCCGCCCTCAACGTGCTGACCGCGACCGCTCGCGACGGCAAGACCCAGCCGGCCGAGATGAGTGGTGGCACCTTCACGATCACCAACGTCGGCGTGTTCGGCGTCGACAGCGGTACGCCGATCATCAACCCCGGCGAGTCGGCGATCCTGTGCTTCGGCGCGATCAAGCCGCAGCCGTGGGTGGTCTCGACAGGCTCGACCGACGATGGCCAGATCGCTGTCCGTCAGGTGACCACCCTCGCCCTCTCGTTCGACCATCGCCACATCGACGGCGAGAAGGGCTCGCGCTTCCTGGCCGACGTCGCCGGGATCCTCGAGGATCCCGCCAGCGCCCTGCTGTTCTGAGACGAGCAGCCGTGCCCGAGGAACGAGGGCACGGCGTGGGGTCGGCCAGGGTGAGCAAGCGACGCGACTGAGGAACGGAGTTGCGCGAGCGCGTCGAAACCCGGTGATGGTGCCTGGGGCCGGGGCGACGGTCACGTGGTTTCGAGACGGTCGCAGAGCGACCTCCTCAACCAGCGGTCGATCGCCACGCCGGCTGGGCCGCGCCCAGCAGCCACTGGTGGAACAGCGGGGTCAGGTCCTGCCCCGACTTCCTGCTCCACCAGGCAGCCAGCGTGCCGCGGTCCTGGCTGGTGAACCGGTGGGTGCGTGGCCACGCGGCCGCCAGCCGCCAGAACGTCGCGTCGCCCAGCCGCTGCCGCACCGTGTCCCACATCAACGCGGGGATGTAGTAGGCGTTCCCCTCGGCGAAGGAGCCGGGCCGGTAGTCGGCCGGCGGGCCGTACCGCCGACGCAGGCCGGGCGCCATGTAGCTCCACTCCCGCAGGATCGTCGGCCGGATCTGCGGCCCGTGGTCGGCCGTCCAGTTCGCCTCGGCGAGATACGTCGCCATCCCCTCACTCATCCACAGGTCGCTCCAGTCGTCCGGCGTGACCTCGTCGCCGTACCACTGGTGCGCCAGCTCGTGCACGAGCACGTCGCGCGACAGCGCGTAGCGGTTCGCCCCGAGGGTGACCATCGACTGCGTCTCCATCGCGCTGTTGCCCGGCACGACGAGCATCCCGACGGTGGGGAAGGGGTAGCGGCCGACCTTCTGCTCGAGGTACGCGATCGCCTCGGGGGTGTAGCGCAGCGACTTCAGCAGCTCGGGCCGGTCGGTCGGCGTCCAGTACGTGACGGGCAACCCGTGGGGGCCGGTGTCGTGGGTCTCGGTGTAGGCGCCGATCGCGATCGTGATCAGGTACGACGCCGCAGGCTCGGGCAGATGCCAGTGGGTGACGGTGCGGTCGCCGACCGTCTTCCGCGACACCAGCGTCCCGTTGGCGACCCCGACCATGTCCCTCGGCGCGTCGATGGTCAGGTCGTAGAACGCCTTGTCGGAGGGCTGGTCGTTGACGGCGTACCACGAGTAGGCGCCGTACGGCTCCTGCATCGTCCAGACGCTGCCGGTGTCGGTCGTCGTCCAGCCGGTGGTCGAGAAGTCACCACGGTCGGTGGGCGCGGCGACCGGCTCCGGCGTACCGGCGTAGGTCAGCTGGAGAACGTGGCGGTCCCCCTCGGCGACGGCCGCGTCGACCACGAGGTCCTTGGCCCGGTGGCTGAACGGCACGCTCCGGCCGTCGAGCCACACGTGGTCGACGCTCAGCTGGTGCGCCAGGTCGAGCTGCAGGCGGTCGGCGTCGCTGGTCGCGCGCAGCAGGACGGTCTCGGTGCCGGTGAGCACCTCGCTGTCCGGGTCCCACGACAGTCGGAGGTCGTAGTGCAGCGCGTCGACGCCGGGGTCGCCCACGTCGGGATAGACGGAGTCCTCCCGCGGACGGCTCGCGGCCGCGTCGTACCTCGTGGTGTCGGGCCGGACGGCGTCGCCGGCCACGGTCGGGGCGGTGGGGCCGGCCTCGGACGAGTCCGAGCCGCAGCCGCACAGCAGGAGCGCCAGCGACGCGGCGAGCGCCGGCCACGCCCGGCGCATGGTCACTCGTTCCCGCGCAGCAGCGGCCGGGCGAGCTTGCGGCCGTGGTGGATCTGGGCCTTCACGGTTCCGAGCGGGACCCCGATCAGCTGCGCGATGTCGTCGTAGGACATGCCGTAGACGTCGCGCAGGATCAGCGGCTCCACCATCTGCGGATGGTCGCGCTCGATGACCTCCATCGCCTCGAGCAGGTCGAGGCGGGTGCCGGCGATCACGCTGGTGGTGCGCGGATCGGGCTTCTCGAGGGGGATCACGTCGCTGGAGAACGCCTGGTTCTTCATCCGACGGTACGTCGTCCGGGCGCTGTTGACGGCGACCACGTGCATCCAGGTGGTGAAGCGGCCGTTGCGGTGCCACGACCCGATCTTGTTGGCGATGTTGAGCAACGCCTCCTGGCAGGCGTCCTCGGCGTCGGGCGTGTAGGGCAGCACCCCCCGGCAGACGTTGAGGCAGCGCGGCCGGACCGCGGTGAGCAGCTGCTCCATCGCCTCTCGGTCACCGCCCTGGGCGCGTCGCGCGAGCTCGTCGACGTCGTCCGGCGTCAGCTCCGTGGCCGTCATCAGCTGTTCCTCTGTCTCCCCGTGCCGCTCCGCGGCTGGCTGTGTGCAGGAGCGGGTCGTCCCTGCACCATAATGCCGAGGGTGTCCATGCCAGCCCGTCTCGGTCGCTACGCCGTGCGCCGGCGCATCGGGTCGGGAGGCTTCGCCACCGTCTGGCTTGCCTATGACGAGCAGCTCGACTCTCCGGTTGCCATCAAGGTGCTCGCGGAGAACTGGACCGAGGACAGCCACGTCCGCCAGCGGTTCCTCGAGGAGGGCCGCTACCTCCGCAAGGTCGAGTCACCCCACGTCGTCGCGGTGTACGACGCCGGCTCGCTCGAGGACGACCGGCCCTACCTGGTCATGTCGTACGCCGACCAGGGGACGCTCGCCGACCGCCTGGACGCCGACGGGCTGACCGTCGCCCAGGCCACCGAGGTGATCCGCCAGGTCGGCGAGGGGCTCTCCGCGCTCCACCAGCGGGGGGTGCTCCACCGCGACATCAAGCCGGCCAACGTGCTCTTCCGGACCGTCGACCCCGAGCACGACGGCACCCTCGTGCGCGCCATGGTCGGCGACCTCGGGCTGGGCAAGGCGCTCGACGTCTCGTCCCGGCTGACGGTGATCGCCGGCACCCCGTCCTTCGTCGCCCCCGAGCAGGCGCAGGGCGAGCACCTCGACGCGCGGGCCGACCAGTACTCACTGGCCGCCCTGGCCTACCTGCTCCTGACCGGCCGCCCGCCGTACGCCCACGGCACCTTGTCGGCCGCCGCCAACCCCGCGCCACCCGCGCCGCTGTCGACCGAGGAGCGGCCGTTCCCGCCCGCCGCCGAGGACGTCGTACGACGTGCGCTCGCGGTCGACCGCGACGACCGGTGGCCCGACGTCGGGTCGTTCGTCGACGCCCTCCGGACGGCGCTCGGAGAGGACGCGGCCGGCGAGCTGCCCGCCCGCTGGATGCCCGTCGATCCCGAGCTCACCCAGCCCGGCAACCGGCCCTCGCTCGTCCCCGAGGAGGACGACCTGCCGGCGCCGGTCGCCCCGAGGCGGCGGCGCTGGCCGGCCGCCGCGCTGGCCGCGGTGCTGCTCGTGGTCGGCGGTGTGGCCGGCTACGTCGGCTGGCGGCAGACCCACCAGGACGTGACCCTGGAGGACTCGCGGGGCGTGCTGTCGGTGACGGTGCCGACCGACTGGAGCCGCGCCGTCTCGGAGAAGGGCTGGACTCCGTCGGACAGCTCGATCATCGAGCCGGGGCTGTCCACGGGCGACGGTCCGCACTGGGCGTCGGCGCCCGACGGGCAGGGCGTGTTCGCCGGACTGCTTCCGGAGGACAAGCTCCCGAGGACCCTGCCTCAGCACCAGGGCTGCCGCAGCGTCGGCAAGGCCCGCCGGAGCTCCGGCGGCGAGCCTCAGGTGACCGTGGTCTCGACCGGCTGTCCCGGCGTGATCATCGAGCAGGCCACACAGGTCAGCGCCACCAAGCTGTTGTGGGTCCAGGTGCGGGGCGACGACCTGGCGACCGCGCAGAAGGTGCTGGCATCGGTGCAGACGCACGGGGCGCTCTGACGCCGCCTCCCCCGACGTCTCACGTCTGGTGCCGGTGCTTCGGCTTCTGGGTCGTGCTCGGCTCGCTGCCCGTGACGTTGTCCGCGAAACGGTTGAACAGCCACCTCAACCCGGCCCGGTCGACCGCCCGGCCGGAGACGGACATCTCGAGCGTGGCGTTGGTGTGGCCCGGGATGGCGAACCACTGGAAGTAGTTGAACCGGTGGTAGTTGGTGCTGGCGTCGCGGTACTCGAACCAGACCGACGAGTCCGTCTGGTGGAGAACGCTGTAGTCCACGACGGAGGAGCTGTCGCCGAACCCCACGATCTTCGTCGCCACCGTCTGGTGCACGTCGACGAAGGTGTTCGAGATGATCCGGACGCGGAGGCTGTAGCCACCCGTCGTGGGCTCGCCGATCGGCCGGAACCTGGCCTGGGTGGTGCCGTCGACCTGCCCCGGCCGGAGCGGGGCGTTGTTGACCAGGGGCGGCTGACACGGCGCGGGCTGCCCGCACACGGCGTACGCCTGCCAGTCCTCGGGGACGTGGAAGGTCCACCGGGCCAGGTCGTTGGTGAACGTGTGGACGACCGGGAGCGTGAGACCGGGCCGGAGCGGCGGGTAGTCGATGTCCGGGGCGTAGGGCTTCACGGTCTTCACGTCGATCGGCAGGCTCGGCGACGCGGCCGGGACCGGGCTCGCGGTGTCGGAGTACGACGTGCGGGGCTGGACGGTGTAGGCCACGGCGGCGCCGCCGGCGAGGCCGAGCAGGCCACAGAGCAGCGCGACCACGAGACCCCGCACACCCATGCGGCACACCGTATCCAGCCCAGGTCACGATCCGGTCGTCGCCGGGTGTGACACCGGTGGCCGCGTTTGCGTACGGCTGTCACACACGTCATCGTGGCGGGATGACGACGGCCTACTTCGACAAGCACCGTGAGCGCCTCGACGCGGCGGTGGCCGCCTGCGCGTCGCGGGAGTACTACTCGGCGTTCGACGAGTCGCCGTCACCGCGGGTGTACGGCGAGTCGGCGGCCGCCGAGGGCAAGGCGGCGTTCGAGGCCTGGCAGGGCACGACCTTCCCGGTCGAGACGCCCGGGAGCGGCGACGAGGTCGTGGCGACCGAGCGGTCGCCGTACGGCTTCGACCTCGGGGTCTCCTACCCCCACGTCACCGACGTCGACACCCTGCTGACCGCGGCCCGGGCAGGGATGAAGAGCTGGCGCGACGCCGGGCCGGAGGCGCGGGTCGGCGTGTGCATCGAGATCCTCGACCGGCTCCACGCGCGCATCTTCGAGCTCGCGAACGCGGTGCAGCACACCAGCGGGCAGGCGTTCGTGATGGCCTTCCAGGCGGGCGGCGCCCATGCCCTCGACCGGGCGCTCGAGGCCGTCGCCTACGCCTGGGTCGAGATGACCCGTACGCCGCGGACGGCGACCTGGGAGAAGCCCGGCAAGGTGCCGGTGACGATGGAGAAGACCTTCACCGTCGTGCCGCGCGGCGTGGCGCTGGTGATCGGCTGCAACACCTTCCCGACGTGGAACTCCTGGCCGGGCCTCTTCGCGTCGCTGGTCACCGGCAACTCGGTGGTGGTGAAGCCGCACCCGTCGGCCGTGCTGCCGCTGGCGATCACCGTGCAGGTCTGCCAGGAGGTGCTGGCCGAGGCCGGCTTCGACCGTCACCTGGTGACGCTGGCCGCGGAGGAGCCGGCGAACAAGCTGGCGTCGTCGCTCGCACTACGACCCGAGGTGCGGCTGATCGACTTCACCGGCGGCAACGCCTTCGGCGACTGGCTCGAGAAGAACGCCTCCCAGGCGACGGTGTTCACCGAGAAGGCCGGCGTCAACACCGTGGTGCTCGACTCCACGTCGGACTTCGGTGCGATGTGCTTCAACCTCGCCTTCTCCTTCGCGCTCTACACCGGGCAGATGTGCACGGCGCCGCAGAACGTCTATCTGCCGGCCGACGGGGTCGGGACGGACGAGGGCGTGAAGTCGCCGGCCGAGGTCGCGGCCGGGATCGGAGCGGCGTTCGACAAGCTGCTCGGCGACGACGCGCGGGCGGTCGAGCTCCTCGGGGGTGTCGTCAACGAGGGGGTCCTGGAGCGACTCGAGGACTCGGCATCGCACGGCGAGGTCTACGTCGCGTCGCGCGCGGTGACCCACCCGACCTTCCCGGACGCGACGGTGCGGACGCCGACCATCATCGGCCTGGCGGCGGCCGACTCCCATGTCTACGAGGCGGAGTGCTTCGGCCCGGTCGCCTACCTGATCGCGACCTCCGGCACCGACGAGTCGATCAGGCTCTTCCGCGAGACCGTGCAGGCCCACGGGGCGATGACCGCGTCGGTCTACTCGACGTCCGAGGCGGTGGTCGAGCAGATGCGGGACGCGGCCCTCGACGCCGGGGTCGCGCTGAGCGAGAACCTGCTGGGCGGGGTCTTCGTGAACCAGTCCGCGGCGTACTCCGACTTCCACGGCACCGGCGCCAACCCCGCCGCCAACGCGTCGTACACCGACGGCGCCTACGTCGCCTCCCGCTTCCGCGTCGTCCAGTCCCGCCGCCACCGCTGACCCCCGACTCCTGTGGGCTCCCGGGATAGTCCGTGACGTTCTGCAGGTGATCCGGGCCAGATGACCTGCGAAACGTCACGGACTATCCCGCCGCGCTGTGGATAACGTGTGCCCGTGGCCGACTTCGTCCTGCGTAACGTCCGGGTGGTCGAGCTGGGGCGCGGACGCGGGTGGGTGGGGCCGGTCGACGTGTTCGTCGAGCAGGGGACGGTCCGCGAGATCGGGCACGGGCTCGACCATCCCGCCGGGATCGAGGAGTACGACGCACAGGGCCGCTGGCTGATCCCGGGCCTGTGGGACGCGCACGTGCACCTGGCCCAGTGGACCGCCCGCCGCGACCGACTCGACCTGGCCGGCACCGAGTCGCCGGCCGAGGCCCTGGCCCGGGTCAGCGATCGGCTCGGCACCCGTCCGGGACCCCTCGTCGCGGCCGGCCACCGCACCGGTCTCTGGGCGGAGCAGCCCACGGTCGCCGCGCTCGACGCGATCGCACCCGACGTGGCGGTCGTCCTGATCTCCGGGGACGCGCATCACGCCTGGCTCAACTCGCGCGCGCTGCAGACGCTCGGTCTGCCGGACCGCGACGGCGTGGTCACCGAGAACGAGTGGTACGAGGCCTACACCAGGATCGACGCGATCCTCGAGCCCGACGTCTCACCCGCGGCGTACCGCCGCACCCTGGAGCAGGCCGCCGCCCTCGGCATCACCGGCGTCGTCGACCTCGAGCGCGGGCAGACGGCAGCGGACTGGGAGCCCCGCGACTCGCCGATCCGGGTCCGGGTGGCGACGTACGCCGACGGGCTCGACGACGTGATCGCGGCGGGACTCCGCAGCGGCGACGTGCTCCCGGGCTCGGGCGAGACCCTCACGATGGGCCCCCTGAAGATCATCTCCGACGGCTCGCTCAACACCCGCACCGCCTGGTGCTGCGAGGAGTACGTCGACGGCTCGGGCGCCGGCGCGGCCAACCAGTCCAGCGACGAGCTGACCCGCCTGCTCGACCGCGCCCACACGAACGGCCTCGAGGTCGCGACCCATGCGATCGGCGACCTCGCGCTGCGCGAGGCGCTCGCGGCCTACGACGCCACGGGGGCGTCCGGCTCCATCGAGCACGCGCAGCTCGTACGACGAGACGAGCTGCCCCTGATGGCCCGGCTCGGGCTGCGGGCGAGCGTCCAGCCCGCCCACCTGCTGGACGACCGTGACGTGACCGAGCTGTGCTGGCCCGACCGCGCCGAGCGGTGCTTCGCGTTCCGCTGGATGCTCGACGCCGGCGTCGACCTGGCCCTCGGCTCGGACGCTCCCGTCTCACCGCTCGACCCCTGGCTGGCCCTGTCCGCCGCCGTGCACCGCAGCGCCGACGACCGGCCGCCCTGGCACCCCGAGCAGGCACTGACGGTCCGTGAGGCGCTGGCGGCCAGCGTCGACGGGCAGGGCAGTGTCCACTCCGGCATGCCGGCCGACCTCGTGCTGCTCGACGCCGACCCGCTCGCGCCGGCCGACGACAGCGCCGAGCAGGCGGCCCGGCTACGGACGACGCCGGTCGCCCTCACCGTCGTCGGCGGCGAGGTCGTCCACAGTGCTTGGTGAGAGAGGATCGTCAGCCCGGGCGAAGCCGACCTGACGGTGACCCGCTCACGCGAGCGCGAGCGTCAGGTCGCGGATGGTCGCGGGGTCGTCCAGCCGGTCGCCGTACAGCTCGCGCAGCTGGCCCATCCGGTAGCGCACCGTCTGCGGGTGCACGAAGAGCGCGGCCGCGATGTCGTCGCGGCGGCCCTGGTAGAGCAGCCACGCGCGCAGCGTCTCGGCCAGCTTCTGCCGGGTGGCCGGACGCAGCGCCGCGAGCGGCTCGAGCACGCGGTCGCGCAGGTCTGCGACGGCCTCCCGGTCGGCCGCGAGGATCAGGTCGGCGAGGTGCTCCTCGGTGTCGTACGTCGCTTCGTCGCTGCGCAGGCCGAGCGCCCGGATCGCTCGTTCGTACGACGACCCGACGGTGAGCCACGGGCGCGCCGGTCCGGCGACGGCCGAGCGACGGGCCAGGGTGCGCAGCAGTCGGGTCCGCGCGCGGCCGCCGGAGTCGGGGATCAGCAGCGCGCTCAGGCCCTCCGGCAGGCTGATCGGGTCGCCGACCGCCGACAGCGTGCGGGGGTCGAGCAGCCCCAGGACCGGGCGCACCTGAGCGTTGGGCAGCACGACGGCGGTGAGCGTCTTCGGCGGGGTCCAGTCGGCGCGCTCGGCCGCCGCGAGCAGCGCATCGGCGGGGTCGCCGCGCAGCAGGCCGAGGGCGAGCCGGTCGAGGTACCGCTGGCGCACCCGTCCGGTCGTCTCGAGCTCGTCGGCGTGGCCGGCCACGGACGCGGCCGACAGCTCGTCGATGTAGGCGAAGACCAGCTCCGCGAAGGAGGCCAGCATGTCGGCCGGCACGCCCGCCTCGACCGCGGTCTCGGCGAGCTCGCGCCAGGCCACGCGGGCCCCGACGCGGTAGGCCGAGAGGAGCGCGTCGGCGCTGCGCCCGCTGCGCGCCTCGCCACGGCCGAGCGCGTAGGCACCCTCGAGCGCCGGCGACAGCGGGGTGCCGGGGTCGGTCGTGCGGCCGCCGCGGGCCGCCAGCCGGAGGAACCCGGCGAGCGCCATCTGGACGGCGTTCTCGATGGTGTCGCCCATCGGGCCACCGAACGCGCCGGCATACGACGGGACCTCCTCGGTCACCGCATGGATCGTGTCGGTGGCGACCTCGGGCAGGCGCCGGCGGAGGAGCTCCAGCAGCCGCGGGTCGAGCGACAGGCGGGTCGCGCTCGCCTCACTGGCCGTCATGGCCATGATTGTTCCATACGAACAAAGAACGGCCGATTGATTCACGCGCGATGGTCAGGAATAGTGCGCCAGCGTACGACAGACTGGACGTCATGAGCACGACTCTCGAGCCGGCACGAGGTTGGCGTGCTCACGCCCTCAAGATCGCCGAGGCCGCGACCACTCCGCTCGTCCCCGCGGACTTCCTCGATCTCTTCGCGCCGCTGCGCCCCGGTGCCGAGCTGCGCGGTCGCATCGAGTCGGTCCATCCCGAGACCCCGGACGCCGCCACCCTGGTGATCCGCCCCGGCGCCGACTGGGCCGGGCACGTCCCCGGGCAGTACGTCCGCGTCGGCATCGACGTCGACGGGGTCCGCCACTGGCGTGCCTACTCCCTGACCCACGGGCCGCGCTCCGACGGCCGGATCTCGATCACGGTCAAGGCCGTGCCCGACGGCAAGGTCAGCAACCACATCGTGCGCGACAGCCGCCCGGGCACGCTGGTCCACCTCGAGCAGGCCGCCGGGGAGTTCGTTCTTCCCGCGCCGGTCGGCCTGGCCGGCCGCGGCGAGAAGATCCGGCTGCTCTTCGTCACCGCCGGCTCGGGCATCACCCCGGTGATCGGGATGCTGCGCAACCTCTTCCCCTCCACCGACAGCGGTGTGGTCCGACTGGCCCGCAGCGCGCCGTACGACATCACCGTGGTGCACGTCGCGCCGAGCGAGCCCGACTCCATCTTCGAGCGCGACCTGAAGGCGCTCGACGCGGCCGGGTGCATCCGCCTGGTCGAGCGGTTCGACGACGAGCACGGGATCCTCGACCTCGCCGACCTCGAGCACCTCGTGCCCGACCTCGACGACCGTACGACGTTCGCCTGCGGCCCCGGCGGACTGCTCGACGCGCTGGCCGCCCACCACGACGAGCGGGGCCTTCCCCTCTTCGTGGAGCAGTTCCGGGTCTCCCCCCTCGTCGCCGGCGAGGGCGGGACCGTCTCGTTCGACCGGACCGGGGCGGAGGTCGAGTGCGACGGCGCCCGGCCGATCCTCGAGCAGGCCGAGGACGCCGGAGTCCTGATGCCGAGCGGGTGCCGGATGGGCATCTGCTACAGCTGCGTGCTCCCCATGCGCGAAGGGGTCGTCCGCGACCTGCGCACGGGCGAGCTGACCACCGCCGTCCCCGGGGAGACAGACCGGGGCGGCGTCCTGATCCAGACCTGCATCAACGCGGCCGCCGGGCCGTGCCACCTCGATCACTGAGACCCTGAGGAGAACGAGATGACCACGATCCAGAAGAAGCCCCGCATCGGACAGGTGAACCCGATCGCCCACCTGGACAACGACGACCTCGTGGCGATCGCCGCCGAGCTCGACGAGATCCGCCAGTCGGTCATCGACACGCGCGGCGAGTCCGACGCGCGCTACATCCGTCGCGTGATCAAGACGCAGCGCTCGATCGAGCTGGGCAGCCGCGTCGTCCTCCTGGCCAGCATCTTCCCGCCGGCGTGGATCGTCGGCACCGCCGGGCTGAGCGTCGCCAAGATCTTGGAGAACATGGAGATCGGGCACAACATCCTGCACGGCCAGTGGGACTGGATGCGTGACCCCAAGATCCACTCGACGACCTGGGAGTGGGACTCCGCCACACCGGCCGCCCAGTGGAAGCACGCCCACAACGAGCTGCACCACAACTTCACCAACGTGATCGGCAAGGACAACGACCTCGGTTACGGCATCATGCGCGTCGACGAGGACCAGCCCTGGCACCCGATGCACCTCGGCCAGCCGCTGTGGAACTTCGTGAACGCGCTGTTCTTCGAGTACGGCATCGCGGCCTACGACCTCGAGTTCCGCGGCGCGATCGCCCGCGGCAAGACCAAGGACCCGAAGTTCCAGGCCGAGTTCAAGGCGGTGCGCGAGAAGATCAAGCGCCAGGTGATCAAGGACTACGTCGTCACCCCGGCCGCATCGGCGGTCACCGGCTCCTTCTTCACCACGATGCTCGCCAACTTCACCGCCAACACGGTGCGCAACCTGTGGTCGCACTCGGTGATCATGTGCGGCCACTTCCCCGAGGGCGTCCAGACCTTCGAGAAGCGCTCGATCGACGGCGAGACCAAGCCCGAGTGGTACGTCCGCCAGATGCTGGGCTCGGCCAACATCTCGGGCTCGAAGACCATGCACATCATGACCGGGAACCTGTCCCACCAGATCGAGCACCACCTGTTCCCCGACCTGCCGTCCAACCGGTACGGCGAGATCGCGCCCCAGGTGAAGGACCTCTTCGAGCGCTACGGCCTCGACTACTGCGAGCGTCCGCTGCCCCAGCAGGTCTACTCCGCGTGGCACAAGGTGGTCCGCCTCTCCCTGCCCAACGGCTGGCTCGACCAGACCAACGCGCGCAACCTGCCCGGCCAGCTCAAGCGGCTCTACCAGATGGCCACGGGTGGCCCGAAGGTCCGCCGCGCCCTCCAGGCCCGGATGACCCAGGAGAACCGCCGCTTCACCGAGGCGGCCTGAGGGGTTGCCTGTCGGGATCCCCGGCGAGCCGGGGATCCCTGCACTTCTCGGCCGTTGCAACCCCCGATAAGTGCCAGGAGTGCCTGCCTCGTGTGATCGGTGAGGCTGGTGAGGCACTGCTCGTGACGTGGGTGGCAGGCTGGCGGGCGTGTTCGGATCCGTGCGAGCCTCACCCCCCGACGTACGACGGTCGCTGCCGGGAGACGACCTGGTGCCGCACGCCGACGTCGTGATGGACCGCGCCTTCGACCTGCCCGCCCCGCCGGAGCGGGTCTGGCCCTGGTTCCTCCAGCTGGGCAAGAGGCGAGCGGGGTGGTACTTCCCGCGCTGGGTCGAACGCTTCGAGCCGCCGTCCAGGCGGGGTCTGCGCCGGCTCGAACGGTCCCTCGTCGACGAGGTCCGCGTCGGCCACGTGATCCCCGACTGGGGCGGTCCGAACGCGACGTTCGAGGTCGCGATCCTCGATCCCCCGCACGCCCTCGTCCACACCACCCAGCGCGGCCGCACCGCCGGTTCCTGGGCGATCGTCCTCACGCCGTACGACGGCTCGCCCGGCGGCACGCACGTCCAGCTCCGCCTCCGGCTGTCGCCGGTGAGGCGACCCTGGCTGGCCCACACCCTCGGCGAGGCGATCGACGCAGCGACCGTCGCGGGCCTGGCCGCGGGCCTCCGCGAGCGGCTCACCTCTCACGCGGTCCCGCGGGTAGTCCGTGACGTTTCGCAGGTGAAATCGGCCGATCCACCTGCAGAACGTCACCGACTACCCCGCCGAAGACCCCGTGTCCGTGGCGGAAGGGAGGTGACTCCTCTTGTCAGGGGAGGTCCGGCTCGCCACCATCGAAGATGCGGGCTCGGGCCGTTGACGTGGGAGTCGTGGTCACCGTGACGGACACACAGAGCAGGAAGTCGGGTCCGGTCGAGGAGCCGCCGACCGAGCGCACGCCCGACCACGGGCAGGCGCTCGGCGGACCGACGCTCGGACTGGGGTCGACGTACGGCTACAGCGGCGCCGACCTGACCAACCTCCGCCAAGCCCTCGCCCGCGGCGAGGTGCCCTACCAGCCGCCCGGCACCGCGCCCACCGAGACCCTCGAGCTGCGCATCCACGGCGTCGGCGGCGCCCCGCCCGAGGTGAACCTCGAGTCGCCCGCCACCCTCCAGGTCGCCGGTGACGGCCGCGCCGGCTTCTACCGCGCCTGGTTCCCCGGAGGCACGGCGAAGGGCAGACCGCTGCAGGAGGCCTACTGCTGGGGGCATCTCGACACCGCCTGGTGGACCGCGCTCTGGCTGCTGCTGCTGCCGTTCGGCCTGCTCAACCTCGCGCACTGGGCCCTGCCGCGCGACGGCTCCTGGATCGTCCGCTACGCCGCCCGCGCACTGCTCCGCCTCCTCAGCCTCTTCCTCACCGTCGCCCTCGTCGCCACCGTCTCCTACATCGCCCTCGACCTGATCGCCTGGCAGGCCGCCGGCCGCCAGCAGCTGTGGGCCTGGCTCGACTGGTACGAGGCCTGGTCGGTCGGCAGCCGGATGGCCCTGGCCTCGCTCCTCGTCTACGCCGTCATCGGGGTGCTGTTCTGGCTGAGCCTGCGCACGCAGGGCGACTACGAGGACCGCCGCTCCGGCTACGGCGCGCCCGACGAGCCCGGCTGGGCCCTGTCCGACCCGTTCCTGTGGTGCGGCTCCCGGCCGGTCAAGCGGCAGCGCAGCATCCACCTCGTCGGCTCTGCCGCCGTCCTCTTCCTCATGCAGGCCCTCCCCGAGGTCACCGACGGCCGAGGAGCGCGGGCGATCCTCTTCGCGGTCGCGTTCGGTCTGTTCGGCTGCGCGGCGCTCCTCACGCTGGCGCCCTGGTCCGACCGACCGCCCCGTCAGGACGTGAAGGAGGGCGACGTCCGCCTCGGCGACGCGGACGGCCTCGTCGAGCACGTCGTCTGCCTTCTCGCGCGCGGCGCGCTGCTGCTCACCGCCGTGGTCGCGCTGAGCCGGATCTGGTGGCAGCCGGACGACCGCGGCATCACGGCCCTGCCGTACGACGGCCGCCTCCAGCTGGTCCTCTTCTTCACCGGTCTCGGGCTCGTCGTCGTGTTCGGTGGCGTGGTCGCCGCCCACGCGCCCTGGCGCCAGCACGACGTCCTGGTGCACGGCTTCGCGGCAGCCGGCATCGCGTTGTTCGCCACCCTGGTCTCCACGATCTTCACCGCCAGCCTGTTGAACACGGTCAGTCAGCTGATCAGCAGGCCGACCCTGTCGACCGTGCCCGTCCCGTCCCGCGTGCCCACCGGTCTGTACCTGCCGAGCACCGCGTACTCCGGCGGCCTGGCGTTCCTGGAGGCCGTGGTGGTCGCGGCGAGCGTGGTCGTCGTGATCGTGGTGTGGGTCCGCCCGCGTCGCGCTCGGGCGATCCGGGTCGGTCACGGGCCCCACGACCTCGGGCTCCTGTACGCCGGACACCGGCCGGGTCGCGCCGACGACGGCTCCACCCGCGACGGCGATGCCGCTGCCTCGGTGTCGCGCACCATCGCCACCTCGAAGCTCACCGACGGATCGGGCGTGATCCTGCTCGTGATCACCGTGCCGACCCTCCTCGTGCTGCTCGGCTACCAGACCCTGCTGCTCGCCGGCGAGCCGTGGCAGACCGAGCACCTGCGCAGGTTCGCGACCATCGGCGCTTCGCTCGCCACGCTCGCCACCGGCGCCTTCCTCGCCTACCTGCGCTCGGCGGTGACGGACCCGTCGGCCCGCAAGCGGATCAGCTTCCTGTGGGACGTCGTCACCTTCTGGCCGCGCGCCTGCCACCCGCTCGGCCCGCCGTCCTACGCCGAGCGCTCGATCCCCGAGGTCGTCACCCGGATCCGCAGGATCGTCGGCGACACCGCGGCGGAGGGCGACCCGGCCCTGGCGCAGCAGCACGCGGAGTCGCTCGACGCGGGCCCGTCGCCGCACTACCTCGAGCAGCACGCCGACGTGTTGGTCGTCGGCTACAGCCAGGGCTGCCCGATCGCGACCGCGGTCGTCTCGCAGCTGCCGCCGGAGGTCCGCGCCCGGACCAGCCTGCTCACCCTGGCCTCACCCGTGCGGCGGCTCTACGGCCGCACGTTCCCGGCGTACTTCGGGCACGAGCAGCTCGAACGCTTCGAGGAGCGGATGACCCGGCCCGACGGTCTGCACTGGACGAACCTGGTCCGCGAGACCGACTACATCGGTGGCTGGGCGCGGACCCGGGAGAGCGGTGCGGTCGACCACTGGATCCTCGACCCGCCGGTGCTGTGGGAGGACGCCGATCCGGCACCGCCCCCCGCGCACCTGCACTCCAACTGGTTCTCCGACCCGCAGACGCGTCCGTACGCCGAGCGGTTGCTGTAGGCGTCAGACGCCGGGGAACGTCCTGCGCAGCAGGTCGAGATCGACACCCCGGGCCTCGACCGAGGCGGGGTTCACTCGTCCTCGGACCCGACGTCAGGGCCTAGATCCACTCGGGGTACGTCGGCTCCGGCAACGGGCCCGTCGACGAGTCGCGGCCCGACTCGAGCGATCGGCCGACGGCGTACAGCGTCTGCTCGCTGTGGCGGGCGCCCCAGACGCTGACCGCCACCGGCAGGCCGTGGGCGAGCCCCATCGGCAGGGTCAGGATCGGCGCGCCGGCCAGCGCGCTGGAGTCGCTGGCTCCTCCGGACCCGTGATCGCCGTTGACCAGATCGATCGGACTCGGCGGCGCCATGGACGGCGCCAGGAGAACGTCGAGGTGATGGGCGGACAGCGTGTGGTCGAGCTCGGTCAGCCCGGCCGCGGTGCAGGCGTCGACGGCGTCGCGGTACTGGCCGGACTCGGGTCCCTCGAGGCCGAGGGCCCGCTCGAAGAGCGACTGCCCGAACCACGGCAGCTCCTCGTCGGCGTGTGCCCGGTTGAACTCCACGACGTCGGCGAGCGAGCGTACGGAGGCGCCACGCGCCGCGAGGTAGGTGGCGAGCCCGTCCACCAGCTCGATCAGCATCAGGTTCAGCACGTGCTCGCCGTCGACGTCCTTGAGGGCGGGCAGCGCCAGCCCGTCCACGATCTCGGCCCCGGCTGCGGACAGGATCTCGAGGGCCCGCTCGGCCGCGGCGTCGGCCGCCGGGCTGTAGTCCCACAGGTCGCGGGGTACGCCGACCCGCATCCCGCGCACTCCCGCCTCGAGCGACGCGGAGGTGTCGGTGCCGGCGAGCACGTCGAGCAGGGCGGCGTTCTCGGCGACGGTCAGGGTCATCGGTCCGGGGGCGTCCTGGCTCGAGGAGATCGGGACGACACCGGCGGTGGGCACGAGCCCCACCGTGGGCTTCAGCCCGACCAGTCCGCAGGCGGCGGCAGGGGCGGTGATGGAGCCGTTGGTCTCGGTCCCGATCGCGAACGGCGCGAGGCGAGCGGCGACGGCAGCACCACTGCCGGAGCTCGAACCCCACGCCGTGCGGTTGAGCGCGTAGGGGTTGCGGGTCAGGCCCCCATGGGCGCTCCAGCCCGAGGTCGCGTGCTCGTCGCGGATGTTGGCCCACTCGCTGAGGTTGGTCTTGCCCAGCACGACCATGCCGGCCTCGCGGAGCCGTCGTACCAGGGGCGCGTCGCGGGCCGGCGGCTCGTCGGCCAGCGCCAGCGAGCCGGCCGTCGAGGCCAGTCCGGCGGTGTCGATGTTGTCCTTGACCAGGACCGGCCGTCCGTGCAGCGGCGAGAGCCTGCGGCCGGCCGCGGCGGCATGGTCGGCGGACTCGGCCTCCGCGAGGGCGTGCGGGTTCGCCGCGTTCACGGACCGGATCCGGGGGTCGATCTCGTCGATCCGGTCCAGCAGCCGGGCGGTCTCCTCGCGTGAGGTCGTCACCGCCGCATCGTCGCAGGTCGGCGGGGATTCGGGTACGACGACGTACCTCCGGTACGCTGGTCCCATCACCTCGTCGAGCTCTCGCCGCGAGTTGTCCGCACGTCGCAGCAGTCACCCACTGCTCCGTGTGTAGCCGCCCGAAACCTTCGGATCCCGGCTGTCGGTGAGGCACCGCACAGATTGCGTCTCCCTTTGACTTCGTTCGACTCACTCGGCGTGCCCGCACGCCTGTCCGCCGTCCTCGCCCGCCAGGGCATCGACACCCCGACCCCCATCCAGGCCGCGACCCTGCCCGACTCCCTGGCAGGGCGCGACGTTCTCGGTCGCGGCCGCACCGGCTCCGGCAAGACCTATGCCTTCCTGCTCCCGATCGTCGCGCGCCTGGCCGACCGCCCGGCCGCCCGCACCCGGGCGCCTCGCGCCCTGATCCTGGCGCCGACCCGGGAGCTGGTCGGCCAGATCGACGCTGCCCTTGCGCCCCTCGCTGCGGCGGCCGGGCTCACCACCCGGACCGTCTTCGGCGGTGTCGGACAGAACCCCCAGGTGACCGCGCTCCGCAAGGGTGTCGACATCGTCGTGGCCTGTCCCGGCCGGCTGGAGGACCTGATCGGTCAGGGCCACTGCACCTTGGAGGACGTCGAGGTGACCGTCCTCGACGAGGCGGACCACATGGCCGACCTCGGCTTCCTACCGGCCGTGCGCCGTCTGCTCGGCCGGACGCCCCAGGGCAGCCAACGGCTGCTGTTCTCGGCCACGCTCGACAAGGCGATCGACACGCTGGTCAGGCAGTTCCTGCACCACCCCGTCACCCACCAGGCCGACTCGGCGCAGTCGCCGATCGCGACGATGAGCCACCACGTGCTGCACGTCGACCGCGAGCACCGCGTACCGATCCTCGTCGACCTGGCCAGCGCTCCGGGCCGGATCATCGTGTTCACCCGGACCAAGCACGGTGCCAAGGCGCTGGCCCGCCAGCTGAACAAGAGCGGTGTCCCCACCGTCGAGCTCCACGGCAACCTCGGCCAGGGCGCACGGACCCGCAACATGGAGGCGTTCCACTCAGGGAAGGCCGAGGCCCTCGTCGCCACCGACATCGCCGCCCGTGGGATCCACGTCGACGACGTGGCGCTCGTGGTCCACGCCGACCCGCCGGTCGAGCACAAGGCCTACCTGCACCGCTCCGGTCGTACGGCGCGCGCCGGCAACGCCGGCACCGTCGTCACCTTGATGACCAGCGAGCAGGTCCGCGACGTACGCGACCTGACGCGCGCCGCCGGCATCAAGCCGACGACCACCCGCATCAACGGCTCGAGCCACCCCGTCCTGGTCGAGCTCGCTCCCGGCGAGCGGACGCTGTCCGGCTCGCTGGAGACCACGACTCCTTCGTCGTCGCCCCGGACGCGCTCCGGTGGCGGCGGCGGAGGGCGCAGCCGCCGTGGTGGCGGCCGTGGGCGCGGCAGCGCCCCGCGCCAGGGCCCGTCCGGCCAGACGTCGTCGAGCCAGAGGTCGGGTCAGAAGCGGTCCGGCCAGCAGTCGGGCGGCAACCGCTCACGTCGTACCGGCGGGAGCGGCGGTACCCACAGCGCGGCCGCCTTCAGCGGCCGCCGCTGATCCGGGAGCCCGTCGTACCACGGGTCACCCCCGTCACAGCGGCGAGGCACTCCCGTCACTTGTCGGCCGTTGCAAACCCCGAGAAGTGCCAAGATCCCCGGTGAGCCGGGTATCCCGACAGGGCCGTCACCCGGCTCCGGCCGGCGTGCGGCCGAGGCGCCACAGCCACCACAGCCCGACGAGGGGCAGGACGAGAGGCACGTAGCCGTATCCGTTCCCGTAGTCGGACCACACGCTGGCCCGGTCGATGTGGTCGGGATGGCTGAGCGTGCCGATCACGAGGACGCCGGTCAGCTCGACGAGGATCGTCGCCATCGCCACCTTCCGGCGGTCGGTGGCCAGGGCCCACGTGGCGACGATGTAGACCAGCCCCGAGAACAGCGACAGCGCGTAGGCGACCGGCGCCTTCGAGGCGTCGGTGGCGAGCTGGACCAGGGCCCGCGCCGTGGCCGCGACGGCGAACAGGCCGTAGACGAAGACGAGTACCCGGCCGAGGCCGTGGCGGGTGGACGGAGCGCGGTCGGTCACCGGTAGGACCACAGCTGCTGCAGGCGCAGGAACAGGAACGCCACCGCCACGACGCCGACGAGCAGGACCGCGGTGCCCGACCGGGTGCGCTCGCCGACCGACCAGAGGAACGCGATCGGCAGGACCAGCAGCGACCCGACGAGGTAGCCGACGTACGCCGCCACGTTGAGGTCGCCGTGGTCGCCGAACACCCGGACCAGCCCGATCACGAGCTGGACGACGAGGCCGACCTCGATGACGGCCAGGACGCCGTAGAGCAGGTCGCCGGGCAGCCGGTCGAGCGCGATCAGCACGACCAGCCATCCGGCCACCACCACGCAGATCGCGGCCAGCACGAGCTGCAGGGCGGTCATGCGCGCGAGCCTAGCCACGCCCGGGCGACGCTCCGCCGGCACCACCTACGATCGAGCGGACAGCGGTCGACCGAAGGGAGCACGATGTCGCGCGCACTCGTCGCCGTCGCGACGGACACCCTCCAGGTGATGGACGTCGAGCTCCGGCCGCTCACGCCCGACGACGTCCGCGTCCGGGTCGCCGGCGTCGGTGTCTGCCACTCCGACCTGTCGATGGTCAACGGCACGCTGTCGCCCTCCTATCCCTTGGTCCTCGGTCACGAGGCGGCGGGTGTGGTCACCGAGGTCGGCGACGACGTGACCGCCGTCGAGGTCGGCGACCACGTCGTCCTCAACTGGGCGGTGCCGTGCCGCACGTGCTGGTTCTGCCGCCACGGCGAGCCGTGGCTGTGCTCGGCGGTCGAGGGCGTGACCGGTACGCCGGGAGGGTCGCTCGCCGACGGCTCGCCGGTCGAGGCCTGTCTCGGCCTGGGTGCGATGGCCGAGGAGGTGGTCTGCCCGGCGGCCGCCGTCGTGCCGCTCCCGGACGACGTTCCGCTCGAGGAGGCGGCGCTGCTGGGGTGCGCGATCCTCACCGGCGTCGGGGCCGCGCAGCACGCCGCGCAGGTGCAGCCCGGCGAGACGGTGCTGGTCGTGGGCCTCGGCGGGGTCGGTCTCTCGGCGGTGACCGGTGCACGCCTCTCGGGCGCCGGGCGGGTCATCGCCGTCGACACCTCCGAGGCCAAGGGGTCCCTGGCCCGCGCCGCGGGTGCCACGGACTTCCTGCTCGCCGGCCCGACGCTGGCCAAGCAGGTGAGGGCGATGACGGACGGACGGGGTGCGGACAAGGCGCTCGAGTGCGTCGGCTCCGCGTCCACCATCCGCACCGCCTGGACCGCCGTACGACGAGGCGGCACGTGCGTGGTCGTCGGCCTCGGGCCGCGGGACCAGCAGGTGACGTTCAACCCGCTCGAGCTCTTCCACTTCGCGCGGACCCTGACCAGCAGCGTCTACGGCAACAGCGACCCCGAGCGCGACATCCCGGTCCTCGTCGACCACCTGCGCGCCGGCCGGATCGACCTGGGCGCCACCGTCACCGACCGGATCGACCTCGAGGGCGTGCCGGCCGCGTTCGACCGGATGCGCCGCGGCGAGGGCGGGCGCTCGATCGTGGTGTTCCCGCGCGGCTGACCACTGGCGGCGAGCCCGCCGGGCCTCCATCATGAAAGATGAAACGTCAACGACGAGGGGGCAGCGAGATGACGATCGACCTGGCGGCCATCGAGGCCGAGCGCGAGCGGATCAAGCAGGACTTCCTGCTCGAGTCAGCGGACCGGCCCGAGAGCAGTGCTCGCGGGCTGCACCACTTCGCGCTGCTGTGCTCCGACGTACGGCGGACCATCGAGTTCTACCAAGGGGTGCTGGAGTTCCCGCTCACCGAGATCTTCGAGAACCGTGACTACCGGGGCTCCAACCACTTCTTCTTCGACATCGGTCACGGCAACCTGCTGGCCTTCTTCGACCTTCCCGGGCTCGACCTCGGCCCCTACGCCGAGGTGCTCGGCGGCCTGCACCACCTGGCCATCTCGGTGACCCAGGAGAAGTGGGACCACCTCCGGGGCAACCTCGACGCGGCCGGCGTCGAGTACCTCGTCGAGAGCGAGAAGTCGATCTACTTCCGCGATCCCGACGGTGCCCGGCTGGAGCTGCTGGCCGACCCGCTCGGCGAGATGTACGGCACCAAGGTCCTCTGACGCCGCCTGGCACCCGTGGCCCTCTCGGGCCAGGGGGCCTAGGGTGGGCGGATGGATGAGGGTCCGGGCTCCTCGTACGTGCCGAGCTCACCGCGCAAGGTGCTGGTCGTCGTGGGCACACGCCCCGAGGCGATCAAGCTGCTGCCCCTGGTGAAGGCGATCCGCGCGAGCCCCCACATGGACCCGGTGGTCGTCGCGACCGGCCAGCACCCTCGTGTGGTCGAGGACGTGCTCGGGCTCGCGGGTCTCGACGTCGACGTCAACCTGGCGGTCGCGGACCCTGCGCTCAGCCTCAACGGCCTGTTCTGTGCCGTGCTCACCGGGTTCGAGCGGTTCTGCATCGAGACCTTCGGACGGTCGACCGGCCCCGTCCAGGAGCGCGACTACCAGACCTACCCGGCGGCGTGCGTCGTGCACGGCGACACCACGAGCGCGGCCGCGGCGGCGGTGTCGGCGTTCCACCTGCAGATCCCGGTGGTCCACGTCGAGGCCGGGCTCCGCACCGGCAACACCCGCTCGCCGTACCCCGAGGAGCTCAACCGCCAGATCATCTCGCGGGTCGCGGCCTTCCATCTCGCGCCGACCCACCGCAACTGCGAGAACCTCGTCCGTGAGGGCGTGCCACTGAACCGGATCTTCGTGTGCGGCAACACCGCCATCGACGCGCTCGACTGGGCGGCCGCGCTCCGCACCTCGTACGGCGACCCGCTGCTCGCCGACCTGGAGAACGACGAGGCGACCCGGGTCGTGGTCGTGACCGCCCACCGGCGGGAGAACTGGGGCTCCGGTCTGGAGCGGATCGGGACGGCGGTCGCGACCCTGGCGGACCGCTACCCCGACGTCCGGTTCGTCCTGCCGGTGCACCCGAACCCGCGCGTCGCCGAGGTGCTGGAGGCACGGCTCTCCGGACGCGGGAACGTGTCGCTGGTCCGCCCGATGGAGTACACCGCCTTCGCCCGCCTGCTCAAGCGGGCCTACCTGGCGATCACCGACTCGGGCGGCATCCAGGAGGAGGCGCCCGCACTCGGCACGCCGGTGCTCGTCGTCCGCGAGGAGACCGAGCGACAGGAGGGCGTCGATGCCGGGACGCTGAAGCTGGTCGGCACCGACGTCGACGCGATCGTGTCCAGCGCGGCCACCCTCCTCGACGACCCCGAGGCCTATCTCGCGATGGCCTCACGGAACAACCCCTACGGCGACGGTCACGCGTCCGAGCGCATCGTCGCCTCGTTCGAGCACGTCGCCTTCGCGGCGCCCGAGCCGTCGCCGTTCGGCAGCGGCTTCGACCGGCTCGCGGTGCTCAGGGCCGGCGGATTCGACGACGACCCCCGGGCAGCCATCACCCACTCGATGCCCGACCGGCTCGCCGTACCGGAGGCGCACGACGAGCTGCTCGAGGGAGCCGACGTGAGATGACGGCCGGGGCCATGTCGTGAACGGCGGCACCTGGTGGAACCCGTACGCCGGGTTGCCGGTCGTCATCCAGGTCGGCTTCGTGATCGCGCTGCTGGTCACCCTCCTGTCCTTCGCCCAGCTCGTCGTGCTGCGGTGGAAGGCGCGCGCCGCCCGCCGGATGCTGGCTCGGATCGCGGCGTCCCCCGACGCGCGCGGCGAGGCGGACTTCCTCTGGGTGTTCCTGGTGCCCGCGCTCAACGAGGAGGTGACGATCGCCGACAGCGTTGCGCGCCTGCGGGCCGTGCGGGCCACCGAGAAGGTGGTGATCGTGGTCGACGACGGGTCGGACGACGCGACCCCCGACCTGCTGGCCGCCATGGACGACCCCTTCCTGAAGGTCCTGCGGCGCGACCCGCCCGAGGCCCGGCACGGAAAGGCGGCCGCTCTCAACAACGCGTGGCACTACGTGCACGACACGGTGCTCACCGCCCCCGCGCACCGACACCGCACACCCGACGACGTGGTGATCGTGATCGTCGACGCCGACGGACGGCTGGAGCCGGGGGCCCCGGAGAGCGTGGCGCCCCACTTCGGCGACCCGCGCACGGCCGGGGTCCAGGTGCAGGTGCTGATCTACAACCGACACCGGTGGCTGAGCTGGGCACAGGACGTGGAGTTCTCCGTGTTCGGGCTCGTCTATCCAGCTCGGGCGTACGGCGTGGGGGACGGCCAACATGGGCGGCAACGGCCAGTTCAACCGGCTCTCGGCGCTGGATGCCGTCGCCACCGTCGACGGACCGTGGCGCCACCGCCTGACCGAGGACCAGGACATCGGCCTGCGGCTGCTCGAGGCGGGCTGGCACGGCCACCACGAGGTGCGCACGCACGTCAGCCAACAGGGCCTGACAGCGCTGCGTCCGCTCTACCGTCAGCGCACCCGATGGGCGCAGGGGTCCTGGCAGGCGATGAGCCTCTTCTCGACCGTCCGACGAGCCCGGGTCTCGCCGCTCGCCCGGCTCGACATGACCGCCTACCTGCTCCTCCCGGCGCTCCAGATGTACACCGCCCTGGCCCTCGCCACGGCTGTCGTGATCGCGCTCACCACCGACATCGGCTTCTGGTCGGCGGCGTGGCCGATCGTGGTGTTCTTCCTGGCCACCACCGCGGGTCCGGGGCTGTTCGCGCTGCTGGCGCGAGGCCGCGGCTTCCGCGGTCTGATGGTGGCGATCGGCTGTCTGCTCCCTTACACGGTCTACTCGTGGCTCACGTTCCCGGCGATCGCGCGCGGGCTGGCACGCCAGCTGACGGGCCGGGGCTCGTGGGCCAAGACGGCGCGCGAGCCGCTGGAGCCGGAGGAGGAGATCGAGGCCGAGCTCCCGTAGGGGCACTCGAGGACCAAGGGCGGAAGACCGCGGCCGCGCCCCCCGACACACCGCCGCGGTCCAATCACCCCCGTCTGTGCCGGTCCAGCCTCGGGCCGACCTCAGGTGGTGAGAGTAGAGCCACTCCGGCCTCGGGTTGAATGGCGTCCTCGGGCCACGCACGCCGGGGCGACCGTCCGGACCGCGGAGACCGATGGTCGACTCCTGTGACGCATGGGGCGCGAGAGCCGGATCTCCCGTGGCCCACCCGGGCCATCGACGGGTTCCTGAGAAATTCCCAAAGGCTTCGGGCAACGCGGTCGAGACGAGCGCCCCGGTGCGTCCGCGTTCACGCCGGGTCCGCCGGTGCGGGAACGGCGAGCGCGGCGCCGGCCAGGCGCGAGGCGAGGGCGGCACGGTTCGCCACGCCGAGCTTCCGGTAGATCCGCGTGAGGTGGAACTCCACGGTGCGGATCGACAAGAAGAGCATGCCTGCGATCTCCTTGTTGCGCCGTCCTTCCGCCACCAGGACCGCGATCTGGAGCTCCTGGGGCGTCAGGGTTCCCGTCGACGAGACGCCCGCCGGCTGCAGCGTCTCGCCGGTCGCCGCCAGCTCGGCGCGGGCTCGCTGAGACCAGGGCACCGCGTCGAGCGCGTCGAAGACGCTCAGAGCCTCGGTCAGCACCGGTCGCGCATCGACCCGTCGACGGTCGCGCCGTAGCCGCTCCCCGTAGCAGAGCAGGGTCCGCGCCCGCAGGAAGTCCATGCCGGTCGCGACGTCGAGGGCGACGGACTCCTCGAACAGATGGTCGTACTCGCCCCGAGGGGCGACCAGCGCGCGAAGCCGGAGGACCCGGGCCTGCGCCTGGCTGTGCAGTCCGCGGCCGGACAGGGAGTCGAACTCCTCGATGAGCTCCTCGATGCCCTGACGCCTTCCCGTGCGCACGTACACCTCGACCAGATCGGGGATGGGCGAGTAGAAGGGGTGCTGCAGATCCAGCCGACGTACTGTCACCAGGATCCGACGCAGCCGGGTCTGTGCCGCCCCGAGCCGATGGAGGCCGAGATCGAGCAGCGCCTCGCGTCGGTCTGCCAGAACGGCCAGGAGTCGCAGCCCCAGCTGGTCGGCGAGGTCGCGGACCTCGTCACACCGACGGCGGCAGGCGACCTCGTCGCCCCGGGCGGCATCGATCTCAGCGAGGTTCTGCAGCACTTCGGCCCGCTGGTACGGCGACCTGTCGCCGCCCATCAGCTCCAGGGCGCGGGTGCCCGTGGCGTAGGCCATCGTCCACTCGCCGAGCATGTGCTCGGCGAACGACTGGCCCTCGAGGGCCTGGACCAGCCGCGGCAGGTCGCCCTGCCCCCGGGCGTGGGCAGCGGCGGTGACGAAGTGTCGGCGCCCGGCGATCACGTCGCCGAGGTCGCAGGTGGCCTGGCCGAGCGCCAACCAGGCAGCCGGGCTCTCGCCGAGGGCGTTCGCCTCGAGCACTGCCTCGATCGCGGTCCGGAGCAGTTCCAGGGAGTCGTGGGAGAACCCCGTGAACCCCAGGAGCGACGACCGAGCTCGTGCGACGTGGAACGCCAACACGGGGTCGTCCGGCGTCGGGAGCTGGGCGGCACGGGCCACCAGCGCTTCGGCGAAGTCACGGTCACCGCTCTCCATCGCCGCGTGGACCGCCCAGTTCAGCGCCTCCGCGCTCCCCGCAGCGTCCAGCCCGCGGGTGGCCTCGAGCAGGAGCGGGCCGGCCTCTCCTGGGCGCCCCAGCAACATGGCGGCGCGTCCCTCGACATAGGCAGGTCGCCCCCGTGCGGAGCGAGGGAGCAGGTCCTCCTGGATCTCCGACGCCAGTGCGTGCGCCTTCAGGGTGGCCCCTCCTGCCAGGGCGGCCTCCGCGGCCAGGAGGAGTCGCTCGGTCCGCAGACCCGGGTCTGGCGTGAGGGCGGCCGCCTGTTCGAAGGCTGCACTGGCCGAGGCCTGTGCCGCGTTGCCCTGCGACCGCGCGCCGAGGTCCGCAAGTGCTCCGGCCACCCTCGCGTCGGGGCCGATCGCGGCCCACGCGGCGTGCCACACCGACCGGCTGTCGTCGGCGCGGAGGGCCTCCCCCAGGACGGCATGGGCCTCGCGGCGCTCCTCGGGTGAGGTGTGATGGAGCAGGGCGGCCTCGACGAGAGCATGTCGGAACACGACCCGGTGCCCGACCACCGACACCAGGCCCGCGCGCTCGGCCGGCGCCAGGTCCGACAGGTCCAGGTGCGCCTCGGCGGCCGCGGCCGCGACCACGGAGAGATCTCCTCGGCCCTCGAGCGCGGCCAGCAGGAGGAGGTGGCGGGTGGCCGGCGGGCAGGCCGCGAGCCGGTCACCGAAGTACGACGTCAGGTCCGCGCTGGTGGACAGCCCCTCGGGCAGTGCCTCGCCACCGCGCCGCTGCCGGGGGCTCAACCCGTGCGCCGCCTCGACCAGAGCCAGCGGATTGCCACCGGTGCGGTGGTGGAGCTGTCGGCAGACGTCGGAGGCGAGGTCGGCCTGCACGCTCCGCAGTACCGCCTCGGCGTCGTCCGCGGCCAGCCCTTCGAGGACCAGTGTCGGGACGCCCTCGACACTCCTGCCTTCCGTGGGCCGCGACGACAGCACGGCCGCGATCGGCTCGCCGGCGAGCCGGCGGACCGCGAAGGAGAGGGCCCTCCACGACTCCTCGTCGAACCAGTGGACGTCGTCCGCGATCACGAGCACGGGGGACTCCTCGGCGGCCAACGCGAAGAGCCGGAGGCATGCGCTTGCGAGCACGAGCTCACCGCCCTCGGCCGCGGACTGCTGGCCCAGGGCCGTCGCCGCGGCGCTCGCCTGCGCGGCCGGCAGCGCAGGTATGAGGTGCTGCAGAGGCCGCAGGAGGGTCTCGAGCCCGGCGAAAGGAAGCTGCGACTCCGCGCGTACGCCGCTCGCCTCCAGCACCGTGAACCCGACGGCAGCCGCGGCCACCCGGGCCAGCACCGTCGACTTGCCGATGCCGGCCTCGCCGACCAGCTGCACCGCGCCTCCCTGGCCGGCGCCGGCTGCGGCGAGCAGCTCGGACAGGGCGGACCACTCGGCCGCTCGCCCGATCACGCCCACTGCCACCACTGTGATCATCCGGCAATTGCGGGTTCCACGGAAGCGCTGCGGTGCTCCGCTCGTCGAGGGTGGGTGGTCCCACACCGACCCGCTGAGGCAAGGAGCACGACATGCGCCACACCCGAACACTCGCCCTGACCATGGCCGCGACGGCGGCGGCCACCACCCTCTACGCCGCTCAGAGCGCCCACGCGCAGGGACGCACCACGCTCTCGTTCACCAACAAGCTCGACACGCAGCAGCCGGTGGACGCGGCGCCCGCCGGTCCCTCCGCCGGGGACTCCTTCTACGTCAGCAGCCATGTCGTGTCCGGCGCGCACGGGCGTACCGCCGCCTCGTGCACGGTGGTCACCACGGCCGCTCCGGGCCTCAAGCAGTGCGAGGTCGACTTCATCCTGGCCCGTGGCACCATCACGACCCGCGCGCTGACCGACAACGCGAACCTGAAGGTGCGGCTCGTCGTCACGGGCGGCACCGGCGCCTACGCCGGCAGGTCCGGGAGCGGCACCCTGACGCCGACGGCGATGGGGAGCGACGTCGTTCTGCACCTCCGCTGACCGAGGGAGCCGGATCCGTCCTGGCGAGGTGGATCCGGCCCGGATGGTCGCCCGGTGCGGACGGGGATGGTGGCCGGCCGGCGCGACGTCGATGATGTGAGGTGGATCCCGGACTCCCTGCGCTTCGCACACGAGACCCTGCCGCAGCGCGTGCACTTCGCCGCGGGTGGAGCGGCCGACGCGGTGGCCCAGGAGGTACGCCGGCTCGAGGGGTCGCGGGCGATGGCGATCGCGACCGACCCCGACCGGGTCGGGCCGGTGCTCGCCGGCATACCCGTCGCCCTGCTCCACACCGAGGTCGTCCGGCACGTCCCGGTCGAGGTCGCCGAGCGCGCGCGGGCAGCGGCACGTCGGCACGACGTGGACACGCTCGTCTGTGTCGGCGGTGGCTCCACGACCGGGCTGGCCAAGGCGGTCGCCCTCACCACCGGACTACCGATCGTGGCGGTGCCGACGACGTACGCCGGCTCGGAGGCCACCGATGTCTGGGGCCTGACCGAGGACGGCCGCAAGACCACGGGCGTCGACCGGCGGGTGCTGCCCCGCGCCGTCGTCTACGACGCGAGCCTGATGCTCGGACTGCCCGTCGCCACGAGCGTCGCCTCGGGACTCAACGCGCTCGCGCACTGCGTCGACGCGATGTGGGGCCCGCGCGCCGACCCCATCGACCAGGCCCTGGCGCTCGAGGGCATCCGCGCGCTGAACGCCGGACTGCCCCGGGTCGTCACCGACCCGAGGGGGCTCGCCGGCCGCGAGCGGACGCTCTACGGCGCGTACCTGTCGGCCGTGGCCTTCGCGTCGGCCGGCTCGGGCCTGCACCACAAGATCTGCCACGTGCTGGGCGGGATGTTCGACCTGCCGCACGCCGAGACGCATGCCGTCGTGCTGCCCCACGTGCTCGCGCTCAACGCCCCGGCCGTACCCGACCTCGACGTCCGGATGGCCGCGGCCTTCGGGAGCGCACACCGCGCTCGTCGGACTGCAGCGGCTGCGGGCAGAGGTCGACGCGCCACGCTCTCTGCGCGACCTCGGCCTCGTCGAGTCGGACCTCGAGCGGGCCGTCGGTCCGATCGTCGAGGTCGCCCCGCCGAGCAACCCGGTGCCGGTGACGGCCGCCGCGGTCTCGGCCCTGCTCCACGCGGCGTACGAGGGGAAGGACCCCGGATGAGCGACGACGTCTCTCCCGAGCAGCAGGCACGCGAGGCGGACCTGGTCGAACGGGTGGTGGCGTCGTTCGCCGGAACGCCGGACCCTCGCACCCGGGAGCTGGTCGAGGCGCTGACGCGCCACCTCCACGCTTTCCTGCGCGAGACGCGGCTGACCGAGGACGAGTGGTGGCGCGCGATCGAGTTCCTCACCGCCGTCGGTCACCTCACCGACGACCGGCGTCAGGAGTTCATCCTGCTCTCGGACGTGCTCGGCGCGTCGATGCAGACGATCACGATCAACAACCAGGCGTACGCGAACGCGACCGAGGCCACGGTCTTCGGGCCGTTCTTCGTCGAGGGATCACCCGACGTCGGGCTCGGAGGCGACATCTCCGGCGGCGCCGCGGGAGAGCCGTGCTGGGTCGAGGGCGCCGTGCTGGACACCTCCGGCTCACCCGTCGCCGGTGCCCTGGTCGAGGTGTGGGAGGCCGACGCCGACGGGCGCTACGACGTCCAGTACGACGACGACCGCGTCGGCGCGCGCGGTCATCTCCACACCGACGCCGACGGCCGCTACCGCTTCTGGGCGGTCACCCCCACGCCGTACCCGATCCCCGACGACGGTCCCGTCGGCGACCTCCTGCGGGCCACCGGCCGCTCCCCGATGCGCGCCTCCCACCTGCACCTGATGGTCGTCGCCGACGGCTACCGCACGCTCGTCACCCACGTCTTCCCGCGCGGTGACGCCTACCTCCAGACCGACAGCGTCTTCGGTGTGCGCGACTCGCTCGTCGTCGACGTCGCCCACCAGCCGCCCGCGACCCCCACACCGGACGGCCGCGCCGTGGCCGGGCCCTGGTCGCGGATCGGGTTCGACCTCGTCCTGGCCCCGGCGGCGCCCTAGTCGCTCAGAGCACGTCGCCGCTGTGGGGCAGGTGGCTCAGGTGCCGCGCTGCGGCTCCCCGAGACCGGCCAGGTAGTCGTCGATCTCCTGCTCGCTCACGGCGTCGTCGTCTCGTCGCGCCGGGCGCGACGCCAGACGAGCCAGCCCTGGACCAGGGCGAAGACTGCGCCGACGACCAGCGCCTTGACCAGCGAGTCCGCCAGGGAGGCGTCGCTGAGCAGGGCGTAGCCGGCGAACACCAAGGCGGCGAACACCGCGGTCGGCACCAGCACGCGTCTCATGCCGCCGAGCATGGCACGGCCTGGACGGCGGCACCCGGTATCGCCCGTCGGGGTGGACCGGCTAGTTTCGTCTCAGCGAGCCCCGAGCAAGGAGAAGTGCGATGAGCCAGGCCCAGACGTCCCCCGCCTACCAGATCCTCAACCCGGCGACGGGTCAGGTGGAGCAGACCTTCGACACGGCGAGCGACGCCGAGATCGAGGCGGCCCTCGCGTCGGCCCATGCGGCGTACGACGCGTGGAAGGACGTCTCGATCGACGACCGCGCCAAGGTGGTCCACCGGGTTGCCGAGCTCTTCGTGGAGCGCAAGGACGAGCTGGGCGCGATCGCCACGCGTGAGATGGGCAAGCCGCTGAGCGAGGCGGTCGGCGAGGCGGAGTTCTGCGGCGACATCTTCGACTACTTCGCCAACGAGGGCCCGACCCTCGCCGCGGACCAGCCGATCAAGACCTTCTCGGGCGGCAAGGCGGTGGTCCAGAAGCTCCCGATCGGAGCCCTGCTCGGGATCATGCCGTGGAACTATCCCTTCTACCAGATCGCCCGCTTCGCGGCGCCGAACCTGATGCTGGGCAACACCATCATCCTCAAGCACGCCGAGTCGGTACCCGGTTCCGCGCTCGCCGTCGCGCAGCTGATGAAGGACGCCGGGGTGCCCGACGGTGCCTACGTCAACGTCTTCGCGTCGCACGACCAGGTGGAGACCATGATCTCCGATCCGCGCATCGCCGGTGTGTCCCTGACCGGCTCGGAGCGCGCGGGCGCCGTCGTCGCGGCGATCGCCGGCAAGAACCTCAAGAAGTGCGTGCTCGAGCTCGGCGGCTCCGACCCCTACGTCATCCTCGACACCGACGACGTCGAGGGCGCGGCGGACACGGCCTGGGAGACCCGGATCAGCAACACCGGCCAGGCCTGCAACTCCAACAAGCGCATGATCGTCATGGACGACGTCTTCGACGGCTTCGTCGCGCGGCTCACCGAGCACGCGAAGGGCCTCCGTCCGGGTGACCCGACGGCCGAGGAGGAGGGCACGTTCGCGCCGCTCTCGTCGCGTCGGGCCGCGGAGATCCTGGCCGAGCAGGTGGACGACGCGGTCAGCAAGGGCGCGACGCTGCACGCCGGAGGTGTGCTCGGCGAGGGCCCGGCGGCGTACTACTCACCGGCGGTGCTCACCGGGATCACCCAGGACATGCGGGCCTACCGCGAGGAGCTGTTCGGGCCGGTGGCCGTCGTCTACAAGGTCTCCGACGACGACGAGGCGCTCGCCTTGGCCAACGACACGGCCTACGGCCTCGGTGGCGCGGTCTTCAGCAAGGACCCGGAGCGGGCCACCAGGATCGCCCAGCGCCTCGAGGTCGGGATGTCCAACGTGAACACGCCGGCCGGCGAGGGAGCGGAGGTGCCGTTCGGCGGGGTGAAGCGGAGCGGCTTCGGTCGCGAGCTCGGTCCGCTCGGCATGGACGAGTTCGTCAACAAGCGGATGTTCTACGTCGCCGACTGAGCCGACGTCGACCCCGCCGGTGGGGGCCGGTCGCCGTGCACGATCAGCACGGGGCACGACGCGTGCTCGGCCACGGCGGCGCTCACCGAGCCGAGCAGCAGACCGGCGAAGCCGCCGTGCCCGCGGCTGCCGACCACGAGCATCAGCGCGTCCTCGCTCGCCCGGAGCAGGACGTGCGCTGTGCTGCCCGGACTCGAGCACCCGGCCCAGGTCGCGAGGCGGGTGGTCCCCGAACACCCCGGCGATGACCTGGTCCTGGACCTGGCGCATGTCGTCCTCGGGGTTCCAGCTCGTGAGCGGCGTGGCGAGGCCGTACACGGTGGGGTACTCCCACGCCGTCACCACGGTGATCGGCGCACCGAACGTGCGCCGCGAGCTGCGCGGCCCACCGCAGGGCCTGCCGCGACTGGGGTGACCCGTCCACGCCGACGACGATCTCGCCCGTGGCTGTCTCGGATGTCGCACTGCTCACCGGACTCCTCCTGTCACCCCGCCGGTACACCGCCAGGCTCGTCCTCGCGACCCTCGGGGCCCAGAGACGAAGGTCCCTCAGGCGGTCGCCAGGGCCCTTTGCTCGTGGAGGCAGCGGTCGCGTTCCAGCGCAACGGTGCCCTGCGCTGCCGTGAGCAGGTCGACGACGTCGTCGCGCGTGCGTCGCGGCGCGTCGTTCCAGTGCGTCAGGTCGAGGACCTGCAGCGTGCGCACCGGTGGCGCGGGGCTCCAGGCGACCCCGCGGCCGGGCTCCTCACGCAGCGTGTGCCAGGTCAGGTCCAGGGTCCGCTGCACGGCCTGCGACCTGACGGCGGCGGGGCCGCCACCCGCCTGTACGACGGCGCCGACCAGGCAGGCGCCCGTCACCGGGCCGCTGTGCAGCAGCCGGAGGTCGTAGCCCGTGACGACACGCTCGCCGCTCGGCGTCGAGACGGCGAACCAGGCGCCCTGCACCCAGCCCTCTGCGACGATCGTCGTGGCGCGCGCGAGCAGGTCGGCGATCGAGTGCAGCTCGGCCAGTCGGGCAGAGAGCACGTCGTGCCGGGTCAGGCGACGGCGTTCGGCACGCCGCTCACGACGACCCCGGAATGGGCGGACCCCGATCGGGGCGATGACGGTGCTCATCAGTGCCTCCTCGACGCGACCCACCCACTGTCACCCCGCGGCGGCTCCGGGACAAGAGGGCAGCGTCTGACAATCCGGCACCTTCTCGACACGCTCTCTCGGGCGCGGCAGTGCACGGGACGCCTGCGTGGCCCCGTGGCCTTCGCCGGTTCGCTCAGCCGAGCGAGTCGGCGAACTCGCAGAACGCGCTGTAGGCGCGCGGGCCGTAGATCGTGGCCGGCCCGCCCTTCATCAAGAAGGTGACACCGATGGCCTCGGCGGCCTCCTGCTTGCTCGCGCCGGCCTTGGCGGCGGCCTGGGCGTGCGAGGCGATGCACCCGTCGCAGCCCTCGACGACGCCGATCGCCAGCGCGATCAGCTCCTTGGTCCGCGCGTCGAGCGCGCCCGGCGCGAACGCCGCGTGGTGGAGCGCGCCGAACCCCTGGTAGACGTCGGGAACGGCGCGGCGCAGCTCGCGGTGGAGCGGGCTCAGGGCGTCGAGCACGTCCCTGCCGTGACCGTGGCCGTGGGTGGACGTGGCAGCGGGGGCGGGGGCGGCGGTGGTCATCGGGTTTCCTTCTCGTCGAGGGCGGCATCAGCTCGTGAGATACCCCAGGGGGTGTGTGTGATCCCATCGTACATACCCCTTGGGGTATTGCGAACTCGCGTGCCCCACCCTGCTGCCGCCCGGCCCGTGCGGACCGGGCCTACGGCAGATGCCCGATGTGCGGGCGACGGCTTACCGGCAGGTTCGAGGCACGAGACCGAGCCCCGAAGCCAGGAGTCGAGCCATGCACACCTTCATCAACAGCCGCGCGATGGCGCAGATGGTCGCCTTCGACCTGATCCAGGAGGACATCGAGCGAGCCGAGGCTCGTCGGGAGAGACGTGGTCGCCGGCAGGTGGGCGCGGGGAAGCCGGCGGCCGAGGCGGACGTGGCTTCACCCACCCGGCCACGGTGGCGGATGGCGCGGGCCCTGCACCTCCTGCACTGACCGCCGACGACGGTCAGTCGCGGTCGGCGGCCCGGGCCAGCGCCTCGGTCAGGAGCGCGATCAGCGTCTCGATCTGGACGTCGGCCGTGGTCGTGGCCTCCTCGTCCGCCCCGTCGAGCGCACGGGCCGCGAGCCCGGCCTTGCTGTCGATGAGCTCGGCGATCTTCGAGTCGATCGTCTGAGCGGCGATGATCCGCCACGCGGTGACGGGCTCGTGCTGCCCGATCCGGTGGACGCGGTCGATCGCCTGGGTCTGCTCGGCGTTGGTCCACGAGAGCTCGGCGAGCACGACGTTGGACGCGACCTGGAGGTTGATGCCGACGCCGGCGGCCGTCAGTGAGCAGACGATGACCTTGACGTCGGGGTCGTCGACGAAGCCGTCGATCGCGGCCTGGCGTGCGGTGCGAGTCTGGTCGCCGCGGATCGTGGTGGTCCGGACGCCCCGCCGGGCGAAGATCTCCTCGGCGGTGTCCATGACGTCGAGGTGCTTGGCGAAGAAGACGACCTTGCCGGCGCTGCGCGCGAGCTGCACGGCGTAGTCGGTGGCGAGCTCGGCCTTCGCCTGGCCGATCTTGCGCACCATCGCGAAGACGTTGTCGCCGGTCTCGGCCTCGCTGCCCTCGGCGACCTCGCGCTCGGCCACCCGTCGTACGAGCTCGTGGTCGATGCCGTCGGGACCGACGTGGGAGAAGCCGGCCCGACGGTGCTCGAGCGCCGCCTGGTAGCGACCGACCAGACGCTGCGCGAGCTGCTCCTCCGCCTCCCGGATCGAACGGCCGACGGCACCCTCGAGCTCGACCGGCAGGTCCGCGATCCGGCGGGCCGGGATGTCTGCTGCGACGTCGACCTTGCGGCGTCGGACGATGCCGAGGTCGACCACGACCTGACGGGCCGCGGGGTAGAACGCGTGGTCGGCCGGCGTGAAGCCGGTCTCCTCGAGCGCCGCCATCAGGGTGTTGCCCGGCTTGCGCTCCTCGATCCAGCCGAGCACCTGCCAGATCGCCCGGAAGTCCTCGATGTCGTTGATCAGGGGGGTGCCGGTCAGCGCCATCAGCAGGGGTCGCGCGACGCGCTGCCGGATCCGCTGCGAGACCTCGAGGACGTTCTGCGAGCGCTGCGACTTCTTGTTCTTGATGTAGTGGGCCTCGTCGACGACCAGGCCGCGGAAGCCGTGCTCGCTCATCCAGCCGACATGGCGGTCGAGCACCTCGTAGTTGACCACCACGATGTCGGCGAAGCCGTCGACGGTGTCGCCGTCGCCGTGGATGACCGTGACGGACCGCTGGGGGGTCCACATCTCGGCCTCGCGCGCCCAGTTGGTCTTCACGACGTTGGGCACGATCGCCAGCAGGGGATAGGCGTTCGCGACCTGCGCGGCGAGCAGCGCCTGGGCGGTCTTGCCGAGGCCGGGCTCGTCGGCCAGCAGGAACGTGCGGTGCCCCTCGGCCACCGAGGCCAGCAACCGGGACTGGTGGGCCATCAGGTCGACGCCGGGCGGCAGGAGCATCGGGCGCGGCTCGGGGAGCTCCATGCACGCCGGGGAGCCGGGCGCCGCCTGCTCGAACGAGTTCAGCAGAGGGGTGATCAGCTCCCAGCCCGCCAGGCGGCCCTGGACGCGGGGGGCGGCCTGCGAGAAGTCGGGGACCAGGAACGGGTTGGCGAGCTGGGCCGACAGCACGGACTGCGGCAGCACCTTCCGGTCCGGTCGTACGCCGGTCGCGTCGGGCGTGCTCGGAGGCTCCGGCTCCGGCTCCGGCTCCAGCCCGGCGGCGGCCTGCATCTCGCGCTCGAGGCGCCGCGTGTTGTCGGAGATCTCGGCGTCGTCGGCCAGCAGGTGGAACAGGGACGGCTCGCGGGCCGCGGTCTGCGCCAGGATCGTGGCCACCCCGTCGAGGCGCTTGAGCTGGGTGTCGCGCTGCTGCTCGGTCAGGGAGTCGTCGGCGCGCACGCGCGTTCGCTCGGCGCGGGCCAGGAGGGCCACGGCCTGGTAGCGCGAGCGCTGCCCGGACGTGAGCTGGCGGTTGGTGACGGCGCGCTCGACCTCGCGGACCGCCTGCGCGAGCACCGGGATGATGCCCTCGTCGTCCCGTCTGCGGTTCTGGCTCCGGCTCCGCGGTCGCTGAGCCGTCCGGCTGTCACCGGATCGACGCCGACGCTGTGTGGCCAACCAGCAGCTCTCTTCCTCAAGGGCGATGTCACCGGCTGCGCCCCGTGCGCTTCCGGTGCCTTCCCGCCGACGGAGGGTGGATGTGAAGGCAGCCCGGTCCGTCTCACGGATCGAGCCTCGGCCGTGCCGCGCCTCGCGGCGCTGACACCCGGGGCGCTGGGGACCAGAACAGTCCGCCAGGCCGCGATGCCGATGGGGACAGTCTACGACGTCGACGCCGGATCGGCCGCCTCGGCGACGAACTCGTGACCTGGCGGCCCGCGCCGCAGCCGGACCGGGTCAGCCGGAGAGCGCGTCGATGACGTCCTTGGTGTGGGTGAGCGGGATCCGGTTGCCCTCGAGCTGGATGCTGGAGCCGCTGCTGGTGTCCACGAGCTCGAGGACCCGCACGTTCACCCGCTGGTGCACCGTGACCTCGAGCCGGTCGCGCGCGAGGCCGAACACCAAGGCGGTGGCGGGACTGTTCCGGTGGGCCGCGGCGAACCCGTAGACATGGGTGGCTGTGACGCCGACCAGCATGCTGCGCGGCAGCCCGCTCGCGGCATCATGCATCCGCGCCCCCGCAAGGGCGCCGCCGACGGTGCCGACCGAGTCCGCGACACCACCGAGACCACCGGTGAGGCTGTCGCCGATCAGCCCTCCGGCGAACATGCTCCCCGTGTGCCCGCGCGGCTGGAACTGCCCGGCTGCCGTCACCTCGTCGGTCACCCCGAGCTCGCGCAGCGCCGACTGGACGCTCTCGACCATCTTCTCCTCGGACATCTCACAGCTCCCCTCGGCCGGCACTGGTGCGGTGCGGATCCATGGTGCCCCGTACGGACGCGCGGCGCTACGTCTCAGAGCTCCGAGCGCAGGATCCGCGCGGCTCCGGCCATCGCTCGCAGCTTCCCTTCGGCGCTGGCCCGTGGCAGGTACTTCATCCCACAGTCGGTGGCGATCGTGATCTGCTCCGGCGGGGAGAAGGGGAACGCGCGACGGACCCGGTCGGCAACGGCCTCGGCGGTCTCGACCTCGTGATCGGAGAGGTCGATCACCCCCAGGATGATCGTCTTGCCGGCAAGGTCGGCCAGCACGCCGAGATCGAGTCGGGACTGCGCGGTCTCGATGGAGATCTGGTCGGCCGAGCAGCCGGCCAGCTCGGGCAGGAACGAGTACCCCTCGGGTCGCTCGTGGATGATCGCGGCGTAGCCGAAGCAGATGTGGACCGCGGTCGTGCCGGTGACGCCGTCGAGCGCCGCCTGCAGGGCGGCCAGACCGTAGTCGCGGGCGGCGTCGGGCCGGGCCTGCATGTAGGGCTCGTCGATCTGCACGATGTCGGCCCCGGCGGCGTGGAGGTCCTTGACCTCGGCGTTGACGGCGGCGGCGTAGGCCATCGCGGCGGACTCGAGGTCGGGGTAGTGATCGTTCTGGGCCTGTTGCGACATCGTGAACGGTCCGGGCACGGTCATCTTGATCGGGTGGTCGGTGTGTGCGCGCAGGAATCGCACGTCGTCGACCTCGATCGGGCGGGTCCTCCGGATCGGGCCGGCGATGCGGGGGACGGGGTTGGGGTGCCCGCTCCGGTCGAGCGCGGTGCCGGGGTTGTCGAGGTCGACGCCCTCGAGCGCGGTGGCGAAGTGGTTGGAGTACGACTCCCGCCGCATCTCGCCGTCCGTGACGATGTCGATGCCGGCCGCCTCCTGGGCCCGGATCGCCAGCAACGTGGCGTCGTCCTGGGCCTGCTCGAGGTACGCCGGGTCGACCCGCCAGAGCTCTCTGGCCCGCACTCGCGGCGGGAAGCGCCCGGCCAGCTTGGCGCGGTCGATCAGCCAGTCGGGCTGGGCGTAGCTGCCCACCAGCGAGGTCGGCAGCAGGGTGGGTCCGGACGACGTCGTGGTCACGGCTCGACCCTAGCGACCCGGGCCGCCGGGCCCACCTCAGAGCGAGCCCCGCTCATCGACCCGGATCCCCGTGTCAGATCTGAGGTAGCGACTAGGGCCGTTGACCGATGCTCGCGGGAGTGCCTCAGCGGCAGGCTGGAGACAGCCGAGCACACCACGAAGATCCGAGGAGGACCCCATGCGCGCCCCCTTCACCAGCAGCCGGGCCATGGCCCTGGCCCTCGCGCTCGATCCGCGGGACCGCGAGGTCACGCGCACGCCGTACCGGTCGGCTCGACGAGTACGGCGCACCCGTCGCGCCTGAGCGGTCGTGTGCCCGAGACCGCGTCAGAGCGCGGGCTCGGGCACACGACCCATGATCATCGTCAGGCGGCCGGGGTCGGCGTCGTGTGCTGGACCCGGCCTCCGACGCTCTCCTCGGAGGGCATCAGGATCCACAGGATCGGGTAGACCAGGATCTGGCTACCGGGGACGACCAGCAGCAGCAGGAAGAAGAGGAGCCGGGTGGTCCAGGGGCCCAGGCCGAAACGGCGGCCGAGGCCGGCGAGGACACCGCCCAGGACCCGCCCCTCCTGCGACCGGACGAGTCCGTGCCGGGCGAAGCTCTGGCGGATGTCGTTCATGGTGCTGCACGTCCTTCGTGGTGAGGTGCCGGGGCGTCTCCCCGACGGCTCCACTGTGCCCCGCCCGGCCCTCCCGCCACATCGGGTGGGGCCCTGACGCGCCCCCGGGGTGGTGTGGCCCGCGACTCAGGGTCCGGTCATGGGCGGTACGGAAGGCCGTGACGTGTTCACAACGACTTCCCGAATTCCCGGAAACGGCCGTCTGCGCAGGGTTAGCCTCCCGGCCATGAGCTATCTCGGGGCCCCTCCAGCTGCGCCGCACGAGGCCCCACCGGGGCCGGGCCAGTCATCGGACATCCCCTTGTGGGTCGTCGTCGTCGCCGCGGTCGTGGCCCTCGCGCTCGCGGGAACGCTGGTCTTCGTGCTGCTGAGACCAGACCACAGCTCCCCGGCCGCCGCGCCGGAGGCGGCGCCGTCGTATCCCGCGCACTGGGACCGACGGATCGCGCCGTACGCGAAGATCGCGGCGCACGAGCGTGGGCTCGACTTCCTGCACGCCGTCCCGGTGCGCTTCTTGTCGCCGGCGAAGTTCGCCAAGACCCTGACCACCGACGACCAGGACCTCAGCAACGACGACCGGGTCCAGCTCCGGCACGCGACCGCCCAGCTGCGTGCCCTCGGGCTGATCGCCGGCGACGTGAACCTCCTCGACGCCACCAACGACTTCAAGAGCGGCGCCGTCGACGCCTACTACTCGTTCAAGGACCAGCGGATCACCGTCCGTGGGCACCGCGTGACGCCGGCCGTCAAGGAGACCCTGGTCCACGAGCTCACGCACGTCCTCCAGGACCAGCACTTCCACGTCGGCGACCGCGTCCGGACGCTGCAGAAGCAGTCGAAGCACGGTCCGGAGAGCACGGCGGGGTCCGTGCTGGACGCGATCATCGAAGGCGACGCCACCCGCGTGCAGCACCTCTACGCCGCGTCGCTCGGCCCACGGCAGCGTCGGGCTCTCGCGGCCTCCGAGCAACGCGAGATCGCCGGTGCGAACCGGCAGACCTCGAAGGTCCCCCAGGTGGTGATGGCGATGATGACCGCCCCCTACACCCTGGGCGAGGGCCTGGTGCAGACGGTGGCGGAGAGCGGCGGCAACGAGGCGGTGGACCGGCTGTTCCGTCACCCCCCGACCCACGAGTCCGCGCTGCTGGATCCCTTCCGGGTCCTGGCGGGCCGCACCGGGGCCACCCGCGTGGCCGTCCCGAAGCTCCAGTCCGGGGACAAGAGGTTCGAGTCCGGCGAGCTCGGGGTGCTGACGTGGTACGTCACGCTGGCCCAGCGGCTGCCGCTTCCGCAGGCGCTGGCGGCGGCGGACGGCTGGGGTGGTGACGCGTACGTCGGGTACCAGCACGACGGCACGACCTGTCTCCGCGCGGCCTTGACCGGCCGGACCGCGGCCGACACGGCACGGCTGTACTCCGCGCTCCAGGGCTGGCGGGCGGCCGGCGCGTCATCGGCGGCGACGGTCAGCCGCGACGGCGACCTCATCCGGTTCCAGTCGTGCGACCCCGGCGACGCGGCCGACGTCGGGAACGACGATGCGCAGGACGCCGTCACCCTGGCCGCCGTCCGGGCCGGGCTGGGGATCGGGGCGGTCCGGTCGGGCGTTCCGCAGGCGGCGGCGCACTGCCTGGCCGGGCAAGATGGCGCAGACCTACACCGTGGCCCAGCTGACCGACGCGAGCTTCGGACAGGACCCGTCCCAGCAGTCCCTGCTGCGCCAGTTCGCCCTCGAGTGCCGCTGACCGTCGGACGTCGGCCAGGGCCGACTTCGCGCGTCGGTCTCGACGTGGCCGATCGTCGCGGACCTCAGGACGCGCTCGCCCAGCGGGTCAGCAGACGGCCCCGCAGCTTGTGCAGCTGGGGCATCACGCCGTAGATGACGATGGGCACGGCGATGGTGGCGAGCACGAACGTGCGCGCCACGGGCGACAGCGTGCCGAGCCAGTCGCCCAGGGCCAGGTTGAGCACGGTGAGCGTCGGGAAGACAGCGAGCCAGATCATCAGCGCGAGCTGGTGCTTGCTGGGCGGGGCGGGCGGGGTGGTCATGGTGTCTCCTGGGGGTGGGTGCGGGTGGGTGGCGTGGGGGGTGTGTGCTCGAGGACGGCGCGGCGTACGTCGTCGGCGACCAGGTCGGCGTTGAGCGCGATGGCGGCCGCGGACCCGGCGCCTGCGGCGGTGATCACCTGGGCCCGCGGGTCCACCACGTTGCCGGCGGCCCAGACTCCGGGAACGCTGGTGAGCCCGCTGGGGTCGGTGACGACCCAGCCCTGCTCGTCGGTGCGGCAGCCGAGGGCGGTCAGCAGGTCGTCGTGTGGAACGAAGCGCGGAGGCACGAACAACGCCGCCCGGGGGATGACCCGGCCGTCGTCCATCCGGACGCCGACCAGGCGGTCGTCGTCGACGACGAGCCCGGCCGCGGAGCCCTCCACGACGTCGATGGTGCGCGCCCTCAGCTCGGTGCGCTCGACCTCGGTGAGGAGACCGGGCGGCGTGAAGTAGACCAGGTCGTCGGTCCACTGGCGGACCACCTGCGCATAGCGGACGGCGCCCGGTGGGCCGCCGAGGACGCCGAGCGGCTCGTCGCGCACCTCGTGGCCGTGACAGTACGGACAGTGGAGGACGTCGCGCGCCCAGCGCTCCCGGAGTCCCGGGACGTCCGGGAGCTCGTCGTCCAGGCCGGTGGTGACGAGGAGTCGTCGTACGGCCAGCCGCTGACCATCGGCCAGGTCGACCTGGAAGCCGCCGTCGCCGGAGGACCGGAGCGTCGTCGCGGAACCGTCGACGAGCTGTCCGCCGTACCCGCTGACCTCCCGCCGGCCGACGGCCAGCAGGTCGGTGGGCGGGAGCCCGTCGCGGGACAGGTAGCCGTGCATGTGGGCAGCCGGCGCGTTGCGTGGCGACCCGGCGTCGACCACCACGACCCGCCGCCTGGCGCGGGCGAGGACGAGGGCTGCGGACAGGCCGGCAGCGCCTCCGCCGATGACTGCGACGTCGTACTGGCTCATGGGACCAGGGTGTCGAGGCCCCGGTACGACGACCAGGAACGTTGCCGTTTCCGGGAAACCGGGGTGGGATGGGCGGCGTGCCGGACCCGTCGGACGACGCCATCATCGCCGCGCTCGAGCAGGTCGGGCCGCGATTGCGGCAGCTGCGCCTGCGGCGGAGGCTGACCCTCACCGACGTCGCCGCGTCGACCGGGATCTCCAAGAGCACCCTGTCCCGGCTCGAGACCGGTGGGCGCAGGCCGACCCTGGAGCTGTTGCTGGCCCTGTCCCGCACCTACGACGTGCCGCTCGACGGTCTCGTGGCAGCGCCCGAGCAGGGCGACCCGCGGATCCGGCTCAGGCCGGGTCGGGTGAAGGGCCGGACGGTGATCCCGCTGACGCGGGAGCCCGAGGGACGTCAGGCCTGGAAGATCGTCATCCCGACCGGGAAGGTCACGCCCGAGCCGCGGTCCCACGACGGGCACGAGTGGATCTACGTGCTGTCGGGCGACGTCCGGTTCGTGCTCGGTGACGAGGACATCGTGCTTCGCACCGGCGACGTCGCGGCGTTCGACACCGGTGTCCCGCACTGGTTCGGCAGCACGGGCGACCGACCGGCCGAGATCCTGAGCATCTTCCAGCGACCCGGCGAGCGGATGAACGTGCGGACGGACTCCCCGACGTCGTAGGGCTCAGCGGTCGACGCCGCGGACCTCCTGGAAGTACGTCGTGGGCCAGGCGGGTCAGGCACGTGGTCACAGGTGCTTGACGAACTCGGCCGACACCTCGATCGGCCGGAACCCCATGCGCTCGTTGATGGCCACCATGTAGTCGTTGATGTCGCCGTTCTGGGTGATGACCAGGGCGAGGTCGTGCCGCGCGGCCTGCACCGCGCGGAGGTTGGCAGCCTTCGTGGCGAGGCCGAGTCGGTGGCCGCGGTGGTGGCGGTGCACGAAGGTCCCCCACTGGTAGACGTTCGGGTTGTCTCCCGTCGACACGGCGAGCGTGGTCTGCGCCACGACCTCCCGGCCGGGGGTGAGGGCCACCGTCTCGTAGCCCACGCGGCCCATGGCGGCCATCGTCGTCATGGCCTCGGCGTAGCGCTGCGGGGTGTACGTCTCCTCCTCGAAGTCGACGACACCGGTGGGAGCGTCGACGGCCAGCTGGGCGAACAGCACGCACAGGGTCTCGACCAGGTCGTCCGGGACCGCTCCGACGAACGTCTCGATCGTGTACCCCTCGTGGTGCGGTGCTGCCTCGTCGATCCATGCCTGGATCTGCTCGTCGGCCACCGGGAGCGGGAGGTGCCGGACCACCTCGTAGATGGAGAACCCGTAGCCGCAGGCCTCGAGGAACCTGCGGTGGGCGTGGCTGTCCCGGTCGTCGAACGGCAGGACGGTGTCGGTCATGGCCAGTGATCGTCCGTCGTCCGCGACGGCCTGCTCGACGCGTTGGACGAGCCCTCGGCCGATCCCCCGACGCCGGTCGGTCACGTCGACCCGGACCTTGAAGTACGCCTTGTCCAGGTTGTCCAGCAGGAAGGACCACAGCACGGCCGTGCCGACCAACCGGTCCCCGTCGAAGGCTGCGAAGACGTCCAACCGCTCGCCGCTGTCCGGGGTGCGAACGACGCCGAGGAACTCCTGGAGCTCCCAGAACGGCGCGTGGGGGCGGCCGTGCAGCTCCGCGCGACGGTCGAGCTCGTAGAAGTCGCGCATGAACGCGTCGTCGGCCAGCGCGGGTGCGTCGAGCGCGCGGATCTCCACGGCGTAGGAGCCTAGGACCGGGGCGCGTCGGGCGACACCGAATAACCTCCGAGCCCGGCTGCGGCGTGCGCCCGCGGCTCACGAGCAACCGGGGAGATCGAGCCGGGCGAGTCGCTCGGGGTCGGCCAGGATGTTGATCTCGACGATCCGACCGTCGCGGATCACGGGGCTGAAGACCGACACCGGTCGTCCGGCCCGCGACGACAACAGACCGACCGGCTCCGTTCACCAGGACCGGCACCTGGTCCAGCCCGGTCCGGCGGAAGGACGCCGCGCGCGAGGCGACCTCAGCGGCACCGCGCACCACGATCGACTCGCCCGTCCGGCCCGCGTCGGCGCGCAGCGTCACGTCCGGATCGAGGATCGTGAGCAGCGCCTCGAAGTCGCCCTGCTGGGCGGCCGTCGTGAAGGCGGTGAGGACCCGACGCTGGGTCGCCCGGTCGGCGACCACGGGCCGTGCCGACCGGACCCGGCGGCGGGCCCGGCTGGCGAGCTGGGTCGCGGTGGCCGGGGAGCTGTCGACGATCTCGCCGATCTGCTCGAACGGGACGCCGAACATGTCGTGCAGGACGAAGGCCATCCGCTCCCGAGGGTTCAGCGCATCGAGGACCACGAGCAGGGCGAGGGTCACCTCGTCGGCCTGCTCTGCGGTGGCCTCGGGATCGGAGGCGAGACGTGGTCACGACGGGGTCCGGCACGTGGACGTCGAGGGGCTGCTCGCCCCGTGACCGCCTGGAGCGGAGGAAGTCGAGGGAGATCCGGCTGACCACGGTCGTCAGCCACCCGCGCAGGTTGACCACCTCGCTGGTGTCGGAGCGGGCCATCCGGAGCCAGGCCTCCTGGACCGCGTCGTCCGCCTCGTCCACCGACCCGAGCATCCGGTAGGCCACGCCCCGCAGGTGCCCGCGGTGCTCCTCGAACTGCTCGGCCAGCTGTTCTGGTGACCTCATCTGCCGGGTTCCTCCTTCGTGATCCGTCCACTGTGTGACGAATCGGACGAGATCGACATGACAGCCGACTTGACCAGGAGAGACGATTGCATGGAAGCACGAACCGGACTCGCTACGGTGCTCGTACGACGTACGGAGACCTGAGGGCACCACGGGAGACGGCATGGACCTGTTCGAGATCGACGACACCCATCGACTCAGCCGCGAGGAGGCCGCCGCCCGTCTGCACGCCCTGGCGGACGTGCTCGCCCGGAACAACGAGGTCGAGTTCCAGCGCGACGGCCGCCGGATCACGGTGCACGTGCCCGACGAGGTGAACCTGAAGATCGAGGTCGAGATCGGGGACGACGAGCGTGAGCTGGAGATCGAGCTGACCTGGTAACGGCCCCGGTGGAACGGCTGGGCCCTGCTGACGATGGCGCGGCACCGGACGGCGCTGCTGCCCGGAGGCGCGACCACGGCGGTCATCGAGAGCGGGCCGTTCGCCCTCTCGCGCAACCCGCTGTACGTCGGCCTGCTGGTGCTGTCGGCGGGGATCGCCCTCCTCGCCGGCTCCCTGTGGGCGCTGGTCGCCCTGCCGGTCGAGTGGGCGCTACTGCGGGGCGGCGCGGTCCTGCCCGAGGAACGCTACCTGTCGGCGAAGTTCGGCGCGGCCTACGACGACTACCGCGCCCGGGTGCGGCGCTGGCTCTGACCGGGCCCTCGGCGAGCCATCGGCTCAGCCTCGAGCCATCGCGTCGACGCAGACCGTGATCGCGAGGATCAGTGGGATGTCCTGGCCCTCGGCCAGCTGCACGCCGTAGGAGTCACGGACCCGGAACCACTTCTTCGACACCTGGGCGACCGTGTCGCCGTCACGCTCGATCTCGTACTCGTGGTCGACGATGTTGCCGTGGGCCTTGAGGTCCTCGCCTCCGTCGACCTCGATCACGTAGTGGTCGCGGATGCCGATCAGGCGCTTGTGCACGACGGCCTTGGTGTTGCCGCGCTCGATGGTCATCTTGTCGCGGACGCTGAGCTTCTTCTCCTGGATCTTCGAGACCTCGTTGCCGTTGGCGTCCTCCAGGATGAAGGTCTCGCGCGCCCGCACCGCCTTGCCGTTCACCTTGAAGACCTTGTGGCCCTCGTCGTCCTCGATCCAGAAGTCGTCACCGATCGCGAGGAGCTTCTCGCGCATGATGAACTTCGGCCCGTCAGGTCCGCGCCTCAACAGCCCCATCGTCGGTCCTCTTCTCCTCGCCTCGGACGCCGCCGGTGCTCCGGAGGCGCGCCCAGAGCCTAGGCCGCGGCCGGCCCGCGGCGCTCGGGTCCAAAGTCCCGTGGCGCGCACCGGTCCCGCCCTTCGCCCCCGACCGCTGGAGGGCTACGTTCACAGGCGACGGACGTGGCGAGCGTCGCCACGGTCCTGGAACCGGGAGGGTCCCATGTCAGAAGACCAGAACAGCGCCGACCAGACGGAGATGGTGGCGGCCTCGCTCAGCGACGGGGCTTACACGCTCTTCGTGGCCGACTTCTCGGAGACCGACACGGCTTGGCAGGCCTATGAGGCGCTGAAGTCCGTCGAGGACGGCCGGAGCGTCGAGATCGAGGGCGTGCTCGTCGTCAAGCGTGACGCCGACGGAAAGCTCGAGGTCCAGAAGGCGACGGACCACAGCACCAAGCACGGCTTCCGCTGGGGTCTGGTGGGCGGCGTCGCGCTCGGTGTGCTGTTCCCGCCGTCGATCATCGGCAGCGCCGCGGTGCTGGGTGCTGCGGGTGCCGCGGCCGGCAAGGTCCGGCAGCGCCACCACCACCGCGAGCTCGAGGAGGAGCTGCAGGACTCGATCGCCCCCGGCCACTCGGGGATCCTGGCCCTCGTGTCCGACCCCGGGGTGGTCGAGATCCGCAAGGCGCTCGACAAGGCCGACGCGATCGTCGAGAAGGCGGTCGACAAGGTCGCGGCGGAGGACATGAAGGCGGCCGCCAAGGAGGCCGAGGCCGAGGACGAGGCCTGACATCGCGGACGCTCAGAGGTCGAGCACGAGCTCCTCGGTCGGCCGCGCCGAGCAGATGAGGAGCTCGGCGGGACCGGGTGGCTCGAGCGGCGGGACGTCGTACGACGCCTCGCCGGACAGCACCGCGGTCGCGCAGGTGTGACAGACCCCCGACCGGCACGACCACTGCGTGGGGACGTCGCACGCCTCGGCGAGCTCGAGCACCGAGGCGTAGGCGTCCGACCACGCGGTGGTCAGCCCGGATCGGGCGAAGGTCACCTCGGGGCCGGTCCCCGGCTCACCCGGAGGCCGGTGCGGAGGAGGAGCGTCCGCGTGGACCACGCCCGGGTTGATCGCCGACTGCGACCCGAACCGCTCGGTGTGGATGCGGTCCGGCGCGATGCCGATGGCTGCCAGCGCGGCGGTGACGTCGTCCATGAACGACTCCGGGCCGCACAGGTAGGCCGTCGCCTCGGTCGGGAAGCGGAGGCCGGACACGACGTCGGCCGAGAGGCGCCCCGTCCGGATGGCCGAGTCGGCGGCGAGCGGCGCGGCGGGGGTCGTGTAGAAGACGAGCGAGTGTGACGACGGGAGCTCACGCCAGCAGATCGGCGACCTCGGTCGCGAAGGCATGGCTCGCTGCGTCGTGCGTCGTGTGCACCCACCACACCTCGCGCTTGCTGGAGGCGCTCGCCAGTCCGTGCAGCATGGCGAGCACCGGCGTCAGCCCGATCCCGGCCGAGATCAGCAGCACGGGACCGGGTCCGTCCTCGAGCACGAAGTCGCCGCGCGGTGCGGCCACCTCGACCCGGCCGCCACGCCGCAGGTCCTCGTGGAGGTAGGTGCTGACCAGTCCGCGCGCCTCCCGCTTCACGCTGATCCGGTAGCCGCCGTCCGGGTCGCCCGACAGCGAGTAGCTGCGCACCGGCGGCGGGTCGCCGGCGCCGGGCACCCGCACGGTGAGGAACTGTCCCGGCCGGTACGGCGGCAGCGCCTCGTCGGCGCCGAACCGGTAGGAGGTGACCTCGTCGTTCTCGGGCACCACCTCGGTGACGGTGAGCGTACGGAAGCCGGCCCACGCCGGCGGCGGAGCCACCGCGATGCCTGCCGGCCGAGCCTCCGCATCGTCGGCCAGCATGCTGCGGAAGGACTCCTGCCAACCCGGACTCAGGGCGGGGACCTCGAGCGCCGTCGCGAGCCGTTCACGATCGTGGCCGGGCAGGTAGAGGAGCGCGTCGGTCTCGGCGACCGTGAGGCCGTGGGGTCCGCGACGGACGCGCTCGATCTCGTCGCCGGCGCTGACGAGGCCCTCGTCGATGACGCGCAGGTAGAACCCCGGCCGATGGTGGGCGACCAACAGCGACGGGAGGCGCGGCTCCTCCAGCCGCATCCCGACCCGGAAGCAGGTGACCCGCGGCTGGGTGACCTCCAGCTCGGCCCCGCCGATCCGATAGCGGTCGCCGATGCACACCTCGTCGTCGGCGAGGCCCTCGACCGTGAGGTTCTCGCCGAAGGCGCCGTACCCGAGGTCCTCGCGACCGAGGAACTCCTGCCAGTGCCGGTAGGACTCGATCTGGTAGGCCAGCACGGCCCGCTGTTCCCCGCCGTGACCGGCGAGGTCGCCCTGGCCGTCGCCCTCGAGGTTGAGGCGGCGCAGCATCCGCGGCCCGGTGACCGGGGTCTTCCATACGCCGGTGTGGACCGTGCGGCCGCGCCAGAGCACGTCTTTCGGCATTCCGACGTTGACGGAGAGCAGGGTCGCCATGGTCGATGCGCTCAGTCCCGCGTCCTGGGGTACCACCGGCATGTCACCATCCGGCACACCATAGACCCCGGGCCGGGCCTCGGCTCCCGGCGAGCGGTTAGCCTGCCGAGCATGACCGATGTCCTCAGCCTGACCCAGGACGAAGCGCGGGAGCGGGCGACGCTCCTCGACGTCCACCGCTACGACCTCGAGCTGGACCTGACCGGGCTGGCGGACGGTGACGCCCTGCGGGCCACGTCGACGATCGCGTTCTCTGCCTCGACTCCCGGCTCGACGACGTTCGTCGACTGCCTCGGTGACGTCGAGGAGGCCGAGCTCAACGGCCGGCCCCTGCCCGCGGGCCCGACGCCGGGCGGCCGCCTCGAGCTGGGCGACCTCCAGGCGGACAACGTCCTCGTCGTCCGCTCGGTGCAGCGCCGGACCGCGGCCGGACAAGGCGTCCACCGGGCCGTGGACCCCAGCGACGGCGAGGTCTACGTGTGGACCACGTTCGAGCCCGATGACGCGCGGGTGGTGTTCGCCTGCTTCGACCAGCCCGACCTCAAGGCGGTGTTCGGCATCACCGTCCACGTGCCGCAGCGGTGGCTGGTCACCAGCAACACCGGCGACGCGGACATCACCACGAAGGACGGGGTCGGCACGTGGACGTACGCCGACACCCCGCGCCTGTCGACGTACGTCGTGGTCGTCAACGCCGGTCCCTACGTCGAGCTGCGCAGCACCCGCGCGGGCTTCGACCTCGGTCTGTACGCCCGGCGCTCGCTGGCGCCGATGCTCGAGCGCGACGCCGAGGAGCTGTTCGACCTGACCGCGCAGGGCCTCACCTTCTTCGGCGAGCAGTTCGCGATGCCCTTCCCCCAGCAGCGCTACGACCAGGTGTTCGCCCCGGAGTTCGGCGGTGCCATGGAGAACTACGGGTGCGTGACATGGAGCGACGGGTTCGTCTTCCGCGACCCGCCCTCGTACTCCGAGCGGGAGCTGCGCGCCTTGGTCCTGCTCCACGAGATGGCGCACATGTGGTTCGGCGACATCGTCACCATGCGCTGGTGGGACGACCTGTGGCTCAACGAGTCGTTCGCGGAGTGGGCCTGCGGCTGGGCGGCGATCGGGAGCAGCGAGTTCACCGACATGTGGGCCGGGATGCTCGCCACCGAGAAGCAGGATGCGTACGCCGCGGACGCGGCCCCCACCACGCACCCCATCCGCCAGGACCTGGTCGACGTCGCGACCGCTCAGGCCAGCTTCGACGACATCACCTACCCCAAGGGCGCCGCGGTCCTCAAGCAGCTCGTGGCCTACGTCGGCGAGGACGCGTTCGTCGCCGGGCTGCGCAGCTACTTCCGCACCCACGCCTGGGGCAACACGACCCTCGACGACCTGATCGCCGAGCTCGCCACGGCCAGCGGTCGCGATCTGACCGGCTGGGTCGAGGGCTGGCTCGAGACGTCCGGCACCGACCGGCTCACGCTCGAGGTCGACGGGGGAGACCTGACGCTGGTGGCCACGCCACCCGAGGGTCGTGGCCCGTTGCCGCACCGGCTGCTGATCGGTGCCTACGCCGACCGTCCGGACGAGCTGGCGCTGCTCGCGAGCGTCCCGGTGGAAGTGAGCGGTGAGCGCACGGCGGTCGACGCCTCGGTGGAGGCGGACCTGTGGCTGGTCAACGACGACGACCAGACCTTCGCCGTCGTCCGCCCCGATCCGGCCTCGCGGCGGCTGCTGCTGTCCCGCGGCGGCCACCTCCCGACCGCAGTGGCCCGCACGCTGGCGGTCACGACGGCATGGCGGCTGCTCTACGACGGGCAGCTCACGGCTCAGGAGTTCGTCGACTGTGCCGTGCACGTGCTGCAGCACGAGACCGCCGACTCGGTGGTCGAACCGCTCCTGATCCGGCTCGTCGAGGTGGCCGACCAGTGGGCACCGCTCGCGGCCCGTGCGGGAATGCTGACGCAGGTCGCCGATCTGTGCGTGTCTCTGGCGAGCGACCCCGACCGCCGTGTCGCGGCGCTGCGCGCCCTGGCCTACAGCGCCACCACCGCCGAGCCCAGCTCGACGTGCTCGCCGAGGAGGCGACCGACGCCGACCTGCGCTGGCGCCGGCTCAGCCGTCTCGCCGAGCTCGACCTGCTCGACGACGCCGACGTGGAGGACCTGCTGGCGCAGGACCCCAACCCGGACGCCTGGATCAGCGCGCTCCAAGCGCGCACCGCACGCCCGACGGCCGAGGCCAAGGCCAAGGCATGGCAGCGTGCTCGTGGAGGACCGGAAGATCCCACCCGGCTCCATCCGTCGGATCGGCCGCTCGTTCTGGCGGCCCTGGGCACGAGGAGCACGTGACGCCGTACGCCGAGCGGTTGCTGGGGACCCTGGCCACGATCGGCGACTCCGGGATGGTGTGGGCGCTGAGCATGACCCACGCGTTCTACCCGACCGTCGGCGGCGACGACTCCTACCTCGACCGCCTCGACGAGGCTGCCGGAGCGTGACGACGTGGCCCCGGTCGTGCGTCAGACCGATCCGCGACCTCAGCGATCGACGACGTCGGCGCGAGGCGGTGCGCGACTCCGGCACCTCCTGACATCCGGCGGGCTCGCGGCTGTCGGCGGGCAGTGGCACGGTGGGGCGATGAGCGGTTCCTCGGAGATCTCGGTGACGTGGGCGCAGGCACTCGGCTGGCGGATGGAGCGCCAGCTGCTCGACCCCGTCGGTCGTGAGTCGGTCGCGGACGTCGTGCGGCGGCTCGGGGCCGTGCCGACCATGGACGAGTCGTTGGCCGAGCTCGCGGTCCGCGTGCGTCGGGCCGACTCCGAGCCCGGCGAGGCCGCACGAGCCTGGGCCGACGGCCGGCTGATCAAGGCCTTCGCCTTCCGCGGCGCCATGCACTACCTCTCGCCGGACGACGGCGGCGCCTACCTCGCGATCCGGGCGGCGGGGCGGCAGTGGGAGCTGCCGAGCTGGCAGGAGTACTACCAGCCTGTCGGCCGTCCGACTGGCCTGCCTTCCGGGAGGCCGTCCACGACGTTCTGGGCGACGGGCCCATGACGATCACCGAGCTCGGGTCGGGCGCTCACGCGGAAGAAGGCCTATCGCCACCTCGGTCCGGTGTTCGACGAGGGTGCGGGCACCCTGATCAAGCCACTCACGTGGCAGGGCGCCATGGGCTTCGCACCGTCGCGGGACGGTCAGCGCACCTTCCAACGGCTCGACGACAACCCCCGCTGGAAGGGCGTCTGGGAGCTCGACGAGGCCGGGCCGTACGCCGTCACGGCCTACCTCCGCAGCTACGGCCCGGCGCCGCTCGGCCACGTGCGCCACTGGCTCGGCGACACCCTCAGCGCCCCTCGCAAGCAGCTCGACGCCTGGCTCGCCGGGCTGTCCGACCGGCTGGTCGAGGTCGACGTCGAGGGGACGGCGTCCTACGTCGTCGCCGACGACGCCGAGTCCCTGGCGTCGGCGCGCCCGTCGTCCGCCGTGCGTCTGCTGCCCGGCCACGACGCGTGGGTGATGGGGCCCGGCACCAAGGACGAGCAGGTCGTGCCGGCCGACCGCCGTACGCCGGTGACCCGCAAGGCCAACCTCGTCGTCTCCGGCGGCGTCGTGACGGGGACCTGGTCGGCCAAGGGTGACGAGCTGGTCGTGACCTGGCTCGACCCGGCCGACCCGCCCCGCCGTGCGCTGGCCGACGAGGCCGACCGGCTGTCGGGAATCCTCGGCCGGTCGCTGGACCTGAGGCTCCAGCCCGTGTCCGGCAGGTCGGGCAAGGTGCTCTCGTGACGACGTCACCGCAGCGCTACGTGGCCACCCCACTCACGGCGGAGACGTGGGCCGACTTCGCGGCGCTCGTCGAGGCGAACAACGGCGTCTGGGGCGGGTGCTGGTGCATCGGGTTCCACCCCGACGGGTTCGCCGCGAGCGCCGCAGGCAACCGCGATGCCAAACGCGCCCACGTCGACCGCGGGACGGTCCACCAGATGCTCGTCTACCTCGACGGCGAGTGCCTGGGGTGGGTGCAGTACGGCCCTCCGGCCGAGGTGGCCACGATCAAGAACGCCAAGGCCTACGCCCAGGGCCTCGTCGACCTGCCCGACTGGCGGATCGGGTGCGTGTTCACCGGCAGCAGGCACCGGCGCCACGGCGTGGCCCGGGCCGGACTCGCGGGCGCGCTGGCCGCCATCGGTGCGGCCGGCGGGGGAGTCGTCGAGGCCTATCCCGAGCAGCTCGAGGACCGTCCGCCCCAGCGCGGTGCCTACCTCCACACCGGGCCGGAGACGCTCTTCGAGGAGTTCGGCTTCGTCCGCGACCGCCGGATCGCGAAGTGGCGGTGGGTCATGCGTACGACGGTTGCCGACGCCGGCACACGGCGTCGCCGATGAGCACGGAGCGCCTGGAGGGCCGCGTGGAGGAGGGCCTGTGGCCCCTGGTCGAGAGGCTGCTCGACTCGCACGACACGGCCGGCCTGGCGGTGGCGGTGGTGCGCGACGACGAGGTGGTCGCGCGCGGGTTCGGTGTCCGCGACCTCGGCAGCGGGGCGCCGGTCACTCCGGAGACGATGTTCCACCTCGCCTCGGTGTCCAAGCCGTTCGTGGCGGCCGCGGTCGTGTCGCTGGCGACGGCCCAGCACGGCAGCGAGCCCGTGCTCGACCTCGATGCCCCGGTGACAGACCGGATCCCCGAGTTCGGCTTGGCGGACGGTCGACAGGGCGAGGTCACGGCGCGGAACCTGCTGAGCCATACCAGTGGTCTGCCCGATGTCGCGGACTACGGCTGGCACGAGCCGCAGCTGGGCGACGACGCCCTCACCGAGTTCGCCCACAGCCTGTCGGGGTGGCGGTTGCAGGCGGAGCCCGGGACGACGTTCTCCTACTCCAACGCCGGCTACGAGCTGCTCGGGCTGCTGCTCTCCAGGATCCTCGGGACGACGTTCGAGGACGCCGTCCGGCAACAGGTCCTGAACCCTCTGGGGATGTCCACCAGCACCTTCCTGCGCGCCGACGTCCCGGCCCACCTCGCCGCCTCCCCCCACGTCGGGATGCCGCTGGCGGTACCCGCCGGCGCCTACCCCTACACCCGCCGCCACGCGCCCAGCTCCACCCTGCACTCCAACCTGGTCGAGCTCTGCCGCTGGCTCGAGGCCAACGTCGAGGCGTCCCCGGGTGTCGACAGCAGCGAGGAGCGGTGGGCCCGGCTCGACCCCGCCGTGCGGGCGCAGATGTGGCAGCCCGTGGTGTCGGTGGGTGAGCCCCCGTGGGAGGAGGCCATGGGCCTCGGCTGGGCCGTGGGCAGCTATCTGGGTCACCGGACGCTGAGCCACAGCGGGGCTGATCCCGGCTTCGGGTCCAGGCTCGTGCTGGTGCCCGACCAGCGGACCGGCGTCGTCGTCCTGGCCAACTCCAACACCGTCCCTGCCTCGGCCGTCGCCCAGGCGGCGCTCGACCTCGCCCTGACCGGGCAACCGGGCGAGGGCACGTCGGCGCTGCGCGCCTCTCGGCGCTCGATCATCGGGCCGGTCGCCGAGGTGCTGGCATCGTCCGGGCCCGAGGCCGCGGAGGTGGCGTACCGCAGGCTGGCGGCCGTCGAGCCGCCCGGCCACGACGTCGACGACGAAGGCTTCGAGGACGCCGTGTGGGGAGCCATCGAGCTGCACCGCACCGATCTGGTCCGGCCTCTTCTGCGCCTGTGGACCGCGCTGCGTCCGGACTCGTCCGTCGCGTGGACGATGACCGGATGGGCGCATCAGGTGGACGGGGAGCCCGACCTGGCGAGGACCCTTCTCCTCCGCGCCCTGGAGCTCGACCCCGAGAACCACGACGCCGCCCTGATCATGAGCGGGCTGCCCTCGGCCTGACCCGCGAGGCGGGAGGCAACCCGTCGTCGATCAGCTTCTCCCAGCACGCCAGGAAGTCGTGGTTGAGGTGCTCGTTGTCGTCCAGGGCGCCCGAGACGACGGCGCCGGTCCGGACCATCATCAGCTGCTCGGCGGTCGTCCGCGGATCGCGGTGGTCGAGCCGCCGCAGCAGGTCGTGGAGCCGTTCGGTCACCCAGCGCCGGATCTCGCGCGCGTGGACCCGGGCGGAGTGGGCGCCCGTGAACTCCGCGGAGGCGTTGATGAACGGGCAGCCCCGCTGCATGGCCGCGAAGTCGTCGCGGGTCAGGGCGGTGGCGAGCTCGGTCAGGGCACCGCGCGGGTCGTCGGGATGGGTGTCGATGATGCTGTTCACCTGGTGGTGGTCGTACTCCGACCGCCGGTCCAGGTAGGCCGAGACCAGGTCGTCCTTGGAGGGGAAGTGCCGGTAGAGCGTGACGCGCGTGACCTCGGACTCCGCGACGATGCGCTGGATCCCGACCGCATGGATGCCTTCGTTGTAGAACAGCCGGTCGGCGGTGCGCAGGATCCGCTCGCGGGCCTGGGACGTACGGCGGGGCGCCGCGTCCGTCGTACGCACCTCCGGTGCCGCCTCCGCCATCGTGTCCGTGCTCCTGACTCGCTCGCTGCCTCTTGCCAGCCACCCGCTGGGAGTCCTACGGTAGCCCGCAGGTGGGTAGATCGATCGGTCTACCTCTACGCCGAGGGAGGAAAGTCCGATGGCCACGAGCACCCCCGTCCTGTTCATCCACGGCCTCTGGCTGCACGCGCGGTCGTGGGACGACTGGGTCGAGCACTTCACCCGCGCCGGCTACGACGCCTCCGCACCCGGCTGGCCGGGTGACCCCGACACCGTCGAGGAGGCCCGTGCGCACCCCGAGGCGATCGCCGACCACGGCATCGACGACGTGGTCGCGCACTTCGCGTCCGTGATCGACGCGCTCCCGGTCAAGCCGCTGCTGATCGGGCACTCCTTCGGCGGGATGATCGCCCAGCGGCTCCTCGGCGAGGACCGGGCGGTCGGCGCCATCGCCATCGACGCGGCGCAGATCAAGGGCGTGCTGCCGCTGCCGCTCTCGGCTCTCAAGGCCACGCTGCCGGTCTTCAAGAACCCCGCGAACAAGCACCGAGCGGTCTCGCTCACGGCCGAGCAGTTCCGCTTCGCCTTCGGCAACGCCATTGCCGAGGAGGAGTCGGACTCCCTGTTCGAGAAGTGGGCGATCCCGGCTCCGGGCAAGCCCTTGTTCGAGGCGGCCGCCGCGAACTTCAACCCGCACTCGCCCGCCAAGGTCGCCACCGACAACCAGGGTCGCGGACCGCTGCTGCTGATCATGGGAGGCCAGGACCACACGGTCCCCGAGGCGGTCACCAAGGCGACGCTCAAGCAGTACCGCCACAGCGAGGCCACCACCGACATCCTCGAGTTCTCCGACCGCGCCCACTCCCTGACCATCGACCACGGCTGGCGCGAGGTCGCCGACGCCTGCCTGTCCTGGCTCGACAAGCAGGGCCTGTGACCGATGGACCTCCACCTGCGGGGGAAGTCCGCCGTGGTCACCGGCGCCAGCAAGGGGATCGGCCTGGCCATCACCCGAGCGCTGGCGGCCGAGGGGGTCTCCGTCGTCGCCGGCGCGCTGAAGGGGAGTCCGGAGCTCGACGAGCTGGCAGTTCGGGCCGACGTGCGCCCCGTCTCGGTCGACCTCACCACGACGGACGGCCCCGGTGAGCTCGTCGCGGCGGCGGAGACCGGGCTCGGGGGGATCGACATCCTCGTCAACAACGTGGGTGCCGTCCGCCCGCGGCTGGAGGGGTTCGTGGCGCTGACCGACGACGACTGGGAGTGGGCCCTGACCATCAACTTCCTGGCCGCCGTGCGCACCATGCGGGCCGCCGTCCCGCTGCTGGCCGGCCGGCCCGGTGCCTCGATCGTCACCATCAGCTCGGTCAACGCCTTCCTGCCGGACCCCGGCGTGATCGACTACAGCGCGGCCAAGGGTGCGCTCACCAATGTCTGCAAGTCACTGTCGAAGGAGCTGGGGCCGGGCATCCGGGTCAACACCATCAGCCCCGGACCGGTCCAGACCGACCTGTGGCTCGGCAGCAGTGGTGTCGCGGCCACCGTGGGCGGCGCGACAGGTGCCGAGCCGGGTGACGTCGTACGCCGTCAGGAGGCCGCCGCGTCAAGCGGGCGCTTCACCACTCCCGGGGAGATCGCCGATCTCGTCCTCTTCCTGGCCAGCGACCGGTCGGCGAACACCACCGGCAGCGACTTCCTGGTCGATGGCGGCTTGGTCACCACCCTGTGACCCCGGCTCAGGAGCGGTTGTGGGCGACGGCCTCTCGGATCAGGCCGACGAAGGCGTCGTCATCCGGCTCGGACCCCTCGCGGATGTCGATGGCGCGGCGGGTGCCGGCGTCCAGGCTGGCGTTGAACAGACCCGCCGCGTCGTCCAGTGACGCGCCGCGCGCGAAGGTGAGCTTCACCTTGTCGCGGTAGGTCTCCATGGTGCACACGATGCCGTCGCAGGAGAACGTCGGGACGCCGTCGGGGTTGGACGCCTTGCGCCACTTGACCTCCTCGACGATGTCGGAGTCGGCACCCAGGATCAGCGATCGCAGGTGCTCGCGGGTCACGGCTCGCCAGTCCTCGTTCACGGCTCGACGATACCCACGAGGCCGGGCGAGCCACGCCGCCGCCCTCGCTCCCGGACGTGCCCACGCCGGGTCTGCCGGGGGTGCGCCTACTCGGACCTGAGCTTGCGCAGGATCCGCTCGAGATGGGCGCGGTCGGTCGCGCTCAGCCGCTCGAAGAGCCGCTCCGACTCCAGGCCGCGGGCGCGGCGTACCTCGTCCATCAGCCCCACCCCACGCGGGGTCAGGGTGACCAGGGTGGCACGGCGGTCGGTGGGGTCGGGGGAGCGCTCGACCAGGCCTTTGGCCTCCAGGGCGTCGATCACCTCCGTCGCCGAACGGGGTGCGATGTGGAGGTGCAGGGCGAGCTCGGAGGAGCGCATGCCGCCGTCGCGCGAGGTGAGCATCCGCACCGCCCGCATCTGGGAGGGCGTGACGTCCCAGGCGGCGAGGGACGCCATGGACGCGGCGCGGAGCCGGCGGGCGACGGCGCCGAAGGCGTCGCCCAGCCCCTCGGGTGTGGTCTCGCGCGTCATGGGAACAGACTAGCGGCTGTTGGTGTTGTTGCCTCATGATGAGGTAACCTCAGTAATTGGGTCTCGACAGGCTCGACCAGCGAGGGGTCTCGACCCACGAACGAAGGAGACATCTTGGACTCCACCACTCCCATGACCACCGGCGGCCGGGGCCGGTACCGCACCCCCGACAGACCGAGCGCCGAGGAGAAGCGCCAGGCGCGTGAGGTCTCACTCGGCCGCATCACGCGGCTCTTCGCCCCGTACCGCTGGTCGGTGTTCGTCGTCGTCGCGATCATCGTCGCCTCGTCGATCGTCGGCCTCGCGTCCCCGTTCCTGTTGCGCGCCGTCATCGACACGGCACTGCCGCAGCAGGACCTGCGGCTGCTCGTGATCCTGACGGCGGCGATGGTCGCCGTCGCCGCTGTGACGTCCACGCTCGGCGTGATCCAGACCTGGATCAGCACCAAGGTCGGTCAGCACGTGATGCACGGGCTCCGAACCGAGGTGTTCGCTCACCTGCAGCGGCAGTCCGTCGGCTTCTTCACCCGCACCCGCACCGGCGAGGTGCAGTCGCGGATCACCAACGACATCGGCGGCATGCAGTCGGTCGTGACCTCGACGGCGACGTCGATCGCGGCCAACCTCACCACCACGGTCGCCACCGCGGTCGCGATGGTCGCCCTGTCCTGGCGGCTGGCACTGATCTCGCTCCTCGTGCTACCGCCCGCGATCTGGCTCAGCCGCCGCGTGGCCCGGATGCGCCGTGAGATCACCGCCCTCCAGCAGCGCGAGCTCGCCGACCTCAACGTCACCATCGAGGAAGGGCTCTCCGTCAACGGCATCCAGCTCAGCAAGACGATGGGCACCGGTCCGACGCTGGTGCGACGGTTCACCGAGTCGAGCGCTCGGCTGATCGACCTCGAGCTGCGGTCACAGCTGGCCGGCCGCTGGCGGATGGCGTCGATGAGCATCATCTTCGCCGCCATCCCGGCGGTGATCTACCTCAGCGCCGGCCTCCCGATGACCGCGGGCACGATGACCATCGGCACCCTGATCGCCTTCACCGCCCTGCAGAGCCAGCTGTTCCGGCCGCTGATGGGGCTGCTCAACACCGGCGTCCAGGTGGTCAGCTCCCTGGCCCTGTTCCAGCGCGTCTTCGAGTACCTCGACCTCACCGTCGAGGTCGACGAGCCGTCCGAGCCGATCGACCTCGTCCCCTCCTCGATCCGTGGAGAGGTCCGCTTCGAGGGCGTCGGGTTCACCTACCCCGGCAACGACGTCCCCACGCTCGACCGGATCGACCTCGACGTCCCGGCCGGGTCGACGATGGCGCTGGTCGGTGAGACCGGGTCGGGCAAGACCACCCTCGCCTCGCTCGTCGCTCGGCTCTTCGACCCCACGGAGGGACGGGTCACGATCGACGGCATCGACGTGCGCCGCCTCCGACTGGGCGATCTCGCCGAGATCGTCGGTGTCGTCAGCCAGGAGACCTACCTGCTGCACACCACCGTGCGGGAGAACCTCCGCTACGCGCGACCCGCCGCCACCGACGCCGAGATCGAGGACGCCGCCCGCGCCGCCCGCATCCACGACCTGGTGGTCTCTCTGCCGGAGGGGTACGACACCGTCGTCGGCTCGCGCGGCCATCGCTTCTCCGGAGGTGAGAAGCAGCGGCTGGCCATCGCCCGCACGCTCCTGCGCGACCCACGGATCCTGGTGCTCGATGAGGCCACCAGTGCCCTCGACACCGAGACCGAACGAGCCGTGCAGCAGGCATTCGACACGTTGTCGCGCGGCCGTACGACGATCACCGTCGCCCACCGCCTGTCGACCGTGCGCGAGGCCGACCAGATCGTGGTGCTCGACCACGGCCGCGTGGTCGAGCGAGGGAACCCACACCTCGCTCGTCGCCGACGAGGGCAGGTACGCCGCACTCGCCGCCTGACCGTCGTACGAGCGGAGCCTGCACTCGGCTGGGCTCGCGGCGTTCGCGTGGAGGGCGAGGAGGTGACGGGAGACCTCCCAGGCCGCGCCCCTGCGGCGCCGGTCAGCTCCCCCAGACGGGGGCGACCTCCTTGCGGTAGCGGCGACCGAAGAGCCCGCCGATGATCGCCAGCACCGGGCCGGGCACGCTCTGGCGCAGCGCGGCCTGTTCCTCGGCACTGGCCCCGTCCTGTACCCAGGCGAAGAAGACGCCGGCGGTGGGCAGCCCGGCCCGCTTGCTGAACTGCTTGCCCATCTGCTTCACGGCCGGATCGCCGTGGTGCTGCGCGAGCGGTGCCTCGGTCTCCTGCTCCTCGTGGTCGAGATGGGTGACCGTGGTCGTCTGCAGCTGCGCCATGGCGGCCGCCGCGACGTCGGCGTCGGCGCGGGTCGCCGTACGCCGCAACGTGGCCATCGCCTCCCGCGCGGCCGCCAGGTCGGCGGCCATCTTCTCGTGCTCGGAGTCGAACGACGCGATGGTCGGCTCGGGGACGCCGATCGCCTTCAGCGCCGGCCAGGCGATCTCGTGCTCGCCCTCGTGGTGCTCGGTGAGCTGGGCGTCGAAGTTGACCCAGGCGCGGTAGAGGGCGGACGCGCGCTCCCGGTCCCCGTCCGCGAACTCGCCGAGGGCGCGCCGGAACCGCTCGAGGTCGCGACGGACCGCACAGTGGATCACCTTGTTCATGCTCATGCGTGGGGTCGACGTAGCCATGCGGTCACGCTAGGCGCCGACCGTGCCCCGTGGGAAGGGAGCCGTGCACCCGGGACGTCATACGGAGGGAGCCATAGATGCCACGCTTCGTATGACGTTGCGCGGCTCCCGGCGGGGCGCGTCGCCTCGACTCTCGCCTTCGGGGTCAGGAACGCATCAAGATCGTCTCGACCTCGGCGAGGCCGCGCTCGGCGTACCCCTTCCACATCCGGGCCATCACGTTCATGGTGAGCCGGGCCGGAGGGGCCTTGGGGTGCAGTGTCCAGGACCAGCCGATGCGTGCGCCGGTGCCCTCCGGCGTGACGGTCCAGGCTCCGTCGATGGTGCGCACGAACGGCTTGAGCGGGCCGTGGAGGTCGTCGAGGAGATAGGTGTAGCCGTGGGGGCGGTCGACGGTCGTGAGCGTCTCGCGCAGGGTGGCGCCGTCGGTGAGCACGATCGTGCGGGTCTGGCCGACAGTGCCCCACACCTCGGGCTCGTCCTGCACCTCGCGGACGGCGGGGAACGCGGCGAAGCGGCGGGAGAAGATCTCAGGCAGCGGAGCGGCGATCAGCCGGTCGAACGCCTCGGTCGGCGCGACCGCGACCAGCCGGGACGCATCGACACGGTGACCAGACATACAGCGTCAGGCTACGCCGTCCGAGAGCCTGATCTCGACCATCAGCTCGTCGGCGACGGCTTCGAGCTTCGTCCGGAGCTCCTGCATGCTGGTCTCCGGCGGAGCCTCGAGCACCGCGGAGGCCTCGAACAACATGCCCCCTGCCATCGGCGCCTCCCGCACGTCGGTGCTGAGCTCCTCGATCCCGATGCCCTGGGCCGCCAGGGCGCGGGAGATCTCCGCGACGATGCCCGGGTGGTCGGCTCCGAGCAGCTCGAGGTGGAGCCGCACCGAGGCGTGCTCGGTCGGCGGGTCGGTCTGCTCGAGCGCTACCAGAAGACCCACGTCCCCGAGCGCCCTCAGGTCCGCCGCCAGGGCCTCGGCCCGGTCGTCGGGGACGGCCACCATCAAGATGCCGGCGAACTTGCCGGCCAGCCGCGCCATCTGACTGCGCTCCCAGCTGGCTCCGTGGGCGTTGATCGGGGCGGAGAGAGCCGACACGAGCCCCGGCCGGTCGTCGCCGATGCAGGTGAGGGTGAAGGTGGCCATGGGCGCAGGCTACGAGATCGGGGTCCTGGTGCGCTCGGGCGTCACTCACCGCGGTCGTGGCCCACCCAGCGTGCACCCGGCCTGATGCCCTCGGCGATCGTGCCGCTGAGACGCCGGCGTGCGGCGGGGCGTCGTACCGATCGGTGGCAGCGGGACCTCCTCGGGCTCCACTGATCCGTGCTGATGCTCACTCAGGCATCTCCCCGCTCCGTTCTCACGCACGCCGCCACCCGAGCGAGTACGGCGGACCACAGTCTGGGCCGGAGGCGCGCTGCTCCGGCCGCGATGCGGGACTCAGCCCCCCGTGTAGTACCGGTCCGCGACGTCGAGCGCCTCGTCGAGGATCGACAGACCCTCGCGGAGGTCGGCCTCGGTGATCGTGCACGGGGGTACGACGTGGGTGCGGTTGAAGTGCGTCATCGGCCAGAGGCCGCGCTCCTTGCACGCCGCTGCGAAGGCGTTCATGGGCGCGGCAGCGTCGCCGGCGGCGTTGTAGGGCACGAGCGGCTCGCGGCTCTCGCGGTCGCGGACGAGCTCGACGGCCCAGAACATCCCGAGCCCCCGGACCTCGCCCACCGACCGGTGGCGGTCGGCGATGGCGGCGAGCTCGGGCTCGACCACCTCCGCACCGAGCCGTCGAGCGTTCTCGAGGACACCCTCCTCCTCGAAGATGGTGATGGAGGCGACGGCGGAGGCGCAGGCCAGGGGGTGGCCGGAGTAGGTGAGGCCGCCCGGGTAGGCGCGCTGCTGGAAGGTCTCGGAGACGGGGTCGCTGATGATCACGCCGCCGAGGGGGACATAGCCGGAGTTCACACCCTTGGCGAAGGTGATCAGGTCCGGGCGCACGTCCCAGTGCTGGATCGCGAACCACTCACCACAGCGCCCGAAGCCGGCCATGACCTCGTCGGCGATCAGCAGGATGCCGTGCTCGTCACAGATCTCGCGTACGCCGGCCAGGTAGCCGGGCGGTGGGACCAGGATGCCGTTGGTGCCGACGACCGGTTCGAGGATGATCGCCGCGATGGTCGCGGCCCCCTCGACCATGATCGTGTCGCGCAGATGCTGCAAGGCCCGGGTCGTCTCCTCCTCCGGCGACGTCGAGTGGAAGGCCGACCGGTAGGGGTAGGGCCCCCAGAAGTGCACGATCCCCGGGATGGTGTGCGGCTCGGTGCCCCAGCGGCGCGGGTCACCGGTCAAGCCGATCACGCCATGGGTGGCGCCGTGGTAGCTGCGATACATGGCCAGGACCTTCGGCCGCCCGGTGTGGAGGCGGGCCAGGCGGATCGCGTTCTCGTTGGCCTCGGCGCCGGCGTTGGTGAAGAACACCTGGTTGAGGTCGTGCCCGGCGACCTCGGTGATCAGGCGCGCGGCCTCGGAGCGCGCGTCGTTGGCGAACGACGGCTGGATGGTCGTCATCTGCTGGGCGTAGTCCGCGATCGCCTGGACCAGCCGGGGGTGCTGGTAGCCGATGTTGACGTTGACCAGCTGGCTGGAGAAGTCGAGGTAGGACTTGCCCTCGTAGTCGGTGAAGCGCGAGCCCTCGGCGGTGGCGATGGGCAGCGGGTCGATCAGCGCCTGCGCCGACCACGAGTGGAACACATGGGTGCGGTCGAGCTTGCGGACCGTCGCCTCGTCCGAGGGGATGCCGGCCAGGGGGCCGTCGTACGTCGGGGTCATGGCGCTCCTTCTCAGCGGTGGGTCGGGAAGCCGAGGTCGATCTTCGAGGTGGCGGGGTCGGGCCACCGCGACGTGACGACCTTGCCACGCGTGTAGAAGGCGATGCCCTCGGGACCGTACATGTGGGTATCGCCGAAGAGCGAGGCCTTCCAGCCGCCGAAGGAGTAGTACGACACCGGCACCGGGATCGGCACGTTGACGCCGACCATGCCGACCTCGACGTCGAACTGGAACTGCCGGGCGGCCCCGCCGTCGCGGGTGAAGATCGCGGTGCCGTTGGCGAACTGGTTGGCGTTGATCAGGCCGACCGCCTCGTCGTAGGACTCCTCCCGCACCACGCAGAGCACGGGCCCGAAGATCTCGTCGGTGTAGACGGTCATCTCCGGGCTGACCCGGTCCAGCAGCGTGGTCCCGAGGAAGAAGCCGTCGCTCGGGACGTCGGCCTCGCGGCCGTCGACCACGGCGACCGCGCCGGCGTCCACGCCCTGGCCGACGTACGACGCGACCTTGTCGCGGTGCTCGCGGGTGATCAACGGGCCCATCTCGGAGTCGGGGTCGGTGCCGTCGCCGATGCGGAGCTTCGGCAGGCGCGCGGCGATCGCGTCGACCAGCGGGTCGGCGACGTCGCCGACGGCCACGACGACGGAGATCGCCATGCAGCGCTCACCGGCCGCACCGTACGCCGCGGAGACCGCCGCGTCGGCGGCCATGTCGACGTCGGCGTCGGGCAGGACCAGCATGTGGTTCTTGGCGCCGCCGAGTGCCTGGACCCGCTTGCCGTTGCGGGTGCCGGTCTCGTAGATGTAGCGCGCGATCGGGGTGGAGCCGACGAAGCTCACCGCCGCGATGCCGGGGTGCTCGAGGATCGCGTCCACGGCTTCCTTGTCCCCTTGGAGCACGGTGAAGACGCCGTCGGGGAGGCCGGCCCGCTTCCACAGCCGGGCCAGGAACAGCGAGGCAGACGGGTCCTTCTCGCTGGGCTTGAGGATGAACGCGTTGCCGGTCGCGATCGCGTTGGCGCACATCCAGAGCGGGACCATGACCGGGAAGTTGAACGGCGTGATGCCGGCGACGACCCCGAGGGGCTGCCGGATCGAGTAGACGTCGACGCCCGTCCCGGCCTGCTCGGAGTAGCCGCCCTTCATGTGCTCGGCGACCCCGCAGGCGTACTCGACGTTCTCCAGCCCGCGCTGGATCTCACCCTTCGCGTCGGAGAGCACCTTGCCGTGCTCGGCGGTGACGATCGCGGCGAGCTCGTCCATCGACTCGGCCAAGAGCTCGCGGAAGCGGAACAGCACGCCCGTGCGCGTGGCCAACGAGGCCGAGCGCCAGCCGCGCGCCGCTTCGGCCGCCTGGACGACGGCGGCATCGACCTCGGCGCGGGACGCGAGGTCGGCGTCGCCGGTCTGCACGCCGGTGGCGGGGTTGAAGACGGGGCTGGTGCGGCCGGACTCGCCAGGGGTCTGCGAGCCGTTGGTCCAGTGCGGGATGCGAGCGCTCATGCTGCCGAAACTAGCGACTCCGCAACGTCTAGATCAATTCTGTGTTTGTTATAGTACGAACTCGTGTGGGAGGAGCTGGTCGTCGCGGTCGACGACCGTTCGGCGAGAGGCATCGCCTCGGCCCTCTCCGCGGCGATCGACCGCGGGTCACTGGCGCCCGGCACCCAGCTCCCGCCGATCCGACGTGCGGCCCGTGACCTCGCCGTCGCCCCGGCGACGGTCAGCGCGGCCTGGTCGCAGCTCGCCCGGGCCGGGCTGATCGAGACCGACGGCCGTCGCGGCACGCGTGTGCGCCAGGGAGTCGCGGGGCCGCGTCGCTACCGCCGCGCCCTCGACGCGCAGGACGGCTTCCGGGTCGACCTGTCCACGGGGCTCCCCGACCCGCAGCTCCTGCCCGACCTCCACGCAGCGCTGCGCCACGTGCCGCGCGACGAGCAGCAGCATTCCTACCTCGAGGACCCCGTCGTCCCGGCGCTGCGCGGCCTCCTCGTCGAGTCGTGGCCGTTCGCGGCTGAGCAGCTGACCGTCGTCGACGGCGCCCTGGACGCGCACAGCCAGTTCGTCGCGGCGCACCTGCGCTTCGGAGACCGGGTGGCCGTGGAGCAGCCGTGCTTCCCGCCGCTGCTCGACCTCCTGGAGATGGCGGGCGTGGTACCCCTGCCCGTGGCGTACGACGCCGAGGGCCCTGTCGTCGCCGACCTGGTGGCCGCGATGGAGGCGGGCGCGAAGGTGCTGTTCTTCCAGCCCTGGGGGCAGAACCCCTCGGGCCAGTCGCTGACACCCGGTCGTGCGGAGGCCCTCGCTGCGGCGCTGACCGACCGCGACGTCGTGATCGTCGAGGACGACTCGGCCGGCGGCAGTCCGTCCGGCGACCCGGTGTCGATGGGCACCCACCTGCCCGGGCAGACGGTGCTGGTCAGGAGCTACTCGAAGACCCACGGCCCCGACCTGCGGCTGGCAGCCATCGGAGGCCCGCGGACGGTGGTCGACCCGATCGTCGAGCGGCGCTACCTCGGGCAGGGCTGGAGCAGCAGGCTTCTCCAGTCGATCCTGGTCGACCTGCTCACCACCGACCGTTCGCGCGCGGTCGTGGCCCGGGCGCATCGCACCTACGCCGACCGGACCACCGCGCTGGCCGGAGCACTGGCGGCGCACGGGATCGCCGTACCCGGACGCCACGGGATCAACCTCTGGGTGCCGGTCGCCGACCAGACCGCGGCGCTGCTGCACCTGGCGGCGGCCGGGGTCCGGGCCGCCAGCGGCGACCCCTTCTGGATCACGCCCCCCGCGGGGTCACACATCCGGATCACCACGGCCTCGATCAGCGAGGGGTACGACGAGCTGGCGGCGCTCCTCGCAGCCGCCGCCCGCGCCGGCTCCTGGTCGGGCCACCGCTGACGAGGGTCGCGGCCCGGGGTGGGTCGTGCCGGTGGTCGAGCTGTCGAGGCCGGGATCGCCTCAGCGAAGTGCGAACGGCGGGTAGCGATCGGTGACGAGGAGGAACGCGTAGGCCTCGACCCGGAGCGCCCAGCGGCCGACTCCCACGACGTAGTCGAACAGACCCTGCGGGTAGCGACCGGTGAAGAGGATCGCGAACCACGCGATCACGACCGCGACCAGGGCGCCGATGAACAGGAAGAACAGCACGACGTAGTGGGGAATCGCGAGGAACCACTTCACCAGTGGCAGCCAGCGGTTCAGGTCGTGGTCGACGTCGGGGTAGTCGATCTCGAGGTGGACCTTCTGCTCGTCGACCGTCGAGGGGTACTCGTCGGTGAGCAGCACGAAGTACGCGCCGACGCGGGCGCCGAACCTGGTCAGCTCTCGGACGAAGTCGAACCACCAGCGCGGGTAGCGCTTCCGGAACAGGATCATCAGAAGCGTCGCCACGAACAGGGCGCTGGCGATCCCTCCGCTGGTGGTGCTGACGGTCTGACCGCTCTGGTCGGTGACGGTCCGCGTCGCGCCGGACGTCAGGATGCCGTAGAGGATGGCGATCGGGATGATCAGTATCACCCGGAACGCGGTCGTCACCCGGTTGTACTGGGCCGAGCGTTCCACGTCCAGGCGTGCCGGGTAGGCAGTCGGCTGCGGTGAGGTGTTCTGGACGGACATGACGGACCTCCTGATGTCCCTGGCCTCCGTCCAGCCTGCCCCAGTCGAACCGGACCGGGCCAGAGGCTTTCGGTCCTGGCCCGGCCGTCGCGTCGTCGCCCGCGAGGACGATCCCGTGCGTGGTGACGCCGGTCGGGTTCAGCCGGTCTCGGCGAGCACCGCCTCGCGGAACCGGGCAGCGGCCCCGGCGACGTCGTCGGCCGTGGTCTCCCAGCTGGTGACGAGCCGGATGCTGGTCGGGCTCATCCGGTAGAACAGCAGGCCGGCGTCCGCCGCCGCGTCGACCGCGGGGGCCGGCAGGTCGACGAAGGCCATGTTGACGTCGACGCGCTCCAGCAGCCGCACGCCGTACGACGCCAGCGACTGCAGCTCGCCCACCAGCGCGGCCATCCGCCGGTTGGCGTGATCGGCCAGCCGCAACCACAGCCCGTCGGTGAGGTACGCCGCCACCTGGGCCGACTGGAACCGCATCTTGCTGGTGACGTGGCCGGACCGCTTGGTGCGGTACACGAGCTCCTCGGCGATCCGGTCGTCGAACACCACGATCGCCTCGGCACTCAGCGCGCCGTTCTTGGTCGCCCCCAGCGACAGCACGTCGACACCCGCGCGCCAGGTCACGTCGGCGGGTGCGCACTCGAGGCAGGCCACGGCGTTCGCGATCCGGGCTCCGTCGAGATGGGTGCGCAGCCCGAACTCGCCCGGCGATCGCGGTCAGCTCGGCGACCTCGTCGGGCCGGTAGACCGTGCCCTGGTCGCTGGGCAGGGTCAGCGACAGCACGCTCGGCTGGCTCTCGTGCGGGTCGCCCCACCTCACCGACTCGAGTGCCGCTCGCAGCCGGTGCGGCTCGATCAGGCCGTGAGCGCCGTCGACGCCCTGCATCACCGCGCCGCCACCGAGCAGCGAGGTCGCGCCGCCCTCCGCGGTGATGATGTGGGCCGACGGGTGACAGAGCACCGCGCCCCACGGCGGCGTGCTGGCAGAGAGCGAGAGCGCGTTCGCGGCCGTCCCGCTGGTGACCGGGAAGACCCGGGCGGTCGGGTGCTCGAAGACGGCCCGGACGACGTCCTGCAGGTGTGCGGTGAGGTCGTCCCCGCCGTAGGCCAGCGCCGATCCGGTGTTCGCCGCCTGCACGGCGGCGAGGATCTCCGGGGCGACGCCGGCCGCGTTGTCGCTGCGCAGCTCGATGGTCACGCCCCCACTCTGCCCGGTCGGAGCGGCAATTCGGTGGTCCGATCCGATGACGCGGGCGAGCATGGTGCGACGGCGGAAGGGATCGGACGTGAGGTTGCCACTCCAGGGCGGACTGCCGCCGACGGCCGGGCTCGCCGGGCCACTCGTCGAGATCGCGTGCGACGAGTCCGGCTTCTCCGGTACCAACCTGCTCGACGCCTCGACCCCGCTGATCGCCCACGCGAGCGTCGATCTGCTCGTGGAGGAGGCCGCTGAGCTGATCTCGGCGCTGCGCTCGCGGGCGCGGTTCTCCCTGCAGGAGCTGAAGTCCGGACAGTTCCTGCGGGACAGCCGAAGCAACGACTCGCTGGGCTGGTTCCTCGCGACGCTCGATGGCCGGGCGCACGTCCAGCTGGTCGACAAGCAGTTCTTCCTGGTCACCCGGATCGTGGACCTCTTCCTGGCCGAGCCGTCGTACGCCGCCGGCACCCGCCTCAGCCGACGGCAGCGCCCGGCCGCCCTCGCCCTGTGGTCGGCCCGACGCCCCGGCGGAACGGACTGGGACGACTTCATCGGTGCGTTCGTCGACCTGGTCCGCACCAAGCGTCGAGCACGGCCGGATCGCGACCTCCTCTCACGGTTCTTCCGGACTCGGAACGCGCTCGGTCGGCACCACCTGGCTCCGTCGGCCGCCGAGGTGCTCGAGGAGCTCGAGCCGACCCGCGTCCGGGACGTCGCCGGCCGGCTGATCCAGGACGACCGCTCGATCCCGCCGCCGCTCGAGCCGATGCTGCCCGCGCTGGCCGAGACCGTCCTGTCGTGGAGCGACGGCCGGCGGCAGGTGCTGGTCATCCACGACGAGCAGAGCGCCCTCACCGCCGATCGACTGCGACGTCTGCAGCGGGTCCTGGCCGGCAGCCCGGGCCCGTGGGTCGCGGGGGACGAGACACCCGACGCCGTGGTGTCGCCGCTGGCCGGTCTGGTGATGGTCGACTCCCGCGACGACCCGCGGGTCCAGGTGGCCGACCTGCTGGCCGGCCTCGCCCGGCGCTCCGCGCCCGACGGGTACGACGGGCGGCTCCGGCCGTTCCTGTCTGCGACGTCCCTGCTGCCCTGACGACAGCAGTTCCCCGACCACCGACCAGCGGTACGGGCACCTTCACCGGAGGATGCGCGAGCGCTCCGGGTCGAAGAAGGGCTTCAGCGACACGCGGGCCGGCACCCGGGTGCCGGCGACGTCGACCTCGAACGAGCCGGCGGCGAGGGCGGCGGCGGTGATGGCGTCATCGCGCTCCAGGCCGGCGATGCCGACGGGGGCGCCGAGGGAGTGCCCGAAGCCCGCACTGCGGACGTGACCGACGGGCTTGCCGTCCCAGTAGACCGGCTCGTCGCCGTAGAGGTCGTGGTCAGGCGAGCCGAGCAGCAGGTTGACCAGCCGCCGGTTGGGCGGCCCGGACTCCCGCTGCTTCAGCAGCGCCTCGCGCCCGACGAAGCCGCCGGGCTTGTCCCAGGCGACGGCGAACCCGAGCCCGGCCTCGAGTGGGGTGTCGGTGGAGTCGATGTCGTGGCCCATGTCGCGGAACGCCTTCTCCAGGCGCATCGTCTCGAGCGCCCCGAGCCCGGTGGGCCGGAAGCCCAGGTCGGCGCCGGTCTCGCGGAGCTGGTCGTAGAGCGTGGCGCCGAACTCGGTCGGCACCAGCAGGTCCCAGCCGAGCTCCCCGACGTAGGTCACGCGCAGCGCCCAGAGCGGGGTGTAGCCGAGCTCGACCTTCTGCGCCGTCAGGTAGGGGAAGGCGTCGTCCGACCAGTCGTCGGGGCTGAGCCGCTGCAGCACCTCACGAGACCGCGGCCCCTGCACCGACAGCAGCGCGTACCCGCTGGTCACGTCGGTGACGGTCAGGAACTCCTCGGCGCGGGTCTGCCGCTTGATCCAGGCCGGCACCCGGCGGTGGATGGTGTCGCCGCTGACGACGACGTAGCAGTCGTCGGCCAGCCGGGTCACCGTGACGTCGGCGATGATGCCGCCCCGCTCGTCGAGCCACTGGGTGTAGACGACCCGGCCGACGGCGGTGTCGACGTCGTTGGCGCAGACCCGGTTGAGCACGGTCCTCGCGTGCGGCCCCTGCACGAGGTGGTGCGACATCAGCGACAGGTCGAAGACGGCGAACGCGTCGCGGGCGTGCAGGTGCTCCTCGCGCGTGCGCTCGAACGCCTCGCCCCGGGCGTAGCCCCAGTCGACCGTCGGCGTGAGACCCGGCCCGGCGAACCAGTCGGGGTACTCCCATCCGCTCGTCGAGACGAAGTGGGCGCCGTCGGCGACGTGCTGCGGGTGGTACGGCGATCGTCGTACGTTGCGGCCAAGCCGCGGCTGGGCGTTCGGCCAGGACATGTCGTTGAGCAGGAAGCCAAGCCGCTCCACGGTGCGCTCCTGGCGGAAGAGCCGCGTCGCCTGGAACTCGTGCGCCCGGTCGACGCCGACCGCCGTGACGTCGATCGGCGGGTGCTCCTCGATCAGCCACTGCGCCATCACGTGACCCAGACCGCCGCCGGACAGGATGCCGACCGAGTTGAGCCCGCACGCGAGGTAGAGGCCGTCGACCTCCGGCGACTCTCCGAGCATCGGCGACAGGTCGTCGGTGAAGCTCTCCGGCCCGCAGAAGAGGGTGCGGATGCCGGCGTCCTCGAGCGCCGGGAAGCGCCGCATCGCGACCTCCAGGAACGGCGCGAGCCGGTCCCAGTCGGGCGGGAGCACGGCGAAGGCGCTGTCGCGCGGTGTGCCGTCCAACGCCCACGCCTTGCCGACCGGCTCGAACATCCCGACGAGCAGGCCGCCGCCCTCCTCGCGGTAGTAGCCGTAACCCTCGGTCTCCTCGATCACCGGCACCGACTCCGGCGTCACGCCGGCGATGGGCTCGGTGAGCAGGTAGTAGTGCTCGGCGGCCTGGAGCGGCACGGTGACTCCCGCCTTGGCCGCCACCTCGCGACCCCACAGCCCCGCGGCGACGACGACCTTCTCGCACTCGATGTCGCCGCGGGGGGTGCGGACGCCGACCACCCGTCCGTGGTCGATCAGGAAGTCGGTGACCTCGGTGTCCTCGAAGATCCGTGCGCCGCGCTGCCGGGCGCCCTTGGCCATCGACATCGTCACGTCGACCGGGTTGGCGCGCCCCTCGTCGGGCGTCCAGTAGCCGCGGATGACGTCGTCGGTGCGCATCAGCGGCACCAGGTCGGCGACCTCCTTGCGCGACAGGACGTCCTTGGTCATCCCCACCGAGCGCATGTACGCCGTCTCGCGGCGCAGGCTCTCGTCGTTGCGGTCGGTGGTGGCGAGCTGGAGGTAGCCGCAGCGGCGGAAGCCCGTCGACAGGCCGGTCTCCTCCTCGAGCCGACCGTAGAGCTCGGCGGAGTACCGGGCCATCCACAGGGCGTCCTCGGTCGCTCCGCCCGAGACCACCTCACCCGCCGCGTGCCAGGTGGTGCCCGAGGTGAGCTGCTTGCGCTCGAGCAGCACGACGTCGGTCGCCCCCAGGAGGGCGAGGTGGTAGGCGATCGACGTACCGATGACGCCCCCGCCGACGACCACGTACTGTGCCCGGCTGGGCAGGTCGCCGGTGGCGGAGGACGACGTGCCGGCCCGGGCGGCGGCGGGGTTGATGGCCGTGAAGTCGAGCGACATGAGGGCACCCTGCCACGGATTGAACGGCTGTTCAATCGCGGAAGGTTCCACGCCCGAGCGGTCGTGTGCTCGAGCCCGCGGCAGAGCGCGGTCTCAGGCACCCGACCCGCCACGGCGAGCGCGTGGTCAGTGCAGGTGCGGCTGCCCGCCGGTGAGCGTCAGGAGACGTTCTCGACGTACCAGACCTCGCGGACGCTCTGGCGCATCAGGGCCCGCTGCCGCAGCTGGACCACGATGCCGAAGACGGCGAGCACGATCAGGAGCAGCGACCACCAGAAGCTGTTGGAGACGGTGTCGGTGAAGTCGCCGCGGCTGAAGTCCGAAGAGTTCAGCGAGCCGACGAGGAGCATCAGGCCGCCGGTGACCCCCACCGCGCCGGCGATGGAGCCGATGAACACCAGCATGATCATCGGCACGTTGGTGAACACCGACACGAGGCCGACGATGATGCCGAGGGCCAGCCCGATGAGGACCGCCACCCAGTTCCACGAGATGCCGAGGGCGACCACGATGCCGGAGCCGATCGCGAAGCCCGCCGCGCCCATCGCGATGACGATGGCGACGTAGTAGTAGAGGTAGGCCAGGATCGCGAAGATCACGGCGAAGACGAGGCCGAGCACCCAGCCGAGCACGGTCCCGAGGAAGTGCTCGTCGGAGAACTCGGCGACGATGCCGGCGCCGAAGGCGAAACCGGCGAAGAAGCCCCAGATGGGAATGACGAGGCGCAGCACGAGCTGCCCTGCCACGAGCATGGCGCCTCCGGCGATGATCGCGAGGAGACCCAGGATGATGTCGGCCATGCGAGCAATGTAGGGGTCAGCGGAGCTCGGACCGGGGATCTCGGGCGCCGCGCGGGTGTGCCGCCGCTGCGCCCACTTTCGGCAAACGGGTGCCGGGACCGCCCCGCGGCTGCCAGACTCCCCTGGGTCTCGGACAGCCTGCCCACCCTCGCACGAGGGAGAGAGAGCCTGGGGGATGACAGAGCTTCGCGATCTTTTCGCAGTGCCGGACGAGCACGACACCGACGACGCGACCCGGGGGCGGCACCGCAGTGCGGAGCCGGGGGGCCCGCTGGAACCGGAACCACGCCTCCTCCGCAGCGCCGTCAACGGCCGCGTGTACGCCGTGACCCTGTACGACGAGCGTGAGGACGGCGAGATCGTCCCGCGCGAGAAGTACGACGTGTCCGAGGACTTCGAGCAGCTGACCGAGGAACCCCACGTCCCGTTCGGTCCTGCGCTCTACGCGATCGCGGCCCGGGTCTACGACATTGCCTGCGACGAGACCTCCGGCGACAGCCGGGCGGCCCGCGTGGAGGCGATCGCCTCCAGCCTGGCCTACACGTTCCGGGCCCAGCCGGCCGAGTAGTCGCCGGGCCGATCAGCGCGAGCACGAGGCGGGACCGGTGACCTCGCCGGTGGGTAGGGTGCCGCACCATGCGGATCTCACGCACCGTCGTCGCCGGGCTGGGTGGACTCGTTGTCGCCGGCGTGGTCCCGGGCGCGATGGCGGCGGTGGACCACGGGAGGGGCGACACGGCGGCAGCCGGACTGTCTCAGCGGGCGCCGACCTCGTGCACGTCGCAGGGCTCGACGCACGCCGTACGACGCCCGGAGTTCGTGCGGCGGATCGCGACCGGTGAGACCGGCTGGTTCTCCTCGCCGGGCCTGGTCGACCTCGACCACGACGGCCGACTGGAGATCGTGGCGCCGTTCTACTCGACGTTCGTCTTCGACGCGAAGGGACACCGGCTGGCCAAGGCGACGCGGACCAGCGGTCGCGTCTACGCTCCGTCGGTGGTCGCCGACCTCGACGGAGACGGCCGGCCCGAGATCGTCGTCGGCGGCACCGGCACGGTGGTGGCCTACGACTACCGCCACGGCGGCCTCCACCCGAAGAAGGGGTGGCCGGCCTCGGTCCGCAGCGGCGGCCAGACGCCGGAGGTGCGCGGACTCGCCGCGGCGGACCTCGACCACGACGGCACGGTCGAGGTGGTCGCCACGACCACCAACACCTCACCGACGGGTGCTCAGGTCTTCGTCTTCGACTCCCGTGGTCACCGCTTCCAGCCGAAGGGCCATCACCCCGCGTGGCCGCGCTACAACCGGCTGAGCGGGAAGGGCAACGACCTCCACTTCAACAAGGTCGGCAACCACGGCTACGGCGAGTACGGCGAGAACGTCGCGATCGGCAACATCGACGACGACCGGGCGCTGGAGATCATCACCACCTTCGACAACCACCAGATCAACGCGTTCAACGACGACGGCACCTCGATCCTCGCCTCGAAGTGGTTCACCAACCCGGAGTCCGACGCGCTCGGCCGCCGGATGGGCTGGGGGCAGTTCATCCGCTGGGCCGATCCCGGCGTCGAGCGACGCCACTACCACCTGCACACCGGCACCTGGCCGAACCCGGCCCGCCAGGCCTGGCTGCAGTGGACCGCGTCGCCGCCCGCGGTCGCCGACCTCGACGGCGACGGCCGCAACGAGGTCGTCGGCATCCCCAACGTCGAGCGCCACGTCCCCTACCGCACGCAGGGATACGCGTTCATGGCGCTCGACGGGGCGTACGGCGACGGGCACCGCTCGGCGCGCCGGCACGCCGGCTTCGAGTCGCTCGACGATGTCCAACCACCCGGTCCACCGCCCAGACGGCGACTGGTACCCGCCCAGCGGCATCCCGGCCCCGACCGTCGTCGACCTGGTCGGCGACTCCCGACCCGAGATCGTCTCTGCGCTGCCGGGCGGCAGGGTCTATGCCGTGGGCCCGACCGGCCACCGGCTGTGGTCCTACCAGTACGCGCCGCGCCGTGCGAAGACGTTCGCCTCCGAGGTGGTCGCGGCCGACCTGAACAGCGACGGCACCCCCGAGCTGGTCTTCGGCACCTACGCCCTGCGAAAGGACGCCGGCCGCCTGATCGTGCTCTCGGCCCGCGGCAAGAAGCTCTCGGTGACCCGGCTCCGCCACCAGGGCCACGACGGCAACGGGATCGGCGTAGCGGCTGCTCCCAGCATCGGCGACCTCACCGGCAACGGGACCCTCGAGATCGTCCTCACCACGTTCGACCACGGCGTCGACGTCTACACCGTCCCCGGCTCCGACACCGGCTGCCTGCCCTGGCCCACCGGCCGCGGCAACCTGCTCCGCAACGGGATGGGCCCCGCCACGGCGCGCTGAGCCAGTCCCGGCGTGGCCAGTGGACCGACCAGGTGGGTCGCCGGACGAGGCGTCAGCCAGATGCTGCAGGCGCCCTTCAGAGGCCGGCCAGGAACGCCCGCGTCCGCTGCATGAGCAACGCGGACGCCTCCGGGTCGTAGGCGTCGAGCGAGGAGTCGGCGAAGAGGTGCTGGTCGCCTGGATAGAGGAACAGCTCGGCACCGGCCACGGAGCCGGCGAGCTCGCGCGCCGCCGGCAGGTCCTCGTCGAAGAACTCGTCGCCCTCCTTGCCGTGGATCTGGACCGGCACTCCCTCCGGCCAGGCGTCTGCGAACTCCGCCACCGGGAGGCAGGAGTAGACGAGCAGCGCGCCGCGCGCGCCGGGCCGGGTCTGCGCGAGCTGCTGGGCGATCGTCACGCCGAAGGAGAACCCGCCGTACACGAGGTCGGGACCGAGCGCGTCGGCCGCCGCGGTGCCCCGCTGCCGGATGGCGTCGAGACCCGCCTCACGCGCGAAGGCGAACCCCTCCGGGATGCTGGCGAAGGTGTGCCCGTCGAACAGGTCGGGCGTGTGCACGGTGTGCCCTGACTGGCGGAGGTCGTCGGCGAACGCCTGCACGCCATCGGTGAGACCCTGGATGTGGTGGTAGAGGAGCACCTCGGCCATGTCGGTCACCTTCCCGAGAGTTTCGTTCGAAGATTCTGGAACATTCCGCGATGCTAGTCTGTTCGGCCATGGGCGACAACCCACCGGACTACGAGCTGGCCGACCGGCTGGTGTTGACCAGCCCGGGCCAGGTGAAGGCGATCGGGCATCCGCTCCGCACCACGATCCTGCAGCTGCTCCACGAGCGGGCCGCCACCGTCACCGAGCTCGCGGTGGCGGTCGGGCGCCCGAAGAGCACGGTCGCGCACCATGTCGACGTGCTGGGCCGGAACGGCCTGGTACGCGTGGTCCGCACGCGGAGGGTGCGGGCGATCCAGGAGCGCTTCTACGGACGGACGGCGCGCATGTTCTACGTGGCAGCAGAGCCGTCGACCGGCGGCGAGGAGATGCCTCGCGACTTCAACGACTTCGAGGTCGCCGCGCGTGAGTCCGGGCCGGCGTTCGAGCAGGGCACGCTCTGGGGCTTCATCCGGCACGCCCGCATCACCGAGGACCAGGCCTCTGAGTTCTGGGAGCAGATCGCGGCACTCGTGGCCGAGTTCGACCGACTGCCCAGGTCCGGCCGTACCACGTACGGCTTCGCGATCGGCATCTACCCGACCGAGCACCCCGCACTTCCTCCAGCGGACTGATCATCGGCCGCCGAGGGCTGTCCCGCGGCCTCCTGGCTCGCCGGCCGAGCTCGGGCACTTCGCGAGACCGACCCGACTCTCGTCGTCGCGGTGGGGCGAGGGTGCCTGCGGTGACACCCCCGCCCCGCAGTCGCGCGTCGTACGACGTGCGCCGCTCGGGTCAGGTCAGACCAGGTCCTTGCACTGACCGAACGCGTGGCCACCGACCACGTTGACCGCACCGGGCGTGAAACCACCGGAGACTCCGGGGTCGAGCCGGGCGCAGAACAGGTCGTGGCCGATCGTGTTCTGAACGACGTAGACGCCTGGGGCACCAGGGTCCACGTCGTGCAGGGTGATCTTGAACAGCCTCACGCTCCCGCCGACCTGGTTGAACAGCACGCCCAGCCATTCGGGCTTCTGCCCGCTCGCGGTGAGGTTGCCGCCGATCGTGTTGTTCTTGATCGACCAGGGGATGTCGCCGCCCCCGCCGAGCAGCAGGACGTTGTGCTTGACCGTGATCCCGTTCAGCAGCACGGTGTCCGCCTTGAAGGCCATGACACTGCCCTTGACCGTGATGGTCGAGGCGCCCTCAGGCTCGATCGCGCACTCGTGAGCGGAGTTGCCCGTCAACGACGGCGGCTGACAGCCCAGGCCCACCAACGAGCCGGGCCCGCCGATGACGTTGCGACCGACCGTGATGGTGGACGGCGCGCTCTGCGCGTCGAACACGCCGCCGGACCGGACTCTGATGTCTCCCGCGACCTTGATCACCGCATCGGTCGCCACCGAGCACTCGCCGGTCACGGTGATGCTGGCGTACCTGCCGGACGGGATCTCCCCGCCGGTACAGGTGTAGCGACTCGACGGATGGTGATGACACGCCACCGCCGGTCCCCCCGAGAGAATCAGCGCTCCCGTTGCGAAGGCGCTCCCCAGCACCCGCAGGAGTCTCGAACTCACCATGATCACAACCCCCCTGTTCCCGGGCCTTCCTCTGAGGACCCGATCGCACTGGTATACCGCCACCGCCCGGAGCTTGGGAAGTGCGACGTCGGGCCGGCGGATTCGTGCGCGGCAGGCAGGTGCGCCGTCGTACCGAGCTCAGGCAGCGACGGGTGCGAGGGCCTGGGCGGGGACGAACCGGCCGTCCCACTCCAGCGCGAGCTCGTGCATGTCGGCATCGGCCGCGGCCATCGCCGTACCGCGACGGGTCGTGAGGCGACAGCGGTGGGGGACGAGCAGCTCGTGCAGGTACGCCGGGATCGCCAGGCGCGTGAGGATCATCAGCGATCCCGCCGTGGCGACCATGCCGTACAGCACATTGGCGGCCACGTGCGCGACGTACCCGTACGTGCCGGCCAGGAGTGCGTCGGCGATGAGCATCGCCCACGCGTTGGCCGCCAGGGCCGACACGTCATGGCTGGACCAGGCCGTGATCGCCGCCGGCGTGACCATCAGCGCGATGGAGAAGCCGAGCGCGACCGTCAGCGGACCCGAGCCGAGCCACGGGCCGGCCACGACGGTGGTCGCGAGGACGGCCGCCCACGCTGCCGGCAGCCAGAGGCGGTTCCTGGCAGCGCCGCGTCGCCACGCGATGACGAGGGCTGCGGCCGTGGCGGGCAACCCGACGAGCGAGGGGAGGGCCACCCACAGGGAGTGGTGCGCGACACCGTACGCCGTCCAGGCCACACCGCTGATCGTCGAGTTCGCCAGAGCAGCGATGCTGACTCCGGCCGCGGTCCGTACTCGCCGCAGCTTCGACAGCTGCGGAACCGTGCATGCGCACGCGAAGACCACGCTGCCCGCCCCGATCAGGGTCGAGATGTCCATGACTTGCTTCCACTCCTTGAGCTCGCACGCACAACAGCGCGGCCGACGCGTCCGCTCTGACGGAGAGCCAGATCGGGTGCATCGACCGCGTGATAGGGCCTGGCATGGGTGGGCGGCGGCTCGTGGCCGCCCGAGGCAGAGGCCTCGTGCGGTCCATCATGCCTTGTCAGACAATGTGGCCGGACCGTCGCTCGTCCGACGTGACCACGCCGTGCCAGCACGCTCGAGAGGTCGCGCCCGAACGCGCGGTTCGGCTGTTTGCCCAGGTCAGAGCGCGGTGCGTGACCGTCGACCGGCCGCAGGAGGCGGTGTTGCCCGGCGTGGGTCCGGGGCCGAGACTGCACGCCGCGAGGGTCGGCGAGGACGGTTGGTGTGGGCAGGCTCACCAGGTGTTCGTGGGCGACCTCACACCCGATCGGCGTCGAGCGCGGCCCAGGTATCTGAGGTCGGGCTCGCGTCTCTTGGGAGCTGATGTCGGCGTCGTCCGGCCCTGCCTCTGCCGGGGCCCCGCGGGACGACTCGACTCGACCGGACCGGTGAGGGCAACCGCCCTCGGGTCTGTCACGCGATCAGGAGAGCTCCCATGAAGAACCGACCCTTCGCCACCGCGGCGGCCGCCGTGCTCGGGCTGCTCACCGCAGCGTTCGCCACCACGACCGCCGGTGCCGCGGCCTCGTCCTCCGGCCCCGACCACCAGATCCAACGGCTCGTCGTGCTGCAGCCGAAGTACGACGCGGGCGTCCACCCGGACCTCGGCCGGTCGGGCGCGTCGAGGGCCTCGGCACCTTCCATCCCGCTCTTCCACAGCACGGTGACCGACGGTGCCACGACGTTTCCGTACACCATGGTCGGCAAGAACCCCTTCATCGCTCACGCGAAGGGCGCTGCCAAGGTCACGACGGTGATCGTGCCCGTCGTGGTCAAGCTGACCAACGGCGACACCTTCGACCCGACGGTCGCCGACGCGTGCGCGCCGTCCAGCTCCGTGACCCGGATGTTGAGCTCGCCGATCTTCCAGCCCAGGGCCTACACCTGGGGCGGCAAGAACGTCGGGACCGGTCAGTACACGAGCATCTTCCGGAGGGCCGAGTTCTGGCAGCAGGCCAGGCCCGCCGGGCTCAACCCCGACCTGCAGGTGAACCTGGACCCCACGACGACCAAGCCCCTCACCGTGACCGTCCCGACCGGGGCATCCGCAGAGGGAAGCATCTCGTGCGGGAACATCGCGGCGATGGAGATCAGCTGGTGGGACCACGAGGTCCAGACGGTCCTGATGCCCAAGCTCGCGGCCAAGGGATTCGGGTCGGGCTCGTTCCCCCTCTTCGTGCTCAACAACGTCGTCGAGTACGACACCACCCCGGCGAGCTGCTGCATCCTGGGCTACCACAACGCCTTCACCAACCCGGCCGACGGCGGAACCACGACGTACGGCACGGCCATGTACGACAACACCCACCACGCGTTCGCCGGCGTCAAGGACATCTCCGTTCTCAGCCACGAGGTCGCCGAGTGGATGGACGACCCGCTGGTCAACGGCGTCGACAACAACACCAACCCGTGGGGGAACATCGGCCAGGTCGCCGGCTGTCAGACGAACCTCGAGGTGGGGGACCCGCTCAGCGGGACCCTGCAGAGCACCCGCCTGGCCAGGCGGACCTGGCACCCTCAAGAGCTCGCCTTCTTCTCGTGGTTCTACCACCAGAAGCCGAGCATCGGTGTCAACCACTGGTACTCCAGCAAGGGCACCTTCACCTCCGCCGCGGCCACGTGCCCCTAGGGCGCCGTCCCAGGACGCTCAGGCCTTGGCTCGTTGCACCCGCGCGCCGAGGTAGGTGAGGAACAGCCAGACGGCGCCGGAGAGGACCGAGCTGACCGTGGATCCCGGCCGCGCGAGCTCGCCGGGGCCGGGGCCGAGGTGCCCGACGCCCGCCAGCAGCAGGGCGCTGCCGGCGAGGGCGGTGGTCCACACGACGAACCCGCGACGCCAGCGGTTCGCCAGGAACCCGCAGACGACGGCAACGGCGGCGGCGAACAGCAGGCCGAGCAGGACGTCGCCGTGCCCGTTCGCGCTGCGTGACGACAGAAGGGTGAACAGCCGTGCGCCGATGAGGACGCCGACACCGGCGCCGACGATGAAGAAGAGGAAGCGGGCGAAGACCAGCGTCAGGACCAGCACGGCGACCGCGCTCACGGCGGCCACGACCACGGCCACACCGAGGGAGGCGCCGAACGCCTCCGCCAGCACCCAGGCACCGGCGAAGCCGGCGGCGAGCACGGTCAGCCGCAGCGACTTGGCGCCCCAGAAGCACAGCAGCGCGCCGAGGAGGATGAGAACGACGGTGGAGGTCATGGAGCCTCGTTCCGGACCCGGCGCTCCCAGCGAGCGCCGACCGCAGGGATCATCCCATGACGGACTCCTACTCGGTGACGGGGAGGAGCCCGCTCAGGGCCTCGGCCATGAGGTCGGCACCGGCGCCGTAGGGGCTTGCCGAGCCGCCGAGGGCCGGCCCGCGGCTCGACGACAGGGTCACGTGAACGGTCCCGGGTGCGGTCTCCACCATGCGGACCGAGACCTTCTCACCGAAGTTGAGCATGACCTTCGCGGAGGTGAACACGGCGGTGCCGGCGCTCGCGTCGCTGGACAGGAACTGGAGCCCCGTACGCCGGGCCGCCTCCAGCAGTGCCGAGAAGACCTCGGGCGGGGTCGCTCGAACGGTGATGGACCGTGTGCCGTCGGGGCTCATCTCGTCACCTCGGATAGACGTCGAGAGGCCATCCTCTCGCGATTCACGCACCAGGCGCACCCACGGGACACGCGCGTCCGGGCATCGATGCGCGCCCCGCCGCGAACGGCTAGCCTCGAGGTGACACGAAGGCAGGGGGTGCACCGATGCCGCTCGGGCGGGTCATCGCAGAGACCGTGGCCGACCTCCGCGACCGCGTCGAGGTCTCCTCCCACCACCACACGTGGTACGTGACGGCGAGCTCCTTCGAGTCCGCTCTCGACTACGTCGAGACGCGCTTCGACGACGCCGCGGTCCTGGCGCGGAGAGACCATGGTCGCCGGTGGCCGCGGGTGACCCTCGAGGTGTCGACCGACCCGGCGCTCGCGGCGAAGGCTCCGCCGCTGGACGAGCTGGCCCACCCGCCGCGGCCGGCGGCCACACCCCCGCCTGCTCCGGAGCAGGCCGCTGACCCCGTCGTCTCCGAGCCCGCGTCGGCAGCGCGCCTGCCGACCGACCTCGAGGCGATCTTCGCCAGCCAGAACGACCTGCAGCGGCGGTAGCCCGCAACACCGCGACATCGGCCGCCACGACCGCGGACGGGGTGACGCCGTACCGGCTTCTCGGCGGAGCTCCAGGACGGATACTGGGTCGGTGGATCGGCCGGAGGTTCTCGACATGAGCCCGCACGGGTCGCGGAGACCGTCGGCGCGAAGCCTCGTGGTGGTCGCGCTGGTGATCGCCGTGGGCGTGCTCACGGCCTACGCCGACCACCGGGTCCGGGTGGACGAGGCCCGCGCCATCGACACCTGTCGACGGCAGCTCCACGGCGCTGCGGCCTCCTCCGACCTGCAGATGATGGCGGTGGCGACCACCACGCACGGGCCGCTGGCTTCGTCGGGGCGGGCGCCGTCGGGCCTGGCCGAGCTGATGTCCAGGTCGGCGCGTGGCCTGCTGCCGGCGGTCGCCCAGGCCGACGAGGCCTGCCGTGGGATCTCGGTCCGGCCCTGGCACTTCTCGCTGCGAGCGAGACGCGACGCCAGCACGGCGTACGCCACTGCGCTGGCCGCGAAGCTGCGCGCGGTCGCCACCGATGGCCGTGTCTCCTACGTCGAGGACGGGGCGCTGCGCCGCCTCCGGCAGGCCGCGGACCTCCACGAGTTCGGCGGGCACTCCTGACCGGCTCGACCGACCCCCAGGCGGACTCGGTCGACTCGAGCAGGGCTCCGGGAACCGGGCTGCGCACCCTCCCTGGCGGCGCATAGGGTCGCAGGATGACACGACCCGTCGACGCTCGCACCGATCAGTACGTCGAGGACGTCATCGCCCTCGACCCGCTCACCGCTACCTATGCGGGGATCCCCGGCCACGACGACCGGCTCCCCGACCTCTCCCCTGCGGGCTACGACGCGCGGGAGGAGCTGAACCGCCGGACGCTCGCGGAGGTGGCGGCGATCCAGCCCTCCGACGAGCGGGAGCGGATCGCCCAGGAGGCGTTCGTCGAGCGGGTCGGCCTGGAGGTCGAGAAGGCCGAGGCGGGCTTCGAGCGCTCCGCGTTCTCGGTGATCAGCAGTGCCCTCCACGGGGTGCGCGAGGTCTTCGACCTGATGCCGACCGCCACCGAGGACGACTGGCGGACCATCGGCGACCGGCTGGCTGCGGTGCCGGACGCGCTGGCGGGCTACCGCGCCACGCTGGAGGTCGAGGCGGCAGCCGGCCGGGTCTCGGCGCGCCGGCAGTACGTCGAGGTGGCCGGCCAGGTCCGAGGCTGGACAGGCCAGGAGGGCGCTGCGGGTGACTACTTCGGCAGCCTCGTCGCGGCTGCTCCCGAGGGGCTGCGCGACCGGCTGGCCGAGGTCGCGGCACGAGCGTCCGCGTCGTACGCCGACTTCGGACGGTACGTCGAGGCCGACCTGGCCCCGCGGGGACGCCGGACCGATGGGGTCGGGCGCGACCGCTACGCGCTCGAGTCGCGCTACTTCCTCGGTGCCGAGGTCGATCTCGAGGAGACCTACCGGTGGGGTTGGGAGGAGCTGAAGCGGATCGAGGACGACATGGCGCTGACCGCGCAGCGCATCGTCCCCGGTGGCTCGGTGGACGACGCGGTGCAGGCGCTCGACCTCGATCCGGCACGCGACTGCGGCAGCCGGGAGGCCTACGAGGCGTGGATGCAGGACAAGGCGGACGCCATCCTGGCCGACTTCGACGGCGTGCACTTCGACATCGCCGACCCGATCCGCACCATCGCCTGCAAGGTGGCGCCGACCAACGACGGCGGCGCGTGGTACACGCCTCCGTCGGAGGACTTCTCCCGCCCCGGCACCATGTGGTTCTCCTTCACCGACGACCACGAGCTGTACTCGACCTGGCGTGAGACGACGACCGTGTTCCACGAGGGCGTACCCGGGCACCACCTCCAGTGCGCGCAGGTCGTCCACCGCGCCGACCTGCTCAACCGGTGGCAGCGGCTGCTGTGCTGGATCAGCGGCCACGGCGAGGGCTGGGCGCTCTACTCCGAGCGGCTGATGGACGAGCTCGGCTACTTCGACGACCCGGGCGACCGCCTCGGCTTCCTCGACATGCAGGGCCTGCGCGCGGCCCGGGTGATCGTCGACATCGGCGTCCACCTCGGACTGACGATCCCGGCCGACAACCCCTTCGGCTGGCGACCCGGCGAGGTCTGGGACGCGGACAGGGTCTTCGAGTTCATGCGCGCGCACTCGCGGATGGAGGCCGGCCAGCTCGGGTTCGAGGTCAACCGCTACCTCGGCTGGCCGGGGCAGGCGCCGTCGTACAAGGTCGGGGAGCGGATCTGGCTGCAGGCCCGTGACCAGGTGAAGGCGAGCAAGGGCGCGCGGTTCGATCTCAAGGAGTTCCACACCTCCGCCCTCGACCTGGGCTCGATCGGGCTCGACCCGCTGAGGGCGGCGCTCGCCCGGCTGTGAGATCCCGACCGCGGGCGGTCGGTCGGTGGTCGGCGGCATCGTGACGTCGGCTCACCGATCAGGGCGCAGACGTGCTCCCTCGGGTCGTCATCGCCAGGGCTACGGCAGACCGCCGGCCGACCGGCCACCGATGGCGGAGTCGCTGACCTGATCGGGGTTCAGGTGAGGCAGCCAGTTGACCCGGATCGCGGTGACGTCCCACGGCACCCCCTCCTCGGTGTCCTCGAGCAGAGTGATCGAGGTGTTCGCGAGCTCGAAGGCGCCGTTCATCTCCTCGATCCCGAGGAGGCGCCCGAGCAGGACGTTGCCGAACCAGCCGTGGGAGACCAGGCCCACCACGGCGTCGCGGTCGTGGACCTGCCGCAGCGAGCTGATCAACCGGTCGGCGCGTGCGACGTACACCTCCCGTTCGCGCTCGACCTCGCCTCGCCACCAGCCGTCCTCCGTCAGCCAGTCCGGGAGCCGCACCCGGTCGGACAAGGCGGCGATCACGCCGCTTCCCGATCCCGGGTGTGCCACCTGCTCGCCGCTGTCCTGGTGCAGGTCGTAGGGGCCGCCGACCTCGAAGAGGTCCTGGTTGAGCGCCAGGGGCAGGTCGAGCGCTTCGGCGAGCGGCGCCGCGGTCTGCACGGCCCGCGCCATCGGAGACGCGTAGAGGTGCGTCACGTCCCACGGCAGGCCGGGCGAGAGGGCGTACGCCGCGAGCGCGGTCGCCTGGGACTCGCCCAGGGCGGTGAGCCGGGTGTCGACCTCGCGTCCGGTGTCGTCGCCGGTCTCGGCCCAGAGTGCGTTGTTGGTGGACTGCCCGTGGCGGATCAGCACGAAACGCATGGCCGCGAGTCTCGCATCCCGCCCCGACAGTCGTGGTCACGGGCGCGCCCACGCACGTAGGCTCCGCTCCGGCAGGGGCCTCGGGTGCTGTGAGCAGGTGCCTTCGGCGTTCCCGACACGACGACGGTCCGATGCGTCGGATCCGGCCGACACCGTTCGTGGACGTGGTGAGTGAGCCCCACCGCCGCCGCACGTCCACCACCCTCGACACCAGGAGAGACCGTGAAGCTGCTTCTCACCTCCGGGGGTGTGACGAACGCCAGCATCCGCGACGCGCTCGTCGACCTCCTCGGCAAACCGATCGCGGAGTCGACCGCGTTGGCCGTCCCCACGGCCCAGTGGGGGCACCCGATGGTCGGCCCGGGCGTGAAGGCGTGGCAGTTCATCAGCGGCAACTCCGAGAACCCCATGGTGGAGCTGGGCTGGAAGTCCGTCGGCGTGTTGGAGCTGACCGCACTGCCCAGCATCGACCGGGACCGGTGGGTGCCACTGGTCCGGGAGGTGGATGCCCTGCTGGTCGCGGGCGGAGACGTCCTGTACCTGTGTCACTGGATGCGCGAGTCGGGGCTGGCCGACCTGCTGCCGTCGTTGAGCGAGACCGTCTGGGTGGGTCTCAGCGCGGGCAGCATGGTGATGACTCCCAGGGTCGGAGACGACTTCATCCAGTGGCGACCACCCAGCGGGGACGACACCACCCTGGGCGTCGTCGACTTCTCGATCTGCCCCCACCTGGCCGCCGACGGGATGCCGGGAAACTCGATGGCCGAGGCGGAGCAGTGGGCGGCCGGGATCCCGAACCCGGCGTACGCCATGGACGACCAGACGGCGATCACGGTGGTCGACGACGTCGTCGCCTTCGTGTCCGAAGGGCACTGGGAGCAGCTGCAGACCCTGACCCCGATCCGGACGGGCCGTAGGTGCGATCCGCCGCCTGAGCCTCTGAGCACCGGATCGACACCGCTCAGCCCGACTGCCACAGTGGATGGGTTGTCGAAAGAGGCTTCCGCATGTGGACGTCAGCGCGCTCCGGGACTAGCCCGACTGGGTGGCCGACATCCCGACCCGCCCGGCCATGCACGGCGTCGCCGACCGCTCCGGACTCCACGCCAGGAGCTCGGCGGGGTTCGCCTGGCCCCGGGACCCGCAAGGAGTCAGTACCGGCTGGTGGGCCATCACGCTGCGTCCCCTCGACCTCGCCGCGCTCGGCCGGCTCTATCTCCACGGCGAAGGGCCCCGACCGCGCGCGGTCGGGGCCCTTCGTGGTGTGCGTCAGGAGACGCGGACGTTCTCCGCCTGCGGGCCCTTGGGGCCGGCGGTGACGTCGAACTCGACCTTCTGGTTCTCATCGAGCGACTTGTAGCCGCCGGACTGGATGGCGGAGTAGTGGACGAACACGTCCTCGCCGCCACCGTCCTGCGCGATGAAACCGAAACCCTTTTCGGCGTTGAACCACTTGACGGTTCCAGAAGCCATGTTCATATCCCTTGTTCGTGCCGGGGGCGGTGTGCCCACGGCCAGCTGAAGACACCCATCTGTGCTGATGTCCAGCGAACCGAAGACCAGGAGTACGAGATACAAGCCGCAGCATCCGTGCGCGGCCAGGACGGCTTTGCAGAGCCATCCCTTCAACAGGACCCACGATAGGGCACGGAGCGCGAACTCATGGTGTCGGCGGCACCTACGGCAAGGCGGTGCAGGGCGGTGTCCGCTTCTACGGGCTCGACAACGAGCCCGACCTGGGGAACAGCACGCACCGCGACGTCCACCCCATGCCGCTCAGCGAGAGCGAGCTGTGCTCGAAGTCCCGGGCCACGGCCAAGTCGGTCAAGGCTGCCGACCCGACGGCCGACGTGGCCGGACCCGGCGACTGGGGCTGGTGCGCCTACTACTACTCGGCCACGTGAGGGGCGCCCCGGTCGCGGTGCAGCGCGGACACCTCACCACGATGCATCCGGCGCTTTCCATCGCCCTGCTGGTGCTCCCCCGTCGCTAGCCGGGGTCACCTGGCCGGAAGTCTCCGCGACGGCGCGTTGCAGAATGAGGCGTGGTGCACTGGTGGCGCGGCTTCGTCTCCCGGGAGCTGGCGCGCCTGCGCCGTGACGGGCGCGCCTCGCTGCTGTGGTCCCTGCGCATCACGGTGGCGGCCACCGCCGGCTACCTCGTCGCGTCGCTCTTCTTCCCCGACACCCAGCCGTTGCTCGCACCCCTGACCGCGATGCTCGTCGTGCAGGTGACGCCGATCTCCCTGCTCGCCAGCGGCCTCGACCGCGTCGTCGCGGTGGTGGCCGGGGTGGCGCTGGCCATCGGGTTCGCGGCCGTCGTACCGCTGGAGTGGTGGAGCCTCGGCGTGCTCATCTTGATCTCCATCACCGTCGGCCAGTTCCTGCGCCTGCGAGCCAACCTGGTCGAGGTGGCGATCAGCGCGATGCTGGTGCTGGGCGTAGGAGCGATCGGTGCGGAGGCGGCCGCGTGGCAGCGGATCGCCGAGACGCTGGTGGGCGCGGCGGTGGGCATCATCGCGACGCTCGTCTTCCCCCCGAAGGTGGCCAGCTCCGACGCCGGCCGCGCGATCGACGGACTGGCCGACAAGGTCAGTGAGCTCCTCGTGCGGGCGGCCGCCGAGCTCGACGACATGGCCGAGGGGGACCCGCACCGGCTCTCCGGCGCGGCCCGGGAGTGGCTGGACGACGCCCGGCGCATCACCCACGACATCCCGGTCGTGGGCGCCGCACTGCTCCGGGCGGAGGAAGGAAGGCGTCTCAATGTGCGTGCCGTCCGTACGCCGCACGTGGAGCCCGGCCTCCGGCAGGGCCTCGAGGCCCTCGAGCACACGGCGGTGGCGATCCGCGGCCAGATGCGGTCGGTGTCCGAAGCCTCCGACGGCGACTGGCTGGACGAGGAGTCCGCGCGTGACGTCCTGCGCGACCTGGCCGAGACCTTCCGCACCCTGTCGGCCGGCACCGACGCGTTCGGCGAGCTGGTCCGTCACGAGGGCGACGTGGAGGTCGCCCTGAGCGGCGACGACATCGCCCGCCTCCAAGCCGCCCACGACGGCATGCTCCGAGCCCGGGCCCGCCTCGACGCCGCGCTCACCGAAGCCGGGCCTGCCGACGTGGTCGAGCTCTACGCCGCCACCCGTGCCACCGTCCGGCGGCTGCAGCACGAGCTGGGCCTGGATGAGCGCGTGCGGCGCCAGCTCCGCCTGTTGCCCCAGCGTCGCCTGCCGACCCGACCCGGCGGCCGTCGACGAGCTGGTGGCGACGTGCTTCCTCCCACCGGCCCCGACGACGAGACCCAGGTGATACCGCGGCTCCCCGACGAACCGCCGGAGCCCGATCGCTGACAGGGGGTGCCGCGCCGGTCAGTTGATGATCTCGCCGCGTTCGTCGTCGAGGATGGCCGCCAGACGGTCGCGCCATGCCTGCAGGGCCTCCGGGGTCAGTCGTGGCCAGTCGGACACCTCGCCGAGGACCCTGAGCGGCTCCGTGCTGCGGTAGGAGCGCGTGGGGTTTGGCGATCACCCTGGCCGACCCCGGTGGCCCGATCGAGGCGGCCAAGGAGACGGCGGCGACCCTCAAGACCGCCACGAACCCACCCACCCGGGAGCAGCTCCTGACCGAGGTCGCACTCGACGTGCAGGCGATGGTGCAGCAGCACCACAACCCGCTCCAGGGCTTCAAGCCCTCGTCGGACCAGCCGGTCGTCACCGCAGTCTGACGGCGGTCCAGGCCGGGTTCGTACGTCGCATCGATCGGTGGGCGAGCACCTCAGACCTCGACGCCAGGTGCTCGACGCGGTGGACATCTAGGCTGGCGCCGTGAGTCGGATCTTCACCGTGCCGTTCGCATCGGTCTACCCGCTCTACGTCGCCAAGGCGACGAAGAAGGGTCGCACGAAGGACGAGGTCGACCAGGTCATCTGCTGGCTCACCGGCTTCGACGAGGCAGGCTTGGCACGCCACCTCGCCGAGGAGACGACCTTCGCGGCCTTCTTCGCCGACGCCCACCTGAACCCGAACGCTTCGCTGATCACCGGGCCCGTGTGCGGAGTCCGGGTGGAGTCGATCCAGGACCCACTCATGCAGCAGATCCGTTACCTCGACAAGCTCGTCGACGAGCTGGCGAAGGGCAGGCCGATGGCGGCGATCTGTCGCACCGCCGGCTGAGGCTCGGACCCGCCTCACTCCTGGTCGTCGTGGGCCAGGCGCCAGGCTCGGGTGTGGGTGTGGTCCAGAGCGTCCGACGGACGCTTCGGTCGGGACGTCCGGGCGGATGTCGCGCTCCACGGCACCGCACCCGTCGGTGTGTGCAGGATCGCCTCCCGGAGCAGGCGGGCCGACCCGTCGGCGACGGCGCGGAAGTTGGGCTCGTAGCCGAAGACGGTCACGCTGCCGCTGCCGACCTTCTCGACAGTCTCCAGGGGCGTGCCGGCGAGGGCCTTGAGCTTCGTGCCGAACCCGGACACGAACATCCGCTTCGGGAACGAGCCGACCACGCGGGCCGTCCCGGGAGCCAGCACCAGGTTGTAGTCGCTGTCCCACTCGATCTCGTTGCGGCCGTGTGGTGTGCGGATCCGCATCATCGCCCCGGGGGACGTGGTCTGCGGCGTGAGCATGCCGACCTGGGAGATCCCGAGCGCCGAGGCGAGCAGGGCGCCCTCCTGCCACCCGACGTACCGACCACCGTGCTGGACCCAGCTCGACAGGGCCGCCCTGCCGGTGGCGCCGAGGTGGTGGAACACCGGTGAGGAGTCGACGTTCCCGACCACCAGGACGTCGAACCGCCGCAGGGTCTTGGCGGTGATCTCCTTCGGCAGCAGGACCCGGTAGGGGACGCGCCAGTCCTGGGAGAGACGCCACTTGAGCCATCCGGAGTACTGGTAGCCGTTGCCGGTGCTCTTCCACTGGTCGAGTACGGCGATCCTGGGCACCCGATGCGGCCGGGGCGCGACGGGCTTCCGCAGCTGCGGGACGCGGACCACGGGTGCGCGGAGGTGCCGGTCCGTGGAGCCGCCCGGGATGCCGGCGAGCAGCGGCAGGCTCCAGCCGCTCACGTCGTAGAAGTAGGGGAACGGCACGTAGGTGTCCTCGTTGAGGGTTGCCTGCACCCAGTGCTTCTGCGGCTGGGCGAGGCTGATCCAGTACGTGCCGGCGGGGAGCGTCTTGCGGCGCGGCGCGTCGCCGTACGGCCGGAAGTCCCGGACGACGGTCCGGTGCGCCAGTCGGTCCACGACGACGTGGGCCGTCTGGAGCCGACTCACCGTCACGCGGGTCTCCCGTGAGTTCCCGAGCAGGAAGTAGCCGCAGACCGGGCGCTTCGGAACGCGCCGCTGCAGCTGGTGGCCCGGGTTGAAGATGTGGTTCGGCTGCAGGCGGCACCGCTGCCCCTCCGTCTCCGCCTCGACGAACGTGTGGCGCCACTCGCGCAGGACCTTCGCGCGGTGCGTCGCGCCGGCGTACAGGGTGGTGAGCGCGGACGTGTACTGGTGGGTCACGCGCGTCGAGTAGGGCTTGGCGTCCCCCTGCTCGAAGGTCATCCCCACCGCGCCCATCTGGGTGGTCGGGACGGTGTCGCCGTACACCTGGGCGAAGAAGTCGTAGCCGGAGCTCCAGGTCTCGAACTTCCAGCCGTGGGCCCGGAACGCCCGGGAGTTCGCCGGGCCGTAGAGGTGCTCGACCTCGTCATACAGGCCGTTCGGCGTCTCGTGGTAGATCGGGTCCGCGTCCGGCGGGAAGAAGTAGCCGCTGCCGCTGTTCTCGTGCTCGTCGACGAAGAGCTGCGGCGGGTACTTCCACAGCAGACGGAGGCGGCCGGAGACCTCCGGTTGCGTGCCGACCAGGCCGTCGCGGTTCATGTCGAACGCGTAGGAGTTGTAGCGCCTGTCGTGCGCGCGGCCGTCCGGGTTCTGCACCGGGATCAGTCCGACCACCGCGTTGTCCAGGATCGCGCGGGTCATGCAGTCGGAGCTGTCCGAGAGCTGGTGCAACAGCCTGACGACGGCGTCCGCGCCGGACGGCTCGTTGCCGTGGACGTTGGCCGCGATCCACAGGATCGTCGGCGTACGACGGATGATCGCGCTCGCCCGGGCGGCAGGGGTGGACGGGTCGCGCAGCCGGTCGAGGCTCCGGCGGATCGCCGGCAGCCGGTGCAGCGTGCGCGGGTTGCCCACGAGGGCGTAACGCAGGGGGCGACCCTGCCAGGAGTGCGCGTAGACGCCGGTGACGATGCGCCGGCTGGAGCGATCGGCCACCCGCCAGTAGCGGCCGATCTCCTGGTCCGTGGCCTCGCGCGTGCCCAGGGGGAAGCCGAGCACCCGGCGGGGGCTCGGCACCTGCCCCCGGAAGTGCGGCGTCGTCGTCAGTGGGTCGCAGCCGCGGTGAGAGCTCTGCGGCGGGCTCGACGGGCTCGCCTCGGCCACGTGGGTGAGGCAGAGCGCGACCACGCTGGCGGTGGTGATTCCGACGAGGGCTCGGCGCATCCTCGGAGCGTAGGGTGCTGGCGACGTCGCCGCCATGCCCCGAGACGGCCCTTGTCCGCGAAGCCGACCCGGGGTCAGTCGGACGAGGCGGGAGGTCACGGGTGGAGGCGGACGGCCGGGCGCCGTGGGTACCACGGACCGACGACCCGGACGCCGTCTACGACGCGGTGACGACCTGGGCGGCCGGCCAGGGACTGACGCTCTATCCCCACCAGGACGAGGCCGTCATCGAGCTGCTCGGGGGCAGCAACGTCGTCCTGGCCACACCGACCGGATCGGGCAAGTCGCTGGTGGCGGTGGCCGCCCATGCGGCGGCACTGGCCGGCGACCGGGTCAGCTTCTACACGGCCCCGATCAAGGCCCTGGTGAGCGAGAAGTTCTTCGCGCTCTGCGAGATCTTCGGCGCGAAGGACGTGGGCATGCTGACCGGCGACGCCTCCGTGAACCCGGACGCGCCGATCATCTGCTGCACCGCCGAGGTGCTGGCGAACATCGCCCTTCGCGAGGGACCCGGCGCCGACGTCGGCCTCGTCGTGATGGACGAGTTCCACTTCTACGCCGATCCGCAACGCGGCTGGGCGTGGCAGGTGCCGCTGCTCGAGCTGACCAGGACGCAGTTCGTGCTGATGTCGGCGACGCTCGGGGACGTCGGCGGGATCGCCACCGACCTGACCCGCCGCAACGGGCGCGAGACCGCGACCGTGGACGACGCCGAGCGTCCGGTCCCACTGAGCTTCTCGTGGGCGATGACGCACCTCTCCGAGACCCTCACCGAGCTCGTGACGACCCATCAGGCACCGGTGTACGTCGTGCACTTCACCCAGGCGGCCGCCGTCGAGCAGGCCACCACGCTCCTCGCTGCCCGGTCCGGCATCGAGCCCACCCGGGAGGCTCGCGACGCGATCAACGCACGGTTGGTCGGGTTCCGGTTCGGCGCGGGCTTCGGCAAGACCCTGCACAAGCTGGTCCGCCGCGGCATCGGCGTCCACCATGCCGGGATGCTGCCCCGCTACCGGCGCCTGGTGGAGCAGCTGGCCCAGGCCGGCCTGCTGGTGGTCATCTGCGGCACCGACACCCTCGGCGTCGGTATCAACGTGCCGATCCGGACGGTGCTCTTCACCGGGCTCGCGAAGTACGACGGCACCCGGCAGCGCATCCTGCGCTCGCGCGAGTTCCTGCAGATCGCCGGCCGCGCGGGTCGTCCCGGCTTCGACACGGCGGGGTACGTCGTCGTACAGGCGCCGGAGCACGTGATCGACAACGCCAAGGCGCTGGCCAAGGTCGGTGACGATCCCAGGAAGCAACGCAGCGTACGACGCAAGAAGCCGCCCGAGGGAGCGGTCGTGTGGTCCGAGGAGACCTTCGAGAAGCTGGTCGCGCGGCCGCCCGAGCAGCTGACGTCGCGGATGAAGGTCGACAACGCGATGCTGATCAACGTCGTCGCCCGCCAGGAGGATGCGTTTCCCGTGCTGCGTCGCCTGCTCACGGACAACCACGAGGGTCGCGGCGAGCAGCGTCGGCTGGCACGGCGGGCTCTGCGGCTGGCCCGCAGCCTCGTGCGCTCCGGGGTGATCGTGCGGCTCGACGAGCTCGATGCGTACGGGCGCCGCTACGTGCTGACCGTCGACCTGCCCGCCGACTTCGCGCTCAACCAGCCGCTGTCGCACTTCGCGCTGGCCGCCTTCGAGGTCCTGGACCCGGAGTCCGACGACCACGTGCTGGACGTCGTCTCCGTCGTCGAGGCGGTGCTCGAGCCGCCGCGGCAGATCCTGGCTCAGCAGCAGTACGTCGCGCGTGGTCGGGCCGTGGCCGAGATGAAGGCCGACGGGATCGAGTACGAGGAGCGGATGGCGCTGCTCGACGAGATCACCTGGCCGATGCCGCTGGGCGAGCTGCTGGAGGCGACGTACGCGATCTACCGCCGGAGCCATCCCTGGCTCCCCGAGGACGCGCTCTCCCCGAAGTCGGTCGTGCGGGAGATGTACGAGCAGGGCATGAGCTTTCACGACTTCGTGGCCGGCTACCAGCTCGCCCGGTCCGAAGGGCTGGTGCTGCGCTACCTCACCGATGCGTACCGCACGCTGCGTCAGACCGTGCCCGACCACCATCGCAGTCCGGAGCTCGACGAGCTCGTCGAGTGGCTCGGTGAGACCGTGCGCCAGACCGACTCCTCGCTGCTCGACGAGTGGGAGTCGCTCACCGACCCCGACGCCGTGCACCGGCACGCACTCGAGCTGGCCGAGCACCGTCCCCCGACCAACCCGCGGCCGATCTCCCAGCAGGAGCGGGCCTTCGGCGTGATGATCCGGAACGCGATGTTCCGTCGCGTGCAGCTGGTCGCCCAGGACGACCTCGACGGACTGATGGCGGTGGAGCGCGCAGCGGCCGAGCGGACCGACCCGCCCGGTGAGGTCGCGATGACCCGGTCGGCCTGGGACGCGGCGATCGAGGACTACTACGCCGAGCACGACCGGGTGCTGCTCGACGCCGATGCCCGCGGTCCCGAGCTGCTCCGCGTCGACCGGACCGGCCGGTCGTGGCCGGTGACCCAGACCCTCCACGACCCCGCCGGCCATCACGACTGGGTGATCGAGGCTCTCGTCGACGTGGGTGCCTCCGACGCGGTCGGCGAGCTGGTGCTGGTCACGCAGGCCTTCCGGAGGCTCGGCGGCTGAGCGTCCGGGCCTGTCGTTCCCGCGCAATCGCGCTGTTGTGACATGGGATTCGGCCCCGGGCCTGTCGTTCTGGCGCGATTGCGCTGTTGTGACGTGGGGTTCGGCGCTGGGCCTGTCGTTCTGGCGCAATTGCGCTGTTGTGACGTGGGGATCGGCGCTGGGCCTGTCGTTCTGGCGCGATTGCGCTGTTGTGACAGTGACGACCGATCCCGATCCCGATCCGGGGCTGAGCGGGGTGGGTCCGCCCGGGCAGGTACCGACGAGCCGACGTCGAGGCCGAGCCTCACCAGGCTGGTGCGAGGATGCCCCGGTGCGTCGTGGCGTGGCTCCCCTACTCGCGGTGACCGTGGCCGTCGTACTGGCCGACTCGGCCGTGGTCACGCTCGCCCTGCCGGCCATCCTGCGGGACCTGCACACCTCGGTGGGTCAGGTCGCCTGGGTCCTGATCTCGTTCAACCTCGTGCTCGGTTCGGTCGCCGTGCCGGTGGCCCTGCTCCTCACGAGAGCCCGGCCGCGGCTCTTCTGCGCCCTCGGGATCGCGGTGTTCGCGGGCGCGTCGGCGTGGTGCGCGTCGGCGACGTCGATCGAGGTGCTGGTCGGGGCTCGCTGTCTGCAGGCGCTGGGGGGTGCCGCTGCTCTGGTCGGCTGTCTCGAGCTCCTCGTCGCCAGGTACGGCGAGCGCCGGGGCGTGGCGGTCTGGGTCACCTCCGGCGTGGTCGGGACGGCGGTGGGGCCGGTCGCCGGTGGCCTGCTGACGCAGGCGTTCTCCTGGCAGTCGATCTTCGTCGTGCAGGTTCCGATCGCGCTGCTGGCGGTGCCGGCGGCGCTCAGCGCACCCGTCGTACCCACGCTCGTGCCAGACCGACACCGGCCGGCGCTGCGACCCAACCTGACCCTGGCTCTGCTGTCGGCAGCGCTCACCGCGGCGTTGTTCCTGCTCGTCCTGCTACTGGTCGAGGGATGGCACCGTTCGCCGGCGGTGGCTGCCCTGGCGGTGTCCGTCGTGCCTCTGGCAGCGCTCGCGGCTCGGCCGATCGCTCGTCTCCTCCAACCCCCGGACGTCGTCGAGGTCGCGGTGGGCTGCTTCCTGATCGCCGGGGGGCTGGTCGGCCTGGCACTCCTGCCGTCGTCCGACCTCGTGTGGACGATCGCTCCGCAGGCACTGGTCGGACTCGGGCTCGGACTCACCCTCGACCGGCTGACCGCGCAGGCGATGCAGCTGCGGCTCCCACGGGTGGAGCACGCGGGCTGGACGATCGGTGCCCGACACCTCGGTGTGGTCGTGGGCCTGGCCATCTTGACGCCGGTGTTCACGACGGACCTCCAGGACGCACAGGCGCCCGCCCAGGAGGCCATCACGTCGCTGGTGCTCGACGCGCCCCTGCAGCCGCAGGACAAGATCGCGGTGGCACAGGCACTCGGCCGGCAGCTGTCGGACCAGCGGGGCCGGGTCCCCGACCTGCGTCCGGCGTTCGCGACGCTGACCCTCGAGCCGAGCGAGCGGCCCGCCGCGGACACGCTGGAGGGCGATCTCCACGGTCAGCTGGAACGAGCGGCCACGCGGGCTTTCCGTGACTCGTTCCTCGTCGGGGCCGGGCTCGCGCTGCTCGCGCTGCTCGTCGTGGTCGCGCCGGGCCGGAGGACGACGTCGTGACCCGGCGTCCGCACCCGGCGACCCTGCCGCTGCTCGCACTGGCGCTGGTGGCGGTCGTGCTCGGCGTGCAGGTCGCTGCCGGAGGCGGGACCTACGAGCCGCTCCGCCCGGCTGACCCGTGTGCGCCCCGTACGGTGACCTCGGCCGCAGAAGGCATCGACGGGCTCACCGAACAGCTGGTCCTGCTCGGCCTGGACGGTGCGGCGTGCACCCTGGGTGTCAGCCGGGAACAGCTGGCCCTGACCCTGGCCGAACCCGGGAGCGTCACGGCCGCCGAGATCGACGCACTGCGCGGTGGCCTGCTGTCGGCCGTGACTCGGATGAAGGAGGACGGCTCCCTGCCTCCGGCTTCGGACCTCGTCGACGAGGCGCTCGATGCCTCCGACCTGAACGGCTTCCTGAAGGCCGCGATCCGAGCGCTCCCGGACCCGGTGATCGACGCTGCGCTGAAGACCGACGACGTCCTCGACCGCACGATCGGCGCCCTCGACCTGCGCGCCCTCCTGGCCGACGTGGACGAGCCGTCCGAGCTCGACCAGCAGGTCACCACGGCCGTCACCCGAGCCGTGCAGGAGTCGCTCGCAGCCCGCGTCCGCGACCTGCTCTGAGTCACGCAGCGGTCGAGGGGTCGCCTGTCAGGGCGTCACGCGTGCTCGTCGGTGCTGCGGGAGTCGGTGAGCGTCAGGGCACCGGCCGCGGTGACGACGCCGACGACCACCGCGAGCACCGCGTACGTGATCTGCTCGCCGTGGAAGAACGAGTCGACGAGGGCGTTGCTCCAGGCGCCGGCCGGCAGCCGAGTGGTGACCAGTGCGGCGATCATGGTGCCGATGACCGCCGTCCCGACGCTGGTGCCCACCTCCTGGGCGGTGTCGTTGAGTGCGGCACCGATGGAGGTGCGGTTGCTCGGCATCGCGCCGACCAGGGCGACCGCACAGATGGTCATGACCGTCCGCAGACCGACGGTCATCAAGACCATGCAGACGGCGATCGCGAGATAGCCCCGGTCGACCGCCCAGGACAGGCCGACGAGAGAGCCGCCCAGGAAGAACGCGCCGACCAGGCAGGCGATGCGGTGGCCGTACCGGCGGACGAGCCATTCGGAGAACGGGGTCGCGGCGAGCATCGTCACGATCATCGGCAGGTTGGCGAGCCCGGCCTTCACCGGGCTCCAGCCGTAGGCGTACTGGAAGTGGAGGATCAGCCCGAACATCACTCCGGCCATCGCGATCGACGTACCGAGCTGGGCGATGGCAGCGCCGCGGACCGTGCCGTGGGAGAACAGGCCGAGGTCCAGCATGGGTGCAGCGCTGCGACGCTCGTGCCAGACGAACGCGGCGCCGGCGACGATCGCGCCCGCGATCGACAGAAGGGTGACCCCCGAGTTCCAGCCGTGCAGCACGCCGCTCGTCAGCGACCAGCAGGCGAGCCCGATGGCACTGATGCTGAGCACGGCGCCGGGCAGGTCGAGCGCGTCGTCGGTCAGGTCCTCGGGGCGGTCTGCCGGAACGCCGAGGCGGACGCCGATGCACGCGACGAGGGCGATCGGGGCGTTGACGACCAACAGCCACTCCCACCGCACGTGGGCCAGCGCGGTGCCACCGAGCAGCGGCCCGAGCACGAACCCGGACATGCCGACCACGATCATCACGGTCACCGCGCGCATGCGCAGGGCCGCATTCTCGAAGAGACGGAAGACCAGGGAGTTGGTGATGGGCGCCATGGCCGCCGCAGCGATGCCGAGCGCGGCGCGCAGGGCGATCAGCTCGCCCGCCGTACTGACCGCGACGACGCACAGGCTGAGCAGCCCGAACGTCGTGAGCCCGACCAGGAGCACGCGTCGGCGCCCGAGACGGTCGGCCAGTGACCCGGCTGTGAGCAGGAGGCCACCGAAGGTCAGCGAGTAGGCCCCCGTGACCCACTGGAGACCGGTCGTCCCGCTCCCGAGATCGCGGCCGATGGTGGGCAGCGCGATCGACAGCAGCGTGTTGTCGACCATCTCCACGAAGAACGCGAGACAGAGGGCCGCCAGGGGGATCCACGCAGCCCGCAGGGACGTGTAGGTGCGCAACGGCGCGGCCGTGGTCGCTGTGGTGGTGACGGTCATGGTGACCTCCTGTCGGGTGGCGCCCGAGCCTCGGACGACCACCAGCGACGCTAGGTGCCGGTGACTTCACCCCAGTTTCACGAAGGCTTCACACGGGGGCGGGACATGAAACCGCCCGGGTACCGGGGTCGCGGTCCTGCGGCGTACCACCTGAGGTCCAAGGTCCGTGGTCCCCGGCCGCTCGGTGCGATTGGCTGACGACGTGGAGAGTCTGCGGCGGATCAAGACGGCACTGCTCGCGCTGGCGGCGGTCACGATCTTCGGCACCGTGGGCTACCTCCTGCTCGGGTTCACACCCTTGGAGGCGCTGTACCAGACCGTCACGACGGTCGCGACGGTCGGCTTCCGCGAGGTGCGCCCGCTCTCGCCGGCCGGCCAGCTGTTCACGATCGTGCTCATCGTCGTGGGCGTGGGCACCGTTCTGTACAACCTCAGTGTCATCCTCGAGGCGGTCACCGAGGGCCACCTCCGCGAACACCTGGAAAGGCGCCGCATGGACAAGGACATCGCAGCCATGACCGGGCACGTGATCATCTGCGGCTACGGACGGGTCGGCCGCGCCGCCGCGGAGTTCCTGGCCGCCAGCGGCCACCAGGTCGTCGTGGTCGACAACGACGCGGCTCGTCTGGAGAACCTCAGCCACGGCCTCGACCACCACCTGTGCGGCGACGTCACCGACGACGACGTCCTGCGGCAGGCGGGCATCGATCGGGCCCGGGCCCTCATCGCCGCTCTCGACACCGACACCGACACCGTCTACGTCACCCTGTCGGCTCGCGCGATCCGCCCCGACCTCGTGATCATCTCCCGGGCGCGCACCACCGAGGCGAAGGCGAAGATGCTGCTGGCCGGTGCCAGTCGGGCCATCAACCCGCAGCGCATCGGTGGCAGACGGATGGCCGTCTTCGCCCTCCAGCCGGACGTCGCCGAGTTCCTCGACGTGGTGATGCACGACGAGGACCTCGACTTCCGGATCCAGCAGGTGCTGGTCGGCGAGGACTCGCACCTGGTCGGCCGCTCACTGGGTGAGCTCCGGGTCCAGGAACAGACCGGTGCTCTCCTGCTCGCGATCCGGCGCGGTCCCGGCGAGCCCTTCGAGCCTCATCCGGCGGAGGACCTGGTGGTCCCTCCGGGCGCCGTCCTCATCGCGTTGGGCACGCCCGACGAGCTCGAGGAGATCTCCCGGCTCGGGCGAGTGGGGTCCGACGCGGTCGGGTGAGGTCCGGCTGCAGCCGATCGGTACCTTCAGGCGTGGCCCAGGAGGAGATGGCGCCGGCAGCCCCGGCCTGGCGCGAGCTGTTCGCCGGAGGCCTGGCGCGCACGACTGCCGGTCTGCTCCTGATGGAGGGGCTGGTCGCGGTCCAGGTGCTGGTCGCGGTCGCGGTGCTGCCGGCGGTGGTGTCCGAGCTGGGCGGGGTGCGGCTGTACGGCGCGGCGCTGAGCGCCTCGCAGGTCGCCACGGTCGTCGTCCTCCCGTTCACCCCACGCCTGGTGAGCCGCTGGGGTCTGCGCGGAGCGTTCTACGCCAGTCTCGGCGCCTTCGTGGCGGGCAGCCTGGTGGTGATCATCGCTCGCGCACCGGAGCGTCTTCGTGGCCGGGCTGGTCCTCCAAGGCGCGGGCTCCGGTGCGCAGTACGCACTGCTGCTGGCGGTGTTCACCCGCCGCTACTCGCTTCGCCTGCGACCTCGGATGTACGCCGCCCTCGCGGTGGCCTGGGCGGTCCCCGGTCTGCTCGGTCCGGCGTACGGCGGGTTCGTCGCCTCGACGCTCGGGTGGCGCTGGGCGTTCGCCCTGATCCTTCCGCTCGTCGTACCGGCGGTGTGGATGCTGCATCCGTCCCTGCTCGATCCCGACCGACGCGACGACCCCGCAACCGACACCAGCCCGGCGGGCACCCCGGTGCTCGTCGTCTTCGCCGTGAGCGCGCTCGGCCTGTTGGCCGCGCTCACGGCCCCGGGACGCTGGGGTGTGTTGCTCGTGGTTCCCGCGGGAGTCGCAGCGCTGGCAGCACTCACCCGCATCCTCCCGAAGGGCACGTTCGCGGGCCGGCGGGGTCTACCCGCCGTGGTCGCCTCCGGGTTCCTGGCGAACGCCGCGTTCTACTCGATGGAGGGGTTCCTCCCCGCCTACCTCACCCGGGTCGCCGGGCTCGCCCTCACCGTGGCGGCCGTCGTGGTCACCTGCGGAGTCCTGTCCTGGACGATCGGCACCTTCGCCCAGTCACGCCTGGCCAACCGCTGGCCCATGGCGCGGATCGCCAGCCTCGGCGAGGCCGTGATGCTGCTCGGTGTCGCCGGTGTCGTCGTAGGCGTCGGGACCGAGGTGGCGGTGGTGGTGTACGTGGCCTGGGGGGTGGTCGGGCTCGGCATGGGCATGACCTACCCGGCGATCGGCGTGCTGGCCACGGATGTGGCCTCGGGCGGCGACGAGGTCACGACCCTCGCCCAGTACCAGCTCGGCGACGTCCTCGGGTCCGCTTTCGGGCCGGCCCTCGTCGGTGTCGCGGTCACGATGGCGGCTGCCCGCAGCGTGGACCTGCGGGGAGGACTGCTGATCGGCTTCAGCGCCACCTGCGTCCTCCTCCTCGCCGCGCTGTCGGTCTCCACCCGACTGCCGGCGACCTCCACCGGCGACGGGCCGTGACGCCCGAGCACTCGCTAGCCTCGTCCAGTGCCTGAGCTCCAGCGTCTGCGGGTTGCCCACGGACCGGCGGTGCTGGAGTTCGAGGTGGCGAACCGTGCGTACTTCGCGGCGTCGATCTCCGATCGCGGAGACGAGTACTTCGAGCAGTTCGCGGACCGGCACAGCGCGCTCGTGGCCGACCAGGAGGCGGGTCACGGCGCGTACTACGTGCTCGTCGACGACGACGGGTCCGTGCTGGGTCGGTTCAACCTGGTGCTCGTCGAGGACGGGGTCGCAGAGCTGGGCTACCGAGTCGCCGAGCAGGCCACCGGTCGCGGGGTGGCGACGGCGACCGTGCGTGACCTGTGCTCGCTCGCGGCGACGCGACACGGCGTGCGGACCCTGCGGGCCGCCACGTCCCACAGCAACGTGGCCTCGCAGCGCGTCCTGTCGAAGGCGGGGTTCGTGCCCGTGGGGCCGGCCGACCCGTCGGCCATCGGCGGGAAGCAGGGCACGTGGTACGAGCGGGACGTCGCTCGCCACTCCGCTACGGCACCATGACGAGGCGAGGTCCGGTCAGCGGGAGTCGCCAGATGCGTTCGATGCCGGCGAGCGGGACCGGGGTTGCGTCGACGAACAGCCCGCCGCGGTGGACCTCGGCGGCGAGCGCGCCGAGCTCGGCGACGATGTCGCGGGTGGCGACGGACCCCTGCCCGCTGCCGACGATCTGCAGACGGGTGGCGCGTAGTGCCGCGGAGGGGATCGGGGACTCGAGCCCGGCGACGGAGCCGATCTGGACCCAGGTGAGGGTCCGGTCGTCGTCGTCGCGTGCGCGGACGATCGCGCGCATCGCGTCAGCGGTCGGCCGACCCCACAGGTAGTCGAGGACCACGTCGACGTCCCGTCCGGCCTCGGCGAGGTCGGCCGCCACCCGGTCGGACTCATCGTCGAGCGAGACGGTGGCGTCGGCGTGGTGGGTGGCCAGATCGGCCAGCCGGGCTGCGTCCCGCCCGACCGCGACCACGTGCGAGGCGCCGAGGGTGTGGGCGATCTGGACCGCCAGACGGCCGGCGTTGCCGGTCGCCCCCAGCACCATCACACGTCGTCCTGGCGGTAGCTCGATCCGACGACGCAGGGCGACCCAGGACGACATGGCCGGATTCATGGCCGCGGCGAGCGTGACCGCGTCGACGTCGTCGGGCAGCTCGATGCTGCGGCGTACGTCGACCACCGTCCGCTCGGCGAAGGAACCGAGCGAGGTGTCGGGGAGCACGAAGTAGCGGAGCCTCCCGTCGGCCGTGCGGCCGACCCCGTCGATGCCCGGTACCAGCGGCAGCGCGTCGCCGCTCGTGTAGTGGGAGCCCGATGCCTGCGACCTCACCCGAGGGGAGAGCGCGGCGGCGACGACCTCGACCACCAGCTGGTGCTCGCCGTGCGCCTCCGGCTCCGGGATCTCCTCGTAGTGCGGAGGCTCGGCGTACGACGTGACCACAGCGGCTCTCATGACACTCCAAGTAGTTGGGGGTACCAATCAAAAGATAGTTCGCGATACCAACTTGTCAAGCTACGATCAGTCAGTGACCATCCGCCGTACGCCGCGTCCCTGCTCCGGATCCCGCCGTCCAGCGCGACGGCCTCGTCGATGCGCTCGCCCAGTCCGCGTTCCTGGTGATGGGGGTGCTGACCAGGGTCAGTGCCGAGCACGACCTGTCGCTCACCCAGTTGCGGGTGCTGGCGATCCTGCGCGGCCGACAGCTGCGGATGACCGAGCTCGCCGAGCATCTCGGCCTCGAGAAGTCGACCTTGAGCGGCCTCGTCGACCGAGCCGAGAAGCGCGGTCTGCTGGCCCGGAGCCACAGTGAGGCCGATGGTCGCGCAGTCCTGGTCGGTCTGACCGGGGCGGGTGCCCGACTCGCGGCCCGTGGAGGTGATCGGGTGCGCGCGTTGCTCGCAGAGTCGGTCGATGGCTTCACCGCCTCCGAGAGCAGGCGCCTCCAGGCCCTGCTGGAGAAGCTCCTCGAGGCACCAGTGCCCTGATCGCGGAGACCAGGTCGTCCTCGAGGAACCGACCAGGTACTCCCTCGGGTCCTGCCCCGAGAGGCGCAGGCGGCCGCTCCGGGTCAGTCGGCCGCAGCGCGTGCGGGCTGCTCGACGAGAGCCTGGAGCCGGCGAGCGGTGTCGACGTGGTCGCTGGTCCAGACGAGCCGGACCGTCTGCGCCCGGACAGCGGCATCCGTCTCCCTTCTCGACCCGAGGTCCTGGGCCAGCGCCTCGACGAGCCGGCCATCGGCGGTCTCGTCCCGGGCCAGGGCGCGAGGCACCGTGCCCGCGCTGGTCATGGCGTGGGCCATCGCGGCGAACCAGTTCGTCACGCGCTCGGTCAGCACGATCACCTCCAGCTGCGCCCGCGGCACGTCGATGCGCGCCGTCCTGTGGGTGTCGGACCAGAGGTCGGACACGGCCTGCGCGGTCAGCCGCAGCCCCGCGACCCCGGTCAGCAGCGACGCGACCTCGGCAAGGCTCAGGTGCTTCCTGCCGCGCTCGGCGAGGTACTCCCGAAAGGCGTCGTCGAGGCGACGACCGGCCGCGGCGGCACGCGTCGCGGCCGTCTGGGTCTCCACCGGCGAGGCACCCGGGGCGGTGGCGGTCTCGACCGCGGTCCGTAGGTAGGCCGCGCACTCGGTGTAGGTCTCGGTCAGTGCCCGACGGAGGAGTCCGGTGGCGCCCCTGGGCCAGAACAGCGTCCCGACGACGAGACTGACCGCGCAGCCGATCGCGACGTCCTCGATCCGGACCAGGCCGACCTTCCAGCCGGCCGGGCTGATGATGTTGAAGAGGATCAGCAGGGTGACCGTGAACCCCGCCTGACCGGCGGTGAACGAGACCGCCGGTGCGATCCCGGCGGCCAGGATGGCGATCGGCAGCAGGGACCACAAAAGCACGTGGTTCGTCCCGACCAGCACCACCAGGATGCCGCCGATGACGAACCCGATCGTCGTACCGACCAACCCGCGTACGGCGTTCTGCCCGGTGCTGAGGGCGTTGGAGCGGAGGACCGACAAGGTGCCCAGCACGATCCAGAACGAGTGCTGCGCTCCGCTCAGGTCGGCCACGAGAACCGCGCCCGCCAGCCCGATCGCGCCGCGGACGCTGTTGCGCAGCCACACCGAGTGGAACTCGACGTGCGCGAGCGCGCGCTCCTCGGCGGAGGCGAGCGGCCCGCCGTCGCCAGCCGGCTGGCGACCGAGCAGCTTGCGCCACCAGGGGCGCCGCTCGGCTGCCGCGGCGATCTCGACGTTGGCCGCGACCGCGGTGACGGCGTAGGAGAGCTCCTGGGCGCGGAAGCTCGGGCCCAGGGAGCCGACGAGCTCGTCGGCGAACCCGGTGTCGCTCGGTGGCTCGACCATGGCGAGGGCGACCGCCTCCATCGACCGTCGTGCGCGCACGAGGTCGTCGAGGTGCTCGCGCAGGCTGTCCCGCGGAGGCTCCCTGAGGGAGAGCTCCCTGCCCGCGTGATCGAGCAGGACTGCGGCGGCGGACTTCACCTCTCGCACGGTCGGGTCGGCCGGGTGGCGTCGCCTGAGCGCCGCGGCGTCGTCGAGGATCACGCTGAGCCAGACCAGCTCGTCGACCAACCGGACCACCGCCCGCGTCGCCGTCGTCAGGCCGGAAGGACGATACGGCGTCGCCAGGAACGTGGCGCGCAACGCGGCGACCGCGGCGTCGGATCTGGCGACGGCTGCCTCGACGTCCTCTCCCTCCTCGCCGTGCACGTGCGCGACCTCCGCGGTCAGCCGCGCCGACAGCTGCCGGCAGGCCTCGGCCGCGGCGGCGCGCAACGGCTCGCTCCGGGGCGCGGGCCACAGCAGGGTCACGGCCGGCAGGGAGACGGCTCCGGCCAGGAGCCAGCCGAGCAACCGGTCCGGGATCGCGCCGGGTCCACCGGGGAGGGCGACCGGGAGGATGAAGCTCAGCAGGATCGACGTGCTCGCCGCTGCGAGCACCGAGCTCACGACACCGGCGAAGAGGACCAGGAACCCGACCACGAACATCGCCGCGGCGGAGACCCACGGGTTGCCCGAGGCCAGGGTGGCGAGGGTGATGAGGACGCAGCCCACCGCGACGAGTGAGGCCTGTGCCGTCAGCCGCTCGAGCAGCGTGCCGCCGAAGTCGGCGAGCAGCAGCATCGCGAAGGACCCGAACGCCGCGAACGTCGCCACCGTCGGGTCCCCGATGACGTGGAGGCCGACCGCGAACAGGGTCGGCATCACGATCGCCGTCCGCGCCGCACGCCGGGTCGCGCGCAGGCTTCCGTCGCGCGCCAGCAACCAGCCGCGGACCTCGCGCACGGTCAGACCAGCTCGGCGACCAGGTCGGCGAAGGCTGCGACGTAGGCGTCCACGTCCGCGTCGGTGGCGACGACCGAGCACGTCGGCCCGGCCCCGACGATGGCGTCCCACACGCCGCGGTTCGCGAGGTAGACGCGCATCAGGCGGCGGAGGGGCACGTCCATCGCGCCGATCGCCTCGGCAGCCGTGCGCGGCATGGCCGGGCCGAACGTCAACCCGCTCCGCGGCCAGAACCGGTGCGTCGTCCAGGACAGCCCGGACGCCGCGACGACGTCGGACAGTCCGTCGGCCAACCGCCCACCGAGTCGTTGGCTGTGGGCATAGGCGTCGGCGGTGAGGACCTCGCTCATCGCCGCGCGCGCCGCCGCCATCGAGACCGGGTTGCCGAACAGCGTGCCGCCGACGGCGACCTGGGGCTTGTCGTCGTCGCGACCGCCGGGGCGCTGCAGGACCGCTGCCGCCGCCTCGGTCATCCCGTAGGCACCCAGCGGGATGCCGGCTGCGATCGACTTGCCGACGGTCACGAAGTCGGGCTCGAGGCCCCACATCCGGGTGAGCCCACCGGGGCCGACCACCTGCGTGTGCGTCTCGTCATAGGCCAGCAAGGTGCCGGTACGCCGGGTGATCTCACGCAGTCCGTCGTGGAAGCCGTCCTCCGGCATCAGGAGGCCGACGTTGTTGGTCAGTGCCGGTTCGGTGATCACCACCGCCACCTCGCGGTCGGCGAGGGCGCGGTCCAGGGACTCGAGGTCGTTGAACGGTACGACGACGGTGCGTGCGGTGACGTCGTACGGCAGCCCGGCCTCCTCGGGCACCAGCCGACCGTCCTCGAGCTCGACCAGCACGTCGTCGAAGTGTCCGTGGTACTTGCCGTCGAAGAACAGCACCTTCTCGCGTCCGGTCGCGGACCGGGCGATCCGGATCACCTCGGTGTTGGCGCTGGTCGCGGCCAGCGTGAACTGCCACAGCGGGAGGCCGTAGCGCCGGCCCAGCTCGCCCGCCACCCAGACCGAGTCCTCGGTCGGCAGCAGGTACTGCGACCCCCGCGCGACCTGTCGGCTCACCGCCTCGACCACGGGGGCCGGGCCGTAGCCGGTGAACATGGACATGTCGGCGATGTTGAAGTCGGCGTACTCGTGGCCGTCGACGTCGCGCAGGCGCGAGCCCGAGGCCGACTCGATGAACAGCGGAGGGTGGTCGTAGGAGGTGCGCAGCCAGCTCATCGGCACGCCGTTGGGCATCACGGACCTGCCCGACTCCCACAGCGCCAGGCTCCGCGGGCGCATCGCCGCGAACGCCGCGTCCTCGCGCTCCTTGAGCGCAGCCACCCGTGCCGGGTCCACCCCCGATCCGCTCACGCTCGGCAGCGTAGAGCACTCGACCGGTGTCGAGAACGCTGCGACAGCTCCGTCTCTTCGACACGACACCGGACCAGCACGTGGAGGATGGCAGTCATGTCAGGCATCAAGCACTTCGACCATGTCGGGATCACCGTCGAGGACCTCGAGGCGGCGACGGCGTTCTTCGTCGGCCTCGGGCTCGAGATCGAGGGCCGCATGTCGATGGAGAGCGAGTTCCTGGACACGGTATGCGGCATCCCGAACTCGCGCACGGAGGTCGTCTTCCTCCGCCCGCCGGGTGGCGGGACGGGGCTCGAGCTCGGGAAGTTCCTCCGACCCGAGTCCACGCCCGGCTCGCCGGAGGCGATGGCGAACGAGCTCGGCCTGCGCAACGTGTGCTTCGAGATCGAGGACCTGCCCGGGACCGTCGATCGCCTGGCGGCGGAGGGGTACGGGCTGGTGGGCGGCATCGGTGAGCACGAGAACACCTGGCGCATGGCCTACGTCCGCGGACCCGAGGGGATCGTCGTCGCGCTGGCCGACCGGATCGACTGACCGGGTCCTTCACGCCGCCGTCGACAATCCCGTGGCCACCCGTCGTCGCTGCGGCGATAGTGGTCGCGTGGAGGAGGTCCAGGTCGTCGTCGCCCACCACGAGCGCGCCACACTGCGCGTCGGTGAGGTGTTCTTGAAGGTCGACGCCGACCAGGAGCGCACCGACCTCGAGGTCGAGGCGATGGCCAGGGCACCGATCCCGACGCCGGAGGTCCGGTGGCGCGAGCCACCCGTTCTCGCGCTCGCTGCTCTCCGCGGGACGGCACTCGGTCGCCTCGGCCGGCCGTCGACCGCCTCGGGTGCGGCCTGGGCCGCCGCGGGTGCCGCCGTACGCCAGCTGCATGATGCGCCCCCGCCGCCGTGGCCGGGACGGACCGTGGACGAGGTCGCGTCGGAGCTCGAGGAGGAGTGCGCGTGGCTGCTCGCGCACGACGTCCTCCCCACCGAGCTGGTCGCGCGCAACCGGGAGGTGGCGGAGGCTGCACTCCGGCCTTGGGCCGCGCAGTTCACGCACGGTGACCTGCAGGTCGCGCACGTCTTCATCGACGGGGACGAGGTCACCGGCGTTCTCGACTGGTCCGAGGCCGGACAGGGCGACGCCCTGTACGACCTCGCCAGCCTCACGCTCGGACACCCGGAGCACCTGGGCGACGTCCTCGCCGGCTACGGCAAGGACGTCGACGTCGACGTCGTCCGCGCCTGGTGGTCGATGCGAAGCCTGCTCGCCATCCGTTGGCTGGTCGAGCACGGCTTCGACCCGGCCTCGCCCGGGTGCGAGATCGACGTCCTCAGAGCCCGGATGTGACTCACGCCGAGTCGCCGGGCTCCTCCGGGCCGGTCGAGATCTGGCGCAGCGTCGAGATGACGGTGACCTCGGGCCAGTGCGTGGCGTGCAGCTCGGCGAACTTCTCCTGGTCGGCCACGGCCTCCTCCACGCTGGGGTACTCCATGATGGCCCAGCCGCCCACGACCTCCTTGGCCTCGGCGTAGGGTCCGTCGACGCGGCTGACCGCGCCGTCACGCACCACGAAGTTCACGGCGTCCTCGGTGCCGTACAGACCCCCGCCGTCGAGGAACACGCCGTTGGCGGCACGTTCGCCGATGTAGGTGTCCATCGCGTCGAACAGCGCCTGGGGCGGCGTCCCGACGCCCTCTTCCATCCTCACGAATCCCATGAAACGCGGCATCTCGATCTCTCCTCGGTGGTTGCTGGTGAGCGGTTCTCGCACGTACGTCGATCGGCGGCGGGGCTCTTCGACATCGACCTGCGACGTTTTCCTCAGGCTTCCAGACGGGTGGGTGGGGTGGCTGCTCTTCCGGCGCGATTGCGCGGTTGTGGCGGGTGATCGGGGCTGGTGGTTGCGGTTCCGGCGCGATCGCGCCGCCCGAGCAGCCCCGGCACGCCGCCACGGTCCGGTCAGGGCACGAGCTGGTCGCGGCGGCGGGTGAGGTAGGCGGTCTCGGCGGTGTTGCCGGCCAGCTCGATGGCCGCGTCGTACGCCGCGCGGGACTCGCGGCTGCGGCCCAGGCGTCGAAGCAGGTCGGCGCGGGCCGCGTGGTAGGCGTGGTAGCCGGCCAGCGAGTCCTCGAGGCGGTCGACGGTCGCCAGGGCGACCTCCGGACCGTCGAGCTCGGCGACCGCGATGGCGCGGTTCAGGGCGACGATGGGTGAGGGCTCGAGGCGGAAGAGCTGGTCGTAGAGCAGCACGATCTGTGCCCAGTCGGTGTCGCGGTACTCGCGGGCCGAGGTGTGGACCGCGTTGATCGCGGCGAGGATCTGGTGGCGACCCGGCGCCACCCCGGCAGCGAGCCGTTCGCGCACCAGACGGTGACCCTCGGCGATCAGCGCCTCGTCCCACGCCGCGCGATCCTGCTCGTCGAGGGCGACGAGCTCGCCGCTCGCCGAGATCCGGGCCGTGCGCCGGGCCTCGGTGAGGAGCATCAGCGCCAGGAGGCCGGCCACCTCGCCGTCGTCCGGCAGCAGCTCGCGGATGAGGCGCGTCAGCCGGATCGCCTCGGCCGTCAGGTCCTGCCGCACCGGATCGGTGTCGGCGCTCGTCGCGAGGTATCCCTCGTTGAAGACGAGGTAGAGCACGGCGAGCACACCGGACACCCGGCCCGGGAGATCCTCCGCGGACGGCACCCGGTACGGGATGCGGGCAGCCTTGATCTTGGCCTTCGCTCTGGTGATCCGCTGTCCCATGGTGGTCTCCTGCACCAGGAACGCGCGGGAGATCTCGGGCACGGTCAGGCCGCCGACCATGCGCAGGGTCAGCGCCACCCGGGCCTCGGGCGCGAGGGCGGGGTGGCAGCACGTGAAGATCAGGCGGAGCCGTTCGTCCTCGATCGCGCCGAGCGGTTCAGGTGGGTCGTCGTCGTACGCCATCTGAGCCTGCTTCTGCTTGTCGTCACGCTTGTTCTCGCGGCGGATCCGGTCGATGGCCTTGCGGTTGGCGGTCGTGGTCAACCACGCGCCGGGGTTGGGAGGTACGCCGTCAGCCGGCCAGCGCTCGACCGCGATCGCGAAGGCTTCCGCCGCGGACTCCTCGGCGATGTCGAGGTCGCCGAAGCGCCTCGTGAGGGACGCGACCACGCGCGCCCATTCCTCCCGGTGCGTGCGGGCGATGGCGTCCTCGACATCGATCTCGCTCACTGGGACGGACGCACCTCGACCGTCCGCGGGCCGGACTCGTCGGTGACGTGAACCTGGTCCATCTCCGATCACCTCCTGTGCTGGTGGGCACCCCTCGTGGGCAGCCGCTCACCCCTGCTACGAACGCACGTGTCCCGATCCGACAACCTGACGGGATCCTCCGGCGGGTGGTACCGGCGTACGTCGCGAGCGCCGCCTCCGCGACGCTACCCGCCCCCGCGCGCTACCGTGATCCATGCGGACCTGGCCGACCCGAGCCTCCGAGCTCGTCCAACGCTGGCGGGTCGCCCGCGACCGGCGGCGGCAGACCAGGGCCGCCCGGCGAGACAGACGAGCAGCCGAGGAGCTCGACCGCGCCCGCTCGGGCGTCGATCGCTTCCCACCCAGCGGCGGAGCCGCGTAGCCGTCCTGTGCCGCGGTTTCCGCAGCGGCTCACCGCCACCCCGGCGATGCAGGTGCCCGGGCTCCCCGGATCGCCCGCGTGATCCCAGTCAGGCGAGCTGCCAGACGCCCGGGCGGGACTTCGTCATCAGGCCCTCGTCGATGAGCGCCACCCGAGCGCGCCGGGCGGCGTACCTCCACCGGAGCTCGCCCTCGGGCGTCCTCTCGGTGTCCGCGGGTCGCAGCCGGCCCTCGGCCAGGATCTCCAGCTCCGAGAACAGCTCGTCGGCCTCCAGCTCGCCACCCGCCTGCTCCAGCGCGGTGAGGATCAGGGGCTTGAACACCTCCGGCGGCGTCCACCGCCTGGTCACCAGCTTCTCCGGAGCCGCCGCGGCGCGCGGTCGTGCCGGCGCGCGCTTCTTCGGCGTGGGCGGTGACGTGACGACCTTCGGCGGAGGTGGCGGCTGGCCGTGAGGGCACTGGGACTTCGGCAGGTCGCACAGCTCGCAGTAGTCGTCGTACGCAGTCATCGCGACCAACCTAGCCAGCCGTGGCGCTCCTGGGGACCCCGGTCGCCTCGGGATCCCCGAGGGAGACCCGCCGAGCGCGCCGGTGGGTGGTCAGGCGTCGGTGCCGGTCTCGGTGTCGTGGTGCCGGACCTGGGCGTGCGGGCGGGACTGCCACAGGGCCCAGTCGTTGCTGACGTCGCCGGCCGCGCGCAGCAGGAGCGGCAGGTAGTTGTCGAGGAGGCGGTCGGTGCTGGTCTCGGCGGCGTGGACGGTGACGTTCATCGCGGCGCGGACGGTGCCGGTGCCGTCGCGGACCGGGACCGCGACGGACCGGACGCCGGGGGCGAGCTCCTCGTCGGCCAGCGCCCAGCCCCGGGCCCGGACCTGGGTGAGCTCCTCGTCGAGGGCCGCACGCGTCTTGCCGATGTAGCGTGGGAGTCCCGACCGGGAGGGGATCTTCAGCACGGTGTCGAGGTCGTCGGCCGACAGAGCCGCCAGCAGGACCTTGCCCTGCGAGGTCTGCGGCGCCGGGAAGAGGGTGCCGATGTCGACCCGGAGCGCGATGATCTTCGGCACCGAGACGCGCGCGACGTAGACGATGTCGCTGCCGTCGAGCTGCGCCATCGACGACGACTCACCGGTATGGCGGACCAACGTCTCGAGGTGGGGCCGCGCCACCTCCCACAGCCCGAGCGACGCGACGTACGCCGTGCCGAGCGTGATCACCTTCGGCGTCAGCTCGAAGGTGCGGTCGTCGGAGCGCACGTAGCCGAGCTCCTCGAGCGTCAGCAGCAGTCGCCGTGCCGTCGGCCGGGCGAGACCCGTCGCTGTCGCGACCTCGGCCAGCGACAGCGCGCGATGGTGCGTGTCGAACGCCTGCAGCACGTCGAGCCCGCGCGCGAGCGACTCGACGAAGTCGGGTCCGGCGCCACGTCCTGCCATCGGCCGCAGCCTAGGAGCTGGAGCCCGGGTCGCCGAACATGGTGCCGCGGGCGCCGTGCGTGGCCTCGGACTGGTAGTCGGTGTACTGGTAGGGGTTGTCCAGGACCTTGCCGCCCTCGGGCATCTCCGGATGCATGCCGGCGTGCCACACCTCTTCGCCCATGGCGCCCTTGAGGTGCTCGACGGTCGCGTCGACCCCACGCCGGACGGCACCTGCGTCGAAGCCGACCAGTCGGCCGTCGCTCTTGACCACGGTGCCGTCGACGATCACCGTGTGCACGTCGCCCCGCTGCGCCTGGAAGGCGACCTGGCCGTAGGGGTTCAGCAGGGGGAACGACACGGGGGACGCATCGTTCTTGATCAGGACGACGTCGGCCTTCGCGCCGGGGGTGAGTCGACCGAGGTCGTCGCGACCGAGTGCCCGGGCGCCGCCGCGCGTCGCCCAGTCGACGACGTGCTCGGCACGCAGCGACAGCGCGGTGACGGTGTCGCCCTTGACGTGGGCCTCGAGGTGCTCACGCGACCGATCGGCACCGAGCGTGGTCCGCATCGCGGAGAAGAGGTCGCCGCTCCACCACACGCTGGTGTCCATCGACAGCGAGACCGGGATGCCGAACTGCCGCACCTGCCAGGTCGGGGGGTAGCCCTGTCCGGCGCTCTGCTCCGACTCCGTCGACACCGAGATCGACCCGCCGCTGGCGGCGATCCGCTGGTAGGAGTCGGTGCTCAGCGTCGCGGCGTGCACGTAGATGTGGTCGGGCGAGGCGAAGCCGTTCTCGTGGATCAGCCGGATGCCGTCGTCGTTGGTCGCGCCCCACACGCCGGCGTGGGTCGTGACCGGCAGCCCGAGCTCGCGGGCGACCTCGAAGGCCGCCTTCTCCGGGAACGTCGGGTCGCCGGTGACGTCGAAGGCGAGCTGGAAGCCGAGCAGGTCGCCCGCGCCGGTACGACGGCGCTCGAAGAAGGCGCGCACGGCGGGGTCCGCGGTCCACTCCCAGGGGCCGGCCTGGATGTTGCCGTAGGCGAGGACGAACCGGCCCGGCACGCTCTGCAGGGCGTCGACCGCCGCGTCGGCGTGGTCGACCGTCTGCAGCCCGTGCGACCAGTCGACGGTCGTGGTGACGCCGGCTTCGAGCGACTCCCACCCGGAGAGCACGTTGCCCGCGTGGATGTCCTCGGGGCGGAAGGTCTTGCCGTGCTCGAGGTAGTACCAGACGAAGTACTGCGTGAGGGTCCAGTCCGCGCCGTAGCCCCGCATCGCCGTCTGCCACATGTGCCGGTGGGTGTCGATCATCCCCGGCATCACGATGCCTCCGGACGCGTCCACCTCCTGGGTGCCCGCGGGCACCTCCAGGCTCGGACCGACCGCCTCGATCCGGTCGCCGACCACGAGCACGTCGCCGGTCTCGTGGAGGGTGTGGCTGTCGTCCATCGTCAGCACCGTGCCCCCGCGCAGGACGATCGAGTCGGTCATGTGTCCTCCCGTTCGGTCGCCGTGGCCTCGGCTCCGACGACTCGTACAAGTGTCCGCGTGATGGTCGCGCACGCTCCGACTCACTCTGATCCCGCTCGCGGCGGGCTGTCAAGAGCGTCGATCGTGGACGCTTGACAGCGCTCGTCGACGCTCCGAGACTGGCCGGACATCGACAGCGGACGTCTGTCCGCTTTTCAGTAAAGGACTGGCGTGGTCTCGACGAGCTCGACCGGCGAGCAGGCCGTGGGCGACCGGCCGTCCGGACCCCTGGCCGGACTGCTGGTCGCAGACTTCTCGCGGATCCTGGCCGGTCCCTACGCGTCGATGCTCCTCGCCGACCTCGGCGCGGAGGTGGTCAAGGTCGAGTCGCCGAGCCGGGGACGACACCCGTTCCTGGCAGCCGCCCGTGCGCGACGGCCGCGCCACGTACTACCTCGGCGTCAACCGCAACAAGCGGTCCGTCGCACTCGATCTCAAGGACCCGGACGACCTCGGTCTCGCCCAGGAGCTCGCCATCCGCGCCGACATCGTGATGGAGAACTTCCGCCCCGGCGGCCTCGCCCGCTTCGGCCTCGACTACGACACCGTCTCGACCGCCAACCCAGCCGTCGTGTACGCCTCGATCAGCGGCTTCGGTACGACGGAGCAGGGCCGCGTGCTGCCCGGCTACGACCTGATCGTCCAGGCGATGTCGGGCCTGATGAGCCTGACCGGGAGTCCCGACACCGGACCGTTCCGCTCCGGCATCTCGGTCTTCGACGTGATGGCGGGTCTGCACGCGACGATCGGCATCCTCGCGGCCCTGCACGCCCGCGACGAGCTCGGCCGTGGCCAGCACGTCGAGGTCAACCTGCTCTCGTCGGCGATGTCGGGGATGGTCAACCAGACCAGCGCCTACGTCGCGGGCGGCGTCGTCCCCCACCGGATGGGCAACAGCCACCCGAGCCTGTTCCCCTACGAGCCGCTGATGTGCGCCGACGGCGAGCTGATCATCACCGCCGGCAACAACGGCCAGTTCCGCAAGCTGGTCGAGGTGCTCGGGGTGCCCGAGCTCGCCGACGACCCGCGCTTCTCCCGCAACGAGGACCGCACCGCGAACCGCGACGAGCTTCGTCCACTGCTCGTCGAGCGCCTGATGACCCGGACCACGATGGAGTGGTTCCGCGAGATCATCGGCGCGGGCGTGCCGTGCGGGCCGATCAACGACGTCGGTGGAGGCGTCGCCTTCGCGACGGAGATCGGGCTCGATCCGGTGGTCGAGGTCGGCGAGGGCGACGCGATGGTGCCGTCGATCCGCAACCCGATCACCTTCTCCGCGACGCCTGCCGACTACCGCCTGCCGCCACCCCGTCTCGACGAGCACGGCGACGAGATCCGGCGCTGGTTGTCGGGTGAGGGTGGTCTCGACGGGCTCGACCAACGGCCGCCCCGAACGGAGGCAGGACGAGGATGAGTGAGCTGGAGTTCCCCACCTCGCTGGGGACATCGACGGCCGAGGAGATCAGCCTCCTGGGGCAGAGCCTCGCCGGCGACCTGATGGGCCGGGTCGGGTTCGGCGAGCTGGCGTTCTGGTTGGTCGCGCTGCGGCGCCCGACGCCGGGCGAGACGCGGGTCTTCGAGGCGGTACTGGTCGCGCTGGCCGACCACGGCTTCACGCCGACGGCGATCGCGGCCCGGCTCACCTACCTCTCCGCTCCCGACTCCCTGCAGGGTGCCTTGGCTGCCGGACTGCTCGGGGGCGGGTCCCGCTTCCTCGGCGTGACCGAGGACTGCGGCGGCTACCTGCACGCCGTACTCGAGGAGCACGGCGACGACGTGCCCGCCGACCCCGAGGACACGGCCGCGTGGGACGCGCTCGCCCTCGAGGCCGTACGACGCACCCGCGAGCAGGGCGCCTACGTCCCGGGGCTCGGCCACCCGGTCCACAAGGTCGAGGACCCGCGGACCCCACGACTCATCGAGATAGCGGAGGAGGAGGGGTTGCGCGGCCCCCATCTGCGGCTCTTCGAGGCCATCGGCCGGACGCACGAAGAGGTGCTGGGAAGAAGGCTGCCCCTCAACGGGGCCGGCGTGTGCGGTGCCGCGCTGGCCGACCTCGGCCTTCCGGTCGAGCTCCTGCGCGGCTTCGCACTGCTCGCGCGCGCAGCCGGGCTGCTCGGCCAGCTCGCGGAGGAGCGCCGTCGACCGATCGGGATGGACGCCTACCTGACCGTCGACCGCAACGCCGTGTACGTGGACCCCACCGCCGACGAGTGACACCCGGAGAGAGGAGCGAGCATGGCCACCGTGGCCGCCGTCATCGCCTCGACGCACCACCCGTTCTACCTCAAGGCCAGCACGGCGACCGGGGCCGAACGGCCGCCGTTCGCCGACGAGTGGCAGGCCAAGATCGAGGCCTTCCGCGAGACCCTGACGCGCGCCGAGCCGGACGTCCTGGTGATGGTCGGCAGCGACCACTTCCACCAGCTGTGGCTGGACAACATGCCGCAGTTCCTGGTCGGCAAGGCGCCGTACTTCGACGCCAACTGGTACAACGAGGAACGCGAGTTCGGCCTCCCGCGGATGACGCTGAAGGGTGAGGAGGACCTGTCGTCCCACATCCTCCGCAACGGCCTGGACATGGACTTCGACCTGGCCTTCAGCAACGAGCTGCGGATCGACCACAGCATCACCTGCCCGATCATCACCTTGCGTCCGCAGGCGGACCTGCCGATCGTGCCGATCTACACCAACATCTTCGCGCCGCCCCTGCCGCAGCCCAGACGGTTCGTCCAGCTGGGCAGGGCGATCCGGGAGATGGTCGAGTCGTGGCCGTCCGACCAGCGCGTCGCCATCATCGGCACCGGTCACCTCTCCCTCGAGCTCGGCGGCCCGCGCCAGTTCGGACCGCACGGACCGGATCCCGAGTTCGATCGCAAGGCCGTCGAGTGGATCGCGAACGGCGACCTCGACGGCTGTCTCGGTGAGGTGTCTCTCGACAGCCTGCACGCGCCGGGCAACGCCACTCACGGCTTCATGGACTTCATGCTGATGATGGGCGTCGCCGGCGACGGGGTGAAGGCCGACTACACCGACTCACTCGACCTGTTCCACACCATGGAGGCGTACTTCACCTGGTATCCCCACGAGGGCTCGGGTCTCGACGGGCTCGACCAGGGAGCGGAGGCGTTGTCGTGAGCAGGTACCTCCTCGACAAGTTCCTCTACACCGTCGACCGCGACCCCGATCTCGTCGAGCGCTACCGGTCCGACCCCGCCGGGACGGTGGCCTGGTGGGAGGCCGAGCTGGCCAACTCGATCCTCAACTGTCACGGTGGCGAGAGCTCGACCTGGCTCTCCTTCACCGAGGACGAGCGACGCGCGCTGGTCGAGCAGGACCACGTCACCCTGTTCGAGATGGGTGCCCACCCGTTCCTCACGCTGACACTCTTCATCGCGATGTTCGAGCGCGACCACGGGCCGCTGGAGTACCAGATCGCCTACGGCAAGGCGATGGAGCACCTCACGCTGCCCTACCCCGACATCGCGACGTGAGCGCCTGACATGCGGGCAGCCGTCCTCCACACCGCCGGCGCGGCCCCGTCGTACGGCGAGCATCCAGCGCCGTCGGCTGCTCCCGGCTCGACGCTCGTCCGGGTGTCCGCGGCACCCGTGGTGCCGCTCGACCTGCTGTGCGCCTCGGGCACGTCGTACTTCGGGGTGCCCGCGACGCCCTACGTCCCGGGCGGCCAGGGCGTGGGCGTGGTCGAGGCGTCGGAGTCGTACGCCGTCGGCTCGCGGGTCTGGTTCTACACGCCCGCGGGGATGCGGCCCGGCGACGGCAGCCTCGCCGAGCTGTGTCTGGTGCCGGATGCCGACGTCGTACCACTGGACGCGTCGGTCCCCGACGAGCTCGCGGCGGCCCTCGGCCTCTCGGGTGTCGCCGCCTGGATGGCGCTGTCGTGGCGCGCACGGCTGCAGGCCGGCGAGCGGGTGCTCGTGCTCGGAGGCGGTGGGGCGGTGGGGCAGGCGGGCATCGGCGCGGCCAGGGCGCTGGGAGCCGCCACGGTCGTCGCCGTCGCACGGCCGACCTCGGTCGACCGGGCTCGCGCGGCCGGAGCCGACCTCGTCGTACCTCTCGGCGACGGTGTCGAGGGCCTGGCCGCCGTGCTCGCCGAGGCCGGTCCCTTCGACGTCGTCCTCGACCCGGTCTGGGGACACGCCGCGACCGCGGCCTCGCACGCCCTGGCCGAGGGCGGTCGCCTGGTCAACCTCGGCGGAGGCGCCGGCGACGAAGCGACCCTCCAGTCCTCCGTCCTGCGCAGCCGCACGGCCTCCGTGCTCGGCTACACCAACAACGCGCTGACTCCCGAACAGCGCGCCTCCGCCCTCGCCGCCGTCCTCGCCCACGCTGCTGCGGGCCGGATCCGGCTGGCGTACGACGTCCGCCCGCTCGCCGAGGTCGAAGCGGCCTGGACCCGTCAGGCAGACGGTCGGGCGCACGCCCGCTGCGTGCTCGTCCCCGGCTGAGCCACCTCGTCCCGCCCCGTGGGGTCAAGGTCAGGCTGGGGACTGACGAACTACCCCTTGGGGGCCTCCCACCCCCGCACGACCGTGCACTAAAATCTGAACTGGCTGTAGCAGTTGAGGGAGATGTCAGGTGACGCCGATCTTCGGCGTCCCGGGATTGCTCAGGCAGGGTGACATGTCGGAGGACACGTTCGAGGGCGCGTCGGGGACCCCTCGTGGCGATGAGGGGCCCCTCGTCGGCGGCTTCTCGTACGACGCGGGGCAGGAGCGCTGGACCTGGTCACCGGAGATGTTCTGGATCCACGGGTTCGAGCCGCACGACGTCGTACCGAGCACGGAGCTGATCACCTTCCATGCTCATCCCGACGACCGCGAGACGGTCGCCGAGACCCTGGCCGGCGCGATCGCCTCGCCGGGGTCGTTCACGCTCGCCTTCCGGCTCGTCGACGCCCACGGCGCGCTGCGCCGGGTGCTGATGCTCGGGCACGGTGCCCAGGGAAGCCACGGCCCGGTTCACCTGCGCGGCCAGCTGGTGGACCTGACGCCGGTCCAGGAGGAGATCCTCAACGACGACCTGGCTCCTGTGGTCGACGACTTCCGCGCCCATCGCGCCGTCATCGAGCAGGCCAAGGGGATCGTGATCCAGCTGTTCGCGGTCGACGCCGACGAGGCGTTCGACCGACTCCGGGCGTCCTCGCAGGCAGCCAACGTCAAGGTGCGCGACCTCGCTCAGTACCTCGTGGCCGCAGCCGCCCAGGACCGCACGCCGGACAAGGTGGACAACGACCTCGGCCTCACCGAGATCCTCGGGGTGCTCGCGGCGGACGCTGAGTGACACCGAGCCCTGGGTACGGTGGGCCGATGGACCACGACACCGCCCAGCAGTGGCTCGACCGTTACGTAGCGGCGTGGCTCTCCTACGACCGCGACGCGATCGGCGCTCTCTTCAGCCACGACGTGTCGTACCGCTACCACCCGCACGACGAGCCGATCATCGGGCGGGAGGCCGTGGTCGCCTCGTGGCTCGGGGAGTCGGAGGGTGACGGTGCGTCGAGCCGGGACGAGCCCGGGACCTACGACGCGTCGTACGCGCCGGTGGCCGTCGACGGGGACGTGGTGGTGGCGACCGGCACGTCGACGTACCGGGAGGCACCTGGTGGTCCGGTGAACCAGGTGTTCGGGAACTGCTTCGTGATGCGCTTCGACGACGAGGGGCGCTGCCGGGAGTTCGTCGAGTACTACGTCAAGCGGCGCTGACGCGCCGAAAACTTTCATCGACGGCGCCGACCCCGTCCCCTAGCATCGGGGCGAACCACTCAGCCGCGTCGGGGGGCGCGGGATCCCAAGCGGGGGGACACATCGTGGCGCGGGTGCTGCGGATGCCGGGGGTCGCGACCGACGCGCGCGAGGGAGTCCTGTCTTCCTGGCTGATCGACGAGACCGACGCGTTCGACGCCGCGCAGACCATCGCCTACGTCGAGACCAGCACCCTCCTGCTGAGCGTCGAGGCAGGGCGCCCGGGGGTACTGCTCAAGGCCCTCGTCGAGCCGGGTGCGCATGTCGACGTCGGCACCGCGCTCGGCGTGATCGCCGAGCGCGACGAGACTCTGCCCGACCTGGACACCCTGCTCCACGAGCTGGGAGTGGACGGCGCTGCGCCGCACGCCACCCACCGCGCCGAGCCCGTGGCGGACCCCGTCGTGACCGAGCCCGCGACCGAGGTCCACGCCCACGAGGCCCCGGCGTCGAGCTGGTTCGAGGCGAAGCCCGAGGTCTCCGCGCCGGCTCACGAGGAACCGCTGCCGGCGCTGCATGCGCGCCGGCCGCACCTGACCCATGACCACTTCCGGGTCACGGTCCGGGCCGAGCAGCTGGTCGAGACGTGTGCCCGGGCCGGCCTGCCGAACGCACCGCTGGCGGTCGAGCACCTGGTCGTGAAGGCGGCCGCCGCGGCCCACAGCCAGCTGCCCGAGCTGAACGTGACCCGACGCCCTGACGGCGTGCGCCGAGAGTCCACCGTCGACGTGGGCCTCGCCGTGTCAGGGGCCGAGGGCCTCGTCGTGCCCGTGTTGCGCGACGTCGGCACGCTGACCCTGCACGACATCGCCCTCCTCACCGCGGACTTCGCTGCCGAGGCCCGGGCCGGACGTCTGGTCGCCGACACCCGCGTCGGCAGCATCGTGGTGACCACCCTCGGGCGACATGTGATCGACGAGGCCGTCCCGCGCGTGGTCCCTCCGCAGGTCGCCGCACTGGCGATCAGCGGTGTCCGGCGAGAGCCCGTCGTGGACGGCGATGCCCTGGTCGCAGGGTCGGTACTGACGTTGACGCTGTCCATCGACACCGACTGCGTGAGTGACACCGCGGCCTCACGGTGGCTGGCGGTCGTGGCGGCACTTCTCGAACGGCCGGCCTGGATGCTCGGCTGAGGATCGTGGCGATGGGTTACTCGGTGGGCACCGGGGGCGCGCGTCCCTAGGCTGCCGCCATGGCCCTCGTCCACCGCGCCACCCTCACTCCCTCCAAGCAGGACCTCGTCGCGGCGTGGCTTCCGACCCGAGGCTGGGCCCGCGGCATCCAGATCGCGTCCAAGGTCGCGGAGTACCGCTTCGACGACCCGGCCGGCGAGGTCGGGATCGAGACCATCCTGTTCGCCGCGGACGACGGCGCCACGGTGCAGGTGCCGCTGACCTACCGCGGCGCCCCGCTCGACGGCGCCGACGACTTCCTGGTCGGGACGACCGAGCACTCGGTGCTCGGCCGCCGCTGGGTGTACGACGCGTGTGGCGACCCCGTCTGGGCCACGGCTCTGGCCGCGACCGTCCTGACCGGCGGCACCCAGGTGCAGATGTACCTCGAGCAGGACGGGCAGCGCATCGACGTACCGGCCCGGATGTCGGTGCAGGGCAGCGGTGACCCCGGAGCGGCCGTGGTCGACCTGCCGACCGTCGACTCCGTCCGCGACGAGGGGATGACCACCGTCGTCCTGGCCGGCGACCTCGAGCTGGTCGTGGCGCGCGTCGTCGGAGCCACGGTCGAGGGCGACGAGACCCTGGTGGGCCAGGTGGGCGAACGCGGCGCCGTGCTCGCGGCGCTCCGGCGTGCGTCCTGAGGTGCCTGGATGTCCGTTGCCAGGCGGCACCCCCGGTCCTACTCTCGAAGAGGCCGTGGCCGTCGTACGGACCGGAAGCAGGTGCCGACATGCCCGTGTTCATGATCGAGCGGAGATACGCCGAACTGATGGAGCCCACCGCCGAGGGCGCAGCCGAGATCAATGTGATCAACGCTGACGAGGACGTGCGCTGGCTGATGTCGTTCCTCTCGGCCGACAAGCGGAAGTCCTACTGCCTCTACGAGGCGGACTCGCCCGATGCGCTGGTGCGGGCCGCCGAGAGGGCCGGGCTCCCGGCGGACGTGATCACCGAGCTCGGTCACCGGGTCCTGCCGGACGGCTCCCTGGTGGGCGTGTCCGGCTGATCCTGGCCGCCGGCCAGGAGCGCCGCCTGGGTCCGGTTGCTGCAGCCGGTCTTCATCAGGATCGACCGCACGTGGTTGGCGGCCGTGTGCTCGCTGATCACGAGCTGGGCGGCGATCTCGCGGTTGCTCAGCCCTCGCCCGAGGAGCTGGATGACCTCGACTTCGCGGGGCGTGAGGCCCCAGTCGGGACTCCCGATGGCTGCCAGCTCGTCGAGCTCACGCAGCACCCGCTGCAGACCCGAGCGTGCGGCGATCGTCCTCGCCTCCGCTGCCAGCCGCGCCTCGCTGAGGCCGGGCGTCGGGTGCAGGCGCGCATGACGCGCGTATCTGGCCAGCGTCATCGCCTCGTGGAGGGTGGCGCCCATGCGGCGATTCATGGCCAGTGCCAGATCGAAGTGGTCGGTCGCCCGAGGATCCCCGAGCAGCGACAGGAGATCGGCGATCGGCAGGTCGGCACTGCCCAAGGCATGGAGGAACTCGGCGCCCAGCAGGTTGTGGCACGAGTACGGCGTGAGCATCGGCAGCAGGCGTCCGGCCGCCGCCTCGTCCCCCAGCCAAGCGGTGGCCTCGGCAAGGTAGGACAGCACGGCCGGCCACGACGCGGAGGCCCTGAGGTCGGCCAGGTCATGACCGAGGATGTGATCAAGCCAGAGCCGACAGGCCCGGCGTTCGCGCAGCTCGGTGGCAAGAGCGAGTCCGGCCGGGGCCCACACCGCTGGATCCCCCGGGTCGCGGAGCAGGGCGCCAGCGGCCCCGGGAAGTCCGGTCTCCCTCCGTAGTGCGAACGCCATGATCCCGTCTGCCCCGCTCGGGGTCGCCCCCTCGGTGAGTCTCAGCCGACGCCGGGCCACCTCGAGGGTCTGCTCGGCACGGTCGAGCTCACCCCGGGCGACCGCGGTGCCGAAGGTGACTGCCCCAGCCACCCAGCTCCAGAAGGGCTGTGCGGTGAGGTCGGCCATGGTCTGGAGGTCGCGGGTGGCCTCTGCCAGGGCGACCGGGTCGCCCTTGACGTAGTACGCCTCACAGCGGTGGTAGCAGGCCGGACCCAGTGCGTAGGCGCCTCGGGAGCCCGGTCCCAGGCGCATCAGCTCCTCGGCCCGCTCGATCGTCCGGTCTAGCTCGTCGAAGCCGCTGCCGTCGCTCAACGCGATCGACAGCACACGTGCGAGCAGATCCTGGTCGTCGAGGTCGCGGGCACGGGCAATGGCCTCCTCGGCGAGACGCATCCCGCTCTGCGGGTTGCCGGTCCAGGCGTACAGCCGGCCCAGCGACGCCGTGGCGTGTGTGAGGAGTGCGGGTGAGGCATCGGGGCAGCCCGCGAGGGCATCGGTGAGGAGGTGGAGCGACCGTCTCGCGTTCACGCCGTCTCTCCACACTGTGGCGGCGTGCCCGATGGCAGCACGGAGTCGGACCTCCGGATCCGTGCTCGCGGTCGCGCGCTCGTCGAGTTCCCGTGCACGGTCGAGCTGCCAGCCGAGCAGCGCGCTGCGAGCCGCCTGCAGGATCAGGCTGTCGCGGACCAGGGGATCGGAGGCGAACGCGGCGGCCCGCTCGTAGCAGTCGGCCGCTTCGGTGTGCGCCGACGAGCCGCGGGCCAGGTCCCCGGCTTCCGTGAGGTGCCGGGTCGCCTCCACCTCGTAGCCGAGCACCGCCGCCTCGGCGAAGTGTGCCGCCAACCTGACCGTCCGTCGTACGGCAGCGGGGTGCTCGGCCTCGAGCGCCAACGCGATCGCGGCATGGGCATTGACCAGGTCGACGTCCCCGAGGGTCTCGATCACGGCCTGGCGCGCCAAGGCGTGGGGGAAGCGAGCACTTGCGGTCTCGGTGTGCGCCGGGTCGAGCAGGCCGAGCGACTTGGCCCTCCCGAGGATCTCGACCAGGCTCTCGCGCGAGACGTGCTCGCCGGTGAAACGCGACACGGCATGGGACAGCTCGGCGACGTCGACCTCCTCGCCCATCACGGCGGCGACGCGCAGGGCGGCGCGGGCGGTCGACAGGAGCGAGTCGATGCGCACGGCGATCGAGGCGGCGTACGAGCCCGGCGCGCTGAACGTCCACCGCGGCTCGCGCGGGTCGAGACTGCGGCAGGTCTCGCGGAGGAGGAAGGGGTTTCCTCCGGTGGTGTCGCGCATCACCGCAGCCGCGTGCCGGGCCTCGCCACCGGCAAGGAGGCGGTTGCGCTCCAGGTACGTCGTGATCTCCCCGACGTCGAGCGAGGGCAGGTCCAGCCGCTGCACGCCCTCGAGCCGGTAGAGCTCAGAGACCGTCTCGCTGAGACCGCTCGAGCGGTCCGGTGGCGTGCTCCGCATCGTGGCGAGGATCAACAAGGGCTGGTCATCGGTGCGTGAGACGACGTATCTCAGCAGGTCACGTCCCGCGGGGTCGGCCCAGTGGAGGTCCTCGAGCACGAGCACGACCGGTCGTACCGAGGTTGCCCAGGCCAGTGCCTCCACCACGGAGCTGTAGAGCTCGCTACGGAGCAGGTCGTCGGCGTCGGAGTTGCCCCAGCCGCCACGCGAGGCGGTCAGCGTGCGCAACCGATCGAGGGTCGTCTCGCGAAGCGTCGGTCCGTCGTCGTCCGGCAGCAGGGCAGCGAGCAGCGTCGCCATCGGTTCCACGAACGGGTCGTGGGCGAGGCCCATGTCCTGTGAGCAGGCACCCCAGATGACCCCGGCGCCCTCTGAATGCAGGGCCAGTGCCGCCTCGACGACGAAGCGCGTCTTGCCACCACCGGCCTCGGCGCCGACGAACACCACCTGCCGCGCGCCGTCCACGACTCCCGTCCACGCCTGTTCCAGAGCGTCGAACTGGTGACGACGCCCGACGAAGGCCGGCTGCGTCATACGCAGCCATCGGGCCGGCGGCTCGGGCCGCTGCCACGTGGGCATCTCCTCACGATAGGGGCGCCGGCTCCGGGAGGCGTAGCGAGAATTGACTATCCCTGCCCAGCGGCCGAAATGGTCAGTCCTGGTCGTGCGACACCAGGACTCGGGGGGCAATCGTCGGAAGACCAGATGGTCCGGCCCGCGGATCGTCCCGGCTACGCGAAGGGATCACCCATGCAGTTCTCCACATCACGTCGACGGCCGGCCTTCCTCACCGCGGCCTGCGTCAGCGCCGCGGTGCTGGCCCTGTCCACGGGAGTCGCCCCGGCGCAGGCGCAGGCGTCGTGCCACGTCCATTCGCACACTCGCGTCCTGGCCACCGGCCTCGGCGGCACGCTCGGGAGCACGGTCGGCCCGGACGGGGCGATCTACGTGACCGACGGGATCGCCGGGACCGTCACCCGCGTCGACCCGAAGTCCGGGCACACGCACCTCTTCGCCAGCGGGCTGCCGACCCGGATCGCCCCGGTCGGCGGTGCGATGGACATCGCCTTCGTCGGCCGCACGGCTTACGTCCTCGTCAGCCTGGTCGGGCCCGACGTCGGCGGCACTGCCGTCGACGGCATCTACCGGATCGACGGACCGCACTCCTACACCGTGATCGCCGACGTCGGCGCCTTCGCGCTGGCGCACCCGCCCGCAACCGACTTCTTCATCCCCGCGGGTGTGCAGTTCGCCATGGTGCCGTACCGCCATGGCTTCCTCGTCACGGACGGCCACCACAACCGTGTCTACCGGGCGACGACCTCCGGTGACGTCACCGAGGTCGAGACCTTCGCCGACGTCGTCCCCACCGGGATCGAGGCATGGGGTGGACGCGTCTACATGACCGAGGCCGGCCCGGTGCCACACCTGGCCGAGAACGGTCGGGTCGACCGGCTGGACGTGCCCGCCCACACCGCCACCGAGATCGCGCGCGGCGCCCCGCTGGCGATCGACACGGGACACGAGGGACACCGCGTCTACGCACTCTCGCAGGGCCACTTCCCGTCCGACGGCGAGGCCGGCTCGCCGGCCGACCCCGACACAGGGGCGCTGATGCGAGTGCGACGGGACGGGTCGATGGAGACCGTTGCGGACGGGCTGGACCAGCCGACCTCGATGCAGTTCATCGGGCACACGGCGTACGTCGTCACCCTCAACGGCGAGATCGACGCGATCCCGCTGCACCGCTGATCCGGCCAGGGGATCCGCCGCCGTGCCCGCGGCGGATCCACCTACGGCCGGCGTTCGAGGCGTAGCCCGACGTCGAGGGTCCAGGTCGCGCCGCGGCTGTCGACGTAGTGCTGGCGGAACCCACCGGTCGACTCGTCGTACTCGATGACGCTCAGGCTGTCCGGGAAGCGTGGCGGGAGCGTCGACCGCTGCAGGAGGTAGGCGGACGGTCCGCGTCGCTCATGAGCCCGCCTCTCAGTCCAGGGCCGCCGAGACGACGTCACGCGCGGCCTCCTGCACCTCGGCCAGGTGGTCGACCCCGCGGAACGACTCGGCGTAGATCTTGTAGACGTCCTCGGTGCCGCTCGGGCGAGCGGCGAACCACGCGCTCTCGGTGGTCACCTTCAGCCCGCCGATCTTCGCGCCGTTCCCGGGCGCCTCGGTGAGCTTGGCTGTGATCGGCTCGCCGGCCAGCTCGGTCGCGGACACGTCGTCGGGCGAGAGGGCGCCGAGCTTGGCCTTCTGCTCACGGTCTGCCGCCGCGTCGACCCGGGCGTACGCCGGGTCGCCGTGCGCGTCGACCAGCGCCGCGTAGTGCTCGCTGGGGCTCTTGCCCGTGGTGGCCAGGATCTCGGAGGCCAGCAGGCACAGGAGGATGCCGTCCTTGTCGGTGGTCCACGTCGAGCCGTCGCGACGCAGGAACGACGCGCCCGCCGACTCCTCACCGCCGAAGCCGAACGAGCCGTCGATCAGCCCGGGCACGAACCACTTGAAGCCGACCGGGACCTCGACCATCTCCTTGCCCAGATCGGCGGCGACCCGGTCGATCATGGAGCTGGACACCAGCGTCTTGCCGATGCGAGCAGTCGCCGGCCAGTCGGGGCGTGCGCCGCCGAAGAGGTAGCCGATCGCGACGGCCAGGAAGTGGTTGGGGTTCATCAGGCCCGCGTCGGGGGTGACGATGCCGTGGCGGTCGGAGTCGGCGTCGTTGCCGGTGGCGATCTGGTACTCGTCCTTGCGCTGGATCAACGACGCCATCGCGCTCGGCGACGAGCAGTCCATCCGGATCTTGCCGTCCCAGTCGAGGGTCATGAAGCGCCAGGTCGGGTCGACGAGCGGGTTGACGACGGTCAGGTCGAGCCCGTGCCGCTCGGCGATGGCGCCCCAGTAGTCGACACTCGCGCCGCCGAGCGGGTCGGCGCCGATCCGGATGCCGGCACGTTGGATCGCCTCGATGTCGACCACGGTCGGGAGGTCGTCGACGTAGGTCGCCATGAAGTCGTACGCCGCGCACCGGGCGCGGGCGCGGGCGAACGTGATCCGGTGGACGCCCTCGAGGTTGGCCCGGATCAGCTCGTTGGCCCGAGCCGCGATCACCTTCGTCGCGTCGGTGTCCGCGGGGCCACCATGGGGTGGGTTGTACTTGAAGCCGCCGTCGCTGGGCGGGTTGTGCGACGGGGTGACCACGATGCCGTCGGCGAGCCCGGCGCCCGTCTGGCGGCCGCCGTTGGCGCGGATGATCGCGTGGGAGACGGCGGGCGTCGGGGTGTAGCGGTCGGCCGAGTCGACGAGCACGGTCACGTCGTTGGCCACCAGCACCTCGATCGCGGTCGCCCACGCCGGCTCGGACAAGCCATGCGTGTCCCGGCCGAGGAACAGCGGACCGTCGTACCCCTGCTCGCGGCGGTAGTCGCAGATCGCCTGCGTCGTGGCCGCGATGTGCTCCTCGTTGAACGCGGTCTTGAGACTGCTGCCGCGATGCCCGCTGGTCCCGAACGCGACCTGCTGGTCGACGTCGTCGGGGTCCGGCTCGAGCGTGTAGTAGGCCGTGACCAGGTGGGCCACGTCGACGAGGTCGGACGGCTGGGCGGGGGTTCCTGCTCGCGGGTCGGCCATGGCCCCATCCTGCCGCTGTTCGCGCGCGCCGGTCGAGTGCGCCGGGTCCCGCTTGCTCCGCGCCACCTCGGGTCCGCGCGGGTTCGGCCCTCGGCGGGCTCGAGCGACGGGGACAGCCCTCGGCCGGCGTCGGTGCGGGAGACTGCGGCATGGCTCTGTCTGACTTCCCGCGCTACCCACTGACCTTCGGCCCCAGCCCCGTCCACCGGCTCGAACGCCTCACGGCCCATCTGGGGGGCGCAACGATCTGGGCCAAGCGTGAGGACTGCAACTCCGGCCTGGCGTACGGCGGCAACAAGACCCGCAAGCTGGAGTACCTGGTGCCGGACGCGATCTCGAAGGGTGCCGACACGCTGGTCAGCATCGGCGGCTACCAGTCCAACCACACCCGCCAGGTCGCGGCCGTCGCCGCGCGGATCGGGATGAGGTGCGTCCTGGTACAGGAGAAGTGGGTCGAGTGGCCGGACGTCGTCAACGACCGCGTCGGCAACATCCTGCTCAGCCGGATCATGGGCGCCGACGTCAGGCTCGACGACGCCGGCTTCGACATCGGGTTCCGGGACTCCTGGCGTCAGGCGATCGTCGACGTGGAGGCCGCCGGCGGTACGCCGTACCCGATCCCTGCCGGTGCCTCCGACCATCCGCTCGGAGGGCTCGGGTTCGCGCACTGGGCACGGGAGGTCGAGGAGCAGGAGCGGGAGCTCGGGGTCTTCTTCGACACGGTCGTCGTGTGCACGGTGACCGGCTCGACCCACGCGGGCATGATCGCCGGGTTCGCCGGTCAGGACCGCCCGCGACGCGTGATCGGTATCGACGCCTCGGCGACGCTCGACAAGACTCGAGACCAGGTGGCGCGGATCGCCCGCCACACCGCGGACCTGATCGGAGTGGGCCGCGACCTGCGCGACGACGAGATCACGGTGCTGGAGGGATGGGCCGGCGACCTGTACGGGATCCCGGTGCAGTCCACGCTCGAGGCGATCCGGCTCACCGGCCAGCTCGAAGGCATGATCATCGACCCGGTCTACGAGGGGAAGTCGATGGCCGGGCTGATCGATCTCGTGCGCGACGGAGACATCGGTCGCGACTCGCACGTGCTCTACGCGCACCTCGGTGGGCAGCCCGCACTCAACGCCTACGCGGGCCTGTTCACTCGCACCGAGCGGCTCGAGGTCTGACCGACGCCGCGGCCTCACGTCCGTCGGTGGAAGGCCCACTCGCCGTCGGCTCGTCGGCGCAGGTCGAAGCGGGTGTCATGGGCCCTGCGGTGGTGGTGGCCGCACAGCGGGAGACCGTTGTCGAGGTCGGTGCGTCCGCCGTGACCCCAGGAGAGGCGCTGGTGGTGGACCTCGCACCAGGCGAAGGGTCGCTGGCAGCCGGCCACCGCGCAGCTGTCGTGGAGCAGGGACAGGGCGCGACGCTGGGCGCGGGAATGGAGCCGACGGGAGCGACCGAGATCCAGTGGCTCGGACGCGCCGTCGAGGACCGCGGGGACCAGTCCGGCGTTGCACGCCATCCTGCGGGCGTCGCCGGCGGTGATGGTGATGCCGGTGTCGAGTCCAGCGACGCCGAGGCCGGTGAGCAACGCATCGAGCTGCACGGTGACGATCACCTCGCACGCGTGGCCTCCCAGCTCGCGCGTCGGCAGGTGCTCGATCAGCTCGCACAGGGCGACGCCGCGGGTCTCGTGGATGTTCTGCCCGTAGCCGTCGCCGGGGGCCGACTGCGTCGACGGACAGGCCACCGCTCCGGTCTCGCGACAGCCGCCGCGGCGCAGTGAGCCGGTCGAGAGCCCGGGTGAGCAGATGACCGTGCAGCTCGGGGATGCGGAACCTGCCGCTGAACGAGCCGTCGCCGTTGTCGTGGAGGGCGAAGAACGTCTCGGCCTCCGCGGTCCGGGTCTCCCGACCGAGCAGGATCGCCTCGTGCCGGTCGGCCAGGTCACGGTCGACCGTGGCGAACATGCGCCGAGCGGTCTGGCGCAGTCGCTTCGCGTCCAGCCCCCGACCGGTGCGGGTGCCGGCTCCGGTGGCCCGGGCCACGAGCCACTCCTCCGCCTCGGCCAGCTGGGCGGCACTGGCCTCGGCCGGGGCCTGCTCGGAGGCGTTCACGATCACCCGCACCTGGTCCATCCGCAGCGCACCGGCCGCGAACGCCGCCCGCGTCGCGGCGTACTTCTCCTCCAGCAGCCGTGCGATCCGCAGTCCACCGGCCATCTGCTCGCGCGTGCCCGCCGTCCAGCGTGCCAGCCAGGCATCGGTGCCGGTCTCGGCGGTCTCCGCGGCCACCTGTCGCCGATCGGCCTCGGCCGACCACGACAGCCGCAGGGCTGCGGCCTGCGACTCCAGTCGCGCCAGGGCGGCGATCGCCTCGCCCAACGCGGCGCCGGCGAGAGACTGTGCCCCGAGCCGACCGGCCTGCTCCAGGCTCTCGCTCGCGGCGGCGACCAGGTCGGCCACCCCGCGCCCGACAGCCGCCGGAGCGGGCGGGGGTCGGAAGGCAGTGACACTCATACAGGTATGGTATCGAACACCTGTTCGACTCACAAGACCCAGTCCACAGGACCTGTGAGCCCGGCCTACCGGTGCGACTGGGGCATCATGGCCCGGTGCCGACGTGGACCTTGAGCGAGATCGAGACAGCCGTGCGCGCGTCGTGGGGGCCTGACACCCTCTTCGCCTCAGCCGACTACATGGCACGAGGCAGCGGGCAGGCGTCGCGAGGTCAGTGCGGAACGACCGCCCTCGTCATCCAGACCCTGCTCGGTGGCGATCTGATGGTCGCCGACGTCGAGTACGGGGGCCGGGTGGAGGGCGTGCACTACTGGAACGTGACGCCCGGCGGAGTCGAACTCGATCTGACCCGCGACCAGTTCACTCCCGCCGAGTCGCTCGTCAACCAGCGCCGCGTCGAAGGAGGACGGAACTCTTCCTCGGCGGGCGAGCAGCCGTTCCAGGTACTCCGGCAACGGGTCACCGCCGTCCTGGGCTCGTAGCCGCACTGGACGGCATGACCGGGTCGAGCCGTCCCCGGTCCAACCCGACGACCACTCGAGGATGCCCGGGCACCTGCCGACTCGTGCCGTCAGTCGGCTTCGCAGACGCAGAGCTGGATTGCCGCGTCATCCACGGCCGAGCACTCAGCGGGCGTGGGAAGGTTGCTGTCGGAGGGGCGTGCTCTACTCCTGCTGTGGACAAGGTCGTCGTCGGCGCGCTGATGCGTGACGGTCTGGTCCTGCTCGTGCATCGGCGGCCGAACAAGCGCGCGCGTCCGCAGATGTGGGACCTGCCCGGCGGAATCATCGAGACCGGTGAGTCGGAACTGGAGGCCCTGACTCGTGAGCTCCGCGAGGAGCTCGGCGTCCGGATAGTGACGCGATCGGCGACTCATCTGTGTCGGCTGACCGCAGGGCCCGCAGCAGAACCCGCGCTCCTCAGCGCCTGGCTGGTGCGTGGTTGGCAGGGAAGACCGGCGAACGTCGCCCCCGAGGAACACGACGACATCGGGTGGTTCGGTCCCGAGACGTTGCCTCCACCTCCGCACGTCGTCGCGCGCACGGCACTCCTGGAGGTGATGAGGAACCAGCAGCAAAGCGGGAGAATGACACCGTGATCCGCCTCATCGGCGTGGCACGAGGACCTCGTCGCGGCATGAGCGCATCGTCGCGCTGCGTCAGCTCGGTAGGACGAGAACGGCAACCTCACGAGCCCGAGCACACCGAGGACCATGGCCCCGATACGGCGACGACCCGCCCGGACCTGTCGGATGCTCGCTGGTACCTGATGGCGCCATCGGAGCGAGCGCAGCAAGGCGACGATGAGCACCCAGATCCACATGGCCTCACCCTAGGGGCCCGAAGGCGACGAAAGGACGTACCTGAACGTGCGTGGTGACGGAGGCGTCGGGATGCACTGCGTGACGAGACGCACCAGCGGCAGCCGGGTGCGTCTCAGGCGGGAACCGTCGGATCGACACTCATCAGGTGCGGGCACGCGTCCCAGGATCGGTCAGCAGCAGGGGCTGGCCAGCACACCACCGTCACGATCACGAGCCGCTGGGTCAGCCACGCCTCTCGGGCTTGTTGAAGGTGCCCCCGAGGGCGCCGTACTTCCCCTCGACGCGGGTGCCCTGCTCGCCAGGATCGCGACCATGGCCGCGTCGGTGGGCGCGGAACAGCGGGGTGCGCACGAACCAGACCGTCCCCACGACCGCCGCGAGGGCCACGATTCCCCAGAAGACCATGACGTGCTCCGATCGTTGCCTGTGAGGGACGGCCTGCTCCCGATCCTTCCATGATGCCAGAGCTCGCACAGCGACAACCTCATGTCGGCATGACAGAGGCCCTCCTGGCGGTGCGGGCGTGCGAGTGACCCGACGGTCTGACCTCGTGGATCGCGGCACGTGAGTACCCCTAGCCGAGCGACGCGATCAGTTGCTGGTAGGTCTCCTCGACGGAACCGTCACTCGTGGGGATCACCACCGCGTCAGGGCGTTCGGCGATGAGGCGCTCGAGTGCTGAGTGGTAGTGCCTCAACACATCGTCGCCACCTTCCTCGGCGACGATGGCGCGGACCTGGTCGTGCCAGGGCTCGTCCGGTTCCTCTGCCCCCCGGCGGTGGAACCGCTCGACGGCCTGCTCCAGGTCGGTCATGAGGATCCGCTCCACGTAGCGGGCGCCGGCTGTCCGGGCACATCCCTCGACGCGAGCGAGTTCTGCGGGGTCGGCGATGAGCTGCGGGAGGACGACGTCGTGGCCGCTCGCCAGGTACGCCTCGATCATCGCGAGGGCCGCCGGACGGATCAGCGTCCCCGCCATGCCGAAGTCGTCCGACCAACCACCCACCAGCGTTCGCAGGACGTCGATGTCGCAGTCGAGGACACCCGGATGCTCGGCGACATACCGTGCGGCGATCGTGGACTTGCCGACCCCGGGAGGTCCGTTGAGATGGATGAGGTCGGCCATGTGCGCAGACACTAATCCCGCTCGCGTCCTCATCGCGCCCGGACCGACGGCTGACCGGCCTGGCTCGACGCCGCCGTCATCGCGGCAGGTGAGGGATGACGTCCGCTTGGCGTGCGAGATCGATCGCTTCGACTTCGCGATCAGAGCCACTCATCAGCAAGGACAGATCCTGGTTCGCGCGGACGCGGTAGCCGTCGACTGACCAGGGCGAGACGCTCGCACCCACGGCGTGGTCGCCGCGGCCGTACGCGGTGTGCTCGATCCATGCGACCAACGAGACGTGCTTCGGCCGTCGACAGGACAGCCCTCGACCGGATGGGGGATGTCCGGGCTCCCCTAGAGTCGGGCGGGTGTCCGGGCTGGTGACCACCGTGGAGGGCGACGACGTCGTCGTCCGCTACGCCGACCCTGACCACCACGCCGAGCGCGTCGGCGTCTGGGCCCACCTCCGGCTCGGCGACACCACGATGGCGCGAGTCGCGGGTGGCTGGGAGGTGCGGCTCGGGGGGCTGCCGGTCGACCGGCTGGAGTACCTGCTCGACGTCGACGGCCACCTCCAGCCCGACCCGAGCAATCCGCAGGTCGTACCGGGGCCGTTCGGCGACCACTCGTGGATCGCGCTGCCGGGCTACCGGCGACCGGGATGGCTGGACCTCCTTCCGATCGCGGCCGAGCGGGCCTCGCTGACTCTGTCGCGCACCGCCGTCGGCCGGATCGACCTCGAGCTCTGGTCGCCGGCGGACGCAGGGACGGGGGAGCGACTGCCACTCCTGATCAGCCACGACGGTCCCGAGATGGACGCCTACGGTGAGCTGACGACGTACGTCGGCGCGCTGGTCGCCGAGGGTCGCCTCCCGCGGATGCGCGTCGCCCTGGTCGCAGCGGGTCCGCGCAACGAGCGGTACGCCGCCAACCCGGCGTACGCGCGCGTGCTCGCGAGCCGTGTGGTGCCAGCCGTCCGCGACGCCGTGGCGGTGGAGGGTCGGCCCGTCCTGATGGGGCAGAGCCTCGGTGCCCTGGCCGCGTTGCATGCCGCCTGGACCGATCCGGGCACCTTTGCGGGCTTGTTCCTGCAGAGCGGCTCCTACTTCACCGCCGAGCACGATCCGCAGGAGTCCGGCTTCGAGTTCTGGCCGGAGGTGACCGGCTTCGTGGCGAGCGTGCGGGCCGCGGAGCGGGCGGCACCGGGGGCGCCGGTGACCACGCTGACCTGCGGCACTCGCCGAGGAGAACCTCGGCAACAACCTCGCGATGCGCGACCAGCTGGTGCGCGTCGGCCTCGAGACGGGGTGGGGCGAGATCCGGGACGGCCACACCTGGACGTGCTGGCGGGACACGCTCGACCCCCACCTGACCGACCTGCTGACCAGGGTCTGGTCGTGATCTCCCTCGAGGACCTCCGCGCCGAGCTCGCTGCCGCCGGAGATCCCGTGAGGGCGGCGCGAGCAGCAGCGCTACATGAAGTCGACCATGCCCTACCACGGCCTCAGCGCTCCCGACCTGCGCGCACTGCTGCGCCCCCACCTGGCATCCTTCGCGCCGGCCGGCCGCGAGGAGTGGGAGACCGCGGTGCGCACCTGGTGGGACGGGGCCACGCATCGCGAGGAGTGGTACGCCGCGCTCGCGCTCGCCCGCCACCGCGCCGCCCGGCCGTGGCAGGACCCGACGGTGCTCGGCCTCTACCACCACATGATCGTGACCGGCGCGTGGTGGGACGTCGTCGACGACCTGTCGGCCTACTTGGTCGGTGGAGTCCTCGGCGAGCACCCCGGTCAGACCTCGCCTCGGGTCCGCGACTGGGCGGCGGACGGACACCTCTGGCTGCGCCGTACGTCGGTCACTGTGCCAGCTGCTCCGCAAGGGCGACACCGACCTCGCCCTGCTCACCTTCGCCATCGAGCGGAATCTCGACGACACGTCGTTCTGGCTGCGCAAGGCGATCGGGTGGTCGCTCCGTCAGTACGCCCGCACGGACCCGGCGTGGGTGCGCGCCTACGTCGACTCGCTCGGGGACCGGCTCTCGGGACTCTCGCGCCGCGAGGCGACCAAGCACCTCTGAGAGGCTGGGTAGATGCAGCGCGCACAGCTCGAGCTCGACGCCCCCGGCCTCGACCGGCCCGGCACCGTGATCCGCTACGGCCACTACGGCCGGCCGATGATCGTGTTCCCGAGCGAGCAGGGCCGGGCCTGGGACTACGAGAGCAACGGCATGGTGGGCGCCGTCGCGCACCTGATCGACGAGGGGCGGGTCAAGCTCTACTGCGTCGACTCCTTCGACCACGCCAGCTGGTCCGACCGCGGACTGCCGCTGGAGGAGCGGGCGCGGCGACACCACGCCTACCAGGCCTGGATCACCGAGCAGGTCGCAGCGTACGTCGGCTCCGACAGCGCCGGCGCGGGCGACGCGATCGTCACCGGCTGCTCGATGGGCGGCTACCACGCCCTGCAGCTGGCGCTGACCCGCGCAGACCTGTTCCCCGTCGCGATCTGCCAGTCGGGCAACTACGACCCGTCGACCTGGCACGGCTGGGGCGAGCGGGGCGACGCGGCGTACTTCACGAACCCGATGGACTACGTGCCGCACCTGCACGGGCGAGCACCTCGACTGGCTACGGTCCCGGCTCCACGTCGTGCTCACCGTGGGTCAGGGAGCGTGGGAGACCCAGCCGACGGGCTCCCTGCCCAGCGCGCAACAGATGGGACACCTGCTCAACGAGAAAGGGATCTCCCACGACCTCGACATCTGGGGCCATGACGTGTCGCACGACTGGCCGTGGTGGCGCAGGCAGATCGCCCACCACCTGCCTCACTACTGCTGACGGCGCGACCGGTCGAGCCTGCCCAGCACGCGCTGGAGGGCCGAGGCGAGGGCGGAGAGCTCGGCCACGGTGAGGTCCCCGGCGAACTCATCCTCGATGGCGCCCACATAGACCGGCGCCGCGCGCCGGAAGCGGTCCATGCCCGCCCGGGTGATCACGGCGAAGGCCGACCTTGCGTCCTCCGGGTTCGGATCGCGCCTGACCAGGTCGGCCCGGACGAGCTCGTCGACGACTCGGCTGACCCGACTCCGGCTCAGCACCACCCGTTCGCCGAGCTGGCTCATCGTCAGGCGACCGTCGCGGGCCGCCGACAGCTCGAGGAGCACGTCGTACCACGCGAGCGGGAGGCCGGTGGCGGCGCGGAGCCGGCGGTCGAGCTCGGGAACGAGCGCGGCGTGCACCTGGAGCACGGACCCCCACGCCTGGGCCGCCGCCTTCTTCTTCGATGTCGCCATGAGGAGATGATAGCAGGTAGTTGCGTGCGCGCGCACATAGTAGTAGCGTGCGCACGCACATATAATTCGGACCGAGGAGGAACAAGATGACCACCCTGATCACCCGCGACGAGCTCGAGGCCGCGATCGAGCGCGGCGAGGTCACCGTCGTGGACGCGCTGCCCCCGGCGTACTTCGAGCAGCAGCACCTGCCGGGCGCGGTGAACCTCTACGTCGAGGAGGCTGCTGCACGCGCTGGCGAGGTGTTGCCCGACAAGGGCGCCGCGATCGTCGCCTACTGCTCCAACGAGGCGTGCCCCAACAGCGAGGGCGTCGCGCGGACTCTGATGCGACTCGGATACACGGACGTCCGGAAGTACCGCGAGGGCATCCAGGACTGGGTCGAGGCCGGCCTCCCCACGGAGTCCGGCGCCCGCGCAGTCGCCTGATCGCGGCGGGCACCGGAGACGGCCCTCGGAGCAGCATCGGCTCCGGGTGGCCGTTTCCGCGTGCCGGGCACGAGGAGGCGGACGCGAGTGCCGGTACGTGACTAGGGTCGAGCCATGGCCGGTGAGACGAAGAACCACCTGATCGGACTCCTCCTCGGAGCGGAGGAGGACTGGCCCCGGGCGTTCGAGCAGATCCTGCGCCTCGTCGGGCCGCTCGAGGCCGACGGCACGACGCACCACTTCGCGAGCGAGCGGTTGACCATCGAGCCGTTCGACCTCCTCGACCCGGTCCGCACCGGCCTGGTGATCGACCGGCTGGCGCACTGGTACTTCCACCCCCGCGAGTGGCTGAAGAAGGCAGCACTGGTCGACGGGACCTACCTGCTCAACAGCCCGTTCACCTTCCAGTCGATGGAGAAGCACTCGGCGTACTGCGCGATGCTGCGCCTGGGCCTCCACGTGCCGAAGACGATCCTGGTGCCGTACAAGAACCCCGTCGACAACCACCGCTGGACCTACACCAGCGCCACGTACAACGCGCCCTTCGACCTCGACGTGCTGGCCGAGGAGATCGGCTACCCCCTCTACATGAAGCCGTTCGACGGCGGCGGGTGGCGCGGCGTCTCGCGGGTCGACGGCCCCGACGACCTGCACCGGGCGTACGACGAGTCCGGCGAGATGCTGATGCACCTGCAGGCGACCGTGGAGTTCGACCACTTCGCCCGCGCACTGTCGATCGGGCCCGAGACGATGGTCATGGACTTCCGCCCCGACGAGCCGATGCACAACCGCTACGCCGTCACCCACGACTTCCTGACGCCGTCGGCCGGGAAGCAGGCGGTCGCCATCTCGCGGATCGTGAACGCCTTCTTCCACTGGGAGTTCAACTCCTGCGAGATGCTCGTCAAGGGCGACGACGTGCACCCGATCGACTACGCCAACGCCTGCCCTGACGTCGCGGTCACCTCGCTGCACTACTACTTCCCCTGGGCGATCACCGCCCTCGTGCGCTGGTCGACGTTCTGCCTGGTCACCGGGCGGCGCGCGAACCAGGACCTCGAGATGGATGAGTACTTCGCGGTCGCGGACTCCGACCGCACGTACGACGAGAAGCTCGACGCCTACCTCGCCCTCGCCGACGCGCACTTCGAGACCGAGCGGTACCGCGACTGGTGCACCTCCCACCTCGGCCACCTCGACGCACTGGTGGCCGAGTGGGTCAGCGGTGCCGACTTCGACCGACTGCTGGTCGAGACCGTGCAGGCGACGTACCCGCGCCAGGAGCAGGAGAAGTTCCTCGCCCACTTCCGCGGCCTGATCGGTCTCTGGGTGCGGGACCAGTCCCCGGCCTCGCCCGCCCCGGTTTCACCATGAGAACGTGGTGAACCTCGACTTCACACGGCGAGCTCACCATGAGAAGGCGAGGTTCACCTGCCTCACATGGTGAAACCGGGACCAGGGGCCCACCGACCTCGGGGCGTCGGACGCCTAGGACCGGCGCACCCGCGCCCGGTCCCGAGCGACGGCGATGGCCTGGGTGAGCGATGCCGCGTCGAAGGCGCCGTAGTGGCGTCGCCCGTTGACGAAGAACGTCGGGGTGCCGGAGACGCCACTGATGTCCGCGGACTCGACGTCCTGCCCCACCCGTCCGGCGTGGACATGGGCGTAGAGCTGCTTGGTGAAGCGAGGTACGTCGAGGCCGAGCTCCTCGGCGTAGCGGAGCAGGTCCGCCTTCAACAGGTGGTCCTGCCGGTCGAGCAGCAGGTCGTGCATCTCCCAGAACTTGCCCTGTTCGGCCGCCGCCTCGGAGGCCTGGGCGGCCAGCTCGGCCTGGGGATGGACGTCGGGCAACGGCAGGTGCCGCCACACGAAGCGCACGTCGCTCTCGCCGAGCACGGCACGTACGGCTGGCTCGGCCTGGCCGCAGTAGGGGCACTGGAAGTCGCCGTACTCGACCACGGTGACGGTCGCGTCCTCCGGCCCGCGTACGTGGTCGCGCTCGGGGTCGACGTCGACGGAGAGGTCGATGAGGTCCTCGCTGCGCCCGAAGAGCGCCTCGGTACGGCGGTCGGTCGGCAGCAGCGCAGTGATCCGGAACACCGCCCACGTCGCTGCAGAGGCGATCGCGGCGGCCGCCAGGACCCCGATCTTGGCCTCGGCGAGCCGGTCGCCGTCGAAGGCCAGCGCGGCGATCAGGAACGAGACGGTGAACCCGATCCCGGCGATGGTCCCGCTGCCCGTGACCGAGGCCCAGCCGACCGCCGGCTGCACCCGGCCGTGGGTCAGTCGGGCGATGGCCCACGAGGCCGACACCACCGCGACGGGCTTGCCGACGACGTAGCCCAGGACGATGCCGAGCGTGATCGGCGAGGTCACCGCGCGTCGCAGGAACGAGGCGTCGATGGCCACCCCGGCGTTCGCCAGCGCGAACAGCGGCACGATCACGTAGCTGGTCCACGGATGGTAGAAGCGCTGCAACCGGTCGTTGGGGGACAGCGTGCGCGTCAGACCGACCGCCGCCGTGCGCGCGAGGTCGGGCGTCGGCTCCTCGCGGAACTGGCGGAACAGCCCGCTCGCTTCCTCGAGATCGCCCCTCGCCGGCGTGTAGGCCGCGGCGGTCAGCCCGATCACCAGACCCGTCACGACCGGGTCGATGCCGCTGGCGAGCACGCTGAACCAGATGGCCACACCGATGGACGAAGGCCGTGGAGCTGCCCAGGCGGCGGCGCTTGGCCACCAGGAACGCGCCGAAGAGCAGCACCGCGAGCAGCAGGTAGCCGGGGTGCAGGTGGTCGGTGTACATCACCGCGATCACCATCAGCGCCACGAGGTCGTCGACGACGAAGACGGTGAGCAGGAACGTCCGCACCCGGTCAGGCACCTCGCGCCCGACCATCACCAGCAGTCCGAGCGCCAGCGCCGTGTCGGTCGACATCGCGACACCCCACCCGTCGGCCCCCGCGCCACCGGCGTTCAACGCGAGATAGAGCGCGACCGGGACGACCATGCCGAACAGCCCGGCCGCCACGGGCAGCAGGAACCGGGTGCGGTCCCGGAGGTCACCGAGGTCGATCTCGCGGCGCGCCTCCAGGCCGACCACCAGGAAGAAGAACGACATCAGCCCGCTGTTGACCCAGGTCCGCAGGGCGCGGGTGACGCCGTGGTCGCCCAGGACGAAGCCGAACGTCGTCGACCACAGTCGCTCGTAGCTGTCGCCGAGGTTGGCCCACACCAGGCCGGCGGCGATCGCCGCCACGAGGATGCCGGCGCTGCCGGACTCGGTCTTGAGGAACGCGCGGACGGGGGTGGCGAACTCGCGACGCCACGGGGTCCGTAGCGCTCCGCCCCCGACGCTCTCGTCAGCCGCCATCGGCCCTCCTCGTCACGGGTAGGTGATCCCGGTCGCCTTCTCGGAGAGCTCCCAGAGCTCGCGCTGCGACTCGCGGTCACCCGCCTGCCGGGTCCACCCGACCAGCCGTGGCGAGCCGGCGACCTCGCCGAGACCCGAGGGCCCGCAGTACGTCGAGCCCGGCAGGTCGGCGGTCGCCGCCATCAGGATGGGCCATGCGCCGATCTCCGGTGACTGTCCGACCGCGGCGTTGGCCCTGTCGAGGACGCCCGCCAGGCCGCCACTGGAGTGGCCGAAGCGTCCGTTCGCGACCAGGTGCGTGCCGGCGTACCCGGGATGCGCGGCGAGGGCCGACACCGGCCGCCCGGAGTCTCGGAGCCGCCGGTCGAGCTCGAAGGTGAAGAGCAGGTTGGCCAGCTTGGTCCGGGTGTAGGCGACCCAGCGCAGGTAGGGCCTGGCCTTGACGTGCGGGTCGCCCAGCGGAGGCTTGTGTGCGAAGCGGTGCATGAGGCTCGACACCGTCACCACGCGCCCACCTGCCGACACCTGGGGCAGCAACAGACCGGTCAGCAGGAACGGGCCGAAGTGGTTCGTGGCGAGCTGGCTCTCGAAGCCGTCGACCGTGCGGCGGTACGGCGTCGCCATGATGCCGGCGTTGTTGACGAGAAGGTCGAGCGAGCCGTACGCCGCGGCCTCGGTCGCCGCGGCCCGCACCGACGACAGGTCCGCGAGGTCGACCACGAGCCGGTCGAGCGCTGCCTCCGGCAGGTGGGCGCGCAGCGACGCCTCGGCCTCCGCGAGCCTCTCGGGGTTGCGACCCGCCAGCACGACCCGAGCGCCGGCCCGGGCGAGCTCGAGCGCCGTGTGGTGACCCAGCCCGCCCACGCTGACCCCCGTCACCAGCGCGGTCCGACCACGCTGCGGGGGGATGTCGGCGGGTGACCAGCTCACGGAGTGATCGCCATCCCGGCAAGGATCCGCCGACCCAGGTCGGCGTCACCCGCGACGAGCAGCCGCACACCGTCCGCGGGGCGACGGCCCCCGGCCAGTACGACGAACGTCTCGCGGTCCATCGCCAGCTCCACGGTGGGGTCGGCGGGGAGCCCGGCCAACGGTCCGCCGCGCCCGGTGTCGGAGATCCCGAAGGCGGCCGGCTCACTGCCCTCGATCGCGACCACCAGCGTCGAGCCGGGAGGAGCCGCGGCGCGCTTGGCGAGCACCATCCCCATGCCCTCGAGCAGGTAGGCGGTGGTGTGCTGGGCCGGCGCGGTGTCGAGCCCTCCCGGACGGCCGACCGCGCGTCGTACGTCCTGCTCGTGCATCCAGACGTCCAACGGCCGGTTGCGCAGGAGCGTCTCCCAGGTCCACGGGATGTCTCCGGGTGTCCTCGGCGGCAGCTCACTCGCGTCGTCGGGCGGGTCGGTGAGCAGGAAGGTACGACGCTTGGTGGCGCTCGCGCGGATCTCGTTGATCAGCTCGTCGGGCGTCGCGTCGCGTCGCGAGATCACGCCCTGCTCGGTGTACGCCTGGGCCAGGCTCCTGATGTGCGGTCCCGCCTCGATCTCGAGGGTCTCCTCGGGGGCCCCCGACAGCACAGCCTCGAGATGTGCGGTGTGGGCGGCGCACGCGTGCACGTCCCACCCCGGCAGGTCGGTGGTCATCGACCATGCCTCCGGCGGCAGCTCCTCGAGCAGGGCCACGAAGCTGTCGATCGCCTCCCACCAGACGTCGACGTACCCCGCCAGCCGCTCCCGGTCGCTCATGACGCGAGCCTAGGGCGTGGTTCAGGAGGCGACGAGGCGGTCCGCGTGCTCGCGTTCTGTCTGCCGGACCTCGTCGGCGCCCGACGACACCACGGTCCAGTGGCTGACCACCCCGTCGGGGTAGGTCCACTCCCCGCCGGCCAGGGCGCTCACGACCAGCGCGCGCACGCGCGTCTCCTCGGCCGGGTCCACCGCGAACAGCACCCGCACCCTCAGCCGTTCCCCCTCGACGTCGACCATGGTGTGGTGTGGTGCGAGTGGGCACGGCGGCTCGTGGTCGAGACTGCCGCACAGGGCGAGGGTCACCGCTCCGCCCGGTGCCCGGTGGTCGAGGGCCGGGTCGGGGTCGAGCAGGGCGTCGTGGGCGAAGACCGTCCGCATCGACCCAGTATGCGCGTGCGCTCGCGCGCCGGATCACGTCGACGGTGACAGAAGTCGAACGTGGTGGAGCTCGGGGTCCCAGCGCCGCAGCGTGGCCAGGGTGAGCCCGACGTCGTCGTACCCGAGGACGTCGACGGCGCGCTGCACCGCGCTGCGCGGCATCCGCCGGGCGAGGGTCACGTGGGGCAGCCAACCCGGGTGACGCTCGCCCGCGGCCACACCGCGCAGGTCGAGGACCGCCCGCGTCAGCTGTTCGGGCACGTCGAGCAGTCGGACGATCGTGACTCTGGCGCCGCCGAGGACGGCCAGTCCGGAGCTGCGCACCTGCACGGGGAGCAGTGGCCCGACCAGCTCGGTCGCGCGTTCCTCGATGGCCTCGTCGATGGCCGGGAGGGCGAGCAGGGTGACGTGCGGCGAGTTGGTGGGAGCGGGGTGGTCGAGCTGCGACGCGAGCCCGGCGTCGTGAAGGGCCTGCCAGTCCCGGCGTACGGCGTCGTCACCGGCGGGGTCCGGCACCAGCTCGAGCGCGTGCAGTCGCGGCATCAGCGGTCGGCCAGGTCCACCGGGTCGCCCACCGCGATCTCGCCGCCCTCGAGGACCCGGCACACCGCGCCGCCTCGTCTCCGCAGAGCTTCCTGAGCGCCGCGGCCGATGGTGTCGTCGAGGAGCTTGCACGGTGCCGCGACGCGGACCACCTCGAGAAGGACCGGGCCGATCCGGATGAGCGAGCCGGGTGCGGTCGGCACCTCGCCCTCGTCGAGGGTGAGGTTGCGGCGGGTGAGCTGCGCCGGGACGTCGGCGCCGAACGCCTCCGTGGCGGCCCGCAGCGCGCTCGTGCTCTGCACCGTGACGTGACGGTGCCGGGTCCCGTGGTAGCGGTCTCCGACGATGCCCCGGCCCGCCTCCACCTGGGCCCGCTCGACCGCCCGCATCGGCAGCCGGGTCGCGGGCGCGACGTGGATGCTGGCGAGGGTCGGCACGAGAGCGAGCCTAGGGGGGTCGGTGATGGGTCCTGTGGTTGCTGTTCGGGCGCAATCGCGCCGCTTCGGCAGCTGAAACGGGGATCCGACCGTCATTTCGGCGCGATTGCGCGGTTTTGACAGCAGCCCGGGCGGGCCGAGGTGCCCGAGGTCACGCCGGCGGGGATTCGGGTCCCGGACCTCCGCGCCCGTAGGATCGTCCACAGCCGGTGGGACTCGGTCCGAGTTCGAGGCCCACTCTCATAGCTTTGGCCCGGTGTGGTGGCGCAGTCTTCACTCAGCTGCGCGGAGACCAGCGATCGGGTGGAGCAAGACAGCGTCTTGCAGGCTCACCGGATCCGCACCCGCGGCCCCGCGCCGGACGCACCCGAGGCAAACCGAAAGTTGTGACGACGCATGTCTGCGCCCGAGTTCGAGTCCCCTGACACCTTCGAGATCGAGTCCACCGAGACCGAGACGGCCACCGAGTCGACCGAGTCCACCGCGACCGAGACGGCCACCGAGATCGAGACGGCCACCGAGTCCACCGAGACCGTGGTCAACGCGTTCACCGGTCTGCCCGCCGAGCTGATCGACGCCCTGCGCCTGCAGGGGATCGTGACCCCGACGCCGGTCCAGGAGGCCGTGATCCCCGACGGGATGGCCGGCCACGACGTGCTGGGCCGTGCCCAGACCGGCTCGGGCAAGACCCTCGCCTTCGGCATCCCCGCCCTCGCGAAGCTGGCCGGCCGCAAGAGCCGCCCGTGCCACCCGCGCGCGGTGATGATCGTGCCGACCCGCGAGCTGGCCAACCAGGTCGCCAAGGCCATCCAGCCGCTCGCGCAGTCGATCGGGCTGAAGATGGTCACGGTGTACGGCGGCACGCCGTACGACAAGCAGACCCGCCAGCTGCGCCAGCGTGCGGACATCGTCGTCGCGACCCCCGGTCGGCTCGAGGACCTGCTGGAGAACGGCTACTGCTTCTTCGACGACATCGAGCTGACCGTGCTCGACGAGGCCGACCACCTCTGCGACCTCGGCTTCTACCCCTCGGTCGACAAGCTCGTCGGGATGACCCCCGACGGCTCGCAGCGGATGCTGCTCAGCGCCACGCTCGACGGTGACGTCGACAAGCTGGTGCGCACCCACCTGCGCAACCCCAAGCTCCACGAGCTCGACCCCAACGCCGGCTCGGTCACCACGATGACCCACCACACCCTGACCGTCGGCGGTTTCCGGGAGAAGATCGGCACCGCGGTCCGCCTGGTCGAGGCCAACGGCCGCACCATCATCTTCACCCGCACCCGGGAAGGCGCCGTCGAGCTGGCGGAGGCCCTCACCCACCAGGGCGTCGAGGCCGTCGACCTGCACGGCAACCTCAGCCAGAAGGTCCGCGAGCGCAACCTGCACCGCTTCTCCTCGGGCAAGGCCAAGGCCGTCGTCGCCACGGACGTCGCGGCCCGCGGCATCCACGTCGACGCCGTCGACATGGTGATCCACTTCGACGCGGCCAGCGACGCCAAGGCCTACCTCCACCGCAGCGGCCGTACGGCGCGCGCCGGTCGTGACGGCGCGGTCGTCACGATCACCACGCCGAAGTTCCTCCAACAGGTCGTGCGTCTGCAGCGGACGGCCGGGGTCGAGGTCCTCCACCACGACATCCAGACCGTGCCCGACCACCTCTCCGCGGCGGCGCTGGCCAAGCACGGCTCGCCCGCACCGAAGTCGTCCGGCTCGTCGTACGCCGGCAAGCGTTCCGGCGGCCACCGGTCGGGTGGCTACAAGGGCAGCAACCCCAAGGCGGGCTACCGCTCCGGCGGGGGCTACCAGGGCGGCCAGAAGAGCGACGGCGGTCCGCGCAAGGGCGGCGCTCCGTCCTACGGCAAGGGCAAGTCCTACGCCGGGAAGCGCGCGAGCGCCGCGCGCTGATCAGCCTCGGGCCAGCGAGAACGCGATCGCGAGCATCGTCAGCCCGATCACCACGTCGAGCACCTGCCAGGCACGGGGCCGCATCAGCACCGGGCTCAGCAGGCGCGCGCCGTAGCCCAGCGAGCTGAACCACAGCACGCTGCCCGCCCCCGCTCCCGCCGCGAACCACCACTTGCCGGTCGGCCCGTGGTGGGCCGCGATCGAGCCCAGCAGGAGCACCGTGTCGAGGTAGACGTGCGGGTTCAGCCAGGTCAGGGCCGTCGCCTGGAGCACCGCGCCGCGCAGCCGCGGCTCGGCCTCGGTCGAGGCGGCAAGAACGCCCGCATGGCGGGACCGCCACAGCGACCGCACGCCGTACGACGTGAGGAAGGCGACGCCGAGCCAGCGCACGACGGTCAACGCGGTCGGTGCGTGCTGCACGACGGCCCCGATCCCGGCGACCCCGGCGGCGATGAGCACCAGGTCGCTGACCGCACAGATCGAGACGACGGGGCCGACGTACTGGCGCAGCAGGCCCTGTCGCAGCACGAACGCGTTCTGCGCACCGATCGCCACGATCAGCGACAGGCCGGTCAGCAGTCCGGCGACGAAGGCGTCGAGCACGCCCTCACGCTAGGGCCCCGCCGTGGGCCGTCTCCGTCGTCGACGAGAATCGGTGCGACTTTTCGGTCGCGTGCAACCACAGCGGGGGTCCAGGGCGTGTTGAATGCCGGAACACGTTTCTCTTGGGAAGGCACTCCATGACATCGACCCTGCGGACGCATGCCCATCTGGGCGCCCTGGCCGTGCTGACCGCTGCGGCCGTCACCGCCTCGCTCGCCGCCGTACCCGCCACCGCCGCCACCGGCACCTCCCCGGTCTCCACGACCGGGCCGGCGTCGCTTCGGGCGGCACCGAGCGCGCAGCTGGTCACCCTGGTGACCGGAGACCGGGTCGTGCTGCGCCACGACGGCCAGGGCCACACCACCGCGTCGTTGACGCCGCGCTCGCCGCACTACGGGCGCCCCGTCGAGCACGTGGCGGCGGGCACCCATACCTGGGTGGTCCCCAAGCTCGCCGCCTCGGTGCGTACCCGGCTCGACCCCTCGCTCTTCGACGTGTCGGCGCTGGCAGCGCGCTCCGGCCGGGTCCCGCTGACGGTGACCTTCGCCCCCGGCACCTCGGCGCGAGACCTGCCCGGCATCGACCTGCGGACGGCGACGGCGCGCAGGACGGCCGGCGGACGCACCGCCGTCACTGCGTCGTACGACGCCCGGCGGCCGCTCCCGGCCCGTCTCGCCACCTCGCTCGCCGGGGTCTCCCGGATCGCCGTGCGTGGGGCGAGCGACGGCGCCGCCCAGCTCGGCCCGGCGTACGAGCTCCACACGCTGACCATCAACGGCACCACCGCCGGGGGCGCGCCCCTGCCCGGCTCGGACGTCTTCGTGATGAATCTCGACGACGCCCGGCTCTTCAGCGCCTTCGGCGGCATCATCGACGGACAGTGGAAGGTGTCGGTGCCGAGCGGCAACTACCTGATCATCGCCGACGACTTCAGCCGGATCGTCGTGAGCACGACGTCGGTCACCGGCGACACCACGGCGTCGCTCTCGATGGGCGACGCGACCGTCCGGCCGTCGATGACCCTCCCGGGCCACCAGAACCTCAGCCCCTCCATGGACATCATCGCCACCGACGCCTCCGGCCACGGCGGCGTGGACTTCGGGTACGGCGGCTTCCGGCCGCGGGTGAACCCCGTGCCGGCCCTCCCGGTCGGGGAGCTCAGCACCGAGGTCGGGAACCTGTGGACCGCCAAGGGCTACGAGCCCTTCAGCTTCGACGGCCACGGCGTGACCACCCACCCGATCAAGCAGGTCGTGGCCGCGAAGGAGGTGGTGGACGGCATCCCGCGCCATCTGACGTTCCACTACCGCCCGAGCGACTTCGCGAAGGTGGCGATCCAGCACTACGCCACCGGTCCGAAGGAGAAGGCGTTCGACGGGTGGTACGGCTGGTCCCCGAACGACGACTTCGCGTTCATCGACACCTATCCCTCGATCCGTCCCGGGGTCATCCATGCGATGTTCGAGGGGAGCAAGGACCTCAGCTGGGCCAGCTACACCTCGGTCAACGCCAGCTTCCGCAGCTTCACCCAGCTCGCGAACCAGACGACGTACCGGCGCGGGCAGCAGGCCCGCGTCCCGTTCTTCCGTGGCCCGGTCACGCCGGTCGTCGACCGTGGGCAGGAGTCCGGCGGAACCGGGCCCAGGTGCGCGTTGTGCGTCACCGACGGCGTGCTGCACGGGTCCTTGTCGATGATGACCAGCGCCGGTACCCGACAGGTCGGCTATACCGAACAGGGGACGTGGGGCCTCTTCGCCGGCCGGACCCGTGTGCAGCACGGGCTCTTCGGCATCTTCCCCTTCGCGAAGGGCATCGCTCCCGGGAAGAAGGTGAGCCTGGTCGCCGAGACCACGCCGCCCGACGCGCGCTACCGGCTGTCGTCGAAGGTCACCGACGTCTGGACCGCCCGGATGCCGAGCACGAACGCCGTTCTCCCCATCCTGCGGGCCGCCTACGCCCCGCCCGTGACGACCCGGAACGTCGCCAAGCACCGGTCCGAGTCGTTCCCGGTCACCTTCGACAACCTGGGGCCGGTCGACGCCCGCGTGGCGCGTGCCAGCGTGTCCTGGTCCGTCGACGGCCGGTCGTGGCACGCGGCCGCGGTGAAGCGCGTGAACCGCAACACGTTCCACGTCTCCTACGCGAACCCGAGCGCGAGCGCGGCGCACCCCTATCTCAGCCTGCGACTCAAGGCGCAGGACCAGAAGGGGCGCTCGGTGACCGAGCAGGTCCAGAACGCCTACGTCCTGCCGAAGGGCAGGGCACACGCGGCCGCCACCGGAGCGCGCCCGCACCGCAACCGCTTCCAGCCGAACAAGCTCTGCCGGACGGGCGGCACGCACCAGTACACCTGCTTCGTGAAGCTGAACGCCGCGACCCGATCAGCCCGTCGCGCCGCTCCCGACCCGGCCGGATGGGGCGCCCCCGCTCTGCGGGACGCCTACGACCTGACCGGTCCCTCGGCGGACACCACCGTCGCGGTGATCGTGGCCTACCACTATCCGTCGGCCGAGGCGGACATGAACAAGTACCGCGCGCAGTTCGGGCTGCCGGCCTGCACGAGCGCGAGCGGGTGCTTCTCGAAGATCAACCAGAACGGTGAGGCCGGTCCGTACCCGCAGCAGGACTACGGCTGGGGTGTCGAGGCCTCCCTCGACCTCCAGATGATCTCGACGGCCTGTCCGACCTGCCACATCGTGCTGGTCGAGGCCAACCGGCCCACGGACCGCTCGCTGGGCCGTGCCGAGACCGCGGCGGTGAACGCCGGGGCGACGGTCACGAACCACTCCTTCGGTCGCATCGAGCTCACCGGGACCGACACCCAGGCCGCGTTGTACGACCACCCCGGGGTGACCGCCGTCGCCTCGACCGGTGACTTCGGCTACGGGCCGGCCAGCTTCCCGGCCAGCTCGCCCGACGTCGTCGCCGTCGGCGGTACGACGCTCGCCCGCTCCACCACCGACCCGCGCGGCTGGTCGGAGAGGGCCTGGGCCTATGCAGGATCCGGCTGCTCGGCTTACTTCGGCAAGGTGAGCGGCCAGACCGACACGGCCTGCCACGGTCGCACCGACGGCGACATCTCGGCGGTCGCGCGAGGTCTGGCGATCTACAACACCTCGCTGCCGAGGGCCTACCGGGGCTGGCTGATGGTCGACGGGACGAGCGCATCGTCACCGCTGGTCAGCGGCATCATCGGCGCCTCGGGGTCAGACGGGCTGCGGCCCGCCGACCTCTACGCCGAGCCCGGCGCGTTCAACGACGTCGTCGGCGGCTCGAACGGGTTCTGCCAGGGCAGCTACCTGTGCACCGCGGTGGCCGGGTACGACGGACCGACCGGCCTCGGTACGCCGGAGGGCAGCATCCCGCTCCCGCCGGGCTGACCGACAGATGACAGAGCCGGTGGCGTCCCCCGGGACGCCACCGGCTCTGTCGTCACCGGTAGGGCGGGTCAGAAGGCGGACTCGTCGAGGTCCATCAGCGCGAGGTCGGTGTGCTCGGCGATGGCCCGCTCGGCGGAGATGCGGGGCAGGTTGGTCTGCGCGAAGAACTGCGCGGCGGCCACCTTGCCCTCGTAGAACGCCTTGTCCTTCGCGGACACGTCGCCGGACAGCCTGCCAGCGCGACGTCGGCGCCGCGCAGGAGCAGCCAGGCGCACACCACGTCGCCCAGCGCCATCAGCAGGCGGCTGGTGTTGAGCCCGACCTTGTAGATGTTGCGGACGTCACCGCCCTCCGCGGACGCGTCCGCGCTCATCAGGTCGTTGATCATCACGCCGACGATCGCCTGGGCGTCCTCGAGCGCTGTGGCCAGGAGCTCGCGCTCCACCTTGAGCCGCCCGTTGCCGGCCTGGCTCTCGAGGAAGGCCTGGATCTCCGTCGCCAGGTGGCCCAGGGCCTTGCCCTGGTCCTTGACGATCTTGCGGAAGAAGAAGTCCTGGCCCTGGATCGCGGTCGTGCCCTCGTAGAGGGTGTCGATCTTGGCGTCGCGGACGTACTGCTCGATCGGGTAGTCCTGCAGGAAGCCGGACCCGCCGAACGTCTGCAGCGACTCGGTGCCCAGCAGCACCCACGAGCGCTCCGAGCCGTAGCCCTTGACGATCGGCAGCAGCAGGTCGTTGACCGCCATCGCCAGCTCGTCCTTCTCCCCGGCGTGCTCGGCGAGCATCACCCGGTCCTGCCAGGAGGCGGTGTAGAGGACCAGCGAGCGCATCGCCTCGGCGAACGACTTCTGCGTCATCAGCGAACGCCGTACGTCGGGGTGGTGGGTGATCGTCACGCGTGGCGCGGTCTTGTCGGCGGCTTGGGTGAGGTCGGCGCCCTGGACGCGCTCCTTGGCGAAGTCGAGGGCGTTGAGGTACCCGGTCGAGAGCGTGGCGATCGCCTTGGTCCCCACCATCATCCGGGCGTTCTCGATCACCTGGAACATCTGGGCGATGCCGTCGTGCACCTCACCGAGCAGCCAACCCCTCGCGGGCTCGCCGCCTCCCACGCCCGGGTCGCCGAAGGTGAGCTCGCAGGTGTTGGAGACCTTGATGCCCATCTTGTGCTCGACACCGGTGACGTAGACGCCGTTGCGCTCCCCGGTCGACTCGCCGGTCTCGGGGTCGAAGTGGAACTTGGGCACGATGAAGAGGCTCAGGCCCTTGGTGCCGGGGCCGCCGGCGCCCTCGACGCCCGACGGGCGCGCCAGCACCATGTGGATGATGTTGTCGCTGAGGTCGCCCTCGGCCGAGGTGATGAAGCGCTTGACGCCCTCGATGTTCCAGGTGCCGTCATCGTTCGGGGTGGCCTTGGTGCGGCCCGCGCCCACGTCGGAGCCGGCGTCCGGCTCGGTGAGCACCATCGTGGTCAGCCAGCCGTTGTCGACGATGTGCTGGGCGATCTTCTTGTCGCGCTCGTTGCCGTTGCGGTGGATGACGCCCGCGAACATCGGGCCGGCGCCGTACATCCAGACCGCGGGGTTGGCGCCGAGCACCATCTCGCCGACCGCCCAGGAGAACGACGAGGGGGCCGGCGTGCCCCCGAGCTCACCGAGGGTCGCCAGGCGCCAGTACTCGGCGTCCATCCAGGCGCGGTAGCTCTTCTTGAACGCGTCGGGGACCGGGGCCGTGTGGGTGTCGGGGTCGAAGACCGGCGGCGTGCGGTCGGACTCCTCGAACGACGCGGCGAGGTCCTCCCGGGCGAGGCGGTCCACCTCGGCCAGGATCTCGCGGGCCGTGCCCTCGTCGATGTCCGCGAACGGACCCGTACCGAGCACCCGGTCGGTGCCCAGTACCTCGAAGAGGTTGAACTCGATGTCGCGGAGGTTGCTCTTGTAGTGGCCCATGGTCCCTACCTGTTCGCGTCGCTTCGTGGGTCCGCCCCGGATCCCGGAGCCCTGTCGAGAGTACGGCTACTCATCGGTAACTTCATTCTGCCCCGGCGAGCCCGCGCAGGCAACACAGAGGAGCGGATCCGTCCGGGGACCCCCGCCTCGGATGTGATCGAGACCACCTGCGGGTGCGCGGATCCGGGTGCGCTTCTGGGAGACTGCTCGCATGCGAGTCTCCGCCAAGGCCGACTACGCCCTCCGCGCCCTCATCGAGATGGCCGCGCGCGGCGACGGTGACCAGAACGGGCGTCCGGTCAGCGCCGAGGAGCTCGGCAAGCTGCAGGACATCCCGCACAACTTCCTGCAGGCGATCCTGGCCGACCTGCGCAAGGCCGGCATCGTGCACGCGCAGCGTGGACAGGCCGGCGGATGGCGCCTGGCGCAGCCGGCCGCCGACGTCACCGTGGCCGACGTGATCCGGGCTGTCGACGGTCCGCTGGTATCGGTGTACGGGCTCCGCCCGGAGGCCGTCTCCTACAACGAGCGGGCCGACGCCCTGCAGCGGGTGTGGATCGCGGCGCGTCACTCGTTGCGCGACGTGTTCGAGCAGGTGTCGGTCGCCGATCTCGCGTCGGGGCACCTCCCGCCCGGGGTCGCTGCCCTCACCGAGGACGACGACGCCTGGCAGCCGCACTGACCGGCCGGCGCTCCGGCGGGGTCGAGCCGGTGACCCGGCCGAGGCTCACTCCGAGGCGCTCACCCAGTCGACGAACGGCTTCAGCGTGCGCCAGTCGTCACGCACCGCCTCGAGCAGCTCGGCGGTGTGGATGATCGGCTCGAACCCGTAGTCGTGGCCGATGGTCAGCGACTTGTGGCGGAGCAGCTCGATCCGGGGATGGTTCACGTCGTACCCACGGGGCGCCGTCTTGAGCGTGTGCCCCCCGATGCGCCAGCCCCCGCCCTCGAGCTTCTCGAGCAGTGACTGCAGCTCGCGACCGGTGCGGTCGTCGTCGATGGCGGCTCGGATGGCCGCGATCCGGGGTCCGGTCGCGTCGTAGAAGCCGGCGCCCGTGCGGACGCCGCGGGCCGAGATCTCGACGTACCAACCGGTGGCGGGTCCCACTCCGACGAAGGCACCCTGCGCGGTCTTGTACGGCGTCTTGTCCTTGGCGAAACGCACGTCGCGGAACGGCCGGAACACCTTGGCCTCCCCGAACTCCGGGGCCAGAGCTGCGCACAGGGCGACCATCGGCCGTCGGACCGAGTAGTCGTAGGTGCCCTTGTGCTTGTCCCAGAACGACCGGGTGTTGTCGACCTCGAGGTCGTCGTAGAAGTCGAGGGCCTGGGGCGGGAACCCGGTGAAGTCGGCCGGCATGGTCCGAGCCTACGGTGCGCCGACGGCGGCCGTGACCTGTTGGTCGCCGGCGGCGGCGAAGGCTGTCACGGTCAGGTGGTCCCCACCGCACCGGGGCGGTGAGAGGAAGGCGTTGCCGCGCCCCGTCGAGGTGAAGACCGTGGCGAGCGCGTGCTGGGCCGGGTCCCAGCGCAGGAGCGCCGCCGGGTCCTGGCGGGTGGCCGGGTCGCGGACGAAGTACGCCGCGCCCGCGCAGGCCACGAGCGTGCCCGACGTACCGCGGCCGAGGTCGAACCAGCCGGCACTCGTGTGGCTGAAGACATGCGCGGCCTCGATCCGCCGCTCCTTCGCGACCACGGACCACACCGTGCCGCCGGGCACCGAGGTGGAGTCCCAGCCCTTGCACGGCGTGACGCCCGGCAGGGGTGTGAACCGTGCCCCCGATCGGGTGAGCAGGGTGCGGCACGACGGTCGCTGGGCGTCGAACCGCATCAGCGTGGTGCCGCCGTCGGTGATCGAGGCGCGGCTGAGCCCGTTCCTCGGTGGGACGCAGTAGCGACCGTCCGGCCGACCGGAGTCGAGGTCGAGGAAGGCCACGCAGTAGCGCCGGTCCGGGCCGGCGGTCGCGTGGGCGAGACTGGCCGGTCCGAGCGCCCAGGTCCCGCCCACACTGGTGGGCGGACGCGAGGTGCGATCGAGGGTGGTGGTGCGGCCCGAGGCGAGGTCGACGAGCGTCGCCACGTCGGGGGTGCGGGCGAGGTCGTCCTCGCTGACGACCAGCGCGTGGGTGCCGTCGAGGAACGCGTCGCTGATCGAGGAGTGGGTACCGGCCGCGATGGTCCGCGAGTGCGGGCCGGCGAGACGCGCGCTGTCACCGTCGGAGGGGACCGTGAGCGTCCAGTCGCCGGAGACGGTCACCTCGTCCCGGGTCGAGCCCGGCACCGGCTTCCAGGGGAGCGGGTCGCTGGTGGGTCGGACGACGAGGGGGTGGTCGCTGGTCCCGAGGGAGGTGGGCGATGGCGTCGGTGCCGAGGAGCCGTCGGAGCCCGTCGTACCGCTCGAGGAGCTACTCATCGGGCTGCTCGGCGATCCCGGCGAGTGAGCGCCGTCGACGCTGCTCGAGCTGCCCTCGCCGCAGCCGCCGAGAGCCAGGGCGGCCACGGCGATCAGGGCGGCCGTGACCGGCCGCGGGAGACGGCGTAGGTGCATCACACGCCGAGATTGTGCTGGAAGTGCTCCTGGTTGGCTCGGTAGGACCGGTAGCCGCTGCGCCACTGCACGCGTCCGATGAAGGGCTCGTCGGGGTGGAAGCGCCGCTGGTTCCACGGCTCGAAGTAGCCGAGGAGCGGGGTCTTGCCGTCGCGCTTCCGGTAGCCCCGGCCGACCTGGAAGTGACCGGACCCGCTGTGGTCGAGGTAGGGGTAGAACTGGGTGAGCAGGACCGGGTGCAGGATCACCGGCGCGCGGTAGTCGACGATGTGGCGCGCCATCAGCAGCATCCACTGGCGGAACGACCAGTCGCTGATGTCGAGGGTGATGTAGGGGCCGGCGTACGACGGCTTGTCCCAGCCGGTGTATCGGTTCACGACGTCGACCATCGAGGTGATCGACGAGCCGCTGGTCGTCGTCCCGAGCTTGCTGGCCCAGTACTGCTGGTGTCGCCGGTGCCCCGACCAACCCCACGTGATCATCTGCATCGAGGTCGGTCCGCACCAGTACGTGCGGTGCTGGTCCCTGACGTCCTTGGGGTCGAGCACGACGCCGCGGCTCGGGTAGTCGCCCCACGTCTTCGGGCGCTGCTTGCCCATCGGCGACACCGGTGCGAGGACGTGGGTGGTCGTTCCGGAGGCCCCTTGCCCTGCGCTGCCGGTGGCCGTTCGGACCTCCGGGTGGCGGGCGAAGAAGCCCGCAGGCAGGGGCGTCCCTTGGATCTGGTGCCGGAGCAGCCACACCTTGGCGACCGAGCGAGCGGCCTCGGTGAGCTCAGCGGTCTGGGCGGCTGCGCGGTCCTCGGGGGACATCCGGGCCGCCTGGCGCAGGGCGTCGATCATCGAGAGATCGCCGGTGGTGGTCCGGGTCGGGCGCGCGGCCTGGCGGGTGGCGACCCCCGCCATGCTCCGCTGGACCTGAGCCTGCGTCCGGTCGGTCCAGCCCGAGCCGAGGCAGTAGCGCTGCCCCTCGAAGACCGCGCAGCGGACGAGGTCGCCGACCAGGGTGCGGGCCGGCGTACGGGCCGAGACCCGGGGGGCAGAGCCGGCGGACACGACGGCGGCGATGGTGCGCTGGAACGCGGGCGTGACCCTGCCGTAGCCGGCCGTCAGCGGTGCGGGCTCCGGTTTCGCGGTGCGGCGAGCGGTATCGGGCTCCCCGCCGCCGTGAGGCAGGAACGGGAGAAGGGCGAGCACCAGCAGCAGGGCACCGAGACTGATCCAGCGGGGGCGCGACATGGGGAAGACCTCGAGACATCAGGAGTCACATCCACACCACTGTCCACAATCGTCACGGGGCCGTCAAGGTGGGAGGGCTGTCGGGATACCCGGCTCGCCGGGGATCCCTGCACTTATCGGCCGTTGCAACCCCCCAGAAGTGCAAGGAGTGCCTCGGGTGTGTGACCCATGGGGCGGGAGATGTGGACACCGGCGGTCGAGCTTGTCGAGACCCGGTGCGGTCGGGTGGGTGTCGACGTCCCGCTCTCCCTGGCTTCGCCCCGTCGAACGGGAGGTACCGGGGCTGCTCTTCCAGGACCGGATGGTGTGTCCTGTCGCGCTCGTCCCTCCGCGCAGCTTCGCCGCGCGGAGCGGCTCGGAGCGGATGACGAGATTCGAACTCGCGACATCGACCTTGGGAAGGTCGCGCTCTACCAACTGAGCTACATCCGCAGACCGGCGAACCGGCGAGACGGATCGTACCCGAGCCCGTCCGACAGGTCAGATCGGCTCCAGCGCGGGCCGTTTCGGCTCTACGCCGTCGCCCGACGAGCGCCCGGTGAGGCGCCGCTTGATCCAGGGGGCGGCATGGCGCACGGCCCACTCGAGATCCGCCCGTCGACCGGCCCGGAACGGCGTGTCACCCAGCGAGCCGGTCGGGTCGGAGAGGTCGAGCTCGTGCGGGACACCCAGGGTGTCGAGCACCTCGATGGCGACCGCGCGGTGGCCGAGCGGGCCGAGGTGCAACCGGTCCTCGGACCACATCAGGTCGGGACGATCCGGTCGCATCCGCCACGAGTCGAGGACGACGGCGCCGTGCCGCTCGGCGATCTCGCGGACCTGCTCGTTGTAGACGGCGAACCGTCCGCGCAGCCGGGCGAAGGGACCGCCGCCCCCGGGGTCGAAGGCGGTGAAGATGCCGATGCGGGCGCCGGTCGCGGCGAGGGTGCCGATCGCCTCGTCGTACACCTCGCCGAGCGCGTCGACGTCGCAGCGCGGCCGGATCAGGTCGTTGCCGCCGGCGTAGACGGTGACCAGGTCGGGCTTCAGGTCCAGGGCCGGCTCGAGCTGCTCGGCGAGGATCGGCCGCAGCGTACGGCCGCGGATCGCGAGGTTGGCATAGCCGAAGTCGTCGGTCTGGGCGGCCAGCACCTCGGCGACCCGGTCCGCCCAGCCGCGCAGTCCGTTCGGGCGGCCGGGGTCGGGGTCGCCGACGCCCTCGGTGAAGGAGTCGCCGAGGGCGACGTACCGGTGGAAGACGGGAGCGCTCACGTCCGGCATGGTGCCAGAGCCGGCGGTCGAGCCGGTCGAGACCTCCCCGACCGTGGTCTCGGCGAGGCCGGCAGACGAGGGACCGGTAGCCTGCGGGCGTGCTGCTGAGCGACCGTGACGTCCTGGCCGAGATCGACGCAGGCCGGATCGTGATGGAGCCGTGGGAACCCTCGATGCTGCAGCCGTCGTCGATCGACGTCCGGCTCGACCGCTTCTTCCGGGTCTTCGAGAACCATCGCTACCCCCACATCGACCCGGCCGCCGACCAGTCCGACCTGACCCGGGTGGTGGAGCCGGACGGCGACGAGCCGTTCATCCTGCACCCGGGCGAGTTCGTCCTCGGCTCGACGTACGAGGTCGTGTCACTTCCGGACGACGTCGCGGCACGCGTCGAGGGCAAGTCGTCGCTGGGCCGGCTCGGCCTCCTCACGCATGCGACGGCCGGCTTCGTCGACCCGGGTTTCTCCGGGCACGTCACCCTGGAGCTCGCCAACGTCGCGACCCTGCCGATCAAGCTCTACCCGGGCATGAAGATCGGGCAGTTCTGCTTCTTCCGGCTCTCGTCGCCGTCGGAGCATCCGTACGGGTCGGAGAAGTACGGCTCCCGTTACCAGGGTCAACGCGGGCCCACCCCGTCGCGCTCGTTCCAGAACTTCCACCGGACCTCGATCTGATGGCCCCGGACGTCACCGTCGCCGTGCTCGGCGGCACGGGCCCGCAGGGTCGCGGCCTGGTGCGCCGGTGGGCCGGCGCCGGCATGTCCGTCGTGGTCGGCAGCCGGTCGGCCGACCGAGCGGCCGCCACCGCGACCGAGCTCGCGGGGGCCACCGGCGGCGACGTACGCGGGCTGGCGAACGAGGACGCCGCCGCGGCCGCCGACGTGGTCGTCGTCGCCGTTCCGTACGACGGTCACGCGGACCTGCTGCGGTCGTTGGTCGGCCCCCTCGCCGGCAAGATCGTCGTCGACTGCGTGAACCCGCTCGGCTTCGACAAGCAGGGAGCCTTCGCGCTCCGGGTCGACGAGGGCTCGGCGGCCCAGGAGGCCGCGGCGATCCTGACCGGCTCGACGGTGGTGGCGGCGTTCCACCACGTCAGCGCGGCCCTGCTGGACGACCCCGAGATCTCCTCGGTCGACACCGACGTCCTCGTGCTCGGCGACGACCGCGATGCGACCGACCTGGTCGCTTCCCTGGCCGACACCGTGCCCGGCATGCGGGGCGTGTACGGCGGGCGGTTGCGCAACGCGGGACAGGTCGAGGCGCTCACCGCCAACCTGATCAGCGTCAACCGCCGCTACAAGGCCCACGCCGGCGTCCGGCTGACCGACGTCTGAGGCTGCCGAACCCGCGCGGGTGCGCGGAGCTGACAGCAGGAAGCCGACCGCAGGAGTGCTGCGATCGGCTTCCTGGTGTGGGGCCGGGGGCGGCTGACAGGGTCACAGCCAGCTCAGCTTGCGGACCCTCCGGGTACGACGCCGCACGCCGCTGGACTTCTGCTGGCGGTGGGTCTGGTGGATCCGGTCCTCGATCAGGTAGTGAGCCTGTGCCTCGATCACGGTGGTGTTCATGGTCGTGCTCCTTCGATGAGTGGTGGTGTGGTCAGACCTGGGTCAAGACGATGTCGCCGCTGACGGTCCGGGCCTCGAGCTCGATGTGGTCCTGTCCCTCCCGGGGGGCTCCGACGCTCTCGATGGTGGAGCGGACCTTGCCGGTGACGGTGTTGAGGTCTGCCCAGACCGGCGTGCCGGCCGGGATGCCGATGCGGACGTCGCTGCTGGCGCCCTTGGCGCTGACCCGGCCGCGGCGGGCCGACCCGACGGTCAGGTCGCCGCTGCCGGTCGACAGCGAGACGTCGTCATTGGCCGTGGCCACCTTGAGGTCGCCGGAGCCGGTCTTGACGACGGTGCGCGCGTTCGCGGTGCCGACCTCCACGTCTCCGGAGCCCGTGGACACGCTGAGCTCCTTGACGCAGGTGCCGACGGACACGTCGCCCGAGCCGCTCTTGACCCGGAGCTCCGCGTGGGCCTCGGAGACCTCGACGTCGCCGGATCCCGTCTCGACCGACGCGCCGCTGGAGAAGGTGTCGCAGCTGACATCGCCCGACCCGGTCTTGATCCGGGTCTCGGCGACCTGGCCGTCGACGTCGATGTCGGCGCTACCGGTCTTGACCGCGAGCTGGCTGTCGGTGGGCAGGGTGACCTCGACGTCGAGGTCGGTGTCCTTGCCGAAGAAGCCGCCGCCGTGCTTGGGGCCGATGACCCGCAGGTCGTTGCCTTCGAAGCTGACCTGGACGTCGTCGGCACCCGCCCCGGTGATCTCGAGCTCGGTGGTGTCGGTCGGGGTGGCGTGGATGCGGACCCGGCCCTTGCCGATCTCGACGACGAGGCCGATCGGGGCGGGGGTCTCGAACTGGCGCTGCATGGTTCCTCCTGGGGTGGCCCCGATGGTCGATCAGGGTGTGTGCTGCCGGGGGAGCGGCCTGGGTGCCGTCCCCTGTCGGGTGAGTTGAGTGGTGGGCCGGCTCTACAACCAGCCGGTCATGCGCTTGTTGCCGCGTCCCTTCGAGCCGCCGAAGGGATCTCCGCCTCCGAAGAACGGGATGCTGGAGAGGTCGACGTCGATGTTGATGGCGCCGTCGCGGCTGGCTGCGCGGACGACGTTGACGAGCCAGGTGTTGAGCGACTGCCCGGCCTCGGCCGCCCGCTCCTCGGCCTTGGCCTTCACCGACTCGGGGATCCGCAGGGTGATCCGGGCCAGGTTGCCGTCGTCGACGTCGTCGGGAGCCGGGGGCGGCGGCGGGGCGGGCGGGGTCGGAGTGGCGACGTGGACCAGGAAGTCGAGGTCGCGACCGTTGAGCCGCACGTCGACGCCTCCGTTCGGCATCTCGGCGGTGATCTCGGCCGCGGCCTGGGAGACCGCCTCCATGATCGCGAGCCGCGAGCTCGAGTCGAGGGCGAAGCTGAGGCGCTCGGCGGCCTGGCGGGTGTCGTCGCCGGCGGAGTCGGCGGCGGAGACGAGAGCCTGGCGGAGGCTGTCGACGTACGGCGTGATGTCCATGTGCATCATCCTGACATCACTGTGATGTCATGTCAAGCATTTGGTGACATCAAGTGGTGTCATGATGACATCGCCGCAGGTCAGGAGGCTCTCACAGGTCGAACAGCGACCCGCCCCCGTCGATGTCTGCGTCCTTGCGTGGCTCCGTCTCCGACTGCTCCTCCGGCTCGGGCTCGTGGGACACGGGCGTCTGGTCGGCCTCGGGTGCGGGAGACGCTGTGTCGTCGGCGCCGGCGGTGTCCGCCGGGGCGGGCAGGTCGAAGAGCGACCCGCCGTCCGCGGGGACCTCCGCCACCGGCGCAGGGGCCGGGACCGGCTCGACCGAGGTGGTCCCGACCGGCGGGGTCGGGGTGGCGGGAGTCTCGGGCTCGGCATCGCCGCCGAGGTCGAAGAGCGAGCCGCCGGTGGTCTCGACCGGCGGGGTCGGGGTGGCGGGAGTCTCGGGCTCGGCATCGCCGCCGAGGTCGAAGAGCGAGCCTCCGGTGGTCTCGACCGGCGGGGTCGGGGTGGCGGGAGTCTCGGGCTCGGCGTCCCCGCCGAGGTCGAAGAGCGAGCCGCCGGCACTGGCCGCCGCGGCCGGGCCGACGTCGGCGGTCTCGGTCACCGTCTCGGCGGTCTGGGTGTCGTCACCTGCGCGGGGCTCGGCCCGGGTCTCCTCACTGCGAGCCGCCGGCGCCGCGACGTCGGCGACGATCCGGGTCGCGGACTCGCCCTTCACCGAGGCGAGCAGCATCTGCGCGACGTCGAGGACCTCGACGTCCTCGCGTGCCTGGCCCTCGGCCTGCTCGGAGGTGAGGCCGTCGGAGAGCATCACGCGGCAGAAGGGGCAGCCGACCGCGATCTGGTCGGCACCGGTCGCCACGGCCTCCTTGGTGCGGTTGACGTTGATCCGCTCGCCGAGGTTCTCCTCCATCCACATCCGGGCTCCGCCCGCGCCGCAGCAGAAGGAGCGTTCCTGGGACCGCTCCATCTCGACGTACGACGCACCGGGCAGCACCTGCAGCAGCTCGCGCGGCGGGGCGTAGACCTGGTTGTGCCGACCGAGGTAGCAGGGGTCGTGGTAGGTGATCGACCGCTTGGCGGCGCCGGCGCCGTCGGTGACCGGCGTCAGCCGACCCTCGCGGACCAGACGGTTCAGCAGCTGGGTGTGGTGGACGACCTCGAGCTCGAGGCCGAGGTCGCGGTACTCGTTCTTCAGGGTGTTCAGGCAGTGGGGGCAGGTGGTGACGACCTGCTTGACCCGGTGCTCGGGCCACATCCCCCCGAGGGTCTCGACGTTCTGGGCGGCCAGACCCTGGTAGACGAACTCGTTGCCGGCCCGTCGTGCGGGGTCGCCGGTACAGGTCTCGCCGTTGCCGAGGACGCCGAAGGAGACGTCGGCCAGGTGGAGCAGCTCGGCGACGGCGCGCACCGTCTTCTTGGCACGGTCCTCGTAGGCGCCTGCGCAGCCGATCCAGAACAGCCAGTCGACCGAGTCCATCGACTCGAGATCCTCGCCGACGACCGGCACATCGAAGTCGAGGCCCTTGGCCCAGTCCATGCGCGCCGACGCCGACATGTTCCAGGGGTTGCCGCGACCCTCGAGTCCTTTGAAGAGCTGGTTGAGCTCGGCCGGGAAGTTGTTCTCGACGAGCACCTGGTAGCGGCGCATGTCGATGATGTGGTCGACGTGCTCGATGTCCACGGGGCACTGGTTGACGCACGCGCCGCAGGAGGTGCACGACCACAGCACGTCGGGGTCGATCACGCCGTACATCGACTCGTCACCGATCAACGGTCGCTCCAGCTCCTTGACCGCGCCCTCCGGGACCCCCGTGGAGTCCGAGCCCTGGCCGCCGGCGATCATCGCGGGAGCAGCAGCCATGGCGTGGTCGCGCAGGTCCATGATCAGCAGCTTGGGAGACAGCGGCTTCTCGGTGTTCCACGCCGGGCACTGCGACTGGCAGCGGCCGCACTCGGTACAGGTCGTGAAGTCGAGCAGGCCCTTCCAGGTGAAGTCCGAGATCGAGCCGACCCCGAGCCGGGCGTCCTCGTCGAGGTCCTCGATGTCACCGAGGGTGACCGGCTTGCCGGCCGACGTCAGTGGCTTGACCGCACCGAGCGCCATCGGCCGGCGGCCGAAGAGCACGTTGAGCGGCGCCACGAAGATGTGGAGGTGCTTGGAGTTGAGCACGAAGATCAAGAACGCCAGCATCACGCCGATGTGGAGCAGGAGCCCGAGTCCCTCCAGGAACTCCAGGGCGCCGTGGGACAGTCCGTCCAGCAGGTTCCCGACACCGATGGAGATGAAGGCTCCGTTGTCGTAGGGCAGGTTGCCCAGCGCGGACGACGCCCCCCGGAACAAGAACATCGTCCAGATGACGTTGAAGATCATGAACAACGTGATCCACGCGCCGCTCAGGTGGGAGCCGAAGAAGCGCGAGCGTCGCCCGAGGTCCGCGGGCGCGTTGCGCAGCCGGATCACGACGAACGTCACGATCCCGAAGAACGCCATCATCGCGATGAAGTCCTGCAGGAAGCCGAGCACCGGCCAGTGGCCGACGAGCGGGATCGCCCAAGCGAGCGTGTCGGCTCCGAAGGCCAGGGCGATCAGCGCGCCGTACGCCTCGAGGTAGACCGTCGCCAGGATCAGGAAGGCCCAGAACACGAAGAAGTGTGCCGCACCCGGGACGCTCCACTTCAGCAGCTTCTTCTGCCCGAAGACCTCGACCACCTGGGTCTTCACCGCCAGGCCGAGCCGGCCGGTCACGCCCTCGACACGGTCGGGAGCGGGCTGGCCGCTGGTGATCAGTCGCTCGAGGAACCACACCCGGCGGCCCGCGATCGGCAGTGCGATCAGGTTCAGGAGCAGCCCGATGAGCAGTACGGCGGTCACAGTCACTCCGAGCGGTCGGGATGTCATGGAGGGTCGGCGCCGACCTTACGGCCCCGAAGGGCCGGAGCGGCACGCACATTCGACCCTCGGATCGTAGCCACAGGTGACGTCGGGTGGTCGGGTCCGTGTCCTACCTCTCAGGCCGTGCCGCCGAGGCGTTTCGTCAGCGCCGCGGCCGCGCGTCGTACCTCCTCGACGAGGGTGTCGGGCTCGCCGTCGGCGAAGGTCACCGCCAGGCCGGCGACCGGGTGCTGGTTGTGGTCGAGGACCGGCGCGGCCACGCTGGCCAGGCCGGGCGTGACCTCACCCTGCTCGGTCGCGTAGCCGCGACGCCGCGTCTCGGACAGCACCGAGCGCAGGGCGCCCAAGGTGCGCGGGCCGGTGCCGTGCCGGTCCACGAACGCCGAAGGGTCGGGGTACAACGCGCGCACCTGCGCGGGAGGCAGGGCTGACAGGATCGCTCTGCCACTGGCCGTCAGGTGAGCGGGGAGTCGGACGCCGACGTCGGTGACGAGGGGCGGGCGACCGGGAGCACGTTCCTCGACCACATAGAGCACGTCGCGCCCGTGCAGCACCGCCAGGTGTGCCGTGTGCCCGGTGCGGTCGACGAGGTCCGCCAGCAGCCTCCGGCTGATCCGTTGCAGAGGCTCCTGGCGGCTGTAGCCGCTGCCGACCTCGAACGCCGCCACCCCCAGGCCGTAGCGGTGCTCCTCGGGAAGGTGGACGACGAAGCCTTCCTCGATCATCGAGTTCAGCAGGTGGTAGGCGGTGGAGCGCGGCAGACCGCAGGCCCGGGTGATCCGGTCGAGCGGAACCGGGTCCGGCTGGCTCGCCAGGAACCGCAGCACCCGCAACGCCCTGGTCGCTGCCGGCACCTGACCCATGGCCGGATCGTCCCACGCGTGCGCGTGGGACGCGCCGGATCACTCGGGCCGCTGGGTCCTCGTGCCCTCGTTCGGCGCGTCGCTCTCGGTGGACGTGGTGCCCTCATGAGGCGTCGTGCCCTCGGAGGTCGTGGCCCCGGACGAGGTGGCCTCGGGGGTGGTGCCCTCGGAGGTGGTGCCCTCGGAGGTGGTGCCCTCCGCCGGCGGCGTGGCGTCGGCAGCCGAGTGGGAGCCCGTCTCGCGGGGCGGAGCGGTCGTGGCCCCGGTGGCGGGCGCGCCGGTCTCGGTGGTGGTGTCGTTCCACACGCTCGGCTCGTAGTCCTTCGCGCGGGTGTTGACCTCAGGGTCGAGCTTGTCGGCCTCGCGCAGCTTGCCCTCGTAGCTGGCCTGCTCGACCTGGTGGCCTTGCTCCGCCTGGGCTGCCTGCTCGCGGGCCCGCTCGGCCTCGGCCGCAGCGAGGTCCGCCTTGGCGCGCGCCTCATCAGCTGCCCGCTGCGACTCGGCGAGCCCGCCGGCCTTCTCGGAGGCCTCGCTGCGCAGCTGCTCCGCTCGGGCGCGGCGCTGCTCGGTGCGTCGCTTGCTGATCATCGACGCGACTGCGCCGATGACGACCAGGACGACGACGATCACGATGACCCAGATGAGCCACGTCGGCATGGGGTGCTCCCTCCGTGCGCCCGGACGCCCCGGGACCTTTCGACACTAGACCGGGGAACACGCCGCACCTTCCCCCGTAGGGGTGACGAGTACGACGGCTTCGCGGGCGCCGAGGCGGGCAGCGGGGTCGTGGTGGGGGGAGACCGACCCCGCTGCCCTCGGGTGGGGTCAGTGGGAGAGGCGGTGGATCCTGCTCTGGAAGGCGAACGACGTGCTGCGGTGGGGCGCCGCCCCGGCGAAACCGGGTCCGGCAGCGGAAGGGTCAGGCCGACGCCGAGAGTGGCGACGGTGACCAGGAGAGGGGTTCGTGTCTTCATGGGGGGCTTCCTGTCGTCGGGGTGGTGACACCGTCAACGAGCCGTTGCCGGCCGGGTCACGACAGGTGCACGAGGCTTTACCTTCGGCGCGGAGAGAGGCTCGCTGCGTCTCGGATCCCAGACGTCCAGGGTCCGTCGGCGGTGGCGCCCACGTCGTCGGCGGGAGTTGGATGGCGCCATGCAGACCGTTCAGGTGGGCGTCGGCCCGGTGTCCATCGACGACGTGGTGGCGGTGACCCGCGGCGGGGCGGCTGTGGCGCTCACGGACGAGGCGCTGGTCGCCATCGACCGCGCCCGGTCCGTGGTCGAGGAGCTCGCGGCGGCGCCCACGCCGGCGTACGGGATCTCGACGGGGTTCGGCGCTCTCGCCACCCGCCACATCCCCGGTGAGCTGCGCGAACAGCTCCAGCGCTCGTTGATCCGGTCGCACGCGGCTGGGTCCGGTCCCGAGGTCGAGCGAGAGGTCGTCCGCGGCCTCATGCTGCTGCGTCTGTCGACGCTGGCCACCGGCCACACCGGCGTACGACGGGAGACCGCGCAGCTGCTCGCCGCGTTGTTGTCGTCCGGCATCACGCCGGTGGTACGCGAGTACGGCTCGCTCGGCTGCTCCGGCGACCTGGCGCCCCTGGCCCACTGCGCGTTGGCGCTGATGGGGGAGGGGGAGGTGCGCGACGCGCGCGGCGCGCTGGTGCCGGCCGCGGAGGCTCTGGCTGCCGCCGGCCTGTCGCCGGTGGAGCTGCGGGCCAAGGAGGGCCTGGCGCTGATCAACGGCACCGACGGCATGCTCGGCATGCTGGTGCTCGCGATCACCGACCTGCGGATGCTGCTGCGCACCGCCGACATCGCCGCCGCGATGAGCGTCGAGGCCCAGATGGGCACCGACCGCGTCTTCGCGGCCGACCTCCAGGCCCTGCGACCGCAGGTGGGGCAGGGTCTCTCGGCCGCCAACCTGACCCGCGTGCTCGCCGGCTCGGGCGTGATGGCCAGCCACCGCGACGACCGCTTCCACCGGGTCCAGGACGCCTACTCGCTGCGGTGCTCGCCCCAGGTCCACGGCGCCGCCCGCGACACGGTCGAGTACGCCGCCACGATCGCGGGCCGCGAGCTCGCCAGCGCCGTCGACAACCCGGTGGTGCTGGTCTCGGACGACCCGGCCGACGGGCCGAGCCGGGTGGAGTCCAACGGCAACTTCCACGGCGCGCCGGTGGCCTACGTCCTCGACTTCCTGGCGATCGTGTCCGCCGACGTCGCATCGATCTCCGAACGGCGCAGCGACCGGTTCCTCGACCGGTCGCGCAACCACGACCTTCCCCCCTTCCTCGCCGACGACCCCGGCGTCGACAGCGGCCTGATGATCGCGCAGTACACGCAGGCCGCGATCGTCTCGGAGCTCAAGCGGCTGGCAGCGCCGGCCAGCGTCGACTCGATCCCGTCGAGCGCGATGCAGGAGGACCACGTGTCCATGGGCTGGTCCGCTGCCCGCAAGCTGCGCCGGTCCGTCGACGGGCTGAGCAGGGTCGTCGCGATCGAGCTGATGACGGCCGCCCGCGCGCTGAACCTGCGTACGACCACGGGTCCGACCGAGGGCACGTCCCCCGCGCCGGCCACCGGAGCCGTCGTAGGTCTGCTGCGCGAGCACGGAGTCGGCGAGCCCGGCCCCGACCGCTTCTTGTCCCCGGAGATCGAGACGGCCGTCGGGCTGGTCTCGTCCGGTGCCGTCCTGTCCACCGTCGAAGAAGTGATCGGAGAGCTGAGCTGATGGTCTCGACAAGCTCGACCAACGAGGGAAACCGCTCCACCCACGAGGGAAACCACCCGACCAACGCACGCCTGCCCATCCACGCACCGCACGGCACCGAGCTGTCGGCGAAGTCCTGGCAGACCGAGGCGCCGCTGCGGATGCTGATGAACAACCTCGATCCCGAGGTCGCCGAGCGCCCGGAGGACCTCGTGGTCTACGGCGGCACCGGCAGGGCCGCGCGCTCCTGGCCGGCGTACGACGCACTCCTGGCGAGCCTGCGCGACCTGGAGGCGGACGAGACCCTGCTCGTCCAGTCGGGCAAGCCGGTCGGCGTGATGCGGACCCACGAGTGGGCACCCCGCGTGCTGATCGCGAACTCGAACCTGGTCGGCGACTGGGCCAACTGGGAGGAGTTCCGCAAGCTCGAGGACCTGGGCCTGATCATGTACGGGCAGATGACGGCCGGCTCCTGGATCTACATCGGCACGCAGGGGATCCTCCAGGGCACGTTCGAGACGTTCGCCGCGGTCGCGGACAAGAAGTTCGGCGGGACGCTGGCCGGGACGATCACCCTCACCGCCGGGCTCGGTGGCATGGGCGGCGCTCAGCCGCTGGCCGTCACGATGAACGACGGGGTGGCGATCTGCATCGACGTCGACCAGTCCCGGATCACGCGACGGATCGAGCACCGCTACCTCGACGAGCAGGCGGAGTCGCTCGAGGACGCCGTACGACGTGCGGTCGCCGCCCGCGACGAGAAGCGTCCGCTGTCGATCGGGCTCCTCGGCAACGCGGCCGAGCTGGTGCCTGCGCTGCTCGAGACGAAGGCGCCGATCGACATCGTCACCGACCAGACCTCCGCCCACGATCCCTTGTCCTACCTGCCGATCGGCATCTCCTTCGAGGACTGGCACGACGCCGCGACACGCGACCCCGAGGGCTTCACCAAGGAGGCCGAGGCCTCGATGGCCGCGCACGTGCGAGCCATGGTGGAGTTCCAGGACGCGGGCGCCGAGGTCTTCGACTACGGCAACTCGATCCGGGACGAGGCGCGCAAGGGCGGCTACGACCGGGCGTTCGAGTTCCCCGGCTTCGTGCCGGCGTACATCCGGCCCCTGTTCTGCGAGGGCAAGGGCCCGTTCCGCTGGGCGGCGCTCTCCGGAGACCCGGCCGACATCGCCGCGACGGACCGCGCCATCCTCGAGCTGTTCCCGGAGAACGCCAGGCTGCGCCGGTGGATCACGATGGCGCAGGAGCGCGTGCACTACCAGGGGCTCCCGGCACGGATCTGCTGGCTCGGATACGGCGAGCGGCACCTGGCCGGGCTGAAGTTCAACGAGATGGTCGCCAGCGGGGAGCTCACGGCACCGATCGTGATCGGCCGCGACCACCTCGACTGCGGGTCGGTCGCCTCGCCGTACCGCGAGACCGAGGCCATGCTCGACGGCTCGGACGCCATCGCCGACTGGGCGATCCTGAACGCGCTGGTCAACACCGCGTCGGGCGCGACCTGGGTCTCGTTCCACCACGGCGGTGGTGTCGGCATGGGTCGCTCGCTGCATGCCGGCCAGGTGTGCGTCGCCGACGGCACCGAACTCGCGGCGCAGAAGATCGAGCGGGTCCTCACCAACGACCCGGGCATGGGCGTGATCCGCCACGTCGACGCGGGGTACGACCGTGCGGTCGAGGTGGCCGCGGAGCGCGGCGTACGCGTCCCCATGCCGGCGGGGCTGAGCCCAGTGGCTCGACACCGTCCCGACCCTCACCGCCGGGACAGTCGTCCGCCTCACGTTCACCTTGGGGTGGTCCTCAGGCGGACGACCCACCGCAGCCCTTGGCCGATTCGTACGACGGGGGCTCGGGACGCTGGCACACTGACCCGCATGTCCGATCCGGGCTCACTCGACGAGGCCGTGGCGCTGATGTGCCGAGGGGACGGTGACGCGTTCCGGGTCGTGTACCGCGCCGTGCACGCCCCGCTGCTGCGCTACCTCGAGGTGCTGGTCGGCCCGAACGACGCCGAGGACGTGGCGTCCGAGACCTGGGGCCAGGCCTGCCGGGACCTCGATCGGTTCACCGGGGACGCGGACGGGTTCCGCGGATGGATCACCACCATCGGACGGCATCGAGCCCTGGACCTGCTGAGGCTGCGCTCGCGCCGTATCCGTGCGGACCAGGACCTCACCGGGGATCGATCCTGCTGACGCCGTCGACACCGAGAGGGCGATGCTGGAGGGCTATCACGACCGAGGCGGCGCTCGCGGTGATCAGGAGCCTTCCGCAGGACCAGGCCGAGGCGGTCATGCTCCGCGCGGTGCTGGGACTGGACGCCACGTCGGCGGCCGCGATCCTGGGCAAGCGGCCCGGGGCTGTGCGCTCGGCCGCCCATCGGGGGCTGTCCACCCTGGCACGCCGTCTCGAGTCGCGGCCCGCCTCGCTCGTCGAGGTGCGTGACACTTTCGCGCCTCCCGGCGCTGAGGGAGTGAGATGAGCACGGTCTGGAGCAGGTTCCGCGCGAGGCGTCGGGGGCAGCAGTCCCTCGACAGCGCGTCGTCCCCCCAGGTCGACAGGCTCCTCGACTCCGCCCGCGCGCCGGCGACCCCCCCCGAACTGGCCCGCGAAGACGAAGCCGTGATGCTGTTCCACCGTGCTCATCTCGATCGCGCAGCCGCATCGAGGAGAGACGACATGAGAGCCACCCCTTCTGCCCGGACCGGCGTGAAGGCGGCGATCGTCAGCGCGGGAGCCGTCCTGCTGCTCTCGTCCGGCGTCGCGTTCGCCGCGACGGGTCACGCGCCGTGGCACCCCGACCAGGCACCGGCGGGCGCGCGCAGCACGACCACGTCCGACGCGCCGTCCGACGACGGTACGACGACCACCGCTCCGGCGGCCGCGGGCTTCCGCGGTCTGTGTCGTGCCTACCTGTCCGGCAACAGGTCCGTGCACGGACAGGCGCTCCGTAGCCCGGCCTTCGTAGCCCTGGTGACCGCGGCCGGAGGGGTGGACGGCGTGGCCGCCTTCTGCACGACCGCCGTCGCGCATCCGTCGCACCCGGCACGTCCCGGACATCCCAGCCACCCGGCACATCCCGGCCACCCGGCACATCCGAGCCAGCCGGCCGACGGCCCGTCCGACGGCCCGAGCAACGCCGAGAACCCGTCGCATCCCACGCACCCGGCGCACCCGAGCCATCCGGCGCACCCGAGCCACCCGGCGCACCCGAGCCACCCGGCGCACCCGAGCGCACCCGAGCCACCCGGCGCACCCGAGCCACCCGGGGCACCCCACGCATCCGACCCACCCCACGCAGGGAGCGGACCCGACGCATCCACCGCACCCGACCCACCCACCACACCCCACGCACAGCTGACGCGAGCGCGAACCCGGCCGGACGACTCCGGCCGGCCGGTAGCGGGCGGCGGACGATCCGGGTTGGGCCCACGGGTCGTCCGCTGCCGCGTCCACATGCCCCCAGGCGGGCGACCGATGGGGGTGAAGGTCGTCCGTCTGGGCTCGTTCGCCGAGCGCGCTGGCAGGATCGCCCCGTGAGCGAACGAGCGGTGGTGCTGGCCCGCGTCTGGGACCTGGTCCCTCGCGCGCGGCGGCCGCTGCTGGTCGCGGTGGACGGTCCCGACGGCGCCGGGAAGACGAGGTTCGCCGACGACCTCGCGGAGGCTGCGCCGACGCGAGAGGTGGTCCGCGCGACGCTCGACGACTTCCATCAGCCACGGGCTCACCGGCATGCCGAGGGGCGAAACGGCGAGACGGTGTGGGCGCGCGGGTTCGACTACGAAGCGGTACGGCGTGAGCTGCTCGACCCGTGGCGGCGCGGTGCCGGTGCGTCGTACCGGCGGCGCTGGCACGACCTCGCCACCGACGCCCACGTCGCCGACACACCGGGGGCGGTGCCCGAGCAGGGGGTCCTCGTGGTGGACGGGGTGTTCGCCCAGCGGCCGGAGCTCGCGGGGAGCTGGGACCTCGTGGTGTACGTCGACGCCACGGAGGCGGTGCGGCTGACGCGGATGGCGGAGCGGGACGGCGTCCCCGATGATGCCGGGCACCCCGACCAGCGGCGGTACCTCGACGCCCAGCGGATCTACCTGACCCGCTGCCGGCCGCTCGCCCGCGCGGACGTCGTGATCGACAACGACGACCCCGCCGCGCCTCGGATCCGCCGAATCACCCCACGCCGGGCCACCCTGGCGCAGAATGACCCCTCGTGAGCCCTCGCCCCGCGAAACGCCGCGTGAACCTGACCGACATCTCCTCGCGAGCGTGGGAGCACCCCGCCGACCAAGGGGCACTGGTCGCGCTCCGCAAGCTGAAGGGCTTCGACAAGGTCTTGCGGACCATGTCGGGACTCATCAACGAGCGCGCCGTGCGCCTCGAGCTCCTCGGCTCGGCGATCCGCGTCGACGAGCGGCAGTTCGGCGTACTGCACCGGCTGCTCGCGGAGGTCGGCGCCACGCTGGACGCCCCCGAGCTCCCCGAGCTCTACGTGCGGGCGTCGCCACTTCTCAACGGCACCACCATCGGCATGGACAAGCCGGTGATCGTGCTGGACTCGGCCCTGATCGACCTCCTCGACGAGGAGGAGCTGCGCTTCGTGATCGGCCACGAGCTCGGCCATGCCATGAGCGGGCATGCCGTCTACAAGACGCTGTTGCTCCGGCTGCTGAGCATGAGCGGGCTGCTGAGCGCGATCCCGATGGGCGGACTCAGCATCCGGATGATCATCGCCGCCCTGATGGAGTGGAGCCGCAAGTCGGAGCTGTCGGCGGACCGCGCCGGCCTGCTCGCGACCCAGGATCCGGCGACGGCCTTCCGTGCCCACATGAAGATCGCCTCGGGTGGCCACGTCGACGACCTGGACCAGACGTCGTTCTTCGCCCAGGGCGCGGAGTACGCCGGCGCAACCGACATCCGGGACTCGGTCCTGAAGCTGCTCCTGATCGAGCGCCGCTCCCACCCGTTCCCCGTCTCCCGGGCCGCCGAGCTGCGCAGCTGGGTCGACTCCGGTGCCTACACCGCCGTGCTTGCCGGGACCTACCCCCGGCGCCAGGACGACGACACCGCCCCGGTCAGCCAGGCCGCGCAGGAGGCGGCCAAGAGCTACTCCGAGGCGTTCAAGTCGAGCCAGGACGTGCTCGGCAAGATGATGCACGACATCGCCGGCTGGCTCGGCTCGGCCAAGGGCTGGCTCGACGAGCAGATCCGTCGGCGTACCGACGACGACTAGGAACGTCCTCGCTCGGTGATCGCCTCGTGGATCGCGAGCGTGCGGCGGGCGGTGTCGACGTGGAGGCTCTCGATCATCCGCCCGCGGAAGGTGACCACGCCCGAGCCCGCGCCGTCGTCCCAGGCCTGCAGGATGCCGCGCGCGTCGTCGACGGCCTGCTCGCTCGGCGCGAAGGTCTCGTTGGCGCCCTCGACCTGGCCGGGGTGGATCAGGGTCTTGCCGTCGAACCCGAGCTCGCGTCCCTGTCGGCACTCGGCCAGGAAGCCGTTGGTGTCCTGCACGTCGTTGTAGACGCCGTCGAGGATCGCGGTCCCGGAGGCCCGAGCGGCCAGCACGGCGAGGGACAACGCCGTCTGCAGAGGCGCGCGGCCGGGGACGTGCTCGGCGTACAGCTCCTTGACCAGGTCGTTGGTGCCCATCACGAGCACCGTGAGCCGTTCGCTCGCGGCCGCGATCTCACGCACGTTGAACACGGCCTCCGGCGTCTCGATCATCGCCCAGAGCCGGGTGCGCTCGGGAGCGCCGCCCCACTCGAGGACCGTGTCGAGTCCGCGGACCTCGTCGGCGGTGTTGACCTTCGGAACGACGACGGCGTCGGGGCCGGCGGCGCAGACCGCGACCATGTCGGCGGCGTGCCACTCGGTGCCGATGGCGTTGACCCGGACGGTGACCTCGCGTTCGCCGTACTCGCCCGAGGCGGCCGCCGCACAGGCCGCGTCGCGGGCGGTGGCCTTTGCGTCGGGCGCCACGGCGTCCTCGAGGTCGAGGATGAGGGCGTCGCAGGCGATGGTCTTGGCCTTCTCCAGCGCTCGCTGGTTGGACGACGGCATGTAGAGCACCGAGCGGCGCGGTCGGAAGTCCGCACTCATGCGTCGATCCCGTCGTACAGCTTCTTCAGCTCCGGATCGCGCTCGGCGAGCTGCTCGGCGAGCTCCACCAGGACGAGGCACTGTTTGAGTGAGGCGTCGTCCTCCATCTTCCCGTCGAGCATCACGGCCCCGGTGCCGTCGCCGCCGTTCGCTCGCAGCGCGGCCACGACGCGTCGGGCATGGGCGATGTCCTCGACGCTCGGCGAGAAGACGCGGTTGGCGATCTCGACCTGCGTGGGGTGGAGGCTCCACGCGCCGACGCACCCGAGCAGGTAGGCGTTGCGGAACTGGTCCTCGCACGCCACGGTGTCGGCGATGTCCCCGAAGGGGCCGTAGTAGGGGAAGATCCCGTGCGCCGCGCAGGCGTCGACCATCCGTGCGATCGTGTAGTGCCACAGGTCCTGCTGGTACGTCGTGCGCTCGCCCTCCACGGCCACGCCGTCGGAGGTCTTGGCCGGATCCTGGCGGACGAGATAGCCGGGGTGCCCGCCACCGACCCGCGTCGTCTTCATGCGCCGGTCAGCGGCGAGGTCGGCCGGTCCCAGGCTGAGGCCCTGCATCCGCGGGCTGGCGCCGCAGATCTCCTCGACGTTCGCCACACCGCGCGCCGTCTCGAGGATCGCGTGGACCAGCAGCGGCTTCTGCAGGCCGGCCCGCGCTTCGAGCTGGGCAAGCAGGCGGTCGACGTAGGCGATGTCCTCGGCGCCCTGCACCTTCGGGACCATGACCACGTCGAGCCTGTCGCCGATCTCGGTGACCAGGGTGGTCAGGTCGTCGAGCACCCAGGGGCTGTCGAGAGCGTTGACCCGGGTCCAGAGCTGGGTCGACCCGAAGTCGTTGCTCTGCGCGATCTCCACCAGGCCGCGCCGAGCAGCCTGTTTGTTGTCGGCCTTGATCGCGTCCTCGAGGTTGCCGAGCAGGACGTCGACGGTGCCGACCATCTGGGGGACCTTCGCCGCCATCTTGGCGTTCGACGGGTCGAAGAAGTGGATCGCGCGGCTGGGGCGGGCGGGGATCTCGCGGAGGGGCTCGGGCGCGCCGACCGCGAGCGGCCGGAAGAAGTCTTTGGCGGAGCGCATGGCCGGAACCTACCCGCCGGCCCTCATCGCCCGGTATGACCTAGTCCACTCGCGGTCGCCCGCGGCTGCGTCTCCGCGCACGTGTGGGGTGTGGCAGTGGCCGGCCGAAACGACGCAATCGCGCGGTTGTGACAGTCGGCGGGGCTGCGGGTGTGTCGAAGCGGCGCAATCGCGGGGTTGTGACGGCCGGTGGGGCTGCGGATGTGTCGAAGCGGCGCAATCGCGGGGTTGTGACAGTCGGTGGGGCTGCGGGTGTGTCGAAGCGGCGCAATCGCGGGGTTGTGACAGTCGGTGGGGCTGCGGGTGTGTCGAAGCGGCGCAATCGCGGGGTTGTGACAGTCGGCCGGGCGGCGGGAGATCGCCGAGCGCTCAGTTGGGGTGCACGCCGGTCATGCCGTACGCCGACCCGGCGCCACTGCCGCCGTGGGTGAGCCCGTCGTCGTCCATGCCGCACGCCCGACAATGCCGGTAGGTGACGCCCTCGGGCGTGCGCTGGGTGCGCCACCGGTGGTGCAGGTGCAGCCGGCACCAGAGCGGCGAATGTGGGACGTCGAGCTCTCCGGCGTCGACGAGGGCCCGATGCAGAGCGGGAGCGGCGGCGAGGATCGACAGCGAGTGGGCCAGCTGCTGCCCGGTGCGCATCCCCCAGAGCTCGGAGACCAGCTCGGCACGGTAGCGCCGGCGCACCGGACCCGGCGGGAGCAGCAGCGTCGCCCCACGCACGACCCAGACCGCCCACCGGCGTGGCCTCGGGGCACTCATGACAGGCCCCTCACGACGCGAGGTCTGGGACTCACCGTCACGTGGCGAGCCGCGCGGTCGAGAGCGGCCCGGGCCTGGGCCCGGCCCTCCTCGGTCAGCCGGTAGTAGCGGCGAGCCGGGCGCCCCTCGGTGGTCGGGTCGATGTCCTCCCAGCGCGACACCACCCAGTCGAGACCCTCGAGCCGGGCCAGGATCGGGTGCACGGTGCCGCTGGGGAGACGAGTCTGCGCCCCCAGCTGGGCGCCGTACGCCTCGTCCGTCTCCACGAGCGCCTGGAGCACCAGCTGGGTCGGGATCGTCATCCGCGGCGTGGTCATACTCGTACTCTACCTAGACCCTAGGTAGAGAACAAGGAACCTCGGGCAGGTGGAGCCACAGCCGCTCGGAGCGGATGAGGTCCTGCGCACCCGGCGCGGGACTAGGCGTGGGCGGGGGAGTGCGGATCCACCTCGGCAGCCACGCCCTCGTCGCCGAGGTCGGCGCTGTAGTCGCCCCACCGGGTCTGGTCGACACCCGCGTCGACCTTCGTCGCCCGGAAGACCAGGGTGAGCACGATCGTGACGAGCAGGTTGATCCCGAACGCCACGGCGGCGATGTAGACCTTGGTGTCCGTCCCGGGGAAGCTCGCCAGCGGCCCCCCGAAGTGGGCCTGCGCCGGTGACGAGACGCCGTACGCCGTCCAGGTGCCGTAGATCATCCCGGCCGCCCAGCCGGCCAGCAGCGCCCAGCGATGGAACCACCTCGTGTAGAGGCCCACCACGATCGCCGGGAAGGTCTGCAGGATCCAGACGCCGCCGAGCAGCTGGAGGTTGATCGCGAACGAGCGCGAGAGCGCGAGCACGAACACCAGCGCGCCCACCTTGACCAGCAGAGACACGATCTTGCTGACCTGGGCCTCTTCGCGCGGTGTGGCGTCGGGCCGGAAGTAGGCACGGTAGATGTTGCGGGTGAACAGGTTGGCTGCCGCGATGGACATGATCGCGGCCGGCACGAGCGCGCCGATCGCGATGGCGGCGTAGCCGACGCCGGCGAACCACGGCGGGAACTCGTTCTCGAACAGCTGCGGTACGGCCAGCTGCGGGTTGGGCGGGTCTCCGGCGACCTTGACGCCGGCCGCGACGGCCACGAAGCCGAGGAGGGCCAGCAGCCCCAGCAGGAAGGAGTACGCCGGCAGGAGGGCGGCATTGCGTCGGATCACTCCACGGTTGCGCGTCGAGAGCACACCGGTGATCGAGTGTGGGTACATGAACAGGGCCAGAGCCGAGCCCAGCGCCAACGACGCGTACGCCCACTGCAGGGTGGGCGGTGGGATCATCGCCTTGGGCGATGCCTGCCCGGCGGCGATGGCGTCGGCGTTGTCCTTGTTGGACTGGGTGAACGAGTCGTTCACCGACGAGAAGATGTGGTCCCAACCGCCGAGCTTGTGGGGCAGGTAGATCACCGCGACGATGATGACGACGTAGATCAAGACGTCCTTCACGAATGCGATCAGCGCCGGCGCTCGCAGCCCTGAGGAGTAGGTGTACGCGGCCAGCACCGCGAAGGCGATGAACAGTGGCAGGTCCTCGACGAACCAGCCACCGCTGCCGCCGAAGCCGGCCACCTCGAGCACCGACTGGATCCCGACCAGCTGGAGCGCGATGTAAGGAGCGGTCGCGAGGATGCCGGTGAGCGCGACGGCGAGCGCGAGCGTCCGGGATCCGTAGCGGCCCTCGACGAAGTCGGCGGGGGTCACGTAGCCGTGCCGGTGGGAGACCGACCAGAGCCGCGGCAGGAACAAGAAGATCAGCGGATACACGACGATCGTGTAGGGCACGGCGAAGAAGCCGACCGCGCTGCCGGCGTACAGCGTCGCCGGCACGGCGATGAACGTGTACGCCGTGTAGAGGTCGCCGCCGATCAGGAACCACGCGATGAACGTGCCGAAGCCGCGCCCGCCGAGGCCCCACTCGTCGAGGCTGTCGAGATCGGCGCGGCGCCACCGGGCCGCCGCGAAGCCCATCACCGTGACGACGAGGAAGAGGAAGACGAAGACGCTGACCGCGACGGCGCTCACCGGTCGACCCCCTCATGCCGCTGCCCGCGCTGGGACAGGGCGTAGGCGATCGCCGTGAGGACCCCCGACATCAGGATCAGGGCGAACTGGAACCAGAAGAAGAACGGGAACCCGAAGAGGGTCGGGTCGGTCCTGTCGTAGAGCGGCACCCAGAGCGGCAGCACGACCGCCGGGAGCAGGATGACGATGATGAGAGCCCACAGGCCGGGTGACGGCCGTCGGGCAGGTGAGTCCTGGGACATGGCACCTCCGAGAGTTGCCGTCTCACGTACCCAGGTGTGGCACGGTCATGCGGCAGGCCCGCCCGCGGGCCGACGACGCGGTCAGAGACCGTTCAGGGCCTCGTGCCGGGTGACGGGGTACCACTCGTGGATGCCGGCGACGGTGACCCCGGGTGCCGTGTAGTAGTCGTCGGCCGCCATGATCGCGTCGAGGTCTTCGCGGTCCTGGACGAGGAACACCAGCAGGGCCCCGGACTCGTCGATCCATGGCCCGGCGGCCAACAGCCGCCCGTCGGCGACCAGTCCGGCCAGGTGCTCCCGGTGTGCCGGCCGGTGCTCGAGGCGGGTGGGATCGTCGGAGAAGGCCAGCTGCACGGCGTACATGCCCGCCATCGTAGGGCGGCGGACGGCCTGTGGCAGCGTGGTCGGGGTCGAACCCGGCGTCGAGGCGGTGAGCACACCCGCCCTCGCTGGGAACGGCCTCGGCCCTGAATCTCGGTCGACCCCGAGGGGCCCGGTCCGCCAAGGTCGGAGGATGACCGAGAACTGGTTCGCAGGCGAGGTCGCCGCGACGTACGACGACGAGTCCGACCCGATGTTCGCGCCAGCGCTGCTCGCGACCACGAGCGCCTTCCTCGCCGGGCTCGCGGGCACCGGTCGGGCCCTCGAGCTGGCCGTCGGCACCGGGCGGGCGGCGCTTCCGCTGGCGGCCCGCGGCGTGCCCGTGTCGGGCATCGACGTGTCGCCCGACATGCTCGAGCGCCTCCGGGCCAAGCCGGGTGGGGACGCGATCGACGCCGTGGAGGGCGACATGACCACGACACGCGTGCCGGGGGAGTTCAGCCTGGTGTACCTCGTCTACAACACGATCACGAACGTGACCACCCAGGACGGACAGGTCGCCGTCTTCGAGAACGCCGCTCGCCACCTGGCCCCCGGCGGCCGTTTCGTGATCGAGGTCTACCTGCCGATCCTGCGCCTGCTGCCTCCCGGCGAGAGGTTCCATGTCTTCACCGACGAGCCGTCGTACCACGCCTACGACGAGTACGCCGACGCCGCCTCGCAGCTCCAGTGGTCGCACCACCTCCGCCTGCACGCGGACGGGACCTACCGACGAGTCTCGATGCCGTTTCGCTACGTGTGGCCCGCCGAGCTGGACCTGATGGCCCGCGTGGCCGGACTGCGGCTCGCCGAGCGCTGGCAGGACTGGGAGCGGACACCCTTCACCGAGGACAGCCGGCACCACGTCTCGGTGTGGGAGAAGCCCTGAGCACCTGCCGGGAGGAGGGCGGCGCGCAACAGCCCGGCCGGTGCGCCGAGGGATCCGTGCCGCGTCTTCCGCGCCGCGCGTCCCGTCAGCGGTCGCGGCGGAACCAGCGGCGCTTCGGGCTCTCGTCGCGTTCGTGCCCCGAAGGTGGGGTGCGTCGTGCGGCCTCGCGCTCGCGCCGCCGGGCGAGCCGCCGGTCGCGCCAGGCGGCGACCTCGGCCTCGACGTCTCGCGGCATCGTGATGAGGGGCGGCCCGTCGACGGGGGTGTAGCGCGCCCGCATCACCCGGGCGTTGAACTCCTCCAGCTCACGGCGTACCTCGGACTCGGCGGTGTGCCGGTCGAGCTTCCCGTCGAGCTCGGCGTCGTCCTTGCGGAGCTGGAGAGCAGGCGGGAGGACGCTGATCTTCTCGCGCTCGACGAGCTTCTTCAGCCACCAGTCGGGGTCGTGCTGCGCGCCGAGACCCTCGATCGGCTTGCCGGCGCCGGGCAGGTTGTCGAAGTCGCCACGCTTCATCGCCTCCTGGATCTGGAGGTCGACCCATCGGTCCTGGTGCTGCATGCGTTGGGCCGCGGCAGCGCGGCCGGTGCGCTCGTCGCGCTCCGGCGCCCGGTCTGGGGTCTCCGAGTCACCCATGGGCACATTTTGCCACGGGCCGGCACGCGCCCCGCTCAGTCCTCCCGTACGACGGTCGCGCGCGGCATGACCAGCAACCCGAGGGCGGCCAGGAGTGCGGCGGCGGCACACACCGACCAGACGACGAGGTAGCCGTGGAGCGGGGCGTGGCCCCGCACAGGGTCCTCGAGCGAGCCGGTGCTGGACAGGGCGATGGCGAAGACCGCCGACGCGATGGCCCCACCCATGGTCTTCGTCGCGTTGGTCATGCCGGTGGCGAAGGCGGTGCGGTCGGCCGGTGCGCCGGCGGCCGCGCTGGCCGGGAGGGCCGCCACCAGTGCGCCCGAGCCGACGCCGACGATCGCCATGTTGACCAGCGCCTGGGTGGTCGAGTCGTGGAAGGGGATCCACAGCCCGTAGCCGAGGGCCACCAGGAGTGCCGAACCGACCAGCGCGTTGCGTGCTCCGAGCCGGCGAGTGGTGAGCGGGAGGGAGAATGCGCCGATCGCCAGGAAGACCACGTAGACGCCGATCAGGGTGGACACGAAGGCGGCGCTCGCGCCGAGGCCGTAGCCGGCGACGTCGGGATCGGTCCGGGCGAACGTCGACAGCGGGATCTGAGCTCCGAGCACCGACATCCCGAACAGGAAGGCGGTGACCTGGACCGGCCATTGCAGGGGGCTGGCGAGCAGTCGCACGTCGACGAGCGGCTCGTCCCGGCCCAGCTCGTAGCGGGCGAAGGGGAAGACCGCAGCCAGGCCCGCGACGATCAGGAGCCAGCCGAGCGGATGTCCCGGACCTTGCAGTCGGATCGCGATCAGGCCGCCCATGACCAGGCCGATCGACAGGCTGATCAACGCCAGACCGACGAGGTCGATCCGCCCGCCGGCGGGAGCCGGGTCCCGCTCGATGCCGAACCAGATCAGCACCAACGCGGCCGTGACGACGATCGCCGGGATCATCAGCACGACGGTGAACGACGTCGCCCCGACGAGGGCGCCGGAGGTGACCGCGCCGATGATCACCGCGAGCTCGAGAGCACCGACCAGGATGCCGGCGGCCCGGCGGGTGAGCTGGTCGCGGCGGCCCGTCCCCGTCGTACGCCGGTAGACGATGGCGACCTCCATCGGCAGCCACACGACGTAGGCGCCCTGGATCGCGAAGCCGACGAGGAACGTCGTGAACCCCGGCGCGAACGCCAGGATCCACGACCCGAGGGCCGTGACGGCGGTGGAGAGGAGCAGCACGTTGCGTGCGCCGACGAGGTCGCCGAGGCGGGCCAGGAAGGGAACAGCCAGCGCCGACACGACGAGCTGGGCGGCCTCGAACCAGTTGACGCTCGCGTCCTGGATGGACAGGTGGTGGGCGATGTCCTGGTAGATCGGGGTGTAGTAGCCCTGCAGGACGCCGCTGGCGACCTCGACGCAGACCAGGAAGCCGACGATCTTGACCAGACCGGGCACCGGACCGCGTGCCGTCGCGGTCGACTCAGTCGCGGCCACCGGGCAGGCTCTCGATCAGCAGGCGGTACCAGTCGATGCCGGCCAGGAACGCGTCGACGTCGAGGTGCTCGTCGTAGGAGTGGATCGCCTGGCGCTGGGCGGACGTCATCCGGAACGGTGCGAAGCGGTAGACGTGCTCGCAGATGCCGGTGAAGTGGCGGGAGTCGGTCGCGCCCGTCATCACGTACGGCCGCCGGCACCGCGTCGGGGAACAGCTCCTCGATCGTGGCGACGACCAGGTCGAAGGGTTCGCCGAGCTCGGAGACCGGACTCGCCTCGCCGCGCTCCACGAGCGTGATCTCGACGTCGTCGTCGTCGATCACCGCGCGCAGGTGGGCGATCGCGTCGTCGACCGTGTCGCCCGGCATCACGCGGACGTTGACGCCGGCGGTGGCCGACGAGGCGATCACGTTGAGGGCGGGGCTGCCGTCGAGGGTGGTGATCGCGAACGTCGTCCGCGCCAGCGCCGCGGCCTCGGGCCCGGCCGCGGACAGGGCGCGCGCGAGCAGGGGTCGGATCCGGTCGGCCCGGCCGAGGACCGGCCGGAAGGGGGGCGGTAGGTGGGGCGCCAAGGTCCGCAGCAGATCGACCGTGGTGTCGGGAAGCCGGGCGGGCATCGGGTGGTGGTCGAGCTTGAGGATCGCACGCGCCAGGCGGGCGGTCGGGCCGTTGCGGGCCGGGGTCGACGCGTGGCCGCCGCGGCCGGTGACCCGGAGCTCGACCCCGGTCGTGCCCTTCTCGGCGACACCGATCGCGGCGACCGCGCGCCTCACGCCGGGGAACGCGCCGTGCGCCACCGCACCGCCCTCGTCGAGGACCAGCCACGGCCGGACCCCACGTCGTACGAGCTCGGCGACGGCGGCCTCGGCAGTGGGGCCGGAGACCTCCTCGTCGCAGCCGAAGGACAGCCACACGTCCTGCGCCGGACGGTGACCCTCGGTGAGCAGTCGCTCGACGGCCTCACAGATCGCGGCGACGCAGCCCTTGTCGTCCAGCGTGCCGCGGCCCCATACGGCACCCTCGACGATCTCGGCGGAGAACGGCGGGTGCCGCCAGGGTGCCGACGCGTCGACCGGTACGACGTCGAGGTGCGCCATCAGCACGACCGGGCGGTCGTGGGCAGTCCCGGGCCAGCGGAAGAGCAGCCCGTGGCTGCCGACGCGGGTCAGCTCGAGCTGCGCGTGCAGCAACGGGAACTGCGTCTGCAGCTCGGCCAGCAGCAGGTCGAAGGCGTCGGTGTCGACCCGCGAGGGGTCGCGATCGGAGACCGACTCGATGCGGACCAGTGCCTGCAGCTTCGCCACGGCAGCGTCGGTCATGGCTGCACGCTAGTGGGGTCAGGACCCGGTCGGCTCGCTGACCGCCGCGTTCAGGGCCGTGGCGAAACCCGTCCAGGCGAGGTACGGCGAGAGGAGAGCGGCCGCGACCGGTGTGTCCCGTCGTACCACCGCGATCTCCGCGGCGAGGAGCGCATCGAGCGCCGCGATGACGGCCAACGAGCTGCGCTTGTCGCGCACCTCGAAGAACGCCAGCGGCCACGCGCCGTTGAGGGCGAGCTGGGCGAGGTGCAGGCCCTTGGTGCCGCGGGAGGCGCTGGGGTAGAGCAGCCAGCCTGCGACCGCCGTGCCGGCGTACAGAGCCGTCCACACGGGGCCGAAGGCCGAGGCTGGGGGAGCCCAGGTGGGCTTGTCGAGGCGGCGATAGGTCTCAGGAGCGTCGCGCGAGGCCAGGCCACCCAGTCCAGCGGCGGCAACGACAGGGGCGACGGCGAAGGTCAGGCGCTTGAGATCCATGGCTCGAGCCTAGGGACGCCTCGGTGAGCGCGCGTCGCTCTCGGATCCGAGACGCTCGCCCGTGGGGGGTGCGTTGACCGGGCGACCCCGGACCGGTGGGATGGGGTCGTGTCAGCCCCAGGAGCCGCGATGGACGACGTCGGTCTGGGGCTTGCGGCGCCGCGTCGTCGCCGAGCCGGACGGGGACTCGTCCGGGGCGCGGTGGCCGAGGGTGATCGCACCGACCGGGTCGAACTCCGGCGGGATGCCGAAGGCGTCGCGCACCGCCGGCTCGTGCTCGGGTGGGATGCCGAAGAAGCACGAGCCGAGACCCTCGTCGACGGCGGTGAGCAGGATCAGCAGGCTCGCCATCGCGGCGTCCATGTGCCAGAACGGCACCGGCCATCGAGCTTCGTCCTCGTCGGTCCAGCCCTTGTCGGGCTCGGCGTAGCGCCCGAGGTAGGCCGCCTTGCTGGAGCAGGGGATCACCACCACCGGAGCCGTCTGCATGCCGGCGAGCCAGCTGTCGGGCAGCTCGCCCGGGCTCGTCGTGACCTCCCAGAACCTGCGGACGTCCTCCCGCTCGTCGAGCACCAGGAACGCCCAGCCCTGACTGAAGCCGGCGCTCGGCGCGCGGACTGCGTTGGCGAGCGCGCGGTCGACGACGGCCGGGTCGACCGGGGTCTCGGCGTACTCACGGATCATGCGACGGCGGCGGACCACGTCCTGGAACTCCATGGAGCGCAGTGTGCCTGACCATTTCGAGCGGATGTGGACCGACCTGGCGTCGGTCGGCCGGTCGTCCTCCGGCGGGTACTTCCGGCAGCCGTTCACCACCCCGGAGCGCGAGCTCGCCGCGTGGTTCGTCGAGCAGGCCTCGGCTCGGTCGCTGCGGCTGGAGTCCGACCCCTTCGGCAACGTGGTCGCATGGTGGGATCCCCGGATAGTCCCCGACATTTTGGCTGAAGATCCGCCGAGATCCCAGCCAAAACGTCGGGGACTATCCCGTCCGGGCATCGTCACCGGGTCGCACCTCGACTCGGTGCTCGACGGGGGCGCGTACGACGGGCCGCTGGGGGTCGTGTCCGCGCTGGCGGCGGTGGATCTGCTGCGCGAGCGGGGGTTCCGGCCGGCGCGGCCGATCGGGGTGTCGGTGTTCGTGGAGGAGGAGGGGTCGCGGTTCGGGCTGGCGTGCCTCGGCTCGCGCCTGGCCACCGGCGCGACCACGTGGTCGGACGCGCGCGTCCTGCGTGACCGGGACGGCGTAGCCCTGGAGGAGGCGATGGGCGCAGCGGGGCTCGACGTGGAGAATCCCCAGCCCTGGTTGGACTCGTCGAGCATCGAGTGCTTCGTGGAGCTCCATGTGGAGCAGGGACGCGACCTCGTCGATCGCGGTCGTGCGGTCGGGGTGGCGAGCCGGATCTGGCCGCACGGGCGCTACCGCGTCGACATCGCCGGCGAGCCCAACCACGCGGGAACGACGCGGATGGAGGACCGCAGGGACCCGATGCTGACCTATGCGATGACGGCCCTCGCCGCCAACAAGCAGGCCCGCGTCGGCGGGCAGCGCGCCACCTTCGGCCGCGTCGAGACCACGCCGAACTCGACCAACTCGGTGCCGTCGGCCGTCACCGCCTGGATGGACGTCCGGTGCGAGAGCGAGCAGGCCCTGGCCGACCTCGTCGCCACGATCACACGGCAGGCCGAGGAGCGGGCCGGACGGGACGGTACGTCGCTCACCGTCACCGCCGAGTCGGTGTCGGGCGCCGTGGACTTCGCCCCGGACCTCGCGACGCGGATCGCCGGCGAGCACGAGGGCGGCGACTGGCCCGTGATCCCGACGCAAGCCGGTCACGACGCAGGAGTCCTGTCGGCACGAGGGATCCCCAGCGCCATGCTCTTCGTCCGCAACCCCACCGGGGTCTCGCACTCGCCGGCCGAGCACGCCGAGATCGCGGACTGTCTGGCCGGGGTCGACGCCCTCGCCGAGACCCTCGAGCGGTTGGCGCGATGAGCGACCGCTCGTCGTACCTCCTGGAGCGGGCGTGGGTCGACGGCGCCGTCCGCGACGACGTACGTGGTGGAGATCGCGGACGGACGCTTCACGTCCGTCGCGCCGGACACGGAGCTCCGACGGGGCCACCACCCGCCTCCCCGGGCTGACGATCCCGGGGCTGGCGAACTGCCACAGTCACGCGTTCCACCGAGCTCTGCGGGGGCGGACGCAGCGGGATCGGGGGACGTTCTGGACCTGGCGCGAGCAGATGTACGCCGTCGCGGAGCGGCTCGACCCGGACTCCTATCTCGAGCTGGCAACCGTCACGTTCCGCGAGATGGTCGCGGCGGGGATCACCTGCGTGGGGGAGTTCCACTACCTGCACCACCAGCCCGACGGCACGCCGTACGACGACCCGAACGCGATGGGCCACGCGCTGCTCGAGGCGGCCCGGACCGCCGGGCTGCGGATCACGCTGCTCGACGCCTGCTACGTCACCGCCGGGATCGGCCGTCCGGTGGAGGGCGTCCAGCGGCGGTTCAGCGACGGTGACGTCGACGGCTGGGCGGCGCGCGTCGGGGCGCTCGACGCGGTCGGCGGAGCGCGGGTCGGAGCCGCCTACCACTCGGTCCGTGCCGTGCCGCGCGACCAGATGCGGGCCGAGCCCCCCTCGCCGTTGCACATCCACCTCTCCGAGCAGGTCGCCGAGAACGAGCAGTGCCTGGCGGCGTACGGACTCACCCCCGCGCAGGTCTTCGCCGAGGCCGGCCACCTGACGGACCGGAACACGCTGGTCCACGCGACCCACCTCACCGACAGCGACGTGCGGCTCATCGGCGGGGCGCGGGCCTACGTCGACTTCTGTCCCACGACCGAGCGCGACCTCGGCGACGGCATCGGGCCCAGCCGCGCGCTCCGCGACGCCGGCGCCCGGCTGACGCTGGGGTCGGACAGCCACGCGGTCATCGACCTGTTCGAGGAGATGCGGGCCGTCGAGCTCGACGAGCGCCTCGCCACGCAGCAGCGGGGTCACTGGACGGCGTCCGGGCTGCTGGAAGCCGGCACTCGTCACGACTCGCTCGGCTGGGAAGACGCCGGCCGGATCGAGGTGGGGTGTCGCGCCGACCTGGTCACGATCGGCACCGACCGGGTACGCACCGCCGGGAGCGGTGGCGACGAGCACACCGCGGTCTTCGCCGCGGTCGCCGAGGACGTCACCCAGGTCGTCGTCGACGGCCGGGTGGTCTTCCGGCAGGGTGACCGCGAGGAGCTCGGCCGCGACCTCGCCGCCGCCCTCGCCCGGACCTGGGAGCAGTCATGAGCACGACCGTGATCACCGGCATCGGTGAGCTGGTCACCAACGCTCCCGGGAGTCGGGACGTACTCGGCACGATCGCGGACGCGGCGCTCGTCGTCGAAGGGTCGACCGTCGCCTGGGTCGGGCCCGCGGCCGAGGCACCGGCCGCCGACGAGCAAGTCGACGCGGGCGGACGCGCCGTGCTGCCGGGGTTCGTGGACTCCCACTCCCACCTCGTGTTCGCCGGCGACCGTGCAGCGGAGTTCGCGGCCCGGATGGCGGGCGAGTCGTACGCCGCCGGCGGCATCCGGACCACCGTGGCCGCCACCCGTGCGGCGACCGACGAGCAGCTGACCAGCCACGTCGGCCGGCTGGTCCAGGAGATGCGCCGCCAGGGCACCACGACCGTGGAGATCAAGAGCGGCTACGGGCTCACCGTCCACGACGAGGCCCGCAGCCTGGCCGTCGCGCGGCAGTTCACCGAGGAGACCACCTTCCTGGGCGCCCACGTGGTGCCCGAGGGCGCGACACCGCAGGAGTACGTCGCGTTGGTCACCGGGCCGATGCTCGAGGCCTGCGCGCCGCACGCCCGGTGGGTCGACGCGTTCTGCGAGCGCGGCGCCTTCGACGCCGACCAGGCCCGAGCCGTGCTCGGGGCGGGTGCTGCGGCCGGGCTCCGCGGGCGCCTCCACGCGAACCAGCTCGGCCCGGGACCCGGCGTACGACTCGCGGCGGAGCTCGGACTGACCGCGGTCGACCACTGCACCTACCTCGACGACGAGGACGTCGCGGCGCTGCGGGACAGCGGCACGATCGCGACGCTGCTCCCCGGCGTCGAGTTCTCCACCCGTCAGCCCTACCCCGACGCCCGGCGCCTCCTGGACGCCGGCGTCCGCGTCGCCCTGGCCAGCGACTGCAACCCCGGTTCCTGCTTCACCAGCTCGATGCCGTTGTGCATCGCCCTGGCTGTCCGCGAGATGGGGATGACGCCCGGCGAGGCGGTGTACGCCGCCACCGCGACCGCCGCGGCCGCCCTCGACCGCGACGACGTCGGGGCCCTCACCCCCGGCCGACGGGCCGACTTCTTCATGCTCGACGCGCCCAGCCACCTCCACCTGGCCTACCGCCCCGGCGTACCCCTTGTCACCGGCACGTGGGTCGGCGGACGGCCGGTCTGACCCGGCCGCGGGCTGCGCGGGCCGCCGAAGCAGCGCAATTGCGCCGCTTGGGCATGGGATCGGCGTCTGCAGCTGTCAGAACGGCGCGATTGCGCCGGTTGGGCAGCACTCCCGACCGACCTGGGCGGATCTGGGGGCCTGAGGTAGGACTGCCCCGGATCGGTCCGATCTGAGGTAGCCCACCGCCAGGGATAGGGCACGGTGCCGATGTCTGCGCCTACCTCAGGCGACGAGTCTCTTCCTTGTCGACGAGAGGTCGGACGAGAACCGAAGGGATGAGAGACATGAACGAGCTTTTCCTCCTCGAGCCGGAGTACCGCTACCACACCGAGCGCACGCGCCGTCAGCTCAAGCCGGTCCGCAACCGTCGCTGGCTCCGCCGCCAGCAGGACGCACGCCGGATGGCGGGCAGCGACGAGAAGAACTGGATCAACTGAGGTGATGATGTCGGCGGTCCACGACATCATGGACCCCGTGACGTCGGCGCTGGTTGGTCGAGATGCCGAGCTGGAGCACCTCTGCTCCACGCTCGGCATCTCTGCGTCCGCCGACGGTCAGCCCCGCTCGGCGGTACTGCTGGCAGGTGACGCCGGCGTCGGCAAGACCCGCCTCCTGACCGAGCTCCGCGACCGGGCGGTCGCCGAGGGCTGGCAGGTGCTGGCGGGTCATTGCCTCGACTTCGCCGACAGTGCTCTGCCCTACCTCCCCATCTCCGAGATCACCGGCCGGATCTCCCGCGAGCTTCCCGAGACCTTCGACGAGGTCGCCCTGCGCCACCCCGCACTGCTCCGGCTCCTGCCCGGCCAGAGGATGCTGTCGCAGGCGACCGACCCCGAGTCCGTGCCCGCCGACCAGGCCGCCCTCTTCGACGGAGTGCACGCCCTCGCCGAGGCCGTCGGCCGCCAAGGACCGCTCCTGCTGGTCGTCGAGGACCTCCACTGGGCCGACCAGTCGACCCGTGACCTGATGAGCTTCCTCTTCAGCCGGGGGTTCGACGCTCCGGTGGCCCTCGTCGCCTCCTATCGCGCCGACGACCTCCACCGCCGACACCCGCTGCGCCGCCAGGTCGCCGAGTGGTCGCGGATGGCGGGCGTCGAGCGGATCCAGGTCGAGCCGTTGCCCCCGGCCGACGTACGCCGTCTCGTCGACCAGCTCAGCTCGGTCCCCTTCCCCGAAGAGCGCGTCCGCGACATCGTCACCAGGGCAGAGGGCAACGCGTTCTTCGTCGAGGAGCTGGTGGGCGCCAGCTCGGCTCGTGACGGCGGCATCCCCGAAGACCTCGCCGACGTGCTCCTCGTCCGGCTCGAGGGTCTCGACGACGCAGCGGTCACCGTCGTCCGCGCCTCGGCGGTGGCCGGCCGCCGCGTCTCCCATGCCGCCCTCAGCGCCGTCGTCGACGTCGCGTCGGTCGACCTCGACCGGGCGGTGCGCGACGCCGTCGAGGGGCACGTGCTGGTGCCGAGCCGCGACGACTACTACCAGTTCCGGCACGCCCTGCTCGCCGAGGCGGTGTACGACGACCTCCTGCCCGGCGAGCGCACCGGTCTCCACGCGGCCTATGCCCGAGCCCTCCAGGAGGGTCGAGCCACCGGGACCGCCGCCGAGCTGGCCCGCCACGCCCGGCTGGCCAAGGACTACGCGACCGCCCTCACCGCGAGCCTGCGCGCCGGTGACGACGCGCGGGGCGTCGGTGGCGCCGAGGAGGCCGCGTTCCACTACCTCCAGGCGCTCGAGCTGTGGCACGACTCCCGGGCTCCCGAGGGCAGCCACCTCGACTACCCCCGCCTCGTCGGGCTCGTCTCCGACGCCCTGATCGCGGCCGGACATCCGGCCCGCGCATTGGGCGTCGTCCGCGAGCAGCTCGACCACCTGCCGCCCGACACCTCCGACTCCGTGCGCGGCCAGCTGCTCGGGGTGCTGGCCGGCGCGCTCGCGATGACCGAGACCCAGGACGACCCGACCGAGCTGACCCGCCAGGCCGTGGCTCTCGTCCCCGACGAGCCGACGACCGCCCGGGCCAAGGTCCTCGCGGTGCACGCGCGGACCCTGGCCCGCGCCCACCAGGTCGACGAGGGCCGCGAGGTCGCCATGGCCGCCCTCGCCATGGCCGAGCGCCTCGACATGCCACGACTCGCCAGCGACATCCGCACGACCCTGGTCGGGCTCGAGCGCAGCGTCTCGCCCGAGGCCATCGTCGAGGCCTTGCGAGCCGCGATCGACCAGGCGTCGGCCGCGGGCGCCGACACCGCCGAGCTGCGCGGTCTCCTGCTGCTGGGCCACCACCACCTCGACCGCGGCGAGTTCGACCTGGCCGACCATGCCTTCGAGGAGGCCACGATCCGGGGCCGGAAGGCCGGCACCCCGTGGAACCCGTTCGCCGCGGAGGCGCGCTGGAGCCACGCCATGTCCTTGAAGCTCCAGGGCCGGTGGGACGAGGCGCTTCGGGTGCTCGACCTCGACCGCGACTCGCCGCCCCCGATCTACCGCGCGCTCTTCACGGCCAGCCGGGCCGACATCCTCGCCGCGCGGGGGGATGCCCGGGCCGGGGAGCTGGCGCGGGGCCTGCACGAGTTCTGGCGGCTCGAGGGGCTGATCGCGATCACCGGCGGCACCGCAGAGCTGGCCCTCCACGACCAGGCCGGCGACCAGGCCGCCGCGCTCGCGACGTACCGCCTGATCGTCGAGACCCTGACCGGCATCTGGCACCCGCTGTTCCAGGCGAGGGTGCGGCTGGCCGTCACCACCCTCGCCGTGTTCGCGTCGGGGGCGGCGCATCGCAGTGCCCTCGAGCGTGCCTCGGACGCCGAGATCGTGGCCCGCCTGGTCGCCGACGCCCGCGGCGTGATCGACCGGCGCGGAGACGCGCTTGTCGAGTGGGGCCCGGAGGCACGTGCCTGGGAGGCGAGGCTGTGGGCCGAGCTCCTGCGGTGGCGCTGGGCGGCCGACGTCGACCCCCCGTCCCACGACGAGCTCCTCACCGCTTGGCGTGAGGCCGTCGCCCGGTTCGAGACGTACGGCGCGCCCTACGAGCTCGCGGCCGTGCGCGCCCGCTTCGCCTCGCTCCTGACCGCCACGGGCGACCTCGACGAGGCGCGCGAGCAGGCTGACGCCATGGCCGAGACGGCGCGCCGGCTGGGTGCGACCCCGCTGCTGTCGATCGTCGCGCCGGTCGCACCCGCGCCGGCGGTGTCGGGGCCGAGGACGACCCTGACCCCCCGCGAGTCCGAGATCCTCGCCCTGGTCGCCGAGGGCCGTAGCAACGGCGAGATCGGTCGGCAGCTCTTCATCAGCACCAAGACCGTCTCGGTCCACGTCTCCAACATCCTCGGCAAGCTCGACGCCGCCGGGCGCACCGAGGCGGCGGCGATCGCTCGCCGGGAGGGGCTCCTCGGCTGAGGCTGGTCCGCCCGTTTCGCGTACTCGTAGTATGGCGAGCGGGAACGGAGCCGCCATGACCACGCTCGACCAGACCGACACCGCCGACCTGACCGCCCGACGCTTCGAACGGATGCGGCCGTTCGGCGGTGAGTCCGGGCCGACCATCGACCCGAGCGGTCTGCCCCCGGGCCCGCGCTGGCCGGTCTGGCTGCAGAGCGTCGGTCTGCTCCGCTTCCGGCACCGTTTCGTCCCATACCTGTGGCGGAAGTACGGCGATGTCTTCACCGTGCGGATCGTCCCTGGCGGACGACCGCTGGTGCTGTTCACGCGGCCGGAGCACGCCAAGGAGATCTTCGCCGGCGACCCTGAGGTCTTCCACGCCGGCAAGGGCAACGCGATCCTCGGCCCGATCATGGGCGAGCACTCGCTCCTGCTCCAGGACGGTGGCGAGCACAAGCGGGCGCGAGCGCTGCTGATGCCCGCCTTCAACGGCCATGCCCTGCGCACCTACCGCGCCCTCGTCGCGGACGTCGCCCGTGACGAGGTGGCGCGGTGGGCTCCCGGCGACGAGTTCCGCAGCCTCGACCGGATGAACGCGCTCACCCTCGAGGTGATCCTGCGCGTGGTCTTCGGCGTCACCGACGAGCAGCGCCTGGCCCGGCTCCGCCCTTGCGTGAACCGCACGGTCGACATCAGCCCCGCCGTCCTCCTCGGCTGGGGGTATCCCTGGCTCCAGCGCTTCGGTCCCTGGAGGCGCACGGTCGCCAACGCCTACCGGCTCGACGAGCTGATCTACGCCGAGATCCGCGAGCGGCGCGCGGCACCCGACCTGGCCGACCGGTCCGACGTCCTGTCGCGCCTGATCCAGGCCGGTGACGACGACGACCGGCTGAGCGACGAGGAGCTCCGCGACCAGCTCGTGACGCTGCTGCTGGCCGGTCACGAGACCACCGCCACGGCCCTGGCATGGACACTCCACGAGCTCGGCAGCAACGACCACCAGCTCGCCCGCGCCCGTACGGCGGCACGGGAGGGCGACGACGTCTACCTCGAGGCCGTGCTGAAGGAGTCCATGCGGCTGCACCCGGTGATCCCGATGGTGGTCCGCACGCTGATGCGGCCGGTGACCCTGGCCGGGTGGGACCTCCCCGCCGGCGCCACCGTGGGCCCGTCGATCCTGATCAGCCATGCCCGCGGCGACAACCACCCGGATCCCGAGCGCTTCGACCCGACCCGCTTCGTGGGGCACAACCCGCCGGTGAACACGTGGATCCCGTTCGGCGGCGGCGTCCGGCGCTGCATCGGGGCCGGGTTCTCGGTGATGGAGGGCGTGGCCGTCCTCCGCGAGATCCTCACGTCGTACGACGTGACAGCGGCGGGGCGCGACGTGCCCAAGGTGCGCAACATCACGAGCGTGCCGCGACGTGGGGCACGGGTCCGGGTGGGCTGATCACGACTTGGCCAATTCGGGGCCGGGCGGGTCGGTGGGCCGTCACAATGACCGGATGGGTTGGGGGGCACGTCTTCGCGCGCTCAGACTGGACCTGGGTCCATTCCGTGAGCACCGTGACTTCCGCCTGCTCCTGATCGCCGGCACGGTGTTCTACCTGGGCGGGATGATGACCTATGTCGCCATCCCCTACCAGATCTACCAGCTCACCGGGTCCAACCTCGCGGTCGGCGCCGTCGGTCTGGTGGAGCTGGTGCCACTGATCGTCTTCGGCCTCTACGGCGGCGCGCTCGCCGACCACTTCGACCGGCGCCTGTTGCTGATCTGGACCGGGATCGCGCAGGCCGCGTTCACGGCCTGGCTGGCGATCAACGCGTTCTCTCCGCACCCGCGGCTGTGGGAGATCTTCCTCGTGTCAGGACTGCTCGCCTCCTCCTCGGCACTCCAGCGGCCCTCTCGCGAGGCGCTGCTTCCGCGTACGGTCCGACACGACGAGATCGTCGCTGCGAACGCCCTCAGCAGCCTGGGCATGCAGTCGGGCGTCCTGGTCGGCCCGGCGATCGGCGGTGTGCTCGTCGCGGGGTTCGGCCCCGGGTGGTGCTTCCTGGTCGACATCGTCGGACTCTTCGTCGCCTCCATGCTCTACGCCGCGATGCGGCGCTACCCCCACGTCGGCGAGACGGAGCCGCCCAGCTTCAGCGGGATCAAGAAGGGGCTGCGCTACGCGCTGAGCCGACGCGACCTGCTCGGCACCTATGTCGTCGACCTGATCGCGATGATGCTCGCGATGCCGATCGTGCTGTTCCCGGCGCTGGCCGACCAGGTGTTCGCGAAGCCGCAGTTCTTGGGGCTCCTGTACTCCGCAGAGACGGTCGGGGCCGTGCTCGCCACCGCGCTGTCGGGCTGGACCTCACGGGTCCACCGACACGGACGCGCCATCGTGCTGGCGGCGATGGCGTACGGCGCCTGCATCGCGCTGGCCGGTACCGCACGTTCGATCTGGATCTGTCTGCTCTTCTTCGCCCTGGCCGGCGGTGCCGACATGATCTCGGCGGTGTTCCGCGGCACGATCTGGAACCAGACGATCCCCGACAACATGCGCGGCCGCCTGGCCGGCATCGAGATGCTCAGCTACTCGATCGGTCCGCTGGCCGGCCAGGTGCGGGCCGGCTTCGTCGCCGACCGTTGGACGGTTCGCGGTTCCATCGTGAGCGGTGGCGTGAGCTGTGTGGCCGGCGTCGGCCTGACGGCGATGTGGCTGCACGACTTCTGGCGCTACGACTCGCTCACCGACGAGCACGCCGTGGCCGAGAGACAGGCCAGGCAGCGCGCCGCTGAGCGCGCCGATCGGGCGGAGCCGGGCTGAGTCGGCTGAGCCCCGAGGGCTCGCCCGTGCCCGTACTTCCACACGACGAGGTGGACCGTGGGGCCGTGCGGTTCCGCGGCGTGGCGCGCCGTCTTCGTCCGGCCCTCCTGCCGGCGATGACCGCAGTGGCACCCCCGCCGAGCGACACCACGTGGTGTCGCACCGAGGCCGCGAGCATCAGCGGCACCGCTCGACTTCTTCCCCGAGGATGACCGCCGGCCGCGCGCCTGGGGCGCCCCGGTTTCGCCGGACGTCGGGGTGGTGCTGAACAATGGGCCACTGAGGAGGTGTGGCCCGACGTGAGTGCGGACGAGCAGCGCCCGGTGATCGCCGGGCTCCTGGCCCTGGTGAGCGTGGCCCTGGCCGTGGGCCTGGTGACCGGACTGGCCGTGCTGGCCGGAGCCCACGTGCTCGGTCTCGGTGGCGGGCACGCCGCGGTGGCCGGCGACCCCGGGGCCACGCTCTACCTGCCCAAGCCGCAGAAGACCAAGGCGTCCGACGGGCCCTCGATCACGCTCGGGTCCTCGTCCCCCTCGGACACGAGCAGCTCGTCGAGCCCGCGCATCCACAAGCCCAAGAAGCGGATCTCGCTCCAGGCAGGCGAGACCTCGGTGGCGCCGATGGGTCGCATCGACCTGACCGGCTCATACCCGGGCGGCGAGGGATCCGTCCTGAACGTGCAGAAGTTCAGCAACGGCAGCTGGCAGGACTTCTACTCGATCTCCGCCTCGGTCACCAACGGCACGTTCTCGACCTACATCCAGACCGGGACGCCGGGCGTCAACCGCTTCCGGATGATCGACTCCGACAGCAAGCTGACCTCCAACCAGGTCAAGGTCACCATCCGCTAGGCGCGGCACTCGCTCGCGGTCGGGGCCGTCGCCGTACGACGCACGGTCACCGACCGACGTACCCAGGCGAGCGCGCCGGGCTGACCGGCGAGCACGCCGCCGAGCACGAGCAGGACGCCGAGCGCCTGGAGCGCGCCGAACGCCTCACCGGCGATCGCGACCCCCAGCGTCGTCCCGACCACCGGGTTGAGCAGGCCGATCAGCGAGACGGCCCCGGCGGGCATGGCGCGCAGACCGGTGAACCAGCACCAGTAGGCCAGACCGGTCCCGGCGACCATCAGCCACAGGTAGCCCCCGAGCGCAGGAGCGTCCAGGTGCGGTGGTGCGCCCTCGACGAGCAGGGCGACGGGCACCAGTGCGAGGCCACCCACCACGAGCTGCCAGGAGACGAGGGTGAGCAGGTCGACCGGCGGCGTCCAGCGCTTGATCAGCACGAAGCCCAGCGCGGAGACGACCACGGAGCCGAAGGCGCCGAGCAGTCCGAGTGCGTCGAGGTGCCCGGGGGAGCGGAGGACCAGGAGCGCCACGCCGAGGACTCCGACGCCTGCCGCCACCAGGCGAGCCGTGCCGGCGCGTTCACCGATGAGGAGCGCGGCGAGTGCCATCACCGCCAGGGGAGAGGAGGCCTGGAGGGTCGAGGCGAGGCCGCCGGGCAGCCGGTACGCCGCCAGGAAGAGCAGTGGGAAGAACAGCCCGATGTTGCACACGCCCAGCAGCGCCGCGCGCCACCACCAGTCGCCGCGCGGGAGGCGTCGGGTCACGGCGAGCAGGACCAGCCCCGTGGGCAGGGCCCGCAACGTGGCCGACAGCAGGGGCCGGTCGGGAGGGAGCAGGCGCTCGGTGACGAGGTACGTCGTACCCCAGGCGGCGGGGGCGAAGGTGGTGAGGAGGGCGGCTCGCCAACCAATAGTTTCCATGGAAACTAATATACCTTCCCAGGAAGATATAGTGAAGACATGGAGCGCGACCATGTGGACGAGATCCTCGAGCAGTGGGTCCGGGAGCGCCCGGATCTCGATGCGTCACCGATCGGGCTGATCGGTCGGCTGCACCGACTCGCGGACGTCCTCAACGCCGAGCTGCGCACGGTCTTCGCCGAGGAGGGGCTCGGCGACGGCGACTTCGACGTCCTGGTCACGCTCCGCCGGCACGGGTCGCCGTACGAGCTGACGCCGAGCGAGCTCGGAGCCTCGACCATGGTGACATCGTCCGCGGTGACCAAGCGGATCGACCGCCTCGAACGCCGTGGCCTGGTGACGCGCGCCGTCAGCGAGGCTGACGCCCGCTCCCGACGGATCCGGCTCACCGAGGACGGCCTGGCGCTCGTGGACCGGCTGATGGGACGGCACGTGGCCAACGAGGCCAGGCTGGTCTCCGGCTTCACCGCCGAGGAGCGTGCCCAGCTGGCCGACCTGCTCCGCCGCTGGGGCCAGTCCCTCGACTCGGGGTCGTCCGCCTGACGCTCACTTCTAGGTGGTCGTGGGGCGGACGACCGAAGCCCAGGATCGGGTCGTCCGCCTGGCGTTCACTTCTAGGTGGTCGTGGGGCGGACGACCCGGTGAGGGGGCTCAGCCCAGCCAGTCCATGGTGTTCGGGTTGGGGCCGGTCCGACCGTCCTCGCCCCGGTCGAGGGCGGTGATGGCGGCGAGGTCGTCGTCGGAGAGCGCGAAGTCGAAGATCGCGAAGTTCTCCGCCATCCGCTCGGCGTGCATCGACTTCGGGAACACGATGTCGCCGCGCTGGAGGTGCCAGCGCAGGGCGACCTGGGCGGGGGTGCGTCCGAGCCGCTCGGCGATGGCGGTGATCGTCGGGTCGTCGTTCACCTGGCCGCGGGCGATCGGCGCCCAGGCCTCGGTGGCGACGCCGTGCTGCGCGTCGGCGGCCCGGGCGGCCTCGTTGCCGAAGAAGGGGTGGACCTCGATCTGGTTCACCGCCGGTACGACGCCGGTCGCGTCGATGATCGTCTGCAGGTGGTCCGGCTCGAAGTTCGAGACGCCGATCGAGCGGGCGCGACCGTCCTCGCGGAGCTCGGTGAGGGTGCGCCAGGTCGACGCGTAGTCCCCGTCGTACCGCGTGGGCAGGGGCCAGTGGATGAGGAAGAGATCGACCTGGTCGAGGCCGAGCCGGTCCAAGGACGCCGCGAACTCGCGTCGGGCGTCATCGGGGCGGTGGAAGCCGTTGTTGAGCTTGGTGGTGATCCACAGCTCCTCGCGCGGCAGCCCGGACGCCTTGATCGCGGCTCCGACCCCCTGCTCGTTTCCGTACATCTGGGCGGTGTCGATGTGCCGGTAGCCGGCCTCGAAGGCCCGCTCGACGGTCTCCTGGGTCTCTGCCGGCGGCACCTTGAAGACTCCGAAGCCCAGCTGCGGGATCCGGCGGTCGTCGTTGAGGGTCACGGTCGGGACATGGGAATCGGTCATGTCAGGTCCCACAACGCGAGCGCCCTGGTTATTCCGCGCGCCGTCGCCCCACGCCCGAGCGGGTTGGGATCGCCCTGTTAGATGGGGGCCGTGCGTCTCCTGCGAACCCTGGCCCCGCTCGCGCTGATCGCGAGCCTCGCCGCCGCCTGCGGCTCCGGCTCCTCCTCGACTGGTACGCCGTCCGACGGCGGGCCGGCGGCCTCCTCGCATGCGCTCGAGGTGCGACCCGTCTACGCGCGCTACTCGCCCGGGGTCCAGTTCGGGCCCCAGGTCCCCAAGGACCTCGTCGACCAGATGAGCACCCAGTCGTGCCCGATGGACCCGACCACGGTGCAGGGGATGCTGATGGAGTGCGACGCCGAGAGCACCGTCTACCTGATGAAGGGGCCGATCACGAGCGGCGGAGTCGACACGGCGGTGGCCAAGCAGATCGGCCACGGGAAGCTGTGGTACGTCCAGGTCACGCTCGACCCGGCGACGGCCAGCACGTTGGCCGCGGGGACGAAGTCACTGACCGGCACCGACGTCGCCTACTCCTACGACGGGACCGTGCTGACCTCGGTCATCGTGGACTCGTCGTTCCACAGCGACAAGCTGGCCATCCTCGGCACGTTCGACAAGGCGCAGGCGACCAAGCTGGCCGACCGGATCGCGAGTTCCTGAGACGTCAGCCCCCGATCTCGTTGGGGTTGCGCCACTGCCGCTCGAACGGCAGCCGCCAGGCGAACGGCGCGATCAGCTGATGGATCTGGTTCGGCCCCCAGGAGCCCTGTGAGTAGGGACGCACGATCGGGGGGTTGTCGAGGATCGGCGCGGAGATCTCCCACAGCCGCTCGATCCCCTGCGCCGTGGTGAACAGCGTGCGATCCCCGCGCGCGGCGTCGTAGATCAGCCGCTCGTAGGCCTCCAGGACCGCGCCGGCCCAGCCGGTGTCGTGCATGGCGAACTGCATCGACAGCTTGTCGAGCTTCATGCCCGGCCCGGGCCGCTTGCCGTAGAACGACAGCGACATCTTGGCCTGGTCGGCGAGGTCGAAGGTGAGGTGGTCGGGTCCGTGGTCGCCCACGCCGGAGCCGGCCGGGAACATCGAGCGCGGCGGCTCGCGGAAGGCGATCGAGATGATGCGGGCGCCCTCGGCCAGGCGCTTGCCGGTACGCAGGTAGAACGGCACACCGGCCCAGCGCCAGTTGTCGATGAAGCACTTGAGGGCGACGAAGGTCTCGGTGTCGGAGTCGTGGGCGACGCCCTCGATGTCGCGGTACCCGACGTACTGGCCGCGGACCACGTCGTGCGGCTCGATCGGGAGCATCGAGCGGAAGACCTTGTTCTTCTCCTCGCCGATCGCAGCGGGATCGAGGGTGGTCGGCGGCTCCATGGCGGTGAACGCGAGCACCTGGAACAGGTGGGTGACGACCATGTCGCGATAGGCGCCGGTGCCCTCGTAGAAGGACGCGCGCTGCTCGAGACCGAGCTCCTCGGGGACGTCGATCTGGACATGGTCGATGTGGTTGCGGTGCCAGATCGGCTCGAACAACCCGTTGGCGAACCGGAAGGCCAGGATGTTCTGCGCCGCCTCCTTGCCCAGGAAGTGGTCGATCCGGTAGATCTGCTCCTCCTGGAACACCTCGTGGAGCTCGGCGTTCAGCTTCTGGGCGCTCTCGAGGTCGGTGCCGAACGGCTTCTCCATGATGATCCTGCTGCGCTCGACCAGGCCGGCTTCCTTGAGCTCGTGGACCACCGACAGCGCGGCCTTCGGCGGCACGGAGAGGTAGTGGAGTCGCTCGAACTCGCCGGCGCGACCGCCCTCGGCCTCCTCGATGGTGCGGCGCAGTCCCTCCGGACCGGTCTCGCCCGGCGACCAGTGGAGCAGCTTGGCGAACTCCGACCAGCCCTCCGTGTCGCCGTCGTCGCCGCCGAACTCGGTGACGGCCTGGTGCGCGAACTCGATGAACGAGTCGCGGTCGTGCTCGTCGAGGGAGGTGCCCACGACCGTGACGTCGCGCATCAGGCCCGTCTGGAAGAGGTGGAGCAGCCCCGGGAGCAGCTTGCGCCGGGCCAGGTCGCCGGTGGCACCGAACAGGACGACGGTCGTGGGCGAGGTCGGCATGTCACCAGCCTGCACTCCGCGGGCTCACAAGGGAAGCAGTCTCACGCTCGGCGGGCCGAACTCCACCTGCGCGAGGCGGGGCCCCGCCACTGCCCGGTACGGCGAAGATGGCTGGACGACGCCGCGGAGGGATCAGGTCCGGCCGTGGGCCAGCGCCTCCGCGCTGGTCTCGGAGTCGTGCTCCGCGTCGACCTGCTCGTCGGACGACGGCGCGACCTCGGACTCGTCGACCTGCGGCTGTCCGTCATCGGCGGACGCGTGCTCGTCGTCGGCTCCCACCCACGCCTCGTCGGGGGCGTCGGCCAGGCCGGTCAGCGAGAAGGGCGCGGTACCGGTGAGCGTGGCGAGCATCTGTCGGACGTTGGCCAGCTGGGAGTTGATGCTGTCGCGGCGCTGGGTGGCTGCGGCGAGCTCGCGATCGGAGTCGCTGCGGATGCGCTCGGCGGTGGCCTTGGCCTCGGCGATGATCTGGGCGGCAGACTCGTGGGCGTCCTCGGTCACGCGACCGGCCTCCTTGGCGGCCTGGGCTCGCGTGCCCTCGGCGTCGAGGCGGGTGCGCTCGGCGAGGTCGCTCATCTCGTCGAGCCGGGCCTGGGCCTCGCCCATCTTCTGGGTGAACTCGTCCTCGGCGGCACTACGACGGCCGGCCAGCGTGGTCTCGAAGTCGGCCGCCGCCTTCGCCGCTCGCGCACGCTGCTCCTCGTAGACCGCCTCGGCCTCCTGGAGGCGCACGGAGGCGTCGCGCTCGGCGCTGTCGCGGTGGTCGTCGGCAGCCTTGCGCGCGTCCTCCACGATCCGCGCGGCGTCGGCGTCGGCCTCACTGCGCACGCGCGCGGCGTAGCGGTCGGCCTCGTCGCGCACCCGGGTGGCGTCCTTCTGCGCGTTCGCGCGCAGCGCGTCGACCTCTTCTTGGGCCTCGGTCCGCAGCTCGAGCGCCTCGCTCTCGGCCAGGCCGAGGATCTGGCCGACCCGCGACCCGAGGTGCTCGTAGGTCGCCGGTTGGGCGGCCTCACTCGACGTGTGGTGCAGCTCCTCGACACGGGCGGCCAGCCCGTCGCGCTGGTGCGTCAGCTCGGTGAGAGCCGCGCCGAGCTCCTGGAGTCGACGATCGACCTCGGCGGGGTCGTAGCCACGCATGACGGTCTTGAACGTGTTCTGGTCGGTCACTGCTCTTGTTCCTCTGTGCTGGAGGGGTGGGGGTGTGGCACAGCGAGTGCCTGGATGACGCCTGAGAGCTGCCCGAGCTCAGCGGTGATGCCGTCGCGTCGTCGGGCGAGGAGTGCGATCTCGGCGCGGGCGTCCTCGAGCGTACGGCGCGCCTGTGCGCGGAGCTCGTCTGCCTCCGTCCGCGCGTCGGCGACCATGCCGGCTCCGGCCGCGCGGGCCCGTCGCAGCTCGTCGTCGGCGGCCCGCTCCTTCGCGAGGATCTCGACGGCCACCTGCTCACGGAGGGTGCGGGCGCCGTGCTCCGCCTCGTCGAGGCGGTGGCTCGCACGCTCCTCGGCCGCGGTCACCGCGGCCTCGGCAGCGGCCCGGAGCCGCGCGGCCTCGACCTCAGCGGCCTCGCGCACGCCGGCGGCGTCCTGCTCGGCCCGGGCCAGTGCCTCGGCGGCGGAGCGGCGGAGGGCATCGGCCTCCTGCTGGGCGGCATCGGTCTCGGTGGCGAGCTTGTGACGGAGGCGGCCGGCGACGTCACCCACGCCGAGCCGGGCACGGCGGACGCGGTCTGCCGCCTCGCGGTGCCCCACCTGACGCACTCGGTCCGCCTCGAGGTCGGCCGTCTCCAGCAGCGACCGCACCGTCTGCTGGGTCCAGGCGGTCTGCTCGGCGGCGACGGCCAGCTCGCGTCGGGCCTCTTCCTGCGCGGACGCCATCAGCTCCTCGGCCCGGACCCGGGCCGAGGCGAGCACCTGCTCGGCCGCCTGCCGCATCTCGTCCGCGTCGGCGGCGGCGGCCTCGCGCGCAGCGTGCGCCTCCTGCTCGGCCTTCTCGCGCAGCGAGGTGGACTCGGCCTCGGCGGCGGCGAGCAGAGCCTCGCTCCGCGCCTCGGCCTCCGCGACGCGCGTCGCCACCAGGTCGCGGGTCTGGGAGTCCTGCTGGTCGGCGCGGGCCCGCGCCGATGCCACCCAGGCGTCCGCCTGCTGCTGGGCCTCCTGGCGCACGCGGTCGGCTTCGGCCGTCGCCGCACGGTGCTGCTCCTCGGCGACCTCGAGGCGCTGGGCGGCCGTGCTCTCGGCCTCGGCGACGATCTGGTCGTGATGGGTCTGGGCAGCCTCCATCAGGAGTCGGGCCTGGTCGCCGGCGTCCTTGACGACCTGCTCGGCGTCGGCGGAGCTGTCCTCGCGGGTCTGCTGGGCCAGATCGCGCGCCCGGGCGGCTTCGGCATGGAGCCGGTCGGCCTCCTCGCGGAGACGCTCGGCCTCCTCGGTGAGGGCGCGAGCATCCTGCTCCGCCTGGCTCTGCAGCTCCTCGGCGACCTCTTGGGCATGACGAAGCAACGCCGCAGCCTGGTCGGTCCAGGAAGCGCGGGGGGTGGGTTCTGGCTGGCCCTGCATCACGACCACCTGGTGATCCTCCCAGAGGATCGCCGGAACATGAAAGGGAGCGGCCCAGCCTTTGCCTGGGCGACGAGGTCCGGGCCACAACGACGCCGCGCCGGCACCCGGGTGGGTGGGTGCCGGCGCGTGTCGGAAGGGCTGGCGTGGCGCGAGGAGCAGGGAGTCACCCGTGGCCGCGCCGGCCCTGGTTCCCCGTGGGTCCCCCGTGGGCCCCGGGGGGTCCTCAGTGGGTCCCCCGTGGGTCCTCAGTGGGCGTCACGGGGGGTCTCACTGGGCAGGGTGGGTGAACCGGAAGGCCCACCAGGGGAGCTGGTACTGCTGGGTCGGGCGGGCGCTGAGCCGCCTCGTCTCGCGGCGGAGGGCCCGCCTCTCGGCTCGCGCTGCCCGCGCCAGCGCGCGGTGCTCGGCATCCGAGACGCGGTCGGCGACGGTGCGGTGGGCGACGGTCAGGGCCAGGTCCGGGCTGGCGACGAAGGTGTTCATGGTCTGCTCCTCATGCGGTGGGGTGTTTCCTCGTGCCGTCGAATCTGCCTCTAAGACGCCACCCGCGGATCGGGCAGATGACCTAATCGGGGCCTCAGATCTGGGCGCCTTCCCGGGTCCGCCTCACAGCGGGTGGACCGGGCCGTGGCACGGCCGGGTCAGGGTGTTGCACGGCCAGCTCGAGCCGGGGTGCGCGACCCCGATCATGGTGAGGGTGAGTGCGGCCAGGGTGCTGGCCAGGAGCTTGTGCATGACGTCCGCCTCCTGAGGGTGTGGTTGAGGTTCGACGTCCACGTTGGCGCTAAGACGCCCGCGTTCCATCCGGCGAACGGCGTACTCCTGACCTCGCGCCGAGAGGCGCCGAAGATGGGGAATCTGCCGGATGCCGAGGGACGGTCTTAGGGCGAGCGTGAGGGGTGAGCAGGCCGGACCCACGGCCCCGAACCAGGAGAACAGCCATGAGCACGACGACTCTCACCCATCACCCCGTACCGATGGCCGCCGCGGCCGCCGCGGTGGTGGCCATCGCTCTCGGCGGGGTGGCCTACTCGGTGGCGAACAACTCGAGCGGATCGGTCGCACCGAGCGACCAGCAACAGCAGACGGTGGTCCAGTCCAGGCACGGCTACCACCCGCAGCACTTCCACCCGACCACGGCCGGCGGGAAGGTCATGACCGGGCCGTGAGCCCGCACCCATCGGGGATGGATCGGCGGGGGAGGCCGGCGGCCTCCCCCGCCGATCCACGGTCCGGACCGTGTCGGGGTCAGAGCATCCGCTGGTACCACGCGGTGTCGAGCCACCGGTCGAACTTCCACCCCACCTCACGCATCGTGCCGAGGTGCTCGAACCCGCATGACTCGTGCAGCGCGACGCTCGCCGGGTTGGGCAGCGCGATCAGGGCGAGCGCCACGTGCATCCCGTCCGCGCGCAGGCGCGGCAGGAGCGCGTCGTACAGCCGCCGACCACGTCCGCTGCCGCGCGCCTGCTCGGCGAGGTACACCGAGGTCTCACGAGTCAGCCGGTAGCCCGGTCGCGGGCGGTACGACGACGAGTAGGCGAAGCCGAGGACCTCGCCGTCCTCCTCGTCGACGAGCACGTGGTCGCCGGGTTCGGCGCTGGCGACGCGATGCGCCCAGTACGACGCCGGCGGCGGCTCCAGGTCGAACGTCGCGATGCCCGTGCGCACCTGCTCGTCGTAGACCGCGGCCATCCCGGCGAGGTCGTGCGCGGTCGCCGTCCGGATCGTCACAGGAGCATCCCGTGGGCTCGGAACATGCGGTCGTAGATCTCGCGGACCACCGGCTCCTTGTGCCGGTTGTAGTCCATCCCCGTGCCACCGCCCGGCTTCGCGTTCATCTCGGCCGCCGCGGCACGCTTGGCCTCGGCGTACCTCGCGAGGTCGTCGGGATGCTGGCGCAGCCAGTCCTGGAACATCACGTGCCGGATCACCTCGGGGCAGTCGGGCCCGAAGACGTGCACGTAGGCGACCGGGTCGGCGAGCTTCAGCAGCCGATGCTCGTGCCACCAGGGCTCCCGGCCGGTGTGGACGAAGCCGGCGGCGACCAGGTCGGGGACGTACGACGGCTCGTCGGCGGAGTCGGCGACCACCAGGTCGACGTCGATCACCGGCTTGGCCGGGAGCCCGACCACCGAGGTCGATCCCACGTGGTGGAGCTCGAGCACCCGATCGCCCAGTGCTCCTCGGATCAGGTCGGCGACGCGCGCGAAGGCCGCCGGCCACCCGTCGTCGTACTCCACGACGCGGATCTCGTACGGCGCGGGCGCATGTCCCTCGACCCACGGGTCGGCGCCCGGCGGGTCCTCGTGGACCCGGGTGATCTCTTCGTGCGAGGGCATGGGGTCACGCTAGCGAGGGTGTCCCTCGCGGATCCGGTACGCCTGGTCGGGATGGTTGGTGGTGATCATCCAGATCCGACGGTCGTGCAGCAGTCTGCGCTGCAGGCGCGGGCTGTCCACCGTCCACACCAGCAGCGGGACGCCGATCTTCCTCGTCCAGCGCGACAGCCGGATGATCGCCAGCGCGTAGTGCGCCGCGACCGCGTCGGCATGCGAGTCGGCGAACCGCTGGTGCGGGAACACCTGGCCCCACACGCTTCGGACGGCTTCGGTCCACGGCAGGCCGCGGATGCTGGCGCCGATGCTCATCGCGACGAGCAGTCCCGACCGCCGGTCCACGGCCCACGCACGCATGGACCGGGTGGCGTTGCGGCGGCCGGTGGTCATCACGATCCGGTCCGCGGGCAGCGCCTCGGTGAGGACGGCGAGCAGGTCGGACTCCCACGACTCGCCCGTGCGGCGGGCGGAGCCCGACGTCTCGAACTTCACGTCGACGTGCGCGCCCATGTCGGTCGCGGCCAGTGCGGCCACCAGCTGCTCGAGCCGGAGGACCTCCGGCGCGCGGGCGTGCAGCATCGGCCAGTCGAGGGCGCGGATCGGGTCGGCCCCGAGGTCGGGGTCGTGCGCGATCACGAACACGCCGTCGGTCGTCCGGCGTACGTCGAACTCGCAGTAGTCCGCGCCCACCGCTGCCGAGTGGGCGATGCCGGCCAGCGGGTCCTCGTGGCCACCGACGGCTCCCAGCTCGGTGAACCCGCACCGGTGGGCGGAGATCAGAACTCGATGGCGTGCCACGGAGCACGACGCTAGCGTCGCGAGGTGTGATCAGCCACGCTGCGCGGGCGGCGCTCGACGAGCTCGTGGCGCGTGACGACCCGACGATCGTGGGGTTGGTGCTGAGCGGGTCCGCAGCGCGCGGCGACATGGCGACCGAGCGTTCCGACGTCGACGTCTACGTCGTGCGCGACGACGACGTGGAGCGCGAGACGCGGCACAGTCCGGCGATCGACGAGATCTACTGGTCGGTCGCCGACCTCGAGCAGGTGGATCGCTACGGCACGGGCGGGTGGTACTTCCGCTGGTCGTTCGCGCATGCGCAGGTGCTGCGCGACGAGACCGGCGGCCGGGTGACCGAGGCGGTCCGGCGGCAGGCGACGGTCGACGACGACGAGCAGCGGTGGATCCTGGTCGACCAGGACCGGCTCGACGGCTACGTGAACTTCGCCTACCGGTCCCTGAAGAACGCCCGGGACGGGCGGCTGCTCGAGGCGCGGCTCGACGCCGCCGAGTCGCTGCCGTGGCTGCTGGACGTGGTCTTCGCCCTCGCCGGCCGGCTCCGCCCCTACAACAAGTACCTGCCGTGGGAGCTGCGCGTGCACCCGCTCGCCTGCCCGTCGTGGACGGCCGAGGCGCTCCTGCCCGAGCTCGAGCTGGTCCTGGCCGGCGACGCGGCCGCCCAGCGTCGTACCTTCGCCGTCGTCGACCGCGAGGTGCGCGCCTGGGACGCCGCCCACGGCACCACCGTGTGCGGCGACCTCATCGACGCATGGGGTCCCGAGCTCGCCGTACTCCGGTCGTCCGCCTGAGGTTCACCTAGAGGTGGTCGTGGGGCGGACGACCCGAAAATGTGGGTGGATCGGGAACAACTCCAGGAGCTTCTTGCGTTGCACCGGATGACAGAAGTTGAGTCGATCGGACTCAAGGATTTTGTCGCCGAGACACTGCCCGTCAGGATGGTGTCGAGATCCCGCACACAGACCGGCTGGACGGACCAGTCGGACGACCCGGAGGTAACCCAACATGGCTCGTGCCGTCGGCATCGACCTCGGTACGACGAACAGCGTCGTCGCCGTCCTCGAAGGTGGAGAACCCACCGTCATCCCCAACGCAGAGGGTGCCCGCACCACGCCGTCCGTGGTCGCGTTCGCCAAGTCCGGAGAGGTCCTCGTCGGTGAGGTCGCCAAGCGGCAGGCCGTCACCAACATCGACCGGACCATCCGCTCGGTGAAGCGACACATGGGCACGGACTGGTCCCAGAAGATCGACGACAAGGACTTCACCCCCCAGCAGATCAGCGCCTTCGTGCTGCAGAAGCTCAAGCGCGACGCCGAGGCCTATCTCGGCGAGACCGTCACCGACGCGGTGATCACCGTGCCGGCGTACTTCTCCGACGCGCAGCGGCAGGCCACCAAGGAGGCCGGCGAGATCGCGGGCCTGACCGTGAGCCGGATCGTCAACGAGCCGACCGCGGCCGCGCTGGCCTACGGGCTGGACAAGGGCGACGACCAGACGATCCTCGTCTTCGACCTCGGCGGTGGCACGTTCGACGTGTCGCTGCTCGAGATCGGTGAGGGCGTGGTCGAGGTCAAGGCCACCAGCGGTGACAACCACCTCGGCGGTGACGACTGGGACGCGCGCGTCGTCGACTGGATGGTCAAGAAGTTCAAGGACAACAACGGCGTCGACCTGGCGCAGGACAAGATCGCCATGCAGCGACTCCAGGAGGCGGCGGAGAAGGCGAAGATCGAGCTCTCGGCGTCAAGCGAGACCACGATCCACCTGCCCTACATCACCCACGGTGAGTCGGGTCCGCTCCACCTCGAGGAGAAGCTGACCCGCGCGGAGTTCCAGAAGCTCACCTCCGACCTCCTCGACCGCACCAAGGCGCCGTTCCAGTCGGTGCTCAAGGACGGCGGCGTCGACGTCGGCAAGATCGACCACGTCGTGCTCGTCGGTGGCTCCACCCGGATGCCGGCCGTGACCGAGCTGGTCACCCAGCTGCTCGGGGGCAAGGAGCCCAACAAGGGCGTCAACCCCGACGAGGTCGTGGCCGTGGGGGCCGCGCTCCAGGCCGGTGTCCTCAAGGGCGAGGTCAAGGACGTGCTGCTCCTCGACGTCACCCCGCTGAGCCTGGGCATCGAGACCAAGGGCGGCGTGATGACCTCCCTGATCGAGCGCAACACCACGATCCCCACCAAGCGGTCGGAGATCTTCACCACGGCGGACGACAACCAGCCGAGCGTGGAGATCAAGGTCGCCCAGGGCGAGCGCCAGATGTGGGCGCAGAACCAGCCGCTCGGGAACTTCGAGCTGACCGGCCTCCCGCCGGCTCCCCGGGGCATCCCGAAGATCGAGGTCACCTTCGACATCGACGCCAACGGCATCGTCCACGTCTCCGCCAAGGACCAGGCGTCCGGGCGCGAGCAGTCGATGACGATCTCCGGCGGCAGCGCGCTGTCGAAGAACGACATCGACCGGATGGTCAAGGAGGCGGAGCAGTACGCCGCCGAGGACGCCGCGCGCCGCGAGGCCGTCGAGACCCGCAACCAGGCCGACTCCCTGGTCTACACCACCGAGAAGTTCCTGACCGACAACGCCGAGAAGATCCCCGACGACGTCAAGACCGAGGTCCAGGCCGACCTCGACGCGCTGAAGGGCATCCTCGAGAACGAGGAGGCGAGCTCGCAGGAGATCCAGACCGGCGTGACGAAGCTCGGCGAGTCCAGCCAGAAGATGGGCGCCGCCATGTACGCCGCCGCCGAGGCCGACCAGGCCGCGGCCGGTGGGTCCGACACCTCGACCGGTGCCGCCGACGACGACGTCGTCGACGCCGAGATCGTGGACGAGCCTGCTGACGAGGCGGGCGAGGGCGAAGCCAAGTGACCAAGAAGCAGCCCCAGGGGGAGTCGGCGACGGCTCCCCCTCGGGCAGGCTCCTTCGGGGACGCGGCAGGTGAGATGGCGAACGAGACGGAGGTCGAGGCCGACATCTCGGGTGTGGACAACATGCTCGAGGAGGGCGCTCCGCTGGAGCCCCAGGACGTGACCGACACCGCCGACGAGGACGCGGTGCCGGTGGCCGAGGTGGAGCGCGCGCTCGCCGAGCGCACCGCGGACCTGCAGCGGCTCCAGGCGGAGTACCTCAACTACAAGCGCCGCGTCGACCGGGACCGCGAGCTGGTGCGGGAGAACGCGACGTACTCCGCCCTGGCGCCGATCGTCGACGTCCTCGACACCATCGACCGCGCGCGTGACTCCGCTCGATCTCTGGGAAGCGACCTCGACCCCGGCTTCCAGGCCGTGGCCGACCAGCTCGAGCGCGTGGTGGAGCAGGCGGGGCTGACCAGGTTCGGCGAGCCGGGCGACCCCTTCGACCCGCAGCTCCACGAGGCGCTGAGCCACATCGGGGAGGATCCCGAGGTGGAGGTGACCACGGCCAAGGTGGTGGCCAAGGCGGGCTACCGCTTCGGCGACCGGGTCGTGCGGGCGGCGCAGGTGCTGGTCGTCGACCCCGCGGCCGAGTGAGGGTCTCGCCAGGCCGACGAATGCAACAGGCTCGACCAAGGACTGACACCGGAGAGGAGGAGGGGCAGTGAGCACCGACGGCATGCGCACCGACTGGGCGACCAAGGACTTCTACGCCGAGCTCGGCGTGACCAAGCAGGCCACGCAGGCCGAGATCAAGAAGGCCTACCGCACGCTGGCACGCGCCAACCACCCCGACTCCAACCCCGGTGACACTGCCAAGCACGAGAAGTTCAAGGCGGTCGCCGAGGCCTACGACGTCATCGGCGACGAGGACAAGCGCAAGAAGTACGACGAGATGCGCGAGCTCTACGGCAGCGGCGGGTTCCCCGGGGGCGCTCCTGGTGGCGGTGGTTTCGACCTGAGCGACCTGCTGCGCGACCGCACCGCTGGAGGCGGTGGTGGCTTCGGCGACCTGTTCGGCGACATCTTCGGCGGACGGGGCGGCCGTCAGCAGACCCGTACCCGCGCCGTGCGTGGCGCCGACGTCGAGACCAACGCGACGATCAGCTTCACCGACGCCATGGACGGCGTCACGATCAGCCTCCGGCTGACCTCCGACTCGGCGTGTCCCGAGTGTCACGGCACCGGCGGCAAGCCGGGCACGACCCCCAAGATCTGCCCCGAGTGCGAGGGCGCCGGCTTCGTGGTCAGCTCGATGGGTGGGGCCTTCTCGATCAACGAGACGTGCCCCCGCTGCGGTGGCCGGCAGCTGATCTACGACGAGGCGTGCCCCACCTGCCACGGCTCCGGGCGCGGCACCTCGGCCCGCAAGATCCAGGCCCGCATCCCCGCCGGGGTGAAGGACGGCCAGCGGATCCGGCTGCGCGGCAAGGGCGGGGCCGGCGAGAACGGCGGCGCGGCCGGCGACCTCTTCGTCACCGTCCGCGTGACGCCGCACCGCCTCTTCGGTCGGTCCGGCGACAACCTCACCCTCGACGTACCGGTCGCCTACGACGAGGTCGCACTCGGCGCCGAGATCAAGATCCCGACCCTCGAGGGGTCCGCAGTGACCCTGAAGATCCCGGCCGGCACCCCCAACGGGCGCACCTTCCGCGTCCGGGGCCGCGGCGCACGCAAGAAGGACGGCACCAAGGGCGACCTGCTCGCGACCGTCCAGGTCCAGGTGCCGGCGCGACTCAACGACGCGGCCCGCGAGGCCTTGACCGCCTACCGTGCCGCCGGCGTCGACACCACGCTGCGCGCCAACCTCTTCGAGCCCACATGAGCCAGCAGCCGGGCCTCCCCGTGGATGCCGCCGTCTACGTGATCAGCGTGGCCGCCGAGCTGTCCGGCCTGCACCCGCAGACGTTGCGTGCCTACGAGCGGATGGGCCTGATCATGCCGGGGCGGACCGGCGGCGGTGGCCGCCGCTACAGCCACCGGGACATCGAGCTGCTCCGCGAGATCGCGTCCCTCACCGCCGGAGGCGTCGGGATCGAGGGCGTACGCCGGATCCTCGAGCTGGAGAACCAGGTCACCGCCCTTCAGGCCCGCGCCGAGGAGCTCGCGAACGAGCTCGCCGACACGCGTGACGCCTTGCGCCAGGCACTCAGCTCCCGGCCCACCGATCCGAACAAGCTGCCGGTGCTGCGCCGACCCGACCCCGGCGCGTCGGTCGTCGTCTGGCGACGCACCCGCGGCCGCTGACCCGGAGACCGTACGACGCGGGCTCACGCCCAGTGCGCAGGCCGGGCGAGTCGGGCAGGAAGCGCCGTGCGATCGTCGCCGAGCGAGGCGTTCACCTGCGTCTGACTGAGGAAGAGCACCTGGCCGAGATCGGCACCGCGGAGATCGGCATCTCTCAGATCGGCCCCGAGGAGGTCGGCTCTGCCCAGGTCGAGGTCGCGGAGGTCGGCGCGGATCAGCACGGCGCCGCGGAGGTCGGCGTCACGCAGGTCGGTCCTCCGCAGGTCCTGCCCGGCGAGGTCCCGGCCCCGGAGGGTCGCGCCGCTGCGGAGCCGCGCACTGGCCCGCAGCAGGGCCTCGCCCACCCGGTCGTGCACGTCGTCGAGATCGACGGCGAGCAGCTCGCTGGGCGTGGCTCCGGTCAGGACCACGATCTCGGCCGCGAGCCCGGACGCGGTCGGGTCCGGGCTGCGGCGCTCGACCTCGGCGAGGTGCGCGAGCATCTCGTGGAGCAACCGCATCACCGACAGCACCGCTGCCATCTCCCCGAGGTCGTCCGACTCGCGCCACGAGGTCCCGGCGTACGTCACCTGCGAGACCTGCTGCCCGGCTCCGAAGCAGTCGAACGTCACGCACCCGGACCAGCCGTCGCGACGCAGCGTCGCGTGGATGCGGCACCGGTCGTCGTCGTCGAGGTTGGGGCACGGCGTACCGCCGGCTTTGTCCATGCCGAAGCCCGAGACCGCGCCGAACGGGAGCAGCACGCAGCACAGCGCGAAGCACTGCTCGCAGTCCGCGACCAGGGACGGCGCCTCGGGGACGGTCACCCGGTCATCGTGCCAGCCGACTCAGGTCGTGCGCGGGTCGAGCCTGCGCAGGGCCTGACGACGAGGGTCGGACAAGGGGCCACCTGAGGCCAGCGCGGGGCCGACCGTCCTCCGCCGGTTGGCGTGCCCGAAAGATCACAGAGTTGAGGGGAATCGACTCAACTTCTGGCTCGTTGTACCCACAGGCGTCCACACTGGGTGGGCCGCCACGCAGCCACAGGAGACCCACGTAGACATGAGCACGTTCGGGGCCGAGAAGTTCACCACCCGCAGCCGTGAGGCGATCGAGTCCGCCCAGCTCGCCGCGACCACGGCGGGCCATACCCAGACCGAGCCGATCCACCTGCTCGCCGCCCTGCTCCGCGACGCCGACGGTACGGCGCGCCAGCTGGTCGGCAAGGCGGGCACGGACGCCGCGTCCCTGGCCGCCCAGGCGGAAGGGGCGCTGCAGTCGCTGCCCAAGGCCAGTGGCGCGACCGTCCAGCAGCCGGCCGCCTCCCCGGCCCTGACCCGCGTGCTCGCCGGTGCGCTCGACCTGGCGGCGTCGATGAAGGACGACTACGTCGCCACGGAGCACCTCCTGATCAGCCTGGCGACCGTCGAGTCGGCCGCGAAGACCCTGCTCGACGGCGTCGGCCTGACTGCGGACGGGCTGCGGGAGGGGCTGACCGCCCTCCGCGGAAATCGTCGGGTGACCAGTCCCGAGGCGGAGTCGACCTACGAGAGCCTCGAGAAGTACTCCGTCGACCTGACCCAGGCCGCCGAGGACGGCAAGCTCGACCCCGTGATCGGTCGCGACGCCGAGATCCGCCGGGTGATCCAGGTGCTGTCGCGGCGTACCAAGAACAACCCCGTCCTGATCGGCGAGCCCGGGGTCGGCAAGACCGCCGTCGTCGAGGGCCTGGCCCAGCGGATCGTCGCCGGCGACGTGCCCGACTCGCTCAAGGGTCGGCGGCTGCTCAGCCTCGACCTGGCCGCGATGGTGGCCGGTGCGAAGTACCGCGGCGAGTTCGAGGAGCGGCTGAAGGCCGTCCTCGAGGAGATCAAGGACTCCAGCGGCCAGGTGATCACGTTCATCGACGAGCTCCACACGGTGGTCGGCGCGGGCGCCGGCGGCGACTCAGCGATGGACGCCGGCAACATGCTCAAGCCGATGCTGGCGCGCGGCGAGCTCCGGATGATCGGTGCGACCACGCTCGACGAGTACCGCGAGCGGATCGAGAAGGACCCGGCTCTCGAGCGGCGCTTCCAGCAGGTGTTCGTCGGCGAGCCCAGCGTCGAGGACACCATCCAGATCCTGCGCGGAATCCAGGAGAAGTACGAGGCACACCACGGCGTCCGGATCACCGATGCCGCGCTCGTCGCGGCTGCGACCCTGAGTGACCGCTACATCACCGGCCGGCAGCTCCCCGACAAGGCGATCGACCTCGTCGACGAGGCCGCGTCGCGGCTGCGGATGGAGATCGAGTCGTCGCCCGAGGAGATCGACCAGCTCCGGCGCACCGTGGACCGACTGAAGATGGAGGAGTTCGCGCTCGCCAAGGAGTCCGACGCCGCCTCGGTCGAGCGGCTCGCCAAGCTGCGGGCCGACCTGGCCGACCACGAGGAGCAGCTGCGCGGGCTGGAGGCCCGCTGGGAGCAGGAGAAGACCCAGCTGCAGGGCGAGGGTGAGCTCCGGCGCCAGCTGGACGCGCTGCGTATCGACAGCGACCGGCTGCAGCGTGAGGGTGAGTTCGAGAAGGCCAGCGAGATCCTCTACGGGCGCATTCCCGAGCTGGAGAAGCAGCTCGCCGCGGTGCAGGAGGCCGAGGCCACCGAGCTCGAGCCCCTGGTCGGCGAGGAGGTCGGTGCGGAGCAGGTGGCCGAGGTCGTCGAGGCCTGGACCGGGATCCCGACCGGCAAGCTCCTGCAGGGTGAGACCGCCAAGCTGCTGGAGATGGAGTCGGTGATCGGGCACCGGTTGATCGGACAGCAGGACGCGGTGCGGGCCGTGAGCGACGCCGTACGACGCTCGCGTGCGGGCATCTCCGACCCGAACCGGCCCACCGGCTCCTTCCTGTTCCTGGGCCCGACCGGTACCGGCAAGACCGAGCTCGCCAAGTCGCTCGCGGAGTTCCTCTTCGACGACGAGCGGGCGATCATCCGCATCGACATGAGCGAGTACTCCGAGAAGCACTCCGTGTCGCGGCTCGTGGGCGCTCCTCCGGGCTACGTCGGCTACGACGAGGGTGGGCAGCTCACCGAGGCCGTCCGCCGGCGTCCGTACTCCGTCGTCCTGCTCGACGAGGTCGAGAAGGCTCATCCGGAGGTCTTCGACATCCTGCTGCAGGTGCTCGACGACGGACGGCTGACCGACGGTCAGGGACGGACGGTCGACTTCCGCAACACACTGCTGATCCTGACCTCCAATCTCGGCTCGAACTTCCTGGTCGACCCGACGCTCGAGCCGGACGCCAAGCGCAACTCGGTGCTCTCGGTCGTGCGGGCGTCGTTCAAGCCGGAGTTCCTCAACCGGCTCGACGAGATCGTGGTCTTCGACGCGCTGACGCCGGCCGAGCTGACGCACATCGTCGATCTGCAGCTCGCGCTGCTCGAGAAGCGTCTCGCCGTACGCCGGATCGGCATCGAGGTCACCGAGGCCGCCCGCGGGTGGCTGGCCGAGACCGGCTACGACCCCGCCTACGGCGCCCGCCCGCTGCGCCGGCTGATCCAGAGCGCCATCGGCGACCGGCTGGCCCGGATGCTGATCGGGGGCGAGGTCACCGATGGTGGCAAGGTCACCGTCGACGTCCACGACGGCGAGCTCACCCTGCAGCCCGTCTGAGCCTCGTCCTCCCTGCCCGGGCGCCTCAGAGGTACATGGTGCGGAGGCGGGGGTCGACGGGGTCCGCGTCGGTGCCCGCCATGTCGGTGAGGAGGGACCGCAGAACGGTGACTGCCTCGGCCCCGTGCCGTCGTACGAGCGAGCGCTCGTAGCGCCGGTGGAAGGCGCGTGCGGCGGCGAGCGCCGCTCGGCCACGGTCCGACAGCTCCTGCAGGCGGGCCCGCGCGTCGTGGGGATGTGGCCGGCTGGTGAGGTAGCCGCGCCGGGTCATGTCGTCCACGATCTGCGCCGCTCCCTGCTTGGTGATCCCGAGGTGCGATGCGAGGGCACTGGTGGTCAGCGGCTCGGCGGCCAGGGCGCGGAAGACGTAGCCGTCCGAACGCGCCAGGTCGTCGTACCCGTGGCCGGCGAGATCCTCGTGCAGTCGGCTGACGAAACCCTGGTAGCCGAGCGCGAGCAGGATGCCGAGGTCGGTGGTCGTCATGCACTCACTGTAGACAAGTCCAACTTGGACAAGTTACCTTGTCTATATGACCATCATCCACTCCCCGGAGGCACCGCGCTTCGACCTGCCCGGGCTCGTCTTCACCGGCCTCGCCTCGCCCAGTCGCGGCTCGTCGGACCTCTGCACCTGGCACCTCGGCATCGACCCGGGCTTCGCCTCCCCCGAGGCCCACACCCTCGACCGCGACGAGGTCTTCATGGTCCTCGCCGGGTCGATCGCGCTCAGCCCGGACGGCGCGACCGTCGGTCCCGGCAGCGCCGCCGTCGTCGCCGCCGGCAGCCCGATCCAGGTGCGCAACGCCGGAGACGGACCGGCCGAGGTGATCGTGGCGATCACCGCGGGCTTCCGCGCCACGATGGCGGACGGCGCCGAGGTCGGTACGCCGCCCTGGGCCCTCTGACGAACTCTCCGGTCAGCCCGATGGGCAGCTCGCGACCACGTCGCGCTTCGCGCTCGCTGCGCGCTCCGGTCGCTCCGCCGCGGCACGCCGCGTCGCCGCTTGATGGTCGGCTTGCGAGCAAGCTCGCTGCGCGCTCGTTCCGGTCGCTCCGCCGCGGCACGCCGCGTTCGCCGCTTGAGGGTCGGCTTGCGAGCAAGCTCGCTGCGCGCTCGTTCCGGTCGCTCCGCCGCGGCACGCCGCGTTCGCCGCTTGATGGTCGGCTTGCGAGCAAGCTCGCTGCGCGCTCGTTCCGGTCGCTCCGCCGCGGCACGCCGCGTCGGAGCGTCCTCACTCGGCCCAGAGGTTGATCCCCGACTCCTCGGCGTACCGGTCGATCTCCGTCAGCTCGTCGTCGGTCAGCGGTGCGCCGTCGAGCGCGTCGAGGTTGGTGTCGAGCTGCTCGACGCTGGAGGCGCCGATCACGGCCGAGGTGACCCGGGGGTCGCGCAACGCCCACTGCAGTGCCAGCTGGGCGAGCTTCTGGCCCCGCCGCTGGGCGATCTCGTTCAGCGCCCGCACGCGTCGGAGCACGTCGTCGTCGAGGCCGGCGATCGTGGAGCCGTCCCGCGCGGCACGGGAGTCGCCGGGCACGCCGTCGAGATAGCGGTCGGTGAGCAGCCCCTGCGCGAGCGCGCTGAAGACGATGCAGCCCATGCCCTGCTCCTCGAGCTCGTCGAGCAGCCCACCCTCGATCCACCGGTTCAGCATCGAGTACGACGGCTGGTGGATCAGCAGCGGAGTCCCCAGCTCGCGGGCGATCGTGGCGGCCTCCTTGGTCTGCTCCGGGGAGTACGACGAGATCCCGGCGTAGAGCGCACGGCCCGACCGCACCGCGGTGTCGAGCGCCCCCATCGTCTCCTCCAGCGGCGTGTCGGCGTCGAACCGGTGACTGTAGAAGATGTCGACGTAGTCCAGTCCCATCCGGCCCAGTGACTGGTCGAGCGAGGCGAGGAGGTACTTCCGGGAGCCGCCGCCCTGGCCGTAGGGACCCGGCCACATGTCGTAGCCGGCCTTGGACGAGATCACGAGCTCGTCGCGGTACGGGGCGAAGTCCTCGCGCATCCAGCGCCCGAAGTTCTCCTCGGCACGACCGTAGGGCGGGCCGTAGTTGTTCGCCAGGTCGAAGTGCGTCACCCCCCGGTCGAACGCCCGCCGCAGGATCGCCCGCTGGGTCTCCTCGGGGCGGTCGTCGCCGAAGTTCTGCCACAGGCCCAGCGAGAGCGGCGGGAGCTGCAGTCCACTGCGCCCGGTGTGGCGGTACGTCGTCGCGTCGTAGCGGTCCTCGGCTGCCTGGTAGCTCATGTCCCCATCCTGCACACGCGCCGTGCTCGGCGACACCTCGGGGGCGCCGACGCCTCCGGTGATGCGCCCCGCGCTTCGGCCCCATGGTGCAATGGAGGGCGTGAGCGAGCAGACCAAGACCCAGCCTCGGCCGCCGCAGGTGACGGTGGCCGCGTGGATGATCATGGTCGGGTCGGTCTTCGTCGTGCTGATCGTGTGGGACCGCATCGCCGGGCTGCACTCGCTCGACACCCGCAAGGCACTCGAGCCGATCCTCGACGACCAGCGGATGAAGGACGCGGGGATCGAGCTGAACGACATGCTCGCGGTGATCAGGATCGTCTCGATGGTCGCGGCCGGCTGCGCCACCGCGATGGTCGTCCTCGGCTACCAGACGCTGCAACGCAACCGCCGCGCCCGCCTGGCGCTGACGGTGCTCGCCGTACCCCTGTTCATCAGCGGCCTCGCGACCGGCGGCTACGTGTCGTCCGCGGTCGCCGCCGCCGTCGGGACCCTGTGGCTGGGAAACGCCCGGTTGTGGTTCGACGGCAAGACGGTGCCCCAGGGTCCGTCCACCGCTTCGCGCACCGGCCGTCCGGCGGACCGGCCCGTGTGGCCGCCACCGTTCGACCCCGGACCGTCGTCACCGCCAGGACCCACCCCACCGCCGTCGGGCCAGGCGCACCCGCCGACGGCACCGGGGACGGCCACCGCCGCGGCACCGTGGACGCCGCCCCCGACCACGCGGTACGGCGCGCCCCCGGCGAGCGCGGACGACACGCGGCCGACCCCGCTCGTCTGGGCCTGTGTCCTGACCTGGATCTTCACGGCGCTCGCTGCGGCCGTCTTCGTCACGTCGGTCGTGGTCCTGGCCCAGAACCCCGACCTCGTCCTCGACAAGATGCACGAGCAGAACCCCGACCTCGCCGCACAGGGCGTGAGCGACCACCTGATCCTGGTCGTCTGCTACGTCACCTGCATCGCCCTGGCGCTCTGGTCGGCGACGGCCGCCGTCCTGGCCGTGCTCGCGTTCCGGCGCAAGCGACTGGCCCTCTACGCACTGCTCGTCTCGGCGGCCGGCGCCGCCGTCTTCTGTCTCCTCGGCGTGCTCGGCTCCTTGATCGTGCTGGTGCCGTTGGCCGCGACGCTCGTCACGATCGGCTGTCTCGTGAGACCCGACGTACGCGCGTGGTTCGACGGCTCAGCGGGTCAGGTCGGTCCCGGCCAGCCGTCGTAGGCCCTCCTCGATCACGTCGACCTTCTTGCAGAACGCCCAACGCACGAGCTGGTCACCGGCGCGGCTGTCGTGGAACGGCTGCGTCGGGATCGCGACCACGCCCGCCCGCTCGGGCAGGGCGAGACAGAACTCCATGCCGTCCTCCCAGCCGAGGGACGAGATGTCGGTGAGCGCGAAGTAGCTGCCCTCCGGACGACGTACGCCCAGCCCGAGCGCCGCCAGTCCGTCGCAGAGCAGATCGCGCCGCTTCTCCAGGTCGGCAGCGAGCGACCGGGGCCACTGCGCCTCGTGGTCGAGGCCGTGCGCGACGGCCGGCTGAAGGGGGGCTCCGGAGGTGAAGGTCAGCCACTGCGCCGCGGCCTGGACCGCCGCCACCAGCTCGGTGGGGCCCGTGGCCCAGCCGATCTTCCAGCCGGTGACGCTGTAGCTCTTGCCCGCGCTCGACAAGGTCAGGGTGCGCTCGAACATCCCGGGCAGCGTCGCGAGGGGCACGTGGGCGTGGCCGCCGAAGGTGAGGTGCTCGTAGACCTCGTCGGTGATCACCACCAGGTCGTGCGCGATCGCCACGTCGGCGACCGCCTGCAGCTCCTCGCGGGTCAGCACCGTGCCGGTCGGGTTGTGGGGTGAGTTGAGCAGGACGAAGCGCGTCCGGGGACCGATGGCCGCACGGAGCTCGTCGCCGTCGAGCCGGAAGTCGGGGGCGCGCAGGGTGACCGGACGCCGTACGCCGCCGGCCATCTGGATCATCGCGACGTAGGAGTCGTAGTAGGGCTCGAGCACGACGACCTCGTCGCCCGGGTCGACGAGACCCAGCAGCGCGGCGGCGATCCCCTCCGTGCACCCGGTGGTCACCACCACCTGACGATCGGGGTCGAGCTCGAGCGCGTAGTGCCGCTGCTGGTGCCGCGCGATCGCCTGCCGCAGGACGGCGACGCCGTTGCCCGGGGCGTACTGGTTGGCGCCCGTGGCGATGGCCTCGCGCGCGGCGTCGAGGACGGAGGCCGGACCGTCGGCATCGGGGAAGCCCTGGCCGAGGTTGACCGCACCGGTGCGCACCGCGAGGGCGGACATCGTGGTGAAGATCGTCGGCGGGATGCCTTCGAGCCGACGGGCGAGGTGGCTCATGCCTGGGCGTACCACGCCGCGAGGAGCTCGGCCTCACGCTCGGCGGGCAGCCCCCAACGCTGGTCGGTGGCCTGCTCCGGATGCGCCCGGGCCCACGCCAGAGTGTCGCGTACGACGTCCGCGAACGGCCGGTGGGTCAGCCCCGCCTCCTCCGCGCGGGTCGTCGCCATCGCCAGCGACCACTCGGGAGCACCTTCGGTCCACAGCGGGAGCTGCATGCCGTCGACTCCCTGCTCCACCAGCCAGTCGCCGTCGACGGGGACGAGCGCGGCATCGCTGTCCACCGCGCCGACCGTCTCGTCCAGCAGCGCGCCGAAGGTCGTCCACGGTCGCGCCGCGGTGAAGACCCCGGCCACCCGGTCCTCCGCGAGCCGCACCGTCCAGGCGCCCATGTCGCGTGCGTCGATGCACTGCATCGGTGCCTCCAGCGGGCCGGGCGCGATCACCGGGCCGCCGCGCGCCACCCGCAGCGGCCACCACGGATAGCGAGCAGTCGCATCGCGCGGGCCCACGACGTAGGTCGGTCGGATCACGGCGAGCGCGTCGTCGCCGTACGACTCACGGGCAACTCGCTCGCAGGCGACCTTGAGCGGTCCGTAGGTCTCGTTGGTGACCTCCTCGCTGCCGTCGGTCAGCTCGTCGAAGAGCGGTGAGTCCTCTCCCGCGCCGGGGCCGGACGGCTCCTGGTACACCGAGACCGTCGAGACGAAGAGGTGATGGCCGCCGCGGTCCCCGAGGGCCTCGTGGAGGCGTCGTACCTGCGACGGCACGTAGGCGCAGACGTCGATCGTGGCGTCCCACCGGCCGTCGGCGAGTGCCGACAGGTCACCGTTGCGGTCGGCCAGCAGGTGGGTGGCTCCGGAGAGCTCGTCGGTCCGGTTGCGGTGGAGCAGGGTCACGTCGTGCCCGGCGTCCAGTGCTGCCTGGGCCATGCCGTGCCCGACGAAGTGGGTGCCTCCGATGATCAGGATCCGCATGCTGGGAGAGTAGCCACATGGACCGTGTTGTCGACCAAGCCCTGGCCCGAGACATCGATGCGCGCTGCCGACTGACCGGTGAGTTCACGCTGAGGTCGGGTCAGGTGGCGAGCGAGTACTTCGACAAGTACCTCTTCGAGACCGACCCCGACCTGCTGGCGCGCGTCGCCGCGGCGATGGTGCCACTGCTGCCCGCGGACACCGACCTCCTCGGCGGGCTGGAGATGGGGGGCATCCCGATCGCGACCGTGGTCAGCGCCCAGGCCCGGGTGCCTGCGCTGTTCGTGCGCAAGCAGGCCAAGACCTACGGCACCTGCAAGCTGGCCGAAGGCCCGCCCGTCGACGGACAGCGGATCACGCTGATCGAGGACGTGATCACCACCGGCGGCGCGGTCCGCGACGCCACCCGCGCGCTACGCGAGGCCGGGGCCGTCGTCGAGACCGTGGTGTGCGCGATCGACCGCTCTCCCGGCGACGACAACCCGCTCGCCGACATCGGCCTGGAGATCCGGGCGGTGCTCACCAAGGCGGACCTGGACGCCGTACGGGGGTGACCGGTTCGTCTGCGAGCCCCCCACCGCGCGCTGCGGAGGTGCGCCGCGGACCGCGCCGGCTCAGCTGGTCGCGGCCTGCTCGCGGTGGTGCTTCCACCACTCGTAGGCCACCGGGATCACCGACACCGCCAGCAGTCCGAGGATCACGAGGTCGAGCTTGGAGCCCAGGCCCGGGAACGCGCTGCCGAGGAAGAAGCCCGCGCAGACGATGGTCGTCACCCAGAGCACCGCACCCACCAGGCTCCACAACCAGAACTTCGCGCGCGGCATCTCGCTGACCCCGGCGACCAGCGTCACGTAGGTACGCACGAACGGCACGAAGCGGCCGATCACCAGGGCCGAGCTGCCGTGCTTCTCGAAGAACTCGACGGTGCGGTCGATGTACTCCTTCTTCACGATCCGGCCGTCGTGCCGTCGCACCGGATGGCCGACCGCTCGGCCTATCTCGTAGCCGACGACGTTGCCGAGGAACGCGGCCACGACGAAGGCGCTGATGCCGATCAGGAGCTCGAGCCAGTTCGGCCCCGTCGTCAGGTTCAGCTTGTCGGTGGCGAGGAAGAGTCCGAAGGCGAACAGCAGGGTGTCACCGGGCAGAAAGGGGAAGAGCAGTCCGCACTCGATGAAGACGATGACGAGGCTGACCCAGACGAACTCGGTGTGGAAGTGGTCGAGCAACCAGTTGGGGTCCATCCAGGGGATCCCCAGCAGCTGGGTGTACAGACCGGTCACGCGGTGAGCCTACAGAGCGGGATCTGACGGTCCCCGGTCCGTCCGCGAGTGTCTGTCGACCAGCCCGGACGGGGGCGCGCTCGGCTAGCGTCGGCGCCATGGAGCACAGCGTGCGCGACGGCGTCCCGGCCGCCGCCCGGATCGCCGCAGACCTGGTACGCCGGCCGGAGGTCGCCGAGCGCTGGAGGGTCGAGTCCGTCTGCGCGGGGATGAGCGTCGGTGGGCTGGCCTGCCACCTCGGCAGCCAGATCGACCTCATCGTCCGCCTGCTCCAGGCAGGCCCGTCCGACCTCGCGCCCATCCCGCTGGCCGAGCACTACGCCCGGGCAGCCTGGGTCAGCAGCGGTCCCGACGACGAGGCGAACGTCGGGATCCGTCAGGGCAGCGAAGAGCTGGCCCGGTCGGGGCCGGACGCGTTGGCGACGCTCGTGGAGGCGAGGCTGGGCGCCCTCCCGGCCGCGCTCGACGCCGTCGGGTCGGATGTGGCGATCCTGGTGCCGTGGCAGGGCTGGGCCCTGACCTCCCACGACTTCCTGGTGACCCGGCTGATGGAGACGGTGGTCCACTCCGACGACCTCGCCGCCAGCGTCGGCGTCGCGACACCGGACTTCCCCGGCACGGTCGTGACGCCGGTCCTCGACCTCCTCACCGCTCTCGCTGTGCGCCGCCACGGGGCCACGGCTGTGGTGCGCACCCTGGCCCGGCCGCAGCGCGCACCGGAGACGGTCGCCGCGTTCTGATGGACGACGAGCGCGCGCCGTACGACCCGATGCCCTACGGTCCCGCCGAGGTCGGGGTCGGGCCGTGGCCGGGACCGTGGCCCGCCGGCGAGCAGTACGACGAGCACCTGCTCGCCGCGGGCGACCGGCGCAACGTGGTGGACCGCTACCGCTACTGGCGGCTCGAGGCGATCGTCGCCGACCTCGACACCCGTCGCCACGACTTCCACGTCGCGATCGAGAACTGGCAGCACGACTTCAACATCGGCACCGTCGTCCGGACGGCGAACGCCTTCCTCGCCGCCGAGGTGCACATCGTCGGCAATCGCCGGTGGAACCGGCGCGGGGCGATGGTCACCGACCGCTACCAGCACCTGCGGCACCACGCCACGGTGGCCGACCTCGCGGCGCACCTCGGCGGGCGCGGGGTGCGGCTGCTCGGCATCGACAACCTGCCCGGCTCGCAGCACCTCGAGACGATGGAGCTGCCCCGGCAGGTGTGCTTCCTCTTCGGGCAGGAGGGCCCCGGCCTCTCGGCAGGTGCTCGCGAGGCGTGCGACGCGACGTTCTCGATCGCGCAGTTCGGCTCGACCCGCTCGATCAACGCCTCGGCAGCCGCCGCGATCGCCATGCACACGTGGATCCGTGCGTATGCCGACCTCGGCGACGACGCCTGGCGCGGGTGAGCTCAGCTCGTGCGGTTGTAGCAGACCAGGGTGTGGTCGCGGGCGACGTTCCAGACCGTCTTGCCGCTCCAGGTGAACCGGAAGTCGGCGTCGGTGGTGATGATCGCCGGGCACCGGTTGCGACCGATCTTGATCATCGCGTGCCGACCGGGGTACTTCTTGGCGGGGATCTTCACCGCGGCCGCCGCGCGGTAGGAGTGGGGCGAGGAGCACGTCGTGGTCACGAGTGCCTTGCCGGCCAGACAGCGGGCCACGCCCCTGGGCACCTTCTTGCTCTTCAGAGCGGGCTTGTGGTCGGTCGGCAGGTTGCCGAGCGACGAGGCCTTCCGCAGCGTGAGGTCGCAGCGCAGCCAGCGGGCGCCGTTGCTGCGCTGCTGCGCCGTCGGCACGAAGTAGAGGTAGGAGTACGCCGTACGGTCGCGGACCTGGTCGCTCTGCCCGAGCGCTGCTCGGAAGGCGGGGTAGCAGAGCTTGACGGCCATCGTGTTGACCTTCCGACGCGTGTTCAGCTCGCCCCAGCTGACGCCCTTGGGGAGGTTCTTGACGGCGATCACGCGGTCGTTGTGAGCCGACCTGCAGCGGCTCGCGGCGGTGGTGTTGCTCGCCGCGGACGCCTGCGCCAGCGTGAGGGTGCGGCACTGGCCGACCGAGGGCTTGCCCGTGGTCGCGCGAGGCGAGCTGCCGGCCTCGGCGGGGGCCGTGATGGTCAGGGCCACGACGGCGCCGGCGGCGGCCAGGAGTCGGGTGGGTCCCGAGAGCGTCATGGTGTGGTCCTCCTCTGGACGGGTGCAGGCGGCAGCACCTCACCACGGGGCGACGGGTGCGACCAGTCCCGAAGTTACAGGACGAACGGCCCCTCGGTGGGTACCGGTGCTGCCACTACTGTGGATGTGCCGGAACCCGCAGGCCATGAGGAGCCATCGATGCCCGTCGCCACCCCCGAGATCTACGCCCAGATGCTCGACACCGCCAAGGAGAAGGGCTTCGCCTTCCCTGCCATCAACGTGTCGTCGTCGCAGACCCTGAACGCCGCCCTCAAGGGCTTCGCCGACGCCGAGTCCGACGGCATCATCCAGATCTCCACCGGCGGTGCGGAGTACCTCTCCGGCCCGGCCGTGAAGAACATGGTGAGCGGGTCGGTCGCGTTCGCGGCCTACGCCGTCGAGGTGGCCAAGAACTACCCGATCCACGTCGCGCTGCACACCGACCACTGCCCCGAGCCCAAGCTCGAGGGCTTCGTCCGGCCACTCATCGACATCAGCGCCGAGCGGGTCGCCCGCGGTGAGGCGCCGCTGTTCCAGTCCCACATGTGGGACGGGTCCGCCGTACCGCTCGGCGAGAACCTGGAGATCGCCCAGGAGCTGCTCGCCAAGTGCGCAGCCGCCCACATCATCCTCGAGGTCGAGATCGGCGTGGTCGGCGGCGAGGAGGACGGCGTCGAGGGCGCCATCGACGAGAAGCTGTACACCTCTCCCCAGGACGCGCTCGACACCGTCGAGGCGCTCGGCCTCGGCGACAAGGGCCGCTACCTGACCGCGCTGACCTTCGGCAACGTGCACGGGGTCTACAAGCCGGGCAACGTCAAGCTCCGCCCGGAGATCCTCAAGACCGCCCAGGACGCGATCATCGAGAAGTACGGCTCCGCCTCCGGGTTCGGACCGGGCTCGCTGCCGCTCGACCTGGTCTTCCACGGCGGCTCCGGCTCGACCGAGCAGGAGATCGCGGACGCGGTGACGTACGGCGTGGTGAAGATGAACGTCGACACCGACACGCAGTACGCCTACACCCGCCCGGTGGCCGACCACATGCTGAAGAACTACGACGGCGTGCTGAAGATCGACGGCGAGGTCGGCAACAAGAAGGTCTACGACCCGCGGGCGTGGGGCAAGGCGGCCGAGGCAGGCATGTCGGCGCGCGTGATCGAGGCGTGCGCGAACCTGAGCGCCACCGGCCACACCCTCGGGTGACCCCGTCCGCCGCCGGGTGACATCCCGCAGGACCCGCGTAGGCCTTAGGGCGGCCTGCGTGCGGCCGCGGTCAGTCGAGGGCGACGGCGGCGGGTCCGGGCTCCGGCACGGCGACCGGCTGAGCCTGCTGACGCTGGGCGACCAGGTGCCGCGGGAGCTGGAAGAAGAGCACGGACACGAACCCGAGCAGCAGCACGGCCACCGGCAGCAGCAGGGTGTCGGCCATCGCCGCGCTGAACGGCGCGCGCACGACCGCGGGTAGCTGCTGGAGGGCACCGTCCGGCTCGGCGCCACCGGACAACCCGTGCGCCGCGATCCGGCTGTCGAGCAGGACCGCGATCGCGGCGGAGCCGAGCACGGCACCGACCTGTCGGGTCGCGTTGTAGACCCCGGAGCCCGCGCCGGCCATGGCCATCGGCAGGTTGCGCGTGGCGGTCGCGGCGAGCGGAGCCCAGATGCCGGCCATCCCGATGCCGAGCAGGGCGAACGTCGCCAGGATCGGCCAGACCGGCCCGTCGGCGGTGAGCGTGCGCGAGAGCAGGAAGATCGACAGCGCGGTCAGGAGGAACCCGGTGCCGGTGAGGATGCGCGGGTGCACGCGGTCGGTGAACCGGCCCACGATCGGAGCCAGGACGATCGACATCACCGCCATCGGCACGAACAGCAGAGCGGACTCGAGGGGGGAGTAGCCACGGACCAGCTGGGCGTAGAGCATCGTCGGGAAGCCCATCGCGGTCGCCGTGAACGACATCGTGGAGATGGCGAAGTTGGAGATCGAGAAGTTCCGGTCGTGGAACAGGCTCAGCGGCACCAACGGCTCCTGGGTGTTCAGGTGCTGCCACACGATGAACAGCGCGAACACGACGAGGCCGCCGACGATCGAGGCCATCACCCAGGTGTTCCAGTGGTACTTGTGGCCCTGCTGGATCCCGAAGACGAGCAGGAACATGCCGATGCCGCTGAGGGCGACGCCGAGCCAGTCGAACTTGTGCATCCGGATCTCGAGCGTCGGCACCCAGCGGACGGCCAGCACGAAGCCGATGATGCCGACCGGGATGTTGATGAAGAAGATCCACTCCCACCCGAGCGCGTCGACCAGGATGCCGCCCAGGATCGGGCCGACCAGCGTGGCGACGCCCGCGGTCGCACCCCACAGCGCCATCGCCTGGCCGCGCTTGTCGGCCGGGAAGATGCGGGTGATCACCGACATCGTCTGCGGCGTCAGGATGCCGGCACCGAGGCCCTGCAGCACCCGCGCCGCGATCAGCATCTCGATGCTGGTGGTCAGGCCGCACCACAAGGACGCGAGCGTGAAGACGGTGAGCCCGACGAGGTAGAGGTTCTTCGGGCCGTAGCGGTCACCGAGCCGGCCGGTGATCAGGACCGGCACGGCGTACGCCAGGAGATAGGCGCTGGTCACCCAGACCACGCTGTTCACGTCGGCGTGGAGGTCGGAGATGATCGCGGGCGTCGCGACCGTCACGATCGTGGTGTCGACGAGGATCATGAAGAAGCCGAGGCACAGCGCGAACAGCGCCGGCCAGGGGCTCACGTCGGGTAGGGGATCGCGGGTCGCGGTCGGGTGGGCCATGACGGGAGTCAACACCCGGACGCCCACATTGATTCCACTGGTTTCCGGCTGCCGGACGTCTGGCAGGGTGGCGACATGAGTCACGTCGACCTGATGGCCGGTCCGCCCCCCACCCACCTCCCCGTGGATCCCGCCACCGCGGAGCTCGAGGCGGGTGAGGCTCCTGCTGCCGTCGTACGACGCCGCCCGGCCTCACCGGCCGCCTGGGCGGCGTTCGCGGCGGAGGCGCGCGCACAGGGGGCCGACGACGTCACGGTCTACGCCTATGCCCGCGTCGGCTACCACCGCAGCCTCGACCTGCTCCGCCGCAACGGGTGGAAGGGGCACGGCCCGGTGCCGTGGGAGCACGAGCCCAACCGGGGCTTCCTGCGCAGCCTGGCCCTCCTCGCGCTGTCCGCCCGGGCGATCGGGGAGACCGAGGAGTGGGACCGCTGCTCGACGTTCCTCCGCGACTCCAGCCCCTCCGCCGCCGACGCCCTCCTCGGCTGACCTCCCCGTCTCCCCGCTTGTAACGCGCAGTTAGTGAACGCGCATGCGCCGTTGTAACGGCGCATGCGCGTCACGTAACTGCGCGTTACAAGCGGGAGAGGGTCAGGGCGCGGTGTGGTAGCGCTGACCCCGGAACCGACGGGCGGTCTCGTCGAGGTGGGCCGGGAGGATGGGGCCGAAGCGGGCCAGGGTGACGGCGTACTCGTCGAGGAGCCGGCGCCTGGCGCGGTCGCGCGCCGCGCCCCAGAAGTCGCTCCAGGTCAGTCGGGACATGCCGAGACCCTGGGCGCACACCTCGAGCTGACGCCTCCGCTCGTCCCAGAGGACCTGCTCGGCGCCGGCCACGGCCAGGCCGCCACGCTCGGAGGGGCGGTACTTGATGCGCCCGTCGAACTCGAACACGTGGCAGCCGACGCGCAGGTCGCACCAGTACGGGGCACTGCGCACGAGGACCGGGAACTGGGTCTCGACCGGCCCGAGACCCAGCTCCCCGACCAGCTCGCGGCTGAGTGTCTCGCCCGCGCTCTCGCCGCCCGGATCGGCGTCGTCGACGGCGGCGCGCGCCGAGGTCACCCCGGGCCACGAGGCCATGGGCTCGTACGCGTCGGCGAGCTCCGCGCGGGAGACCCCGAGCTGCATCGCACCGTCGGCAGCGACGAGCCCGGCCCGGTAGCCGTGCGTCCGGGCCAGGTCGACCACGGTGCGGGCGATGCCGAGGGCCGGCAGTCCGTCGATCTCGACGAGGGCCGCGCGTGGGTACGCCGCCCCGTGGTGGCGCACGCCGTACCGGATCCGCGAGCCGTTGACGTCGGGGCGGGTGACATGGACGTCCGAGGCCTGCGGACGGATGAGTGGCACGCGGAGCAGGAGGGCCGACGAGTCGTGGCTGAAGACGTGGGGGACCGTGAGCGTGAGATGCGCGGCGCGGAGGCGTGCGAGCGGGCGTCCGTGGAACTCGTCCCAGGTCGACCAGCGCTCGGCGGTCGTGTAGACGCCGCGGCGCACCGGCACGAGGTCGCCCGCCCGGACCCAGGCGGCGATCTGCGGCGGCCGGAGCCTCAGCCGGTGCAGCTGGTCGGCGGTCACCAGGCCGCGCCCCTCGGCGATCGCGGCGAGGACGCGGGACTCCACGACCGGAGCGTGCACCCGTCCTCGTACCGGGCCACCCGTCCCCGCCGTACCTGTGGACAGCCGTCACCACGGCCGCCGCACCCCCCGCATGTAACGCGCAGTTAGTGACGCGCATGCGCCGTTACAGCGGCGCATGCGCGTTCGTAACTGCGCGTTACAAGCGGGACGACGCGCCGAGGAGGGTGCGGACGCGAGCGGCGCCGAGGGCGACGATCAGGGTCGGCAGCCGCGGACCGCGGTCGGCGTCGACGAGCAGCCGGTAGAGGAGGCCGAAGAACTCCTTCTGGTCGGCCTTCACCTCGTCGGTCGGCTTGGCGTCCAGGGACAGGCCCCGGGCGAGCTTCGGTACGCCGTAGACCAGCGCGGTCACCGGCTCCAGATCGAGAGGGTCGCTGCCGAGCCCGTCGAGCAGCAGCGTCAGCCACTCACGCTCCCGGTCGGTCACGGCACCCAGTCGCGCTGCGTCCGGCTCGGCGCGCACCGTCGTCCGGTCCGACTCCGGCACGAACTCCGCGGTCCACGACACCGCCCGCGACAGCCGAGGCTCGAGGTCGTCGACCGAGTCGTGGGCGTGCCCGAGGTGGGAGACGATCCGGCTGATCTGCTCGGCCGAGCCCGCGGTCACGTCCGCCACCGAGGCCAGCATCCGGAACGGTACGACGACCCGGGGCGCCGGCAGCTGCCCCGCGGTCGCGGTGGCCGAGGCCCGCTCGTAGGCGAGCACCTGCACGTCCCGCTTGGCGGGATCGGCGGCCTTCCGGCCGAGCGCGTCCCACTCGTCGTACAGCCGTACCACCTCCGGGCCGAAGTCGATGTCGAAGGTCTGCTTCGGCTGGCGCCGGACATAGAGCCACCGCAGGATGCCCGGCTCCAGCACCCGCAGGGCATCTTGGGCCGTGGGCGCACCACCGGCCGACGACGACATCTTCTGGACCCCGGCGAAGCCGACGAAGCCGTAGCCGAACCACGCCGGCCGCGGGTAGCCCCACACCGACTCGACCAGCTCGTGTCCCACCGTGAACGACGACCCGGGCGTCGCGTGGTCCATCCCGGCCGGCTCGAAGTCGACGTGCTCGAAGGCCCAGCGCATCGGCCAGTCGGCCTTCCAGACCAGCTTGCCCCCGTCGATGGCAGGGTCCTGCGTCGCGAGGTTGGTGGTGCCGTGGTAGTCGCACACCGAGCACACGTAGGCGAGGTCGGCGGTGTCGTCGTCGTACGCCGTGACCGTCGTCGTGTCACGCCCGCAGTCGCGGCAGTAGGGCTTGAACGGGAAGTAGCCGACCCCGCTCCGGTCGGCGGCGGGGTCCTCGTCGAGGGCGACGGAGTCGGCCATCGCCTCGGCCTCCTGGGCCGCGTGCTCGTCCGAGGGCGGCGGCTCCTCGGGCTTCCTGGTGCGGTGCTTGGCCAGCACGGCGTCGATCTCCGCCCGGTGGCGCACGGCGCGCAGCACCTCCTCGCGGTAGACGCCGGAGCGGTAGCGCTCGGCCTGCGAGATCGTGTCGACCTCCGCGCCGAGCGCCGCGAACGCCTGGAGCACCGGCTCCTTGAAGTGGGTCGACCAGGAGTCGTGGCAGCCCCACGGGTCCGGCACGGCGACCAGGGGTCGGCCGATGTGCTCGGCGTACGACGGGTCCACGCCGTGCGGCACCTTGCGGAACCGGTCGTAGTCGTCCCACACGTGCAGGTGACGGACCGGCACGCCTCGGCGGCGCAGCTCCTCGGCCACGAAGTGGGGCATCAGGAACTCGCGGAGGTTGCCCAGGTGTACGGGGCCCGAGGGTGAGATGCCCGACGAGCACGTCACCGGCCCGGCGGCACCGGTGCGCTCATGGTGACGGACGGCGTCGTCCGCGGCGCGGGTCACCCAGTCGGACGGGTCCGGCGTGGCCATGTGGATCGGGCTCCTGGCTGGTCAGGGATGGGTCCCGAACGCTACCGGAGGGCCCGGCACGCCCAGGCCCGGGCGCCGCCCACGGACGGAGGCCCGGGACCCGACCCGGGCAGAGGGAAGAGGAAAGGGCGCCGGCATGAGGCCCGAGCGCCCTTTCCACGTGGCTTCCGCCCAAACCCCCGCGGTGGGCGGCTGCCGCGACCACAGTGTCCCGTGACCGGTCCGTGCCATGCAGGGTCGCCGATGCCGCTGGCACTAAGATGCCAGCCATGTCTCGGCGTCGCTCGGAGTCCGTGCTGTCGGCCCTCGGAGTCAGCGAGCCGGACGAGCGGCGCTACCAGCAGGTGCTGCCGCTGTCCGGCTCGCCGCTGGAGGGGGTCGCGGCGGCGCTGGGCGTCCCGGTCGAACGGCTCTCCGACCCGCTGCGGGGGCTGCTGGCGCAGGGCATGGTGAGCTTCGAGGCCGGCCGTCTCCAGGTGCTCCCGCTGTCGCAGGTGGTCTCCGCCGCGATCGGTCGTGAGGCCGCCGCGGCGGTCCGGACCCGCGACCGGCTCGACGGCCTGGCCCGCTCGATCGAGTTCCTGGGCGCGGCCGGCAGCCGACCCGGCCCCGGTGAGGTCGAGGACCTCGGCACCCTCGACGGCGAGGTCAGCGCCGGGGGGAACGCGCTGGCCCTGCTGACCGCGCTCATCGAGTCGAGCAAGGGCGACCTGCTCTTCCTGCGCCCCGACACCTGGGCGATGCCGCGCGAGTCGGCGATCTCACGCGTGGTCGGCAGGGCGGTCGCGTCTGGCCGTCGCTCGCGCGCGATCTATCCCTTCCGCGCCCTCCACCAGGAGCGGGAGGTGCTGCAGGCCCGGATGGACGAGGGGGAGGAGGTGCGGGTCCTCGATGCGATGCCGACCAGGCTGTTCGTGATCAGCGGGACCCACGCCGTACTCCCGGAGCCCCTCGGGTTCGCCGACGAGCCGCGGCTGCTGGTCCGGCAGGGAGCGTTGGTCGAGGCGCTCACCTTGCTGTTCGAGCTCTACTGGGAGCGGGCCGTCGCCGTCCCGGACGCGGTGCGGTCCACGATCGACGAGCGCGCATTCCTGGTGCGCCAGCTGGCGTCGGGGGCCAAGGACGAGCAGATCGCCCGCACCCTCGGCCTGAGCCTGCGCACCGTACGCCGCCGCGTGGCCGACCTGATGATCGAGCTCGGGGTCGACACCAGGTTCCAGGCCGGCGCCGAGGCTGTGCGACGAGGGTGGCTCTGACCGAGCGGATCTCGTCGGTCGAGCGACGTCGAGGCCATGCCCCGGCCACCTGTGGCCTACTGCTGGGGGAGGATGAAGGAGTACGCCGCGGGCTCGACGTGCCAGCTCCGCTGCCGCTCCGGACCGGAGAGCTCGCCGTCGGCGGAGATGAAGAACTCGTCGCCCGAGATGGTCACCTGGGAGGCGCGGAAGTACTGCACGTCGTCGCGGTGGTGATGCTCTCCGCGACGCAGGGACACGGCGTACCCGAGCTTGGCGGCCGCGCCGACCGCGTGGGAGATCATCACGTCGACCTTGCCGTCCTCGGGGTCCGCCTCGGGAGTGAGCTCGGTCCCGCCGCCGACGTGCGCACCGTTCCCGACCGAGACCATCAGCACCGGCTGGTCGAGGTCGGTGACGACCTCGCCGTCGACCTCGACGTGCATGTGCACGCTCGGGGGATGGAACGCCGAGAGCACCGCACCGATCGGGTAGCCGAGCTTGCCGAGGTTCGCCTTGCCGATGCCGACCGAGCCGAGGCGCTCCTTCCAGCGCGCGCCGCGGCGACTGGCCTGGGCGCCGGCGCCGACGTGGACGTTGTTGACCACGACCTCGCCGAGCTCGTCGACGACCAGGTCCATCGGCCGGATCGCTCCGGCCACGATCACCCGCGCGGCCTCCTCGAGGTCGAGCGGGATCCCCAACGTGCGGGCGAAGTCGTTGCCGGTGCCCATCGGCAGCAGGCCGACCACTGCCTGCTCCAGGTCGTGGCGGCGGTGGAGCGCCGCGATCACCGCGTGCAGGCTGCCGTCGCCGCCCGCGACCACGATGCGTCGTGACGCGGCGCGGTGGAGGACACCGTCCAGCTCACCCGGACGGGAGGTCGACTGGACCTCGACCGAGCACGCGTCGCGGAGGATCGAGAGAGCGGAACCGAGCGCCTCGTCGTCCGCCGTGCCTGCCTCGTCGTTGGTGATCACGAGCAGGGGGTCCACGGGCCGGACCCTAGCCCACACACCGGGTCGGCGAGCTCCCCCCGTGGGGTATGGTCGCGTCCGCACGAGGCCCTGCCCGGCGCCGATGGCGCGAGCGGGGCCGATCCGTTTCCAGAGCCGCCGGAGGCCCGATGCCTGCGATCGTCGTCCTGGGTGCCCAGTGGGGCGACGAGGGCAAGGGCAAGGCCGTCGACCTGCTGGCCACGACCGAGTCGATCGACTACGTCGTGCGCACCAGCGGTGGCCACAACGCCGGCCACACCATCGTGGTGAACGGCGAGAAGTTCGCCACCCACCTCCTGCCCAGCGGCATCCTCACGCCCGGCACCACGTCGGTCATCGCCAACGGGGTGGTGGTCTCCCCGGAGGCGCTGTTCCGCGAGCTGGACGCGCTCGCCGCGCGCGGCGTGGATGTGACGCGCCTCGTCGTGAGCGCCAACGCGCACGTGATCGCGTCGTACCACACGACCATCGACAAGGTGACCGAACGATTCCTCGGCAAGAACAAGGTGGGCACGACCGGCCGCGGCATCGGGCCGGCGTACTCCGACAAGGTGGCGCGTGTCGGCATCCGGATCGCCGACCTCTTCGACGCCAAGATCCTGCGCGACAAGGTCGAGGCGAGCCTCGACGTGAAGAACCAGCTCCTCGCCAAGGTCTACAACCGGCGCGCGGTCGAGATCGACGCCGTGGTGGAGGAGCTCCTCGCGTACGCCGAGCGGCTGCGGCCGATGGTCGCCGACACGTCGCTGCTGCTGAACCACGCGCTCGATCGTGGCGAGACCGTGCTCTTCGAGGGAGCCCAGGCGACCATGCTCGACGTCGACCACGGCACCTATCCGTTCGTCACGTCGTCGTCACCCGTGGCCGGCGGCGTGTGCACCGGCGCCGGGATCGGGCCGACGCGGATCGACCGCGTGATCGGCGTGATCAAGGCCTACACGACGCGGGTGGGGTCGGGTCCGTTCCCGACCGAGCTCTTCGACGAGGACGGCGAGAAGCTCTGGAAGATCGGCGGCGAGGTCGGTGTCTCGACCGGACGCGACCGCCGCTGTGGCTGGTACGACGCGGTGGTGGCGCGCTACGCCACTCGGGTGAACGGGCTGACCGACCTCTTCCTGACCAAGCTCGACGTGCTCTCGAGCTGGGAGCGGGTGCCGGTGTGCGTCGCCTACGACGTCGATGGCGAGCGCCACGACGAGATGCCGATGACGCAGACCGAGTTCCACCACGCGAAGCCGGTCTACGAGTACCTCGACGGCTGGTGGGAGGACATCTCCGGCTGCCGCGACTTCAGCGACCTTCCGGGCAACGCCCAGGCGTACGTGCGCGCGCTCGAGGCGATGTCGGGCAGGCGGATCTGGGGCGTCGGCGTGGGGCCCGGGCGGGAGCAGACGCTCGTCGTACCGGAGCAGTAGCCGCCGGCGGTGTCTGTCCGCATCCGACGGGTCGATCGGGCGTCGTGCGGGCCGCTGAACCGCGTCCTTGATCGCGGTCGGCAACGACGGTCAAGCACCGCCCCGGCGGGCGCCGGATGCTCGGGGCATGACACTTCCGTACGCAGAACCACTGACCCTGGTCGACCCGGCCGCTCTCGTCGTCCCCGAGCCGGCTCGGCGGGGTGAGCCCGGCGGCGAGCCCTGCTTCCCGTGCAGCGCCGACGCCGACGCGAACCAGATCTGGTCGGACCGCACGTGGACGCTCCACAACCCTGGCGCGACCGGGCTCCCGGGATCGGTGTGGCTGGCCTCGCGCGACCACTTCGACTCTTTCGCCGACATGCCGGACGACGTGGCGACACCTTCGCCGGGGTCTGTGGCCGGGTCGAGCGCGCCGTGCTGGCGCTCGGCGACGTCGCGCGGGTCCACGTCTACCGCTGGGGCGACGGCGGTGCGCACTTCCATGTCTGGTTCGTGCCGCGTCCGTTGGGACGCCTCGACATGAGTGGTCCGATGCTGATGGCGTGGGAGGACGCGCTGCCGCCCGCGACCGAGGAGCAGATCGCCGAGGCGGGGCAGGTGCATCGCTGCCGCGATGGTGTAGCACGATGACCTCCGTGGCGAACGCTCCGACCCTCGACCGCCGGCTCGGTCTCGGCGACGCCGTGTTCATCGGGCTCGGCTCGATGATCGGCGCGGGTGTGTTCGCGGCGTACGGTCCGGCCGCCCGGGCCGCCGGTACCGGCCTGCTGGTCGGTCTCGCCGTGGCGGCAGTGGTGGCGTACTGCAACGCGACGTCCTCAGCGCAGCTCGCGGCGGCGTACCCCTATGCGGGCGGCACCTACCGCTACGGCCGCGAGGTCCTCGGCGACTGGTGGGGCTACCTCGCCGGCTGGGGCTTCATGGTGGGCAAGACCGCGAGCTGTGCCGCGATGGCGCTCACGTTCGCGGCGTACGTCGCGCCCTCGGCCGCCCCACGCGTCGTCGCGGCTGCGGTCGTGGTCGTGCTGGCCCTCGTCAACTGCGCCGGCGTGACCAGGACCGCCCTGCTGACCCGGGTGCTCGTCTCGCTGGTCCTGGTCTCGCTCGTGATCGCCTGCGCCGCCTGCTTCTCGGGCGGCTCCTCGGCGGGGCTGTCCGGCTGGGCGTCGCCCGACCACGGTCTGTACGGCGTGCTGCAGTCGGCCGGTCTGCTGTTCTTCGCCTTCGCCGGCTACGCCCGGATCGCCACGCTGGGGGAGGAGGTGCGCGAGCCGGCGCGCGTGATCCCGCGGGCGATCGTGATGGCCCTGGCGGGCGCGGTCGTCGTGTACGCCGTGGTGGCGGTCGCCGTGCTGTCGGTGCTCGGTCCGGTCGGCACTGCCGACTCCTCGGCGCCCGTCGCCGATGCCGTGCGGGTGGTGGCCGGGTCCTGGGCGGTCGGGGTCGTGCGGGTCGGCGCGGCGCTGGCCTCGGCCGGTGCGCTCCTCGCGCTGATCGCCGGTTTGGGCCGGACCGGACTGGCGATGGCACGCGCGCGCGACCTGCCGGCGTGGCTGGATGCCGTGCACCCCCGCTACCGGGTTCCGCACCGCGCCGAGCTGTCCGTGGCGGCCGTCGTCGTCGTCCTGGTGCTGACCACCGACCTGCGCGGTGCGATCGGCTTCTCGTCGTTCGGTGTCCTGCTCTACTACTTCGTGGCCAACGCCGCGGCGTACGCGCAGGGCGCTGCCGCCCGGCGCTTCCCGCGCTGGCTCCCGTTGCTCGGCTGCGCCGGCTGCCTCGTCCTCGTCGCGACCCTGCCCTGGCAGGCGGTCGTCACGGGCCTGGCGGTCTTCGCCGTCGGCATCGCGGTGCGGGTCTGGCGGCTGCGTCTCAGCTCCACCATGTGAAGGTGGCGAGTCCCCGCTTCACACGGCGAGCTCGCCGTGTGAAGCGGAGGTTCGACTGCCTCACATGATGAAACCGAGGCGACACCCCCCGCTCCCGGCCCACCACTAGGGTGACGCGCGTGGACGTTCTCGTGATCGGTTCCGGCGGGCGTGAGCACGCCCTCGCCCTCGCCCTCACCCGCGATCCGGGCGTGGCCACCGTGCACGCCGCACCCGGCAACCCCGGCATCGCCCGGGTCGCGTCGCTGCACGACGTCGACCCGATGGACGGCGCGGCCGTCGCAGCGCTCGCCACGGACCTCGGGGTCGGGCTCGTCGTGGTCGGACCCGAGGCGCCGCTCGTGGCGGGCGTCGCCGACGCCGTGACGGCCGTCGGGATCCCGTGCTTCGGACCGTCCGGCGAGGCCGCGCGGCTCGAGGGGTCGAAGGCCTTCGCCAAGGACGTGATGGCTGCGGCGGAGGTACCGACCGCGGCCGCCCATGCCTGCACGTCCCCCGACGAGGTCGCAGCCGCCCTCGACGAGTTCGGCCCGCCGTACGTCGTGAAGGACGACGGCCTCGCGGCGGGCAAGGGCGTGGTCGTCACCGACGACCGTCAGGAGGCGCTCGAGCACGCCGCAGCGTGCGGGCGGGTGATCGTCGAGGAGTACCTCGACGGCCCCGAGGTCAGCCTCTTCGGCATCACCGACGGTTCCACCGTCTACCCGCTGCTCCCCGCGCAGGACTTCAAGCGCATCTTCGACGGCGACCAGGGTCCCAACACCGGCGGGATGGGCGCCTACACGCCATTGCCCTGGGCACCCGCCCACCTGGTCGACGAGATCACCGCCACCGTCCTGCAGCCCACGGTCGACGAGATGGCGCGGCGCGGGACGCCCTTCCAGGGACTGCTGTACGCCGGGCTGGCACTCACCTCTCGCGGGCTTCGCGTGGTGGAGTTCAACGCCCGGTTCGGCGACCCGGAGACGCAGCCGATCCTGGCCCTCCTCGACTCACCCCTCTCGCCGCTCCTGCTCGGAGCCGCGACCGGCACGCTGGCCGACCTCCCCCCGCCCGTGTGGAAGCCGGGCGCCGCCGTCACGGTCGTGATGGCCAGCAAGGGCTATCCGGACAGCAGCTCGAAGGGCGACATCATCGTCGGCACCGAGACCCTCGACCGCGACCCCCACGTCGACGTGATCCACGCCGGCACTGCGCTGGTCGACGGCCACCTCGTCACCGCCGGCGGCCGGGTCCTGGCCGTCACCGCGACCGGCGCCGACGTGGCCGACGCGCGCGCCCAGGCCTACGAGGGCGTCGCGATGATCTCGTTCCCGGGCGCCCAGTGGCGCCGCGACATCGCAGCGGGCCGATGAGCGAACCCTCTCGGGAGGACCAGGCCGTCACCGACAGCGGCGGCACCATGACGAGGCTCACCGAGCCGCCGCGCGACGTGACGCCCGACCTCGCGGTGCTCGAGCCGCTGCGGACGGCGGCGTACGACGAGCCGATGCGGCCGGCCGGCGCTCCGCCGTACCTCGAGCCCGGCCAGGTCGTGAGCTGGCACTACGGCGAGTGGGTCGACGTGGTGCGCGTCGTCCGCGACGACGAGCGCGGTCTCGTGGCCTGGCTCCCCAGCGGGTCGGAGCGGATCGTGGCCCGGGCAGTCGACGGTGGCGGGCTGCGCGACCGGCCGGTCGCCGAGCGCCCCACCGTCGAGCGCGTGCTGAGGAAGGCGGCGTGGCGTGGTCCCGGCATCCTGAGGGTCGCACCCACCCGACGGCCGTGGTCGATCTGGTACTTCAGCGACGGCGGCAGGTTCGAGGGGCACTACGTCAACCTCGAGCTGCCCCACGAGCGGCCGGCCGGAGGCGCAGCTCGGGTCCACTCCCGCGACCTGGTCCTCGACCTCTGGCTCGAGGACGGTGAGTGCTGGCTCAAGGACGCGGACGAGCTCGAGGCCTCCGCTGCCGCGGGCAGGTTCACCCACGAGCAGGCCGCCGTGGTGCGCGACCTGGCCGACCTGGCCCGCCGCGACCTGGTCGAGCCGAACGCCTGGCCCCTCGACGAGGGCTGGGAGACCTGGGGTCCGCCGGCGGGGTGGGACGAGCCGCTGTCCCTGCCCGCCTCGCTAGCCTTGCGGTCGTGACCGTCCCCAACGTGCTGGCGACACGGTACGCCGCGCCCGACCTCGCGGCCATCTGGTCGCCCGAGCACAAGATCGTGCTCGAGCGTCGGCTCTGGATCGCCGTGCTCCGGGCCCAGCGCGATCTCGGGGTCGACGTACCCGACGGTGTCGTCGAGGCCTACGAGTCGGTGGTCGACGACGTCGACCTCGCCTCGATCGCCGCACGCGAGCGGGTGACCCGCCACGACGTGAAGGCACGGATCGAGGAGTTCGCCGCGCTCGCCGGGTCACGAGCACATCCACAAGGGGATGACGAGCCGCGACCTGACCGAGAACGTCGAGCAGCTCCAGGTCCGGCAGTCGCTCGCGCTGGTCCGCGACCGCGCCGTCGCAGCCCTGGCCCGGCTGGCGCGGCTGGCCACCGAGCACGACGAGACCGTGATGGCCGGCCGCTCACACAACGTCGCGGCCCAGGCGACCACGCTCGGCAAACGGTTCGCGACCGTCGCCGACGAGCTGATGGTCGGGATCGAGCGGGTCGACGACCTGCTCGCGCGCTACCCCCTCCGCGGGATCAAGGGTCCGATGGGCACCAGCCAGGACATGCTCGACCTCCTCGACGGAGACGAGGCCCGGCTCGCCGAGCTCGAGCGGCGGGTGGCGAGCCACCTGGGGTTCGCCCGGGTCCTCGACAGCGTCGGCCAGGTCTACCCGCGTTCTCTCGACTTCGACGCCGTCTCGGCCCTCGTGCAGCTCGTGTCGGCGCCGTCCGACCTGGCCACCACGATCCGGCTCATGGCCGGGCTCGAGCTCGTGACCGAGGGTTTCGCCGAGGGGCAGGTGGGTTCCAGCGCGATGCCCCACAAGATGAACACCCGCTCCTGCGAGCGCGTCAACGGTCTCGCCGTCGTGCTCCGCGGTCACCTCTCGATGGTGAGCGAGCTGGCCGGCGACCAGTGGAACGAGGGCGACGTCTCCTGCTCCGTCGTACGTCGGGTGGCGCTGCCCGACGCGTTCTTCGCCACCGACGGGCTGTTCCAGACCTTCCTCACGGTGCTCGACGAGTTCGGTGCCTTTCCTGCGGTCATCCAACGCGAGCTCGACCGCTACCTGCCGTTCCTGGCGACCACCAAGGTGCTGATGGCCGCGGTGCGCGCGGGTGTCGGACGCGAGGCAGCCCACGAGGCGATCAAGGAGCACGCCGTCGAAGTCGCTCTGGAGATGCGGCGGGGGCGCGCCCACAACGACCTCTTCGACCGGCTCGCCGCCGACCCGCGGCTCGGCCTCGACCGCGCGGCGATCGCCGCCCTCGTCCGCGATCCGATCGAGTTCACCGGCGCTGCCCGGTCGCAGACCGGCGCCGTCGTACGACGCGCAGAGCAGGTCGTGGCTGCCCACCCCGACGCCGCGTCCTACACCCCCGGCGCGATCCTCTGACCGCGGGTTCACGGACCCCGGAACCCGCTTAGGCTGGCCGCATGTCGACGGCGGTCACGGTGAAGGTCACCGGCCGGGTCCAGGGCGTCGCCTTCCGCTGGTACGCCGCCCAGGAGGCCCAGCGGCTCGGCGTCCGGGGGTGGGTCCGCAACGAGCCCGACGAGTCCGTGGCGGCTCATCTCGAAGGCGATGCCGATGCCGTCGAGGCGATGGTCGCGTGGTGTGGTCACGGCCCCTCGTCCGCCAGGGTCCGCCACGTGGCGGTGACCGAGGCCCAGCCGACGGGTGCGCGCGCGTTCGAGGTCAGGTACTGATCCGAGACGCCCGCCGCGGTCGGTACCCTTCGCTGCATGCCGACCATGCCCGTCGCCCCGACCATCGACGGCGCCACCCACGTCCACTCCGGCAAGGTCCGCGACCTGTACGAGATGCCCGACGGGCGCCTGCTCGTGGTCGCCAGCGATCGCATCTCCGCGTTCGACTTCATCCTCGACACGCCCATCCCCGACAAGGGGGAGATCCTCACGCGCATGTCGCTGTGGTGGTTCGACCGGCTCGCGAGCCTGGTGCCCCACCACGTGCTCTCCACCGACGTCCCTGCCGCGGTCCGCGGACGCGCGGTGATCTGCGAACGGCTCGAGATGTTCCCCGTCGAGTGCGTGGCGCGCGGCTACCTGACCGGCACCGGCCTGCTCGACTACCGGGCCACGGGTGAGGTCTGCGGCATCGCGCTCCCGCCCGGGCTCGAGGACGGCAGCCGGCTTCCGGAGCCGATCTTCACGCCGGCAGCCAAGGCCGACGTGGGCGAGCACGACGAGAACGTCTCCTACGACGCCGTGGTGCAGACGGTGGGCGCCGACAGGGCCGCGCAGCTGCGTGACCTGACCCTGACCGTCTATGCCCGTGCCGAGGCGATCACCCGCGAGCGGGGCATCATCCTGGCCGACACCAAGTTCGAGTTCGGTCGCCGGGCGGACGGCACCACGGTCCTCGCCGACGAGGTGCTGACCCCCGACTCCTCGCGCTTCTGGCCGGCCGCCGACTGGCAGCCCGGCCGCGCCCAGGCGTCGTACGACAAGCAGATCGTGCGCAACTGGCTGCTCTCGCCCGCGTCCGGCTGGGACCGTGCGTCGGGCGAGGCCCCGCCTCCGCTGCCCGAGGAGGTCGTGGCGCTGACGCGGGCGCGCTACCTCGAGGCCTTCGAGACGTTGACGGGCGAGACCTGGTGAGCCGATGAGCACGTTCACGGTCACCCTCGACCTGCCGCACCCCCCGGCCGACCTCTTCCACTTCCTGGCCGAGCCACGCAACCGCCCGCTCTGGCAGAGCTCGCTGCGGACCGTCGTCGACGTCGACGACGGCGAGCCGCACGCGGGCCAGCACTGGCGCGATGTGACCAAGGTCGGGATCAAGCCGCAGATGCAGCTGACCGAGCTGGTTCCCTACCGGGTGATCGCCGAGACCGGCACCTGGCGCGGGGTGGACGGGCTCCTCACCCTGCGCTTCCTGAAGACCGCTCTCGGCACGCGGATCACCGCCGAGGGTCGGGTGATCGGGCATGGTCCGTTCGCGCTGGCGGCGGTGGTGAGTGGCCGCTTCGCGCCCGAGACGATCCGCAAGGACCTGCTCCGGGCCTCGGAGGTCCTCTCCCGGCGACGCTCGACCACCTGACCCCCGGGACGTCATACGGACGGAGCCCTCTATGGCTCCCTCCGGATGACGTCGCAGGGTCAGGCGGGGGCCTCGACCACCCACCACGTGGCGTAGCCGGGCAGGCGCAGGATGCCGTCGGTGCCCACGGTCACCCGATGTCCGGACAGCGCGTCGTAGGGGCGCGTGACACCGAGGTGATGGAGCTGGTCCAGCCCCATGGTCCGCAGCTCGGGCGTCACGTTGTAGAGCCCGATGAAGATGCCGCTGGGGTGACGCCGCACGGTCGCGAAGATGCCGTCGTCGGTGTCGGGGACGACCGAGGACGGTGCCGAAGCGTGCAGCTGCGGCAACCCGGCCCGGACGCGGGCGAGGTGGGCGAGCCCGCCGAAGACCCGTCCTGGCACGGTGCGGAGGTCGTGGCGCAGGGCGGCTCGCTCCCAGTCGAGGCGCGGCCGATGGGACCACCGGTTGTCGTCGTCGTGCCCGGCCTCCTCGGCCCAGTCGGGGTCGTTGGGCTGGCCGAGCTCGTCACCGCTCCAGACCACCGGGATTCCGCCCCAGCCGGCCGCGATCGCGTGGGCCAGGAAGATCCGGGCGATGGCCGCGTCGACGTCGGCCGGCGGGGCGTCGTCGCGCAGGCCGGCCAGCGACGCCGCCGATCCGCTGATCCGCCGGTCTCCGGTGGCCGGGTTGGCCTGGAAGACCAGGCCTTCGGCCCACGAGCCCGGGGTGTCGCCGGCGTACCAGTCGGACAGGAAGCGCCGGTGCCCCTCGCCGGTGACGCCGACGGCCCGGGCGTCGCCGTCGTCGATCGCCCAGCCGATGTCGTCGTGGCAACGCACGTAGGTGATCCAGGTGCCGGTGGGCGGCGCCGACGGCAGGGCGCCCAGGGCCTGCCGCGCCAGCTGGACGTTGCGGGCGGCGAGCATCGACCAGGTCTGCACCATCAGGCTGTTGTGGTACGCGAGGTCGCTCACCCGCCCGGCGTGCATGCCCGAGCCGAGGTACTGCACGAGGTCGCGCGGTCCCACGATCGCCTCGGCCTTGAAGGCCACCGCCGGGGCGGCGATCCGCGTCACGGTGTGCAGCGCCTGGGTGATCGCGTGCACCTCCGGCTGGTTCTGACACGAGGTGCCCATCCGCTTCCACAGGAAGGCGATGGCGTCGAGCCGCAGCACCTCGACTCCCAGGTTGGCCAGCCACAAGATGATCTCGGCGAACTCGGCGAGCACCGACGGGTTGGCCCAGTTGAGGTCCCACTGCCACTGGTTGAACGTCGTCCAGACCCACGCGTCCAGATCCGGGTCGTGGGTGAAGTTGCCCGGGGCGAACTCCGGGAACACCTCGGGCAGCGTCCGCTCGTAGGCGTCGGGGAGGTGCCGGTCACCGAACACATGGAAGTAGTCGCGGTACGCCGCGTCGCCGGCCCGAGCGCGCTCGGCCCAGGCGTGCTCGCGTGCGACGTGGTTGAGGACGAGGTCCATGACGAGGCTGATGCCGTGCTCGCGCAGGGTGGTCGCGAGGGCGCGGAGGTCGTCGACGTCGCCGAGGTCGGACCGCACGGCGCGGTAGTCCTGTACGGCGTACCCGCCGTCGTTGTCACCCTCCCGCGGCTGGAGCAGCGGCATCAGGTGGAGATAGGTGACGCCGAGGTCCTCGAGATGGTCGAGGTGCTTCGCGACCCCGGCCAGGTCGCCGGCGAAGCGCTCGGTGTAGCAGGCGTAGCCGAACATCCGCGGTTGCTGGAGCCAGTCCGGCTGGAGGAGGCGCTGCAGATCGAGCCGGTGGAGGTCGTCGGGTCTCGTCGCGTACGCGGTCGCGGCCAGGCCGACCAACCGCTCGAGGAGCGGGACCCGACGCGGCCGGGTCGGGATGGATCTCGGCGACGGCGTCGTGGAGGTCGGACCAGAAGCGGTCGAGCCGGAGCGCGAACGTCTCCCGCCGGTCGGCGCTGAGCTCCCCGCCGACGTCGAGGTGGGACGCGGCGAGGGACTGGAGGTCTGGCGGGGCGCTCATCGGAGGCCATTGTGCTGGTTCTGCCCGGCGTTCGACCACAGTGCCCGGGTCGCGGGAGGGCTCAGGCGAACGGGTCGGGCCGCCCGCCGGGCAGCTCGGCCAACAGCTCCTGGGCCCGGGCCAGGAGCTTGTGCTCCACGAGCACCTCGTAGCGAGTGGCGACCACCACGCGGACCGAGGAGAAGTCGCGCTGCCCGCGGGCGGCGGCGTAGCCGACGAGGGCCCACACGATTCCGAAGACCACGCCGAACAGGGCCGTGGTGACGACGGTCAGGAACCCGCTGTTGCTGTCGAAGAGGGTGAAGAGGATCCCGATCAGGATGCCGAGCCACAGGCCGGACAGGGCGCCTCCGAGGGCCACCTTGTTCGTCGTCAGCCGGCCGGTGATCCGCTCGACCTGCTTCAGGTCGGTGCCGACGATCATGCAGTTCTGGACCGGGAACTCCTTGTCGGAGAGGAAGTCGACCGCCTTCTGGGCTGCGGCGTAGTCGTCGTAGACCGCCAGCGACTGCGGGAAGTCCAGCTGGAGGAGGCGGGAGCCCTGGAGGCCCGCGCCGCCCTGACCGCCGAGGGGATTGTTGGTAGCCATGGCACCAGTGTGCCGAACCGTTCCTCGTGACCGCGTGGTGGCGGTGCACGATCCGGGGCGCTGCCGTCCCTAGACTGGCGCCGTCCCCGTGCGTCCGCGCGCGAACCGCCGTTGTGAAAGGCGCGACCTGTGGCCCGATACGTCGTCGACGTGATGCCCAAGCGCGAGATCCTCGACCCACAGGGAAAGGCCGTGCTGGGCGCGCTGCCACGGCTCGGGTTCGACGGCGTCGTCGACGTGCGGCAGGGCAAGCGGTTCGAGGTCGAGGTCGAGGGCGATCCGGACGACGAGCGGCTGGCCGACGTACGCCGGATGGCCGAGACGCTGCTCGCCAACCCGGTGATCGAGGACTTCGTGGTCACTGTCGAGGCCCTTCCCGCCCGGCGAGGAGACCCACCCGTGGGTCGAGCCGGACGGTCCGCTGCCCGAGGAGAGCACGTCGACGGATCAGGTGGAGACCACGGACGCCGTGGTCGAGGACGAGTCGTGAGGATCGGCGTCGTCACCTTCCCGGGCTCGCTCGACGACGCGGACGCCGCCCGCGCGGTGCGGCTCGCCGGCGGCGAGGCGGTCGCCCTCTGGCACGGCGACACCGACCTGCAGGGGGTCGACGCGGTGGTGCTCCCCGGCGGGTTCTCCTACGGCGACTACCTGCGCTGTGGCGCCATCTCGCGCTTCGCCCCGGTGATGAGCGAGGTCGTCGCCTGGGCCGGCCGCGGGTTGCCGGTGCTCGGCATCTGCAACGGCTTCCAGATCCTGTGCGAGTCCCACCTGCTGCCCGGCGCACTGATCCGCAACGACCACCGCAGGTTCGTCTGCCGCGACCAGCGCCTGCGGATCGAGAACAACCGCACCCCCTGGACCTCGTCGTACGCCGAGAACGCCGAGGTGACGATCGTGCTGAAGAACGGCGAGGGGGGCTACGTCGCCGACGAGCCGACGCTCGACCGGCTGGAGGGGGAGGGCCGGGTGGTCGCGCGCTACCTCGACGGCAATCCCAACGGCTCGCTGCACGACATCGCCGGCATCACCAACGAGCACGGCAACGTGGTCGGACTGATGCCCCATCCCGAGCACGCGGTCGAGGAGCTGACCGGGGCCGGTACCGACGGGCTCGGCTTCTTCGCCGGGCTGGCTGCGCTCACGGCCTACTGACCCGGGCGGGCCGCTAGGGCCGGGTGCCGGCGGCAAGGGCCTTCCAGGTGCCCGGGCTTGCCACGGCCGAGGCGCGACGGTCCAGGCCGCGCTGCCAGGCGCTCAAGGCGGCGCGGGTCATCGTGCTGAACACCCCGGTGACGGGCAGGTCGGTGCCGGCGACGGCCGCGTTGAGCGTGCGCTGGAGGTCCCGCACCGCGGGACCGGTCGAGCCGAACTTCACGATCGGCTGATGCCCCGTCGCCAGCAGCGTCATCCAGGCGCGGCGGCTCCAGGTGGTCGTCACCTTCAGCCCGTGCGCCTTCTGCCAGGCGTTCATCGAGGCGATCGTGCCGCTGCCGAGCTTTCCGTTGAGCCGGCCGCCGTACGCCTTCTGCTCGGTGAGCAGGCACTGCAGCGCCTTGACCAGCGCTGGACGCGAGGAGTCGGTCAGCCGCGGGTAGTCCGCGAAGTCGACGTCCACGCCGCCGCAGTGGCGCTCCGCTCGCGCCGTGGGGTTGCCCAGCGAGAGGTAGTCGCGGTCGATGTTGATGGTGACCCCGCCGTATCGCTCGTCGTGGCCGCCGAGGTACTGCTTCATCCGCGCGTTCTTCCAACCGGCGTCGGAGATGTACGACGTCGACGTGTTCGCCAGGCCGTCCCAGCGCGCGATCCAGATCTGGTCGGGGAGGTGGTAGGCGGTCGGGGTCTTGATCCGCGCCTGGTCGAGCATCCAGATGCCGGAGCCTGCGCTGGAGTACACGCCGGAGACGTAGTGCAGCGCGTGCAGCTCCCTCGTCCAGGCACTGAGGAAGGCCAGAGCGGAGTAGCGACAGCGGGACTTGGTGGCGTCGAAGCCCTCGAGGTCGTACCACAGGGTGCTGCCCGGGGAGATGCCCAGCGCCTTGGCGGCGGCGACGGTCTTGTCGGCCTCGGCGGCCCCCTGTCGGCGGGCCTTGGGGTAGCGGCCGGCCTTGCCGGGATCGGCGTTGATCCGGACGTCATGGCCGTAGCGGGGGAAACGCGCGTTGCAGGAGGCCTGCGGGCCCAACGTGATCGGGAGCAGCTTCCAGCCGTTCCGCAGCTGGGTGGTCACCCAGGTCGGCGTGAGGTTGGGCTGGACCCGGCACGCCCGTGAGGCGCCGGAGATGTAGATGCCGACCGCGAGGTACGGCGACTGCCGCAACCAGGCGTTCATCGCCCTCTGGCTGGGGGCCAGGCACTGGTCGAACCCGTAGCCGTGGAACGCGCCCGGGGTCACGACGTTCGCGGTCACCGAGTCGGCGGGGGCCGCGGTGGCCACGCAGGCTCCGCCGAGCAGGGACAGGGCGGCTGCCGCGAGCAGCGGGCGAAGCAACATCGGGACTCCCGGTGGTGGTCTGAGTCCCCGTGGCGGGGGGCTCGGCCGTCGCTGAGATCCACGGGGACCCGACACCCTAAGCACAGCAGTCACACGCGTCACAGGGATTCGCCCGAACTACAGTGCTGTAGTTGGCCGAAATGTCCCGGTCGTCCGCCTGAGGTTCACCTAGAGGTGAACGTCAGGCGGACGACCCGCAGGGGTGGAGGGTCAGGCGGCCTCGGCGAGCTCGGCCTCGACCTCCACCTCGACGAGCTCCGGCGTACGACGCTCGCGCAGCGCCAGCGCCGCCACCAGGAAGGCCGCCAGCGAGAACGCCGCCGAGGTCAGGAACGCCGGCTGGACACCCGGCACGAACTGGCCGGGCACGGCGCCGGTGGCGTACACCGACACGATCGCCGCGACGCCCACCGCCGCGCCGAGCTGCTGCGTGGTCTGCAGCAGGCCGGAGGCGGAGCCCGCGTGCTCGGGCTCCACGCCGCTGAGCACGGTGGCCGTGATCGGCATGAAGATGAAACCGGTCGCAAGACCCGCGATCAGGACCGGGCCGAACACCGAGCCCCAGTACGACGACGAGGTGCTGAGCTGGCTGAGCCACAGGTAGCCGACGACCATCGCGCCGGCCCCGGTCATCACCATGGTGCGGGCTCCCAGCACGGAGATCAGGCGGGGCGTGATCCGCGACATGCCGAAGACGCCGAGACTGAACGGGAGGAAGGCCACGCCGGTGGTGAACGGGCCGAAGCCGAGCACCCGCTGGTCGAACTGGACGATCAGGAAGAACATCGAGAAGTTCGCGCCGATGACCAGGGCCATCGCGACCAGGGCGCCGACGCGGCGGGTGCTGCGCACCAGGTGCGGTTGCACGAGCGGGTGCGGGTGACGCACCTCGGTGCGTGCCAGCACGAGCAGGAGCACGAGGCCGACCACGAAGCCGGCGATGGTGCGCACCGACAGCCAGCCGTGCTCCGGCGTACCGATCAGGGACCAGACGATCGCGACCGCACCGAACGTCGCGGTCAGGGCACCGACCACGTCGAAGCGACCCGGGCGACGCGGCGTCTCGGTGACGAAGCGCCGGGCCAGGAGCAGGACGGCGATGCCGATCGGGACGTTGATGAACAGCGTCCAGCGCCACGATCCGAGGTCGGTCACGACGCCGCCGAGCAGGAGCCCGATCGACGCGCCGGCCGAGGAGACGGCGCCGAACAGGGCCAGCGCCCGGTTGCGCGCGGCCGCGTCCGGCGCGCTGGTGGTGAGGAGGGCGAGCACGCTGGGTGCGGCCATCGCCGCCCCGGCCCCTTGCAGGGCACGGGCCAGGATCAGCTGGGTCGGGGTCTGCGCGAGCCCGCCGAGCAGCGAGAAGGCAGTGAACATGCCCAGCCCGATCTCGAACATCCGCAGTCGACCGCGGACGTCGCCGAGCCGGCCGCCCAGCAGGAGAAGCCCGCCGAACGCCAGCGTGTAGGCGTTGAGCACCCACGAGAGCGAGGCCGGCCCGAAGCCGAGGTCGGTGTCGATCCGCGGCAGGGCGACATTCACGACGGTGGCGTCGAGGACGAGCATGAGCTGGGCCACCAGCACGATCGCGATCCCCGTCGCGGCGCGGCCGGAGTTGGCCGGGAGGTCACTGGGAAGGTCGTGCGTGGAGAGGGTGGTGTTCTCGGAGGAAGACACGAGATGGATCCTGTTCTGGCCCGGGGAGCCGGGCCGAGGTACGCTGTAGCGGAGAAGTTCTCCGCTTGGAGAACACAATACGGAGACACTCTCCGTTTGGCAAGTGAGGTGGGTCATGCGCGCCGATGCGCAGCGCAATCGGGAGCGGCTGGTCGAGGCCGCCCGCGAGGTGTTCCGCGAGCAGGGGTACGACGCCTCGCTCGACGAGGTCGCCAAGCGCGCCGGCGTCGGAGCCGGCACCCTCTACCGTCACTTCCCGAGCCGCGACGTGCTCATGGACGCGATCATGCAGAGCTGGGTCGACCGCGTGAACGACGCCGCCGACAAGGTGCTGGTCCACGAGGGCACCCCGCGCGACCTCCTGCTGGCGTGGTTCCAGACCTACGTCGACCTGATCAGCATGCACAAGGGCGGACCCGCCAAGATCACCAGTGCGATGGGTGACGAGAGGTCCCCGATCGTGACCAAGTGCCAGACCCTGGCCGGCGCCACCCAGCGGGTCGTCGACCGGTTGGAGGAGGAGCACGCCCTGCGCGAGCACATCGAGGCGGTGCAGATGTGCCGCCTCGTCGGCGGGGTCGCCTCGGTGGCCGACAACGGCAACCTCGACCGGACCGCCGTACGTCCGCTGCTCGAGGTCATCGCCGACGGCATGCTCGTCTGAACTCCCGCCACACCAGCCCCATCGACGAGGCACTCCCGTCACTTCCCGGGTGTTGCAACGGCCGACAAGCGACGGGATCCCCGGCGAGCCGGGTATCCCGACATGGACGCCACCCGCCCAGTTGTCGCGGCCCCACCGCTCGGCCAGGATGAGGTGTGTCCAGCTCGGCAGCCGCGGTGCGCGTGCGGGTACTCGGACCGCTCGAGGTCCTCGTCGACGGCGACTGGGTGTCCCCGTCGGGTCGTGGTGCCGCGCTGCTCGCGCTGCTCGCGGCCGAGCCCGGGGCCACGGTCCCGGTGGGCCGCTTGGCGGAGGCGCTGTGGCCCGAGGCCGCCCCGAAGGACCCGGCCAACGCCATCCAGATCCTGGTCTCCCGGCTGAGGTCCCGGCTGGGCGCCGACCTCGTCGAGACGCAGCCGGCCGGCTACCGGCTCGCGGTCGCCGGTGAGGAGCTCGACGCCGTCGCGTTCGAGCAGCTGGTCCGGGCAGCGGGCCAGGGGACGCCTGCCGAGGCCGAGGAGCTGTTGGGTCGCGCCGAGCGACTGTGGCGCGGACCGGCCTTCGCGCCGTACGACGACCTGCCGGGCGTCCGCGAGTCCGCGGCCCGCCTCACCGAGCTGCGGTCGGTCGCCCGCGAACGACGCGGGCACGTCCTCGTCGCGCTCGGCCGGTACGACGAGGCGGTGGCGGACCTCGACGCGCTGGTCCTGGGCGAACCGCTGCGCGAGGTGGCCGTCGTCGAGCTGGTGACGGCTCTGGCCCGGACCGGACGGGCGGCCGAGGCCCTCGGCAGGCTCGCCGACCTGCGGGCCACGCTCCGCGAGTCCGGCCTCGACCCGTCCGCCCGGATCGAGGAGCTGCAGCAGCGCGTGCTCGCCGGCGACGTCGGACCGCGCGGGGAGCTGGCGGAGGGAGAGCCGCTGGCGCTCGCCTGCCGGCAGTTCCCGCGCTCCCCGGGCGAGCTGGTGACCTTCGGCGAGGCCGGGTCCGGCACGACGCTCGTGTTCGTGCCGGGCTGGGTCTCCCGCCTCGACGCCGTCACCACCGGCCTCGACCCGCGGGGCCGCGTGCTGGCGATCCTGGCCCGCGACCTGCGGGTCGTCACCTACGACCGCTACGGCACCGGCCTGTCACCCGGCGCCGTCGACTCGTTCGACCTCGAGGACAGCGTCGCCGAGCTGAGCGCCCTCCTCGACGCGATCCACGGCGACCGGGTCGTCCTCTTCGGATCGAGCGCAGCCAGCCCGATCGCGATCGCCGCGGCCGCCCGCGACCCTCGCGTCGCCCGGCTCGTCCTGCTCGGCGGCTACGCCGACGGACCCGCGCTGTTCAGCAACGAGGGCGTCCGCGAGGCCATGCTCACCCTGGTCCGGTCCAGCTGGGGTGTGGGCTCGCGGGTGCTGGCGAACCTCGTCATGCCCGACCGCTACGACGAGAAGGTCTTCGCCCGCTTCCAGCGCCAGGCAGCGGACGCGCGGGTGGCCGCGGGGTTCCTCCAGCAGATGTACGACGCCGACGTGACCGACCAGCTCGCGCTCGTCCGGCAGCCCACGCTGGTGCTCCACTACGCCGAGGATCCCGCCGTCCCGCTCGTCGGCGGCCGGCAGGTGGCCGACGGGATCCCGGACGCGCGGCTCCACGTCCTGAAGGGTGGGTACCACCTGCCTCCTGCGCGCGATGCCGCGCGGATCGCCCTGGAGGTCGCGACCTGGTGCCGTACACCGCCGCCCACCGACGTGTGAGTCACGACGACAGCGACCTGAAAGGTCCGGCCGCCACGCTCGCGGGGTGACCGACACCGAGTTCCCGACCCACCCCGTCCGCGGCCCTTTCAACGCCTTGTTCTTCTGGGCGACCGGCGGCCTCTTCGAGCGGCTCCTCGGGCCGCGGAAGCGGCGGCTCCTCCTCGACCTGCCCGGCACCGTCGTCGAGCTGGGCTCCGGGGTGGGGGCGAACCTGCGCTACCTGGCGCCGGGGTCCCGGCTGATCGCGGTCGAGCCGAACCCCGCCATGCACCGTCGGCTCCGCCGCGCCGCCCGGCAGCACGGCGTACTGCTGGACCTGCGGGAGGCGCCCGCGGAGCGGACCGATCTGCCCGACGCGAGCGCCGAGGTGGTCCTCAGCACCCTCGTGCTCTGCACCGTCCGCGACGTCGACCGGGTCCTCGCAGAGGTACGACGGGTGCTCCGGCCGGGTGGGCGCTTCGTCTTCGTCGAGCACGTGGCGGCGCCCGACGGGACCGCCCTGCGCCGGCTGCAGCGGTGGGTGCGCGCGCCGTGGGCGTGGTGCTTCGAGGGGTGCTCGTGCGAGCGTGACCTGGGAGGAGCGCTCCGCTCGGCCGGCTTCGCGAGCGTCGAGGTCGAGGACTACCGGCTGCGGTCGCCGTTCCTGCCGTTCAACCCGCAGATCGCCGGCGTGGCGACGGCATGAGCGACGACACACGTCCCTGTCCGTCGTTGAGCGTCGGACTGATGCGCGAGCCCGACGAGCCACCGACGTCGGACTCCGGCGGTCTCGCCGCGGTCGCCTCGGCCGGACTGGACCACGTGGTGACGGCCGACCACGTCAGCTTCCGCGTCGGCGCCGGGAGGGACGGTCTGATCGACGCGGCGGGGCTGCTCGCCGCGAGCGACCTCCCCGTGTACGTCGGTCTCTACCTGCTCGCGCTCCGCCATCCGGTCCTGGTCGCTCGTCAGCTCTCGACGCTGGCGGAGTCCGCGCCGGGTCGACTGGTGCTGGGGGTCGGCGTGGGCGGCGAGGACCGTCACGAGGTCGAGGTGTGCGGCGTCGATCCCCGCACCCGAGGGCGGCGCATGGACGAGTGCCTCTCGGTGCTCCGATCTCTCCTCACCGGCGAGCCCGTCACGCACCGGGGTCGGTTCTTCGACGTCGACCAGGCGCTGATCCTGCCGGCTCCGTCCCGGCCGGTGCCCCTGGTCGTCGGCGGCCGGTCGGACGCCGCCCTCAGCCGGGCGGCGCGGCTGGGCGACGGTTGGCTCGGGATCTGGGTGTCGCCACGGCGGTACGCCGAGGCCGTCGGCCGGATCGCCGACCTCGCCGGCGAGGCCGGACGCGGCGAGGTCGTCTGGCGGCACGGGCTCAACGTCTGGTGCGGTCTGGACGACGACCGGGAGCGGGCGCGGCGGATGCTGGCGGCCGGGATGACCGCCATGTACGGACTGCCGTTCGAGGCCTTCGAGCGCTGGTCGCCGAGCGGCTCGGCCGAGGACGTCGCGGCCTTCCTCGCACCGTACGTCGACGCCGGGGTGCGGGACCTCAACCTGATCTGCCCCGGCCCGGACCGGGCCGCGGTCTTGGCGCGTGTCGCGGAGGTCAGGCGGCTGCTGCTCGACCGGTAGATTGCTGCCGTGTCAGAGACCCGTGTTGCCCCTGCAGGAGGGCCGGTGAGTGTGCGTCTCGACACCGTCGCGGCCGCCGCGTCCGACCCCGACCGCCAGCAGCCGTGGGCCGAGCTCGGCCTGAAGGAGGACGAGTACGCCCGGATCCGCGAGATCCTCGGCCGCCGCCCGACGTCGTCGGAGCTGGCGATGTACTCGGTCATGTGGAGCGAGCACTGCTCCTACAAGTCGTCCAAGGTGCACCTCAAGCAGTTCGGCGAGATCGTGCAGGAGACCCCGGTCGGCAAGATGCTCGCCGGGATCGGCGAGAACGCCGGGGTGCTCGACATCGGCCAGGGCTACGCCGTGACGTTCAAGATCGAGTCGCACAACCACCCGTCGTACGTCGAGCCCTACCAGGGCGCGGCGACCGGCGTCGGCGGCATCGTCCGCGACATCCTCGCCATGGGGGCGCGGCCGGTCGCGGTGATGGACCCGCTGCGCTTCGGCTCGCTCGACGCCGACGACACCCACCGGGTGCTGCCGGGGATCGTGGCCGGAGTCGGTGGCTACGGCAACTGCCTCGGTCTGCCCAACATCGGCGGCGAGGCGGTCTTCGACGCGTCGTACGCCGGCAACCCTCTCGTCAACGCGCTCTGCGTCGGCGTGCTGCGGCACGAGGACCTGCACCTCGCCAAGGCGTCCGGCGCCGGCAACAAGGTGATCCTCTACGGCGCCCGCACCGGGGGCGACGGGATCGGCGGCGTGAGCGTGCTCGCGTCGGAGACGTTCACCGACTCCGGCCCGACCAAGCGGCCCAGCGTGCAGGTGGGCGACCCGTTCATGGAGAAGCTGCTCATCGAGTGCACGCTCGAGCTGTTCGCGGCGGGCGTGGTGGCCGGCATCCAGGACCTCGGCGGGGCCGGCCTGTCGTGCGCGACCTCCGAGCTGGCGAGCGCAGGGGACGGCGGCATGCGGATCTCGCTCGACCGCGTGCCCCTGCGCGACTCCTCGCTCGCGCCCGAGGAGATCTTGATGAGTGAGTCGCAGGAGCGGATGATGGCGATCGCCGAGCCTGGCGACGTGGAGCGGTTCCTGCAGATCTGCGCCAAGTGGGACGTCGAGGCCGTCGTGATCGGCGAGGTCACCGACGGCCAGCGGCTGCAGATCTACTGGCACGGGCAGACCGTCGTCGACGTCCCGCCGCGGTCCGTCGCGCACGACGGCCCGACGTACGAGCGCCCCTTCGCCCGGCCCGCCTGGCAGGACGACCTGCAGGCCCACGGGGCCGAGACCCTCCCGCGCCCTTCGTCCGGCGACGAGCTGCGCGAGACCGTGCTGCGGATGGCCGCCTCACCCAACCTCTGCGACAAGTCGTGGATCACCGACCAGTACGACCGCTACGTCCAGGGCAACACCGTCCTCGCGCAGCCGTCCGACGCCGGCATGGTCCGCGTCGACGAGGACACTCACCTCGGGGTCGCGGTCGCCACCGACGGCAACGGCCGCTTCTGCAAGCTCGACCCCTACGCCGGCGCGCAGCTCGCGCTGGCCGAGGCCTACCGCAACGTCTCGTGCTCCGGAGGCACCCCGGTCGCCATCTCGGACTGCCTGAACTTCGGCTCGCCCGAGGACCCCGACGTGATGTGGCAGTTCGCCGAGGCGTGCCGCGGGCTCAAGGACGCGTGCGTCGCCCTCGGGATCCCGGTGACCGGCGGCAACGTCTCGCTCTACAACCAGACCGGGTCCACCGCGATCCTGCCGACCCCGGTGGTGGCCGTGCTCGGGGTCGTCGACGACGTACGCCGGCGCACCCCGACCGGGTTCCCGGCCGAGGGCGACGTCATCGTCCACCTCGGCCACACGCGCGAGGAGCTCTCGGGCTCGGAGTGGGCGCACGTCGTACACGGGCACCTCGGCGGCCTGCCTCCGCAGCTCGACCTGCGCGACGAGGCGAACCTCGGCCGCCTGCTCGTCGAGGCGGCGCGCGGAGGCCACCTCACGAGCGCGCACGACATGTCCGACGGTGGGCTCGCGCAGGCTCTCGTCGAGTCCTGCCTGCGCCACGGAGTCGGTGCGACGGTCTCGCTGCTCGGCGACCCGTTCGTGGGCCTGTTCTCCGAGTCGGCCGCCCGCGCGGTCGTCACGGTGCCGCCGGACCTGCTCGACGCGTTCTTGACCATGGCCGCGAGCCTCGGCGTACCCGCGGGCGAGATCGGCCGCACGGGCGGCTCCTCCCTCGTCGTCACCGATCGGTTCGAGATCCCGCTCGACGAGCTCGGCACCGCCTGGCGCTCCACCCTCCCCGCCGCCCTCGGCAGCTGACCCCTCCGGCGGCTGGCTGCTCCGGCGGCTTGCTGCTGTTCCGGCGCAATTGCGCCAGAACGACATCTCGAGGGGCGGGCTCGATGTCGAAGTGGCGCAATTGCGCGGTCCGGTCGCCCTCGCGCTCCGAACCACCAGGGTGAACCGCCGCCAGCTCCTGGGTCTCCCCGCCGCCGGGCTGCTCGCGACGCTGACGGCCGGCTGCGAGGATCACCGGGTGAGCAGCAGCGCCACGACCGCGCCCCGCACGATCTCCTACGGCGACGACCCGGCCCAGTTCGGTGAGCTCACGCTGCCCCAGAGCGCGCCGAAGGGAGTGGTCGTGGTCGTCCACGGCGGTTTCTGGAAGGCCGCGTACGACCTCTCGCTGGGCCGTCCGCTCGCTGCGAGCCTGGCCCGGCACGGCTGGGCGGCGTGGAACATCGAGTACCGACGGGTCGGCAACGGCGGCGGCGACCCGGCGACCTTCGACGACGTCGCCGCCGCGATCGACGCCCTGGCGGAGCGGGACCTCCCGCTCGAGCGGGTGCTCGCCGTCGGCCACTCCGCGGGCGGACACCTCGCGACGTGGGCCGCCTCGCGCGGCCGCTTCACGCGATGGCCGGCCCGGGTCGCGCTGACCGGCATCGTCTCCCAGGCGGGCGTGCTCGACCTCGGGTCGGCGTACGACGACGACCTCGGGGCCGGCGCGGTGGGCAACCTGCTCGGCCACCGTCCCGGATCCGATGACGCGCCACTCGATCCGCTGCAGCAGGCACCCCTCGACATACCCGTGCACTGCGTCCACGGCAGTCTCGACGACACCGTCCCGCTGAGCCAGTCGCAGGACTACGTCGCGGCGGCCCGGGCAGCGGGCGCGACGGCCGAGCTGACCACGATCGAGGGCGGCGACCACTTCGCGGTGATCGACCCGGCCTCCGACGCCTGGCGGCAGACCCTGGAGATCCTCGATGGTCTCTGACGGCCTGCGGATCGGACGCACCGTCGTCGTACCCGAGCGCGAGCTGACCGAACGCTTCTCCCGCTCGTCCGGCCCCGGCGGCCAGGGCGTGAACACCGCCGACTCGCGGGTCGAGCTGTCGTACGACGTAGCGCGGTCGCCGTCGCTGCCCGAGACGACGCGCGTCCGGATGCTGGGCCGGCTCGAGGGCCGGCTCGTCGACGGAGTCGTCACAGTGGCCGCCTCCGAGCACCGGACCCAGCTCGCCAACCGCCGGGCGGCCCGCGAACGGATGACTGTGCTCCTCACCGAGGCAGCCGCCCCGCCACCGCGTCGGCGCCGCCCCACCAAGCCCAGCCGCCGAGCCAAGCAGCGGCGTCTGGATGACAAGAAGCGCCGTTCGCAGACCAAGCAGGGCCGCTCCGGTCGCTGGGACTGAACCCTCCGACCCCCTTGGATCCGGGGCCCTGGCGGACTACCCCGAGCTCAGTGCGCAGTCTCGGCAGGGAGGGAGGTGTCAGCGGAGGCGAGCCCCACGCGCCATTCGGCGGGCCGGGGGACCGAGCGGATGGTCCGGCTCAGGGTCGGGACGAGCGCCCCGAGTGCGGTGGCGAAGACCAGGAGCGCGATCGCCAGGCTGCCGCCGAGGTCGCTGAGCATCCAGCCGCCGAGGAGCGGCGCGAAGGGCATCACGCCCATCGACACGAAGGTCATCGCCGACCCGACCCGGCCCTGCAGGTCGTCGGGCGTCATCGCGGCACGGTAGGAGCCGATCCCGGCGTTGCCCGCGGGGTTGAGCAGGAGCAGGAGGAACACCGACGTGCACGCCGCGAGCGGGGTGGCCCACCAGACCAGCGGAAGGAGGGGCAGCACGCACATCCAGGCGACGGCGACGGTCAGCACGCCGGTCCGGGTGCGGTCGATGATCCTCGGTGCGGCGAGCGCGCCGAGGATGCCGCCGATGCCGGCCGCGGTCGAGACCAGGCCGATCTGGGCCGCGGGGTATCCCTCGCGGATCAGGCGCATCGTCACGACGAAGAAGCAGGCGTTGACGAGCAGGTTGCTCATCCCCGACCACAACAGCAGGGTGCGGAAGAACGGCTGGTGCCAGACGAACCGGAAGCCCTCCTTCACCTGCTCGACCGGCGAGACCGGCGCGCCCGCGCGCGGCTTCGGGCGCAGGTCCGTGCGGAGCCGGCTCAGGGTGAGGCACGAGACGCCGTACGTCAGCGCGTCCACCAGGAACGGCGCCCACGCGCGGACGGCGTACAGGAGTCCGCCGAGCGGGCCGCCGAGCAATGAGGCGATGTGCTGGCGGGCCTGGTTCTGGCTGTACGCCGTCGGGAGGTCCTCGTTGCTGACCACCGCACGGATGGCGCCCAGCTGGGCCGGCTGGAAGACGCCCTGCGCGACACCGGTGAGAAACGCGACCACGGCGAGGTGGGGGACCGTGAGGACCCCGAGCCAGCCCGCCACGGCGAGGCTGCCGTAGAGGACGGCACCGGTGGCGCTCGCCATCAGCATCAGTGCGCGACGGTCGTAGCGGTCGGCCAGGATGCCCGCCGGTAGCAGCATCGCGCAGATCCCGAACAGAGCCGCGGCCTCCAGCAGGGCCGAGACGAGGGTCGACCCGGTCAGGTGGTAGCCGAGGAGAGGGAACACGAACAGCGACATCGTCGAGCCGAGCTCGCTGACGGTCTCGCCGACCCAGAGGATGGTGAAGTCACGGTTTCGCGAGAGCTCCCGGTAGCCGGTCATATGCGCACCCTATGTTGCGCAACTAGACTTGCGCAAGTAGTAGTGCGCACGTTTGTTTGCGGAATTTGCTAGAGTGCTGGTCGTGAGCCCGGAGGCGACGTACACGACCCATGACCCGCGGGTGCTGCGCGCCATCGCGCACCCGGTCCGGGTGCGGATCCTCCACGAGCTCAACGCCGCCGGCCCCTCGCGCGCCGCGGACCTGGCGGCCGACCTCGACATCCCCGCCAACCAGGCCAGCTTCCACCTGCGCCAGCTCGCCAAGTACGGGCTGGTGGTGGAGGCGCCCGAGGAGGCGCGCGACCGGCGAGACAGGGTGTGGAAGGTGGTCAGCGAGTCGGGCATCCAGCTCGACCTGGCGGAGATGGACAAGGAGCCCGGCGGGCCGGCCGCCGTCGACGTGTGGAGTGAGAACTCGAGACGCTTCAGCCACGCCGTCGTGGACGCGATCTATGCGAATACGCGCCAGAAGGACTCGTTCGGGCACCTGAGCCAGGGTGCCCTGCGGCTGACCGGCGAGGAGGCGAAACAGCTGGCCACCGAGCTCGCGGAGGTCACCCAGCGGTGGAGCACGCGGACTCGTGGGCGCGACCCGGAGCGCAAGACCTACATGATCATGGAGATCCTGCAGGTCTACCCCGACCTGGCTCCCGCCCAGGACGGGAAGGACGCGTGATTCGATGGGGTCGTGCCCGCACGACTCCGACCTTCGTCGCCCGCCGACGTGCGGGAGGCGCTGGCCGCCGAGCCCCGCGGCCGTGAGCAGACCCGCCTGCTCGTGAAGCACTTCCTCGCCGTGCTCTGCGAGCGCGCGCCGGGGGCGTCGGTCGAGGTCCGCGTGCCGCCGTACGCCGCGGTGCAGGCGGTCGCGGGCGTGCGTCACACGAGAGGTACGCCGCCCGCCGTCGTCGAGCTCGATGCCGACACGTGGATCGCGCTGGCGACCGGGGAGCTGACCTGGACCGACGCGGAGGCCGCCGGACGGGTGAGTGCCAGCGGCGAACGTGCGGACCTGTCGACCCTGCTGCCCCTGGAGGTGCCGTGACCGTCGCGCTGCTGCCGACCCGGAGGCTCGTCGAAGCGGTCGGACCGGTGGCCGGCGTCGAGCTGGTCCTCTGGCACGGCGACGGACCGCCGCCGCGGGACCGGGCCGATCTGGTGGTGCCCGACTACGCCCGCGGCCGCGCGGCGCTGGCGAGGCTCGACGAGGTGGCCGGGCTGCGCGTCGTACAGCTCCAGACGGCGGGGTACGACGGCGTCCTCGAGCTGATGCCCGAGGGCGTCGTGCTCGCGAGCGCCCGAGGCGTCCACGACGACGCGACCGCCGAGCTGGCGCTCGGGCTGACCATCGCGTCGCTGCGCGGGATCGACGTCGCCGTCCGCGAGGCGGGGACCTGGCGGCAGGACACCCGGCGCCGCAGCCTGGCCGACAGCAGAGTCACGATCCTGGGCTACGGTTCGATCGGCCGTGCCGTGGCCGAGCGGATGGTGGCCTGCCGGGCCGTCGTCACGGGGGTGGCGTCAGCCGCCCGCGACGACGATCTCGTCGGCCGGGTGGTCACCGCCGACGAGGTCGACTGGGCGGCTCAGCACGTGGTCGTCGTCGTGCTCCCGCTGAGCGACGCGACGCGACACGTGGTCGACGCGGCGTTCCTGGCCCGGCTCTCCGACGGCGCGCTCGTGGTCAACGTCGGGCGTGGCCCGTTGCTCGACACCGAGGCAGTCCTGGCCGAGGCGGGGCGGCTGCACTTCGCCCTCGACGTCACCGACCCCGAGCCGCTGCCCGAGGGTCACCCGCTCTGGACCGCGCCCGGCGTGCTCGTCACGCCCCACATCGCCGGGGGTACGACGGCCATGCTGCCCCGGATCGCCGCCCTGGTCCGCGACCAGCTCGAACGCCTCCGCGACGGCCGCGACCTCCGCAACGTCGTGGAGGGCTGAGTCCCGGGAGTGGACGGTTTCACCATGTTCACATGGTGAAACCTCGCTTCGCACGGCGAGCTCGCCATGAGGGGCCGAGGTTCGCCTGCCTCACATGATGAAGCCGAGGATCCCGCCTCGCCTCAAGCGGTGATGACCTCGCGGAACGCGTTGACGAGGAGGTCGACGTCCGACTCACTGGCGACGATCGGCGGGGCGAGCCGGACGGTCTGGCCGTGCGCCTCCTTGGCCAGGATCCCCTTGGCCAGCAGGGCCTCGGTGAAGTCGCGGCCGGTCATCTTGTCCGCCGCGATGTCGATCCCGGCCCACAGGCCACGGGCGCGGACCGCGTCGATGCCGAAGCCGACGAGGTCGGAGAGGCCGACGTACAGCTGCTCGCCGAGCTTGGCGGCGCGCTCCTGGAACTCGCCGGTCTCGAGCATCGCCACGACCTCCCGGCCGATGGCGGCGGCGAGCGGGTTGCCACCGAAGGTGGAGCCGTGGGTGCCGGGCGTGATCACACCGAGCACGTCGCGGTCGGCCGCCACGGCCGACACCGGGTAGAGCCCGCCGCCGAGCGCCTTGCCGAGGACGTACATGTCGGGTACGACGTCCTCGTGGTCGCACGCGAAGGTGCGGCCGGTGCGGGCCAGGCCCGACTGGATCTCGTCGGCCACCATCAGCACGTTCTCCTGGCGGCACGTGGCACGGACGTCCTGCAGGTAGCCGTCCGGCGGGATGATCACGCCGGCCTCTCCCTGGACCGGCTCGAGGAGCACGGCCACGGTGGTCTGGTCGATCGCGGCCCGCAGCGCCTCGATGTCGCCGTACGGCACGAGCCGGAAGCCCGGCGTGTACGGCGCGTAGTCGTGGGTCGCGTCGGAGTCGGTCGAGAACGACACGATCGTGGTGGTCCGCCCGTGGAAGTTGCCCTCCATCGCCACGATCGTGGCTTGGTTCTCCGGGACGCCCTTGACCTGGTAGCCCCACTTGCGGCTCACCTTGATCGCGGTCTCCACGGCCTCGGCGCCGGAGTTCATCGGCAGGATCATCTCCTTGCCGGTGAGGTCGGCGAGCGCCTCAGAGAACGGTCCCAGCTGGTCGTTGTAGAACGCGCGGCTGGTCAGCGTCAGGCGGCCGATCTGCTCACGCGCGACCTCGACGAGGCGCGGGTGGCCGTGCCCGAAGTTGAGCGCCGAGTAGCCCGCCAGGCAGTCGAGGTAGCGGCGGCCGTCGACGTCGGTCACCCACGCGCCGTCACCGGACGCGAGGACCACGTGCAGCGGGTGGTAGTTGTGCGCGGCGTACGTCTCGGTCAGCTCGATGTGGTGGGCGGTGGCGGGCGTGGTGTCGTTCATCTGGGTGCTTTCGGCCGTCGGGATCGCAGGTGGAGGAAGTGACCCCATCGTCTCGCACCACCACCCCGGAAACCAAATGATTGTCAGACAATTCTTGCGTGTCGTCCGGATAGTCCCCGACGTCTTGGTCGTCAGAACTGCTCGGACAGCAGCCACAACGTCGGGGACTATCCGGACGCGGCCCCCGCAGACGATGGTCCTAGGGTGGGCTGCCATGAGTGACAACGACCCCGCGGACGACCTGCGCGCACGGGTGCGTGAGGTCCTTCCCGGCGTACGACGCGACCTCGAGGCGCTGATCCGGATCGAGTCGGTGAGCGCCGACCCCGAGCGCGCCGGTGAGGTGCAACGCAGCGCCGAGGCGGTACGCGACCTGTTCGCCGCCGAGGGCTTCGAGTGCCGGATCACCAGTGCCGACGGCGGCCGCCCGGCCGTCATCGCCCACAAGCGATCGGCCCACGAGGGTGCGCCCACGATCCTGCTCTACGCCCACCACGACGTGCAGCCCGAGAACGACCACGCCGACTGGGACTCCGCGCCGTTCGAGCCCACCGAGCGCGACGGTCGGCTCTACGCCCGCGGCGCCGCCGACGACAAGGCCGGGATCGCCGCCCACCTCGGCGCCCTGCGGGTCCACGGCGACGACCTCCCGGTCAACGTCGTGATGTTCGTCGAGGGTGAGGAGGAGGTCGGCTCCGACAGCCTGCCGGCGCTCCTCCAGCAGCACCTCGACGAGCTCCGCGCCGACGTCATCGTGATCGCCGACAGCGGCAACTGGGACATCGGGGTCCCGGCCCTCACCACCAGCCTGCGCGGCCTCGTGCGCGTCGACGTCGAGGTCCGCACCCTCACCCACGCCGTCCACTCCGGGATGTGGGGCGGCCTCGTACCCGATGCCCTGATGACCCTGGCCCGCGTCATCGCCTCTCTCCACGACGACGAGGGCAACGTCGCCGTCGACGGCCTGTACGCCGGTCCCGCGGCCGACGTGGCCTACCCCGAGGAGCGGCTGCGGGCCGAGTCGGGCGCCGTCGCGAGCATCGACTGGATCGGCAGTGGCTCGAGCGTCGAGCGCCTGTGGACCAAGCCGTCGCTGTCGGTGATCGGGCTCGACGCGCCCAAGGTCGCCGGCTCCAGCAACACCCTGGTCCCCTCCGCGAAGGCCCGGCTCAGTCTTCGGATCGCTCCCGGCGACACCGTCGCGAACGCCCGTGCCCGCCTCCAGAGCCACCTCGAGTCCCACGTCCCGTGGGGCGCCGAGCTCACGGTCACGCCGGTCGACACCGGCGAGCCGACCCGGATCGACGCCACAGGTCCGGCGTACGACGCGGCGCGCGCGGCCTTCACCGAGGCGTGGGACGGCACGGAGCCGATCGACATGGGCGTGGGTGGGTCGATCCCCTTCATCGCGGAGTTCCTCGACGCGTTCCCCGAGGCCAGCGTGCTGGTCACCGGCGTCGAGGACCCCGACACCCGTGCGCACGGCGCCAACGAGGGTCTGCACCTCGCCGAGTTCGAGCGGGTCGTCCTCGCCGAGGCTCTCCTGCTGCACAAGCTCGGCGACCGCCACGGTCGCGTCAGCGGGTGACGGCGTAGAGGAAGCACTGGGGCAGCACGGTCCGCACGTGCACGGTGGCCACCTCTGCGTGGCCCAGCAGGTCTTCGAGCATCGGCTCGACGGCCTCGGCGCCGATCAGGGTGTGGTGCGCGTAGTCCATCGATCCGTCGGCGCGATAGGTCCGGAGCAGCAGCGGTCCGCGGCTCAGTCCCACCGGTACGCCGCTTCCCTCGGGCCCGGCGCAGCGGGAGGCGTGCACATAGACCGGCCCCACTTCACGCCACGGCGAGATCTCGGTGAACGGCGCCCACGAGATCAGCGCGATCCGCTCCCCGGCCTCGGCGAAGCGCAGGCAGCAGCGCAGCGGCTCGCCCTCGCCGCTCGCGTCGTACGGCGTGAACGGGTGGCCGCCGACGTCCTCGCCGGCCTCGCGCACGGCGTCCAGCCGGGCCGGGTCGATCGCGTGCACGGTGAGGGGCTGACGGGTCCGAGTGGTCGTGGTCATGGCTCCACGATCCCCGACTCCCGGCCTGGGTTCCGGCGGAAATCGGACACGGCGTGGGCGTGCGGCGATGCCGTGCCGTCGTGGCCCCTCGCCTAGACTCGCCCCGTGACCCCACCCACCAGCCGCAGGGGCGGCGACGGTCGGCTCACCGCGGCGCTCGACCCCCTGGACCAGGGTCCTCAGGACGCCTGTGGGGTGTTCGGGGTCTGGGCCCCGGGCGAAGAGGTCTCCAAGCTCTGCTACTTCGGCCTCTACGCGCTGCAGCACCGCGGTCAGGAGTCCGCCGGGATCGCGGTCAGCAACGGCCGGCAGATCCTCGTCTACAAGGACATGGGTCTCGTCTCTCAGGTCTTCGACGACTCCACCCTCGAGTCGCTCAAGGGCCACCTGGCCATCGGCCACGCGCGTTACTCCACGACCGGCGCGAGCACCTGGCAGAACGCCCAGCCGACGTTCCGCCCGACCGACGACGGCTCGATCGCGCTCGGCCACAACGGCAACCTGATCAACACCCACGAGCTCCAGGCGATGGCCGCAGCACTCCCCGGCCTGCCCGGAGAGCTCGAGCTCAACCGCACCCTGGAGACCGCGTCGACCAGCGACACCGCCCTGGTCACCGCGCTGCTCGCGCACCACCCCGACACCTCGCTGGAGCAGCGGGCGCTCGAGGTGCTGCCGCTGCTCCGCGGCGCCTACTCGTTCGTCTGGATGAACGAGTCGACCCTCTATGCCGCGCGCGACCCCCAGGGCATCCGGCCGCTGGTCCTCGGCCGCCTCGACCGTGGCTGGGTCGTCGCCAGCGAGGACGCCGCCCTCGCCACGATCGGCGCCAGCGTGGTCCGCGAGGTCGAGCCCGGCGAGCTCCTCGTGATCGACGAGAACGGGCTGCGCTCCCACCGCTTCGCCGAGGCGGCGCCCAAGGGCTGCGTGTTCGAGTACGTCTATCTCGCCCGCCCCGACGCCACCATCGCCGGCCGCAGCGTCCACCAGGCGCGGGTCGAGATGGGGCGGCAGCTGGCACGCGAGTTCCCGGTCGACGCCGACCTCGTGATGCCCGTGCCCGAGTCGGGCACGCCCGCGGCCGCGGGCTACGCCGAGGAGAGCGGCATCCCGTTCGGGCAGGGCTTCGTCAAGAACGCCTACGTCGGCCGCACCTTCATCCAGCCCAGCCAGACGCTGCGCCAGCTGGGCATCCGGCTGAAGCTCAACGCGCTCGACCACATGGTCCGCGGCAAGCGGCTCGTCGTGGTCGACGACTCGATCGTGCGCGGCAACACGCAACGTGCGCAGATCCGCATGCTCCGCGAGGCCGGAGCCGCCGAGATCCACGTCCGGATCAGCAGCCCGCCGGTGAAGTGGCCCTGCTTCTACGGCATCGACTTCGCCACCCGCGCCGAGCTGATCGCCAACGGCCTCGACGTCTCCGAGATCGCCGCCAGCGTCGGCGCCGACAGCCTCGGCTACATCTCCATCGACGGGATGACGGCGGCCACCGGCCAACGCACCGACGACCTCTGCCTGGCCTGCTTCACCGGGAGCTACCCCGTGGAGCTCCCCGACGAGAGCCTGCTCGGGAAGCACCTCCTCGAGGCCTCGCTGACCTCCCCGCACGCCGCTCGGGAGCTTCCCGTGCTCAACAACCCCTGATCGAGGGAGCCCGTCCGTGACCGAGCAGACCCCGCCCTCGGCGGCCCACGCGTACGCCGCCGCCGGCGTCGACCTGGAGGCCGCCGACAAGGCCATCACGCTGATGAAGGGCTGGGTGGAGAAGACCTCGACCCCCGAGGTGATCGGCTCGTTGGGCGGCTTCGCCGGGCTGTACGACGCCTCGGCCCTGACCCGCTACACCCAGCCGATCCTGGCCACGTCCACCGACGGGGCCGGCACCAAGGTGGCCATCGCGCAGGCCATGGACGTCCACGACACGATCGGCTTCGACCTGGTCGGCATGGTCGTCGACGACCTGGTGGTCTGCGGGGCCGAGCCGCTGTTCATGACCGACTACATCGCCTGCGGCCGGGTCGAGCCGGAGCGCATCGCCGCGATCGTCAAGGGCATCGCCGAGGCCTGCCTCGAGGCAGGGTGCTCCCTGATCGGCGGCGAGACCGCCGAGCATCCCGGCCTGATGGAGCCCGACGCCTACGACGTGGCCGGCGCCGCGACCGGTGTCGTCGAGGCAGCGCACCTGCTCGGCCCGGGCCGGGTCCGTCCCGGTGACGTGGTCGTGGCGATGGGCTCGAGCGGGCTGCACTCCAACGGCTACTCGCTGGTCCGGCACGTCCTCCTCGAGCGGGCCGGCTGGGCGCTCGACCGCGACGTGCCCGAGCTGGGCCGCACCCTCGGTGAGGAGCTGCTGGAGCCGACCCGGATCTACACCAAGCCGTGCCTCGCCCTCGCCGCGGAGACCGGGGTCCACGCGATGGCGCACATCACCGGCGGCGGCCTCGCCGCCAACCTGGCGCGCGTCATGCCCGAGGAGCTCTCGGCCACCCTCGACCGCGGCACCTGGACGCCGGCGCCCGTCTTCGACGTCGTACGCCGGGTGGGCGCCGTGTCGCAGGACGACCTCGAGTCGACCCTGAACTGCGGCGTCGGGATGGTCGCCCTGGTGCCCCCCGGTGACGTCGACCGAGCGCTGGCCACGCTCGACCGCTTCGGCGTGCACGCCTGGGCCGCCGGCGAGGTCGTGCTCGACTCCGAGCGGGGCGGCGAGGTCCGCCTCAGCGGCCAGTACGCCGGCTGGAGCGCCTGACTGGTCCGGTTCGACCCCCTGATCCGGTCGATCCGGACCCTCCGAGAGCGAAATGTGGGCCATTTCGGGACGGGGGTGTGCGGGAACAGCCACCCATTGGGTAGCGTTACGCCCACGACGACATGACCGATCAGACCGGCGCCACGGTGTCTTTCCCCTGGCCCGGCCCAGAGTGCGAGGGGGTCGACCCTATGGGGCGCGGCCGAGCTAAAGCCAAGCAGACGAAGGTCGCCCGCGACTTGAAGTACCGCACTCACGAGGCGGACTTCGGGGCGTTGGCACGCGAGCTGCACGGTGAGACCGACAGCGACGCCACCGACGAGACGGTGGACGACCCCGCCGACGAGTGGGCGGACTACGTCGAGCCGTCTCGCGACTGACTCACACCTGACGGAGCCCACCGAGCCGGTGGGCTCTTCTCTCTGCCTTGCCGCCTCGCCGTGGCTGGTGCTGTTCTGGCGCAATCGCGCCGTTGTGACAGGCGAAGGCACCCTGCCCCCGTCGTAACAGCGCAATTGCGCGGTTGTGACCGCCGGCCTGCCTGCCAGCTGTCGAACCGGCGCGATTGCGCTGTTCTGACGGTGACCTGGTGCCCGGACTTGTCGAAACGGCGCGATTGCGCCCGAATGACACGCGCCGCGGGGGCCTACGACGCGGAGTCCGCGGTCGCGGCGGAGGCTCAACGGGGCAGGTACAGCCCCCGCAGGCGGCCGACGTCGCGCATCCGGCGCTCCGCGAGGCGGTCGGCGGCCTCGGCGGGGGTGACGGCATCGGTGCGCGCCAGCTCGAAGACGGCCTTGGTGGTGTCGTAGATCCTCGAGGCACGCTGCTCGGCCCGCTCGAAGCTGAAACCCTCGAGCTCGTCGGCCACCTGGATCAGGCCGCCGGAGTTCACGCAGTAGTCGGGGGCGTAGAGGATGCCGCGGTCGGCCAGCGCCTTCTCGATGCCAGGGTGTGACAGCTGGTTGTTGGCGGCACCGCAGACGATCTTCGCGGCCAGGACGTCGACCACCTCGTCGGTGAGTGCGTCGCCCATCGCGCACGGCGCGTAGACGTCGATCTCGGCGCGCACCAGCGCATCGGCGTCTGCGACCGCAGTGGCGCCGTACTCCGCCACCATGCGCTCGACCGCCGGCTGGTAGACGTCGGTGACCACGACCCGCGCCCCGTCCTCGACGAGGTGCTTGACCAGATGGTGCCCGACCTTGCCGACCCCGGCGATGCCGACCGTCCGGCCGGACAGTGTCGGCGAACCCCAGAGCGCCTCGGCGCTGGCACGCATGCCCTGGTAGACGCCGTACGCCGTGAGCACCGACGAGTCGCCGGCGCCACCGTGGGCGACGGTCCGGCCGGTGACGAACGAGCACTCGCGCGCCACCACGTCCATGTCCTCGGAGTAGGTGCCCACGTCGCAGGCGGTGTAGTAGCGGCCGCCGATCGCCTGCACGAAGCGACCGTAGGCCCGCAGGAGCGCCTCGGACTTGTCCTTCATCGGATCACCGATGATCACGGCCTTTCCGCCGCCGAGGTCGAGCCCGGCCAGCGCCGCCTTGTAGGACATCCCGCGCGAGAGGTTGAGGACGTCGCGGATCGCGTCCGCGGTCGTCGCATAGGGGTAGAAACGGGTGCCGCCGAGGCCGGGCCCGAGGGCGGTGGAGTGGATCGCGACGACGGCCCGCAGCCCGGTCGCCGCGTCGTTGCAGAAGACGACCTGCTCGTGCTCGGCCCCGAGCTCGAAGACGTCGACGCCGTCAGCGACGGTCGACGGAGCGGGCGGGACGGAAGGGTCCGCAGACATGCTCGTGCCTCTTTCGGTCGCGCCACGCGGGTGGGTGGCGTAGGAGCGGGCCACGAGGGGTGGTGTGACCCACCTCGCACGATAGTGCTCCGACCGGCCCGGCGGGGAATCGACCGGCGGGTCAGTGCAGCTGCTGGGTGACCACCAGGGTGCCGCCGAAGCAGGCGAGGAACACCGCGACGCACACCAGGATGAGCAGCACTTTCGACCCCGCCGTACTCGCCGGTGCGGAGGGGACCTCGGAGGTGCGCCGACCGGGGTCGGGGGGGTTGACCAGCAGGGTGCGCTCCGCGCTCGGCGCCAGCGGCTGCAAGGCGTTGACGAAGGCCCGGACCGTCGGCCACCGGTCCTCCGGGTCGGGAGCCAGACCCTGCAGCACGATCGCGTCGATCTCGGGCGGCAGGTCGGCGAGCTCGCTCGGCGCAGGCGGCGGCGTCGGCTGCAGGGTTGCGAGATCCGTGATCGTGCCCGTGTGGGCGACGCGCCCCGTCAGCAGCTGGTAGGTCACCGCCGCCAGCGCATAGACATCCGCCCGCTCGTCGACACCGAGCCCGACGGCCTGCTCGGGCGCCATGTAGGCGGGCGTCCCCACCACGTGGGTCAGTCCGCTCGCGTGCTGGATCGCCTTGGCCACGCCGAGGTCGGCGACCATCACGCGCAGGTCGTCGCCGTCGCTGCGCAGGAGCAGGTTCGCCGGCTTGATGTCGCGGTGGATCGAGCCGTGGTGGTGGAGCACCATGAGGCCGGCACCGGCCTGCGTCACCAGGTCGATCGTGCGTGCCAGCGACAGCCGGTGCTCGCGCTGGAGGAGATCGGCGACCGTGCCCTGGTCGGCGTACGTCATGACGAAGTACGGCGTGCCGTCGACCTCGCCGACGTCGTAGACCCGGACGACGTGGTCGGAGTCGGCACGCCGGAGGATCCGGGCCTCCCGCAGGAAGCGGTCGCGGACGTCGAGCCGCTGGGCCCAGTTGTCCGCGAGCGCCTTCACCGCGACGTCGGACTCGAGCTCGTCGTCGCGGTACAGCCAGACCGAGGCGAACCCGCCGACGCCGAGCCGGTCGACCTGTCGCAGGCGACCGAGCCGAGCGGGAAGAGACACGGTGGGTATTGTGCCGGACCAGCGACCGCGACCGCGCTCGGAGGACGGGACAGGGTGGACGACACACACGACACCGGGGACGTCGAGTCCCTGGCAGCACGCGCGGCTGGGGGCGACGCAGCGGCCCTCGAGGCGTTGCTGGTCGAGATCCAGCCTCGGGTCCGGCGGATCTGCGGCCGGATGCTGCTGTATCCCGAGGACGCCGAGGAGGCGACGCAGGACGCGCTGATGCTGGTCGCCACCCGGATCTCCACGTTCGGCGGCCGGAGCCGGTTCACCACGTGGCTGTACGCCGTGGCGTCCAACAGCGCTCGCTCGACCTACCGCACGCTCAAGCGACGCTCGGCCGAGCTGCCGAGCGACGACCTGCCCCCAGTGGCCGACCCACGCACCACCAGCGTCATCGCCGGCAGCCGACTCGACTTCCTCGAGGCGCTCGAGCGGCTGTCGGTCGACCACCCGGCGCTGGTCGAGCCGCTGGTGCTGCGCGACGTGCAGGAGCTGGAGTACTCCGACATCGCCACGCTCCTCGACATCCCGGTCGGCACGGTGAAGTCGCGCATCCACTCCGCCCGCCAGATCGTGCAGCCGCTGCTCACCCGCTGACCGGTTGCGTCACCGCAGGCGTGCGACGTAGCGCGACGCGGTCCGGACGTCACGCATCCGGCTCTCCCACGTGACGCCGACGACCAGCAGCACGGTGCCCGAGAGGCCGATCACGACCCACGACGGCAGGTGGGCGGCGTACGGCGCGAGCTCACGCAGCACCAGCGCGGCACCGACCCCCGCACCGACCACGAGCGGTGCGCTCCAGCGCAGGACCACGCCGGCGAGGACCAGCGCCAGGCACCCGAGACCGAGCAGCAGCGCGCGCCCCGAGGTCGGGTCGTTCAGCACCACCAGCAGCGACGGGACCGTGGCCAGCACGAGGCCCGGGGCCAGCATCTGCACAGTGGCCGATCGGTCGTCGCGGCGCAACCGCCAGCAGCCGACGGCGGTCAGGACCACCGCCGAGGGCAGGGTGTAGGCCTCCGGCACCGTCACGCCGAGCTCGGCGAGGCGCACCCAGGTCGCCATCGCCAGCAGCAGTCCGCCCGGCCAGGCGAGGAACCTCCGACTGGGGTGGACCAACGCGGACGCGGTCACGAGCACCCCGGCCGCCGTGAGGTGGATGGCGAGCGCCCGCTGGGTGTCGACGGCGGCGAGGACCGCACCGAGCGAGGCCAACGCTCCGACCACGGCGGCGGAGACCTCGAGGACGCCCTCGGGGCGCCAGATCGCGAAGGCGCCCAGCACGAGCAGCACCGGCATCGCCAGGTAGGCGTCGGGGATGGAGAGGGCGCTGCCCGCGGCCCAGACCAGTCCGCCGAACGAGGCCGCGAAGGTGGCGGCGGCGACGTCTCCCGTCAGGTCTGTGCGGCGCATCAGGTGGAGGCTGAGCGCAGTCCCGACGGCCAGCACCCCTGCCGTCATCACGTCGTTCGGGAGGGCCGCGAGCACGGCGAGGACGCCGGGCACCGTGGCTGCCGACCGGACGGCCGGAGCGGTGGGTGACGGCAGGCGCTCCGCGATCGCGAAGCCGCCGCAGGATGCGCCCAGCAGCACGGCGACCACCGCGATGAGGAGCACGTCGTACAGCGGGAGGGCGATGAGCGCTCCGACGACGAAGGCGACCGCGAGCGCGACAAGCCACGCAGTACGCCGCAGCGGAGACCACGCGGCGACCGCGGCGCAGCCGGCCGCAGCCAGGACGACTGCTACTGGTACGGCGAGCCACGGCGGGACCCACGTCGAGCTCGACGACGAGGTGGACGTCGAGCGGCTCGACGAAGACCTCACCGACGCCGAACGTGGCGCGCACCGCGCTGCCGCCCAGCTCCGCCAGGGCGACCACGGGCAGGACAGCCGCGCCGGCCAGTGGCAGGACGGCCGTCCCGCGCAGGTCCACGGGAGCGAAGGCGGCGATCGCGGTCCAGGCCAGGACGCAGACGGTCAGGCACACGGTGGCGTCGGTCAGCCGAGTTGTCGAGCACGGGGAGGACGGCGACGTAGCTGCCCAGCAGCGCGGCGACGGCGTACCCGACCTGTCCCGCGATGCGACTCAGACCGACGATCTGCGCCGCGGCGGCTGCGAGCGCGACCGCGGCCAGCAGCGGCCAGATCGCTCCGTGTCCCCACAGGTGGGTCAGCGTCAGCTCCCGGATCGACGAGGCGAACCCGTCCACCACGAGGTAGAGCCAGCCCAGGGCGGCGGTGGCGAGCGAGATGATCCACAGCGGCACGCTCGGCAGCGCGATCCCGATCCGGCCGAGGCCGAGCAGCGCGATCGTGGCCAGCACCATCGGGACCGGGGCGTCCACGTGTGCTTGCGTCCCGAGCGCGGCCACCAGCACGGCCAGTGGCGCAACGACGGCGGGGGCGATCAGAGGGCGCGGGAGGGTCAGCGCGATCAGCCCGAGCGACGCCGTCGCCACGACTGCACCGACGAGCGCGACGAGACCCGCGTCGTCGAGGTCGCCGAGCCAGCCCGCGTGCCGGCCACCGACCACGTCGAGGGCCACGAGGCCGAGGCCGACGACCGTCAACGCCTCACCGGCCATGCGCAGCCCGCGACCGGTGAGGAGGTGGGCTCCGCCCAGTGCGGCGCCGGTCAGCACGAGCAGGACCAGGGTGCGACCACCCACGCCCAGCCACCCCCACGCGACGGCGAGGAACGTCACGGCGGCGACCAGCAGGCAGAGGGCGCCCAGCGAGAGCAGGATCCTCGGGACGGACGCTCCGCGCAGGCGCGGGGCGTCGAAGTCGGACGTTCGCTCGGCGGCGCGATCGTGGCCGGGGGCGGGGTACGGCGCGACGTCGGTGAGCAACGAGCCGGGGGCCGGAGCCGGCGGGGCGCCGACCGGCACGGCAGCAGCCGCCTGGCTGCGCAGGGTGGCGAGCAGCCGGTCGGCGCGCTGCAGGGTGCTGAACAGCTCGACGGCTGTGACCCCCGTCAGGGGGAGCGCGCACCGGCGGCAGACCTGGGGCGCCTCGGCCAGCAGGGTGTGGCAGTCGGGGCAGCGTGTGGGATCGGCGTACGTCGTCATGAGTGTGAGTACCTCATGTCCTGAGTACGCGTGCCTCCGCCTCGGCACTCAGGTGGACCTGAGTACCCGGGCTCAGGTGCCCGGCGACCGCCACCTCCGGACAGGTGACTCTCGGCCCCTGACGTCGGGTCCGCGGGTGCGGCAGGGTGGGCCCATGCAACAGATGAGCCTGCGCGAGTACATCGACAACCTGGAGCGCGACGGCTTCACGGTGCGCGACGACCACGGCGACGACCCCATGCTGATCCGACCCGACGGCAAGGCCGTCGAGACGTGGCGCGAGGACTATCCGTACGACGAGCTGATGACCCGCAACGACTACGAGGTCGAGAAGTACCTGCTCCAGATCGAGCTGCTGAAGTTCCAGTACTGGGCCCAGGACTCCGGCCGGCGGCACGTGATCGTCTTCGAGGGCCGCGACGCGGCGGGCAAGGGCGGGACCATCAAGCGGTTCATGGAGCATCTGAACCCCCGCGGTGCGCGGATCGTCGCACTGACCAAGCCGAGCTCGACGGAGCTGGGGCAGTGGTACTTCCAGCGCTACATCAACCACCTGCCGACGTCCGGTGACATCGTGCTGTTCGACCGCTCCTGGTACAACCGAGCGGGGGTCGAACGGGTGATGGGGTTCTGCGACGACGACGAGTACCACACGTTCATGCGGCAGGCGCCGTCGTTCGAGGAGATGCTGCTCGAGTCGGGCATCCACGTGACCAAGCTGTGGTTCTCGGTGACCCAGCAGGAGCAGCGCACGCGGTTCGCCGTACGACAGCTGGACCCCGTACGGCGGTGGAAGCTGTCGCCGATGGACCTCGAGAGCCTCGACAAGTGGGAGGCCTACACCGACGCCAAGGAGGAGATGTTCCTGCGCACCGACACCGACCACGCGCCGTGGTACACCGTCAAGAGCAACGACAAGAAGCGCGCAAGGATCAACGCGCTCCGGCTCTTCCTCAGCCTGGTGGACTACGAGGGGAAGGACACCCAGGTGGTGCTGAAGCCGGACCGGAAGCTCGTCCGACGTGGACGCGAGACGGTCGGGGACTGAGCGGCGCCGGGAGGAACGGCGGGCTCGAGCAGTGGGTGGCCAGGGGCGGGGTCGAACCGCCGACCTTCCGATTTTCAGTCGGACGCTCGTACCAACTGAGCTACCTGGCCGTGGTCGCACCCCGCATCCGCGGAGCGCGAGAGCACCTTACCGGAGCGTTTCCTGCGGGCCGAAACCGGCGGCGTCGCAAGGGTCCGGTCGGGAGCGCGTGAGGATGGGGCCGTGAAGGAGTACGCCGACTTCCTGGGCAGCCAGTCGCCGTACGACGCCCTGAGCTCCGAGGATCTCCTCCGGCTCGTCCACCGGCTGGAGGTGGAGTACGTCGCGGCCGGCACCACCGTCGTTCAGGCGGACGGCCCGCCGCTGGACCATCTGTGGGTGGTTCGGACCGGTGCGGTCGAGGTGGTCGACCGAGGCCGCGTCGTCGACCATCTCGGCCCCGGTGACACCTTCGGCCACATCTCGGTGCTCACGGGCCTGGCCCCGGCGCTGTCGGTCCGCGCCCTCGAGGACACGCTCCTGTTGCGTCTGCCCGACCCGCGGACGGTGCTCGAGGATCCCAGCGCCCTCCGGTTCTCCCACTTCGGCACCATGATCAGCCGGGAGCGGCTGACCGGCGGCGGGGCGCTCGACCACGCGCCCGGCTCGGCCCGGTCGCTGATGCGGCCCGTGGTGTGGGCGGAGGGCGACGAGACGATCGCCGACGTCGCGGCCCGGATCACCGAGGCCGGACACTCCGGCGCGCTGGTGCGTGACGGCGACGAGTGGGGGATCGTCACCGACCACGACTTCCGCAAGCGGGTCGCCACCGGGGAGCTGGCGCCCGAGGCGCGGATCCGGGACCTGGCGACCTTCCCGGCCCTGAGGGTCGGGGAGGAGTTCTCGCAGGCGGCGGCATTCGCGCGGATGATCGACCGCGGCGTGCACCATCTCGTGGTCCTCGACGCGCGAGGCTCGCCGGCGGGGATCCTCCGCGCGGTCGACTTCGCCTCGGCCGAGATCCGCAACCCGCTCCTGATCCGGTCGCAGATCGAGAGCGCCGACTCGGTCGTGTCGCTCCGCGCGGCCGCCCAGCTGCTCAGGCCCACGTTGGTCGAGCTGAGCTCCGCGGGCGCACCGGCCCGGCAGGTCGGCAACCTGATGGCCGCGATCGTCGACGCGATCCTGCGCAAGCTGGTCACCTTCCAGGGTCTCGACGCCCTCGAGTCCCCGCCGTCGTGGATCGTGCTCGGCTCGATGGCACGACGAGAGCCGCTACCGCACTCCGACGTCGACACCGCCATGGTGTGGAGCGAGCCCTGCGACGACGCCGCACGGGCGCAGCTGCTCGAGCGGGCCGAGGCCCTGCTGGTCGACATGGAGTCCTGTGGCCTCGCTCGCTGCGTCGACGGGGCCAACGCCGTCAACCCGCTCTTCGGCCGCTCCAGCGAGGCCTGGGCGAACGCCGTCTCGCAGTGGCTGCGGGAGCCGACGGCGCCCCAGGCCCTCCTGCTGTCGTCGATCGTGATCGACAGCCGCCCGCTCACCGAGGTCGCGCTGGGCCGGACCGTGACCGACGCCATGCGGCTGCGACCGCGCAGCCCGGACTTCCTCCGCGACTACACCCTGGAGGCCACCGCCGTGAAGCCGCCCAGCGGTTTCGTGCGGGAGTTCGTCGTCGACCATCGGGGTCGCCACCGCGGGCAGCTCGACCTCAAGCGTGGCGGTCTCCTCCCGGTTGCTGCGCTGGGCCGCTGGGTCGCGGTCGTGACCGGCGACTCGCGCGGCGGCACGCACGACCGACTGCGCCGCGGTGAGGCTGCCGGGCTGCTCACCCGTGACGAGACCGACATTCTCGAGTCCGCGTTCGACCACCTCTACGAGCTCCTCCTCAAGCGGGACCTGACCTCGATCTCGACCGGCGCCGCGTCGACGACGTACGTCGACCCGCGCGAGCTCGACACCTTGACGCGGCGCCACCTACGCGAGACCTTCCGCTCCATCGCCTCGGTCCAGGACGCCGTGAGCGCCGACTGGCGCGCCAGGGTCCGCCGATGAGCAGACTGCTGCGGCGGGCGTCGCGGTCGCCGGCGCTGGACCGGCGGTGGCGCGAGCTCGAGTACTGCGTCGTGGACGTGGAGGCGACCGGCCTCGACCTCCGTCACGACGAGCTGATCTCCTTCGGCAGCGTCGCCGTCCGGGACGGTCGCCTGTGTCTCGAGACGGCGTTCTACAGCGCCATCCGTCCCGGGCGGCGCGTGAGCACCGGTGCCGTCGGCGTCCATGGTCTGCGCGACCAGGACCTCGACGCCGCGCCCGAGCTCAGCGACGTCGTCGATCGGATCGCCTCCGAGCTCGACGACCGCATCCTGGTCGCCCATGCCGCGTGGGTCGAGCGCGCCTTCCTGAGGCGGGCGCTGCGCAGCGGTGGGCGTCGCTTCGACCTCGCCGTGATCGACACGGCTGCCCTCCTCCGCGCCGCCGGACTGGCGCGCTCGGGGACGGGGTTCGAGCCCGACGTCGAAGCGATGGCCGAGCACCTCGGCCTGTGCGTGCACACGCCCCACCACGCCCTCGGCGACGCGCTGACCACCGCGGAGGTGTTCCTGGCGGTCGTCTCGCGGCTCGAGCGCGCCGTCGACCAGCCGCTGACGGCCTACGACCTCGTGGACCTCTCGCGGCGGCACACGCTGACCTGAGCTGCGTCCCGATCGCCTTCCTCAACGGCTCGCGGCGGCCGCCGAGTCGATGCAGGGGCGGCCCGCGCCGTATGCTGGCCGCGCTCAAGAGCACCGGGCCCCCATCGTCTAGCGGCCTAGGACGTCGCCCTTTCACGGCGGTAGCACGGGTTCGAATCCCGTTGGGGGTGCAAGTCGAAGCTGGGTCCTCACCTGCGGAACCACGGTCGTGGCCCATGCGGAACTGCCTTGACCGGCAGGGCATGCGGGCCGCGGCCGTTGCCAGAGAGTCACCGGTGGCGCGGTGTGTCTCGATTGAGCCGCAGCCGGCTCGTGCGGTGAGGCACCCGAGAAGAGGGCGCCTCGCCCTACGCCGACTCGCAGCCCCTACGGCGGAGCCGGTAGAAGGTCGGGTCCGCCTTGCGGGCGATGCGTGGCATGCCGGGGACGTCGGTGGGTGGCTTGACCACGTCGACCACTCTCCAGTCGGCGAACGCCGACTCGATCCGCTCGCGGGTCGCACCGGCGGGCATGAACCGGGCGCCGACCGGCTTGCCGAAGGCGAACATGAGCAACGTGGCGTCGGGCTTCGTGCGTGCTGTGACGGCTGACGACATCGCCTCCTGTTGGTCGGGCTTGAGCCCGTGGAAGCAGCCGAGGTCGAGGACGAAGTCGAAGCCGTCTCCGACGACGCCCAGGGGCAGCGTGGTGGCGTCGGCCTTGACGACCTTCGCGCAGGCGTGCGCGGCGTCCAGGCGCTGGCGGGCCTGGGCGAGCGCCCGGTCGATGACGTCGACAGCGGTGACGTCCCAGCCGTTGCGGGCCAGGGTCAGGGTGTGAGCCCCCGTGCCGCAACCGATGTCCAGAGCCTTACCGGGCCCACCGTGGTCGAGCTCCTCACGGCGGAAGAGCTCCGCCATCCGTCCGCCGTCGGCCTTGGCCGACTGTTCCCACGGCTTGAACCCCACCGCATACGCGACCTTGTAGAACGTGCTCACCGGATCTGCCCCCTGGTCATGAGGCAAACGTTAGGAACGACTGCACCCGATCCGCATCGGAAGAAGTGTGTAGATCCGATGTGTAGCTCAGACCAGGTGCGCGTCGTACGCGAAGGCTGTGGCGGCCGCGCGGGAGCTCACGCCGATCTTGACGAAGATGTTCGCCACGTGCCGGGCGACCGTGCGCTCGGAGAGGACGAGGTGGTCGGCGATGTGCCGATTGCTCTGCCCGGTGGCCAGGAGCTGGAGCACCTCGACCTCGCGCGGAGTGAGTCCGTGGGGAGCCGTGCCCTTTCCGGTCGCCCCGGTGTCCAGCGCGGACAGGTCGTGGCGTGCCCCCAGGGCGGTGAGAACCTCGCGTGCCGCGTCGGTCTCCAGCGCGGCCGTCTCGACATCGCCCAGGAGCTGGCAGGCGCGCGCCAGCAGGATGCGACAACGCGCGACGTCGTACGGTGCCCCGACCGCGCCCCACGCGTCCAGGGCTGTGCGCAGGGGACCGATGGCCTGCTCGGGATGGTCGTCGGCCAGAGCGATGGCACCCCGGCAGTGGGCACAGACGGCGTTCAAGTACGGAGAATCGAGCCGGTCGGCCGACTCCTCGAGCTCCCGGGCGGCGCTCCGAGCGGCCTCGAGGTCGCCGGCCGCGAGGGCCACTTCGACCATCGCCGGCAGCAGGCGAGCGCGCACGAAGTCGGTGGTGCTCTCTGCCAAGGCTCGCTGCAGTGCCAGCTTGGCGCCGTCCGCCCGCCCCTGCGCCGCACGGAGCAGGGCGAGGCCGGGTTGAGGGTCGTGGCCGGCGGCCACCGAGTCGCGGTAGGCGCGCTCTGCCTCGCGCGACTCCCCGCGTATCCGGTGGAGCTCTCCGCGCTGATAGCGCGCCATCCCCAGGGCCGCATCTGCGTGCACGGGGTCCCGTTCCAGCCGCTCCAGGACCCCGGCGACCTCGTCGGTGGCCGCATCCCACAGACCGCGCAGCTGCAGCACCTCGGAGCGGTGCACCACGCACTGTCCGCGGTAGTGCACGAGGGCCGGCTGGCTGTCACACCAGCGTGACAGAGCATCGGTCCACTCCACGCTCCGGGCGAGGTCGAGACAGCCTCGACACACCTGGATCGCCGCGCAGTACACCTGTCCGACGGCCTGCGGATTCGCGGCGCCGGTGGTCGCCAGCACCATGACCTCGTCGAGCTCGGCCATGCCCTCGACCATCCGGCCCAGCGCGAGCAGGGCCTGTGCGTGCCCGTTGCGGGCCAGCAGGTCGAGGTCCGAGTCATGGTGGCGGCGCGCGAGATCGACGGCGTCGGCGAGCAGCGCCTCGCTCCGCTCGATCTCGTGCGTCATCAGGTCGTGCATGCCGAGGTGCAGGCTCTCGTATCCGTGCCACACGCTCGCGCGGTACGCCTCGGCGGCGAAGATGCTGCGGGGACGGGCGAACCATCCCTGCGCTCGCCCCGGTTCGCCGCGCATCATCGAGGTGAGTCCGAGCCAGATGGCCACCCGGGCCGCGCCGTCGAGGTCTGCGTCGTCGAGGTAGGCGTGATGAGCCCGCTCCCGCGCGGCATCAGACTCCCGATCGTGGCCGATCAACAATGCCGACAGTCCCCAGGCCTCCAGGTCCGATGCCCGAAGTCTGCCTGAGAGGTCGGCCTCGGCGAAAGCGGCTCGGGCACGATCCCACGAGCGCGCCGCGAACGCGGCGCGGGCTTCGGCCAGCAGCTCGTCGGTCCCCACCCTGGCATCGTGCCACCCGCGCCGGAGTCGCCTGCTCCACGCCTTCATCGAACGCATCGAGCCGGCGCGGCTCGACGACCGACGCGTGTTCCGGGTCCGCGCGATCTCCGGCCACGACTCGGCCAAGCACGACACGGTCGCCGCCGTCGCTCGACGATGGCGTCGCTCCCTCCGACAGCAAGCGGGGGAGTCGACGGTCACGCGGCAGCGTTGACAGCTCCTGACGTACGGGCAGGACACACGAAGCGGCTGGGTTCGAATCCCTGCGTGCCGGAGGTCGGATCGGGGTGGGAATCGTGGTCAGGGGAGGTCGAAGGCGTCGACGTCCAGAGCGTCCCGGGTGAGGCCCGCTGCCGTCCCGTCGAACACGACGTGCCACACGCCGTCGTCCCAGCGGACGACGTCCTCGTCCTGGACGCTGCCGAGGCCGGGCAGGGTGGCCGTGGTGGTCGAGAACGACAGGGCCACGTGGCCCGGGTCCGCCACGTCGAGACCGTCGACGTTCACCGCCGTCGCGACGCCGTGCCGGCTCGCGTCCCAGAACCTGGAGAAGGTCCTCCCGTCCCAGACATAGACGTCGGCGTCGTCCGCCGTACCCCGGACGCCGGGCGGGTTGGCGACGCCGTACGTCGAGAAGTACAGGCGACCGTCCACGATCGAGATCGCGTCGAGGTCGAGCGAGCTGCTCGTCAGACCGCGTGCCGTCCCGTCGAACCACACCCGCCACTGCGCGCCGTCCCAGAGGAGGACGTCCTCGTCCTGGACCGTGCCGAGGCCCGGCACGGTGACGTCCGCGGCGAACGAGACGTAGAAGCGCTGGGCGTCGAGACGGGCGAAACCGTCGACGTTCGCCCCGGTGGGAAGCCGGTAGGGCGTGGCCGAGGCGTCCACGGTGCGCTGGAACCGTGACCCGTCCCAGGACAGCGCGTCCGCGTCGTCGGCCGACCCGAACACGCCGGGCGGCAACGCGTTGCCGGAGGTCGAGAGCTCGAGCACGACCGGCGGCGGCGTGACCGTGACGACGGTGGTGACGCTGTGCTGGACGCTCCCCGAGGTTCCGGTCACCACGAGCGAGTACGACGCCGGAGGTGTCCCCGGTGCGGCGGAGACCGTGACCGTGCTGGTGCCTGCGCCGCCGGTCACGGCGGCGGGAGTCGCCGTGGCGCTCAGCCCGCTGGGGGCCGACACGGCGAGCGTGACCTCGCCGGTGAAGCCGTCCGCCGGGCTGACGCTGACCGGGAAGCTCCCGGAGGAGCCCGCCGCGACCGTGACCGCGTCCGATGCCGTCAGCGCGAAGTCGGGGTCGGGCACGGCCCCCGCCGCGACGGCCGCCATCGCGTCGACCCGCCCGAAGCCCGTCGCGGTATCGGGACCGATGGCACCGAGGTCGACGGCGGTGCCGGTGAGGACCTCTCGCTGGCGCGCCACAGGCAGACCCGGGTGTGCCGCGAGCACGAGGGCGAGGACCCCGGCGACCTGCGGCGCGGCCATCGACGTCCCGGAGGCCACCTGGTACAGGCCGTAGCGGTCGGTGGTGAGCACGTCCTTTCCGGGTGCGGCGAGGTCGGGGAAGGAGCCGGTCCGGCCGCCACACGTCGAGGGACCGCGACTGCTGCTGCCCAGGGGAGTCGTGGGATCGGCGAGCGCGCCGACCGCCAACGACTCCGGGTAGTTCGCGGGGCTCGCGGCGGAGCCCGGGGTCGGGCCGAAGTTGCCGGCGGCGAAGACCGGCAGGATGCCCGCGCGAGAGAGTGCCTGGACGTCGGGCTGGAAGGTCAGGTCGCAGGACGGACCCGTCCCGAGGGACCAGGACGCGTTCACGACCTGCGGTGCATCCGCGGTGCTCGGGTCGTGGTCCGGGTCCAGCAGCCACTGGAACGCAAGGTGAACCGCGGTCGCCGTCGAGGTGCCACGGTCGTCGAAGACACGTGCCGCGATCCAGCGGGCCCCCGGCGCGACGCCGATCGCGGTGCCCGAGGCGTCGCCGCCGACGATCGCGCCCAAGGTGGCGGTGCCGTGTCCGCTGAGGTCGACCGGGGCCGCGGTGTGCTGGCCGTACGGGTCGTACCAGCTGTTGGCTCCACCGCGCCATCGCGACTCCAGGTCCGGGCTGGTGACGTCGGCTCCGCTGTCGAGGGTGGCCACCACGACGCCGGTCCCGTCGTCTCCGGCCGCCCACGCCTCGGGTGCCCGGTCGGTGACCAGATGGGCGGCCGGGGGAGAGGTCGACGCCGGGACCAGTCGGACGGTGTCGGCGGTCACCGAAGCCACGTCACGGCGGGCGGCGATCCGGGCGATCACCTCGGGCGTGGCCGTGACCGAGACCGCGTCGACGACCCACAGTCGCCGGTATGCCGAGACCTGACCGGAGTCCGACCAGGCCCTCAACCGTCTGGTGAGTGGCGCTTGCGCGTCGCGGGCGACCGCATGAAGCGCGCGGACCACCGTGCGCAGCCGGGCGGGCCGGTGGAGGCCCGCCAGCGACCCGAGCTCGGCACGTTCCCGGAGGGTCACGATGACCGTCTGGGGGGCTCCCGAGCGAGCGCGCTGGTCCGCGGACTGTGACGGCGAGCCGGACGCGGTCGCCTCCAGCGACATCGCGAGGAGGGAGGCGAGCGCCGTGGCGAGGGCCAGGAGTACGCGGCTGGACGCGTGCCCGCTTCTTCTAGCCATGGCGGTGCCCCCCGTGCCCGGCCCCGATCGGCTCCCGCTCGGCCGGCGGCGAGCTCTCCGGCGGGAGCGCTGCGGGAGCCGCACCCCTTCGGCGACGGCGCAGGGCCAGTGCTCCGACGAGCAGGCCCACCAGGGCGAGCAGACCGGCCGCCGACCAGGCGAGCCGCCGGAAGCCGGTGGGACCGACGTCGGCGGAGGCCGAGGTCCATTCCAGGTCGGCCACCGCGTCGGAGGCACCGGCGCGGTGCACGGTCACCCACACGTGGATGTTCGTGTCCGGCGGCGCGGGCACCGTGGCGCCGAACGTCCCCGCCTGGACTCGTGTGGTCGAGGTCGTGGTGCTGTGTCCGCTCGCATCGGTCATCAGGAGGTCGACCGATGTGACCGGACCCGGCTGCGGGCGCGTGACGGCGTTGACCCTCACCACGATGCGGCGCTCACCTACGTCTGCCGGGAGGGACAAGAAGCTGACGAAGAGGCCGTCGGCCACGGCCGTGCCCAGGGGCTCGGAGTCGCCGGCCACGGCGTCCCGCGGTGCTGGGACCGTGGTCATCACCGAGGCGAGGACCACGGCCGTCGCGAGCAGGGCGAGCTCGATGGTCACCAGTCGCACGAAGCGGGCCGGGTCCCGGAGCGCCGCGGCCGAGCCGCGCGATCGCTGAGGCAGACGTTGCTCGACACGGCTCAAGATGGCCGGGTGCACCAGCAGTGTGCTCCCCGCCGCAGTCAGGGCCGCCGTGACCAGCGCCGCCGTCTTGGCCGTGGCGGCCCAGCCGTACCAGCTGCTCGTCAGGTCGCCGACGGTCGGGATCTCGAGGCCGGCCAGGTAGAGCCCGGAGGCGACCAGCGCGACCAGGCAGACAGCCGCGACGGGACTGAAGGCGCGCCACACGGTCGCCAGCAGCGGACGTCGGGTCGCGGGGTCGCGACGCATCGACGGGAGGAGAGCGACCGCGAGGACCACCATCGTCCCCAACCACACGCCGGCTGCGGCCACGTGGACGGTGGCGACACCGACCGCGACGAACGACCCACCCGGCAGCTCGGCCGCGTGGCCGGCCGCGGTGTCCGCGACGGCCGCGATCACCAGGCCCAGGCTGGTCAGCGCGAAGGCGGCCCGCCCGAAGCCCGTCCTGGCCAGCCGGATGAAACCGACCGTGGCGATCACCAGCGCGAGCACGTGCACGATCCACCAGGTTCCCCAGGGGGTGGTGGTGAGCGTCGTGCCGACGTCCGCGGAGTCCGGGCCCACGACGATCGAGAGGCAGGTCGCGAACAGCGCCGCCAAGCCGGCCGCGGGGCCGGCGCGCGAGGTGCGGGTGGCGACCTCGGGGGCGACCGTTGCGCTCCGACGCAACAGCACCGGGGCGACCAGCACCCCCGCGGCGAGGATCAACGTCGAGAGCTGGACCCACCGGAGGAGGAGCTCGGTCGGGTCGGGGCCGCGGCTGGTCGAGCCGGCTCCGGCGGGGGGTGTGCGTCCGACCCCGAAGGTGATGGTGCCCGAGGTCGGGTGTCCGTCGAGCGCCGACACGGTCTGCCAGTCCAGGACGAGCAGTCCCCTGGGCAGGGGCTCGGACTCGAGCTGGACGAACGCGCTGGGGCGGTCCAGCGAGCTGGTGACCGTGAGTCTGACCCGCCGGCCGTCCTGGGTCGCCAACCGGAACCTGCTGGCGGCAAGGGCGATCGGCTCGTCGTACCAGAGCGTGAGCTGGGTGCGGCCGACGGCGACGCTGCCGCCGTCGGCCGGATCGGAACGGACGAGCCCGCTGTGGGCGTGGGCGGGCGCCGGGAGGAGGAGGGCTGCGAGCAGGGCGGCACCGAGGGCCAGCCACGCGAGGAGCCTCGCGGACCGATGCCCGACGGCGTCGCCGGCGTTCATCCCTGGACCTCGACGTGCTCCAGCCGTACGTCGTCGACGACGACCGTCACCTTCTCCCCGGCGCGCAAGGCGTTGTGGGCGTTGGCGAGGAGGAAGAAGTACTCCCGGCCGAGCTCGAGGTTCGCCTTGTGGTGCGGTGGCGACGCCATCGACAGCGTCTCGCCGGTGTTCTCCGCCACCAGGATCGGTCGGGCGGCCGGGTCGTGGACGACCAGGTTCGCCTTGTCGGGGTCGGTCACCTGCATCCGGAGCTCGACGAGCCCGCCGGCCGCGGTGACCGCGACGAGGTCGACGTCGATGCCGTGCCGGGCCGAGAGCCCGGCGCGGTCCACAGCCGTGGTCCCGTCGCGGACGTCGTGCTTGCGCCAGGGCGCCCAGGTGAGGAGCAGTCCGACCGCCAGAGCACCGGCTACCAGGACCACCCACCGCCGGCGCCGCCCCCCTCGGGGGACGGGGACGGGCTGCGCGCCGGCGGGGGGGTCCCCTCCCGTCCCGGACCGCATGGGGTCGGGCACCGGGACGGTGACGTGGGCCTTCGTGTCAGGGGACATCGAAGGCATCCACATCGAGGTTGGCGTTGGTCAGGCCGTGGGCCGTGCCGTCGAAGTACACCGACCGCACCGCGGCGTCGACGTACACGACATCCTCGTCCTGGACCGTTCCCACCCCGGTGACCGTCGCGTCGGTGGCGAACGAGAGGTAGAAGTGCGTTCCGTCCACCCGGTCGTACCCGTCGACGTTCGCCGCCGCCGGGACTCCGTTGGCCGACGCGTCCCAGACCCGCGCGTAGCGGCTGCCGTTCCAGCTGTAGATGTCGGCGTCGTCAGCCGTGCCTCTCACACCGGGCGGGTTGGTGTTCCCGACGGTCGAGAAGTACAGCGTCGACCCGTTGACGCTGATCGCGTCGAGATCGAGGTTGGCGTTGGTCAGGCCGTGCGCCGTCCCGTTGAACCAGACCGACCAGGCGCTGCCGTTCCAGTAGACGACGTCCTCGTCCTGCACCGCTCCCAGGCCGGGCAACGTGGTGTCGGCGGCGAACGACAGGTAGAAGTGCGACCCGTCGACCCTGGTGAGGCCGTCCACGTTGGCACTGGTCGGAACCGAGTAGGGCGCGAGCGAGAGGTCGACGGACCGGGTGTGGGCGAGACCGCTCCACAGGTAGAGGTCCGAGTCGTCGGCCGTTCCGGAGACGCCGGGTGGGTTGGTGCTGCCCAGCGTGGAGTAGTAGATCGGTGAGCGGACCGCGAGGTCGGTGCTCGAGATCGTGCTCCAGTTCCCGGCGAGGTCCTGCACCCTCACCTTGAGCGTGCTGACCCCGTCCCCGAAGTCGGAGACGTCGATCGTCGCCGACACGGTGGCGGTCGGCCCGGAACCGCTGACCGTCATCGACGTCGCCTTGCCGGTGCCCGGGTCGGCTCCGCGCCACCACTCCGCACGCCTGATGCCGGTCGCTGCTGGGGCCGGGTCGGTCGCGGTGGCGCTCAGCGTGACCGTCGAGGCTCCCAGCGTCGGGTTCGGAGAGGCGGACAGCCCGCTCAGCCCTGGCCTTGTCTTGTCGACGGTGAGCGTCGTCGTGGACAGCGGCCCCCAGTTCCCAGCGGCGTCCTTCGCGTGCACCGAGATCGTGTGGTCGCCGTTGGTCAGTGCCACCACCGTGGAGAGCGGGAGGTCGGTGTA
>CAWDUA010000002.1:0-342296 GCA_963805345.1 uncultured Actinomycetota bacterium
CCATGCGCCTCGGTCGAGCGCGTCGAGCTGGCCTCGCAGCCACCGTTGGGCATCCACCTGCCGCCTGAAGGTCTGCTGGTGTCTCTTGCCGGTCTCAGGGTGTGTGTACCGGGCGCGCCATGAGTCACCGCGGCGCGTAACACTGCCGCTAGCCATGAGCCGGCATCCGTGGCCACGGGGCAGCGCTCTGCGCCACGCGTCCCTCGGGGACCCTGTGCCGGTGTTTCTCGAGACTCCGCATGTCTCATCCTCCCTCTGTGAGTACGGCCGTGGTCGATGGTCAGTTGTGGTGGTGGGGGCGGTTGGTCTGTTCGGTGAGCCAGAGGACGAGGTCGCTCTTCCAGTAGCGGACGTGGCGTCCGAGTTTGAAGCTGCGGGGTCCGGTGCCGAGGTGGCGCCAGTAGCGGAGGGTGCCTTCGGGGATGCGGAGGTAGGTGCAGGCTTCTTGGAGGGTGAGCATCTCGTCGCCGGCGTTTCGGACGGGCTGCTGCTGCTGGTGGAGTTGCTGGTGGTGGGGGTTGGGCTGGGCGGTCATGGTGCTGCTCCTCAGGCGGTGTCGACCGGGGTCGGTCTGGCTCGGTGTTTCCGGGCTTGCCCGGTAGGTGTGCAGCGCCTGCCAATCGATGATCAGCGATACTCTGCGGTAGTGGACCTGGAGGTGGACTCGGTGGTGGATCTGGGGGAGCGGACGGTGATCGAGACCGCGCGGCGGTCGGCTGGCTTGTCGCAGCGGCGGTTGGCGGAGATCGCCCGGACTCAGCAGTCGTCGGTCTCGGAGTATGAGTCGCGGCGGAAGTCGCCGACCCTGGAGGTGGTCGAGCGGCTGGTGGATGCCGCGGACGCGAAGCTGAGGGTGAGCCCGTTGGTGGTGTGGGACTACCTGGACGACCCGGACATCCCGGAGCTTCCGGAGGGGCGGGTGATCTTCTTCCCGGATCGGTTGTGGTCGGTGCCGGTGCCGGACTGTTTCGCCCGGGTGCAGGTGGTCAGGCGCCTGTTGGGCACCGAGGAGAACACGATCTGGGACCTGTCGGATCCGGTGCAGCGAGTGGCGTTCTATGAGCGGGTGTTGGTGCGGGGGCTGCCTGAGCAGATGGAGGACTCGGTCGACGGGGTGTTGTTGGTCCAGGCGTGGTCGGACCTGGATCTGCCCGAGGTGGTTCGTCGGGTGTGGCAGCCGGCGGTCGACGCGGCCACTCGCACCTCCGACATGCCACCCCGAGACCCGGGCGGGGTCAGCGCCAAGCTCGCAGCCAGGGTCGGCATCCGATGGCCGCCACCGACCCGAACGACCAGACGCCGGCGTCGCCGCAGCCAGCCTGAACAGGAGGCGTAGCCGGATCACAGGCCCAGCCCTTCGCGGCGCGGCGGGGACGCCGACGGCCCAGGCGACATGGGCGGCGCCGCTGGCACCGGCGAGGACGCGGGGGCGGGCCGGCGGCGAGCCGTGGACGCCGCCCGAGGGCCAGTGAGTGGGCTGCGCGGCTGTCCTGCCGGCTGGGGGGTTGGCTGGGGAGTGGGTTGGGGTCCGTAGCGGTCGATGGCGTCGATGGCCTGGTGGCGGGCGTGGGCGGGTCCGAGGTCGGCGCGGTCCCGGCTGAAGGTCTCGACCCACTGCTTCCTGGCGTCGTCGAGGTCCTCGGCGACCAGGTGGGCGGTGTTGGAGTCGCGGCCGCGGGTCATCGCGACGTAGGCGGCGGCTGCGCCGGTGTGTTCCCCGATCACGACGTGGGCACGGTCCACAGTCTCACCCTGGGCGCCGTGGACGGTGGTGGCGTAAGCCAGTTCCACGAACCGGGCCGCGTACTCGGCTGGAACCGTCCGGTCCCGGCCATGGCCCTGCCGGTGCGGGTGGAGGGTCAGGTCCCCGTGAGAGCCGACGGCAGCCACGGTCCAGGTCTGCCGGTTCACTACCTGCAGGTCCGGGTCGTTGCGGCGGGTCGCGACCCGGTCCCCGACCCCGACCTGCTCCCCACGCGCCGTCACCGCCGATACCTGGGCCGCCGCCTCTCTCTGGCCGGCAGAGTTTCCAGCAGAGTGGCCGGCAGGGTGTGCGGCTTGGCGCCGTTCGCGGATAGAGGCGTTGAGTTCGGTGACCTGGTCGCGGGTGTCAGCGATGACCAGCTCACCGGACGCGCCGACCTCCGCGAGGGCCGCGGTGCGTTCGACCTCGGAGGCATGAACCACCACCTGACCCCGGCGGACCAGCGCGTCAAACACGGCCGCCGGGTCCTCACTGCGGCGCATCTTGAGGGTGAGGGCGGCGTAGTCGGGGTCGGTGAAGCGGTGCACCGACTTCAACGTGACGACGGCGGTTGGGTGGGCCCAGGCGATGGCGTGGTCCAGGACGCCGCCGCGGCCGACGGCAGGGAGCTGGTGGCGGTCACCGACCAGGGCGACGCGTGCGCCGGTCTCCTCGGCGATGGTGAGCAGAGCGCGGGCGGCGTCCTGGTCGAGCATCCCGGCCTCATCGACCAGCAACAGATCCCCGGCTCGCAGGAGCGCGCCAGGTTCGGGGGTGGGGTGGGGCTGGCGGGTCCAGTGGCCGTCGTCGTCCCACCGCCAGCCGTGTTGGTGGATCAGCCAGGCGGCGGAGTGGCCGTCTGCGCCGGTCTCGGCTGCGGCGACCTGGGCGGCCTTCAACGTCGGGGTCACCACTAGCATCCGGTGGCCCTGTTGGGTGAGCAACTGCCGCGTGGTGGCTAGGGCGGTGGTCTTCCCGGCCCCGGCGCCCCCTTCGACCACGACCAGGGGCCCGTCGCCGGCGAGAACGCCGACCACGGCCGCTTGGGTGGGGTCGATCCGGACCAGTCCCCGCCCACCCAGCCGGACTCGGCGGGCCGGCTGAGTGCACCGCCGGGCCATCACAGCGATGAGGTCGGCCTCCACCTCGAGCACCCGCAGGGAGGTCAGGGACCGGACGTGCTCGGGCACGTCCGTTGAGGACAGCAGTCGGACGCAGCGGTCGGCGGCGCGGGCGGTGATGTCCTCGGCCAGCTCGGCCCGGGCGGCCCGGTCCGCGATCAGGCAGGTCTGCGCGAGCAGGACCTCGACGTGGCCGCGGAGGTCGGCGGCGTTCCACGCCGATCGCTTAGCCCCCAGCTGAGAGATCACCAGGTCGGCGGCCGCGTCGCGGTTGATCCAGCCGGGCAGCGTGCCCTCCAGTCGGACCGGCCCGGCCGGGTCCCGGTAGCCGACCTCGCGCAGTTCGTTGTTCCACCGTGCGATCAGCTCGGCCCCGCCGGTGGGGACCACCTTGTCGGGGCGGCCCCGGGCCCAGGCCCCCCGGTCCCACGCCTCCCGCAGCGCCGGGCCGGGTTCCTGGCCGGGGTGCTCAGCCCGCCAGGAGGCCTCGTAGGCGTCGACGTGACCGCGGATCTGTCGAGCCCGAGCGCTGAACGGGCCGACGTAGCCGGCCAGCTCCTTGATCTCGCTGGTCTCCGGGTCCAAGGTGAACCCGTGGGCGGCGAGCACTGAACGGAAATGTGGGTTGGTGGCGACGGCGGCGTGGCCAATCCCGTTGATCGCCTCGATTGAGTCTCGCACCCCGACCGAATGGATGCCCCGCCACGACCCGGCCGCCCACACACGGGCGTTGACCTGGAGATGCAGATGCCGGTGCGGATCGCCGGCCCGAGAGGTGTAGTGCCGGATCGCCGCGGCCTCGAGCCGCTCGACCGGGACCTGGACCTGGCGGCCCCGCGGTCCCACCCGGGTCGTCGCGTGCTCGGCCAACCAACCCACGATCTCGACCGCTGCCTCATCCTGCGCCTGGTCCAACGCGGCGGAGATCTGCGGATGCAGGGCAGCGGCCAAAGACCAGGTCTTCGGGCCGTTCACGGTGACCTCGACGAACCGCAACGCGCTCGCGTCGTCGCGGACCCGACCCTTCTTCTGGCCGGTCTCGACGTCGATCCCGGCGACCCACTGTTCATAGGTCTCGCCGTCCATGCCGCCGGCACCCGTGACGCCGTCAGGGGTCGCGGCCAGTCGTTCGGCGACGCCGCTGCCCTCGCCGAGGTAGTAGTCATCGGCCCGCGACCGGTCCCGCTCCACATACGCTCGCGCGGCCTTCGCCGCACCGCGATAGAACTTCACCCCACCACGCACCCGGACCACCGCCTCCGACTCCACGACGTCCGTCGACAACCAACGGACCCCTAGAAATGCCGCGTGGGCCGCCCCAGGAGGGGCGACCCATCTACGAACCTTCGTAGCATGCGTGCCGCCTGAGAAGAAGGGGTGAGAGGCCAGATGGGGAAGGAGATTGGGGAGGATTTTGGGAGTCGTGAAGAGTCAACGGTGTCAGGTGAGTCGGGGTGGAGGGCGGTGTGGACGGGGTGAGAGGGCAGAGGGCTGATTCATGGATCGGATGTGGGGAGATCACCGAAGGCTCGCGGGTTGTCGGATGGTCGCGAGCTAGCCGTCCAGATCCCAGCCGACGATGACGGCCTCGAGACTGATCCGGGCCATCGATGCCGGATCCTCCACCGGGGCGGTCACCGGATCCAGGCGCATCGAGCCGACCACCACCACACGGTCGCCGACCAGCAGGTCGGCCATCACCCGGCGAGCCAACCCGACGCGTCGACACGTCACCTCGTACTCCACCCCACCGTCGGCCCTGAACCCGTTGGCGGGCGCGCCGCGGGGTTCGGCGGCGCTGGAGGCGTGGGCAGCGCCTGGCGCGGCACCGCAGTCACGCACCACCATCACCGTGGCCGTCCCCGCGTCGGTGGTCACCGTCGCCGGCTCGGCGACCACCTCACCCCGAGCAATTGCGTAGATACCCATCGAACCCCCCTGCTATGCTGTCTATAATCATAGACAGCATAGCACTCCGGTGGCTCACCCCAGCCACGAAGCGCGCTGGCTCACCACCACGGGCCCGATCCCGCGAGCAGCGGGTGCCATAGGGTCGAGTCATGGGCCGCAGGGTCGACGTCGACGACCTCGTCGACGCACATGACGTCGCCGAGCTCCTCGGACTCGCCCACGCCACCTCCGTCCACCTCTACCAACGCCGCTACCCCCAGATGCCCCGCCCCGTCCTCGACCGCGGCGGACGCCGAGCCAGACTCTGGCTCCGCACCGAGATCACCGCCTGGATGAAGGCACGAGGGAGCGACCTCTCTCGATAGGCGATTCCCGCAGCCCACCTCCGGCCAGCCTTACACCCGAAACAGCACCGACATCGCACCCCCAGGCGGGGGCGGTACGCCACTCGTCAAAGCGCGAGATACCGCCTCCAGGCACGCGTCAGACATTGGCTCGATGTGCACTCACATGCCGATGAGCGGTCGCCGGACAAGCCGACGCTCATGGACCAAGATGGGCGGGTGACCGATGTTCAGTTCGGGTCTGGAGCGACCCGCATCGCGCTCTCCCACGAGACGACAGACTCCGTGCTCGTAACGATCACAGACAGCGATCTGACTGCCAGCCGGGAGGTGCACGGTTCGTACTCCGGTGGGTTCGACAGCCTTGCCACCTTCTTCATGGGCCTCGCCGATGACTGGCGCGGCTGGCAGGGCGAAAGGGTCTACGAGTCGTTGGAGCACGACCTTCGGTTCATTGCTGAGCACGACGGCCACGTTCGGCTGAGGGTGCGGCTGAGGCAATCAACCGACCCCAATGGCTGGAGCGTTGACACGCGATTGACTCTCGATCCCGGCGAGGAACTGGCTAGCCTCGTAGAAGACCTGACGCGGTTCGTCCGCGAATAGCGCGTGCGGAGAACCGCACGCTCATGCCGCAGTCCGGCGCCGATGTCGACACGGACGAACGCTGGTGAAGGAGAGACCCAGCGTCAGAAACCGTGCGTCTGATCCCGGTTGTTCTGTGCCAGGCGCTCGATGACGTGTTCGTCGACTCCGCCGTTGCCAACCTGGCCATCGCGGGCGCGGGTGAGCGTCCGCTTGCTCTTGTGCCCGGCCAGCCACCAGTCGAACGCCAGATAGCCGCAGACGAGCAGAGCGATGCCGCCGAATACGAGGAGGGTGGTCACGGGCTTGCTCCTGAAAAGAACGAGTGCGTCACCGTGGCGCCTCGACTCGAGGATACAGCCCGACGCCCGATCGGTGCCCGGATCAGCACCTCCTCAGGATGCGTGCGCCCGTCATCGTCCACGTACTCACATGCCGCTGTCAGGTTCGCGCGTGCCATGAGCGCGCTTGCGCTTTGGTTGAATGCAGCTGTGGAACCACACGAGTCCGAGCCCTCCCCCGACCGCATGCGTCTGACGGTCGACGGTGTGGTTTTCGACGTCGCCTATGATCCCGAACAGCCAGGTACCTATCACTACAGAAGGCTCACCGGCCGAGCACGGGGCTATGGGTTCACCATTGGGCGGTCCGACCATGTCAGGAGCCCGACAGCCGAGCACGTGGAGAGGATCCGAGGCTTCCTCGACGCGGTGGACCCGATCACGGGGTACATCGAGGACGACCCCAACGAAATCGGCGAGGACGACAGTCTCTGAGACGCACTAATGAGGGCTGCCGGGTCGGTACCTGTTGGGCAGACTCGGTGCTGGTAGCCGCTGGCGGGTGAGCACTTGATCGCACTGGATGCTTTCGAATCCTGATGTGAGACCGTGCCCCCGCTGGTGGTCGGGAGGATCGACCGCTGATGGGATGTCGTGCCCGCTGGAATGGCGTGAGCACTTGTTCATTAGGCCGCTGGTAGTTCTCCCGCAGGCTGCTGACGCAGAGGTAGTCGGTACGCAGTGGAGGGAGAGCGCTTTGTTGTTCGTGGGTGATGACTGGGCCCAAGACCACCACGACGTCGAGGTCCTGGACGAGGCGGGCCGTCGGCTGGCCAAGGCCCGGCTCCCCGAGGGTGTGGCTGGGATCGCCCGGCTGCACGCCATGCTCGGGGAGCATCTTGATCCTGACGTGGAGATCGCGCAGGTGGCGGTGGGGATCGAGACCGATCGGGGACCCTGGGTGCACGCGCTGGTCGCGGCTGGGTATCGGGTGTTCGCGGTCAACCCGTTGCAGGCATCGCGGTTCCGGCAACGCCATGGTGTCTCGGGTGCGAAGAGCGACGCCGCTGATGCGCACACGCTGGCCGACATGGTCCGCACCGACTCCCACCAGCTGCGTCCGGTGGCTGGTGACAGTGAGCTGGCCGAGGCGATCAAGGTTGTGGCCCGGGCGCACAAGACGCTGATCTGGGAACGCACCCGCCATGTCCAGCGGCTGCGGCAGGCGTTGAGCGACTTCTTCCCCGCCGCGTTGGTTGCCTTCGAGGACCTGACCGCTTCTGATGCCCTCGAGCTGCTGGCCAAAGCGCCGGACCCTGACTCGGCGGCCCGGCTGACCCGGTCCCAGATCACCGCAGCGTTGCGGCGGGCACGGCGCCGGCACGTGGCCCAGCGGGCCGAACAGATCCGCACCGCGCTGCACACCGAGCAGCTGACCCAGCCGCCGGCCGTAGCGGCCGCCTACGCCGCGATCGTCCGCAGCCAGGTCGCGGTCCTGGCCACGCTGAACGCCGAGATCGTCACCATGCAAAGCGAAGTGACCGCACATTTTGGCCAGCACCCGGACGCTGAGATCTACCTCAGCCAACCCGGACTCGGCGCCATACTCGGCGCCCGGGTGCTAGCCGAATTCGGCGACGACCCCCACCGCTACACCGACGCCAAAGCCCGCAAGAACTTCGCCGGCACCAGCCCGATCACCCGCCAGTCCGGCAAACAGAAGTTCGTCCTGGCCCGCTACGTTCACAACGACCGCTTGCTCGACGCCCTGGGCCGCCAAGCGTTCAGCGCCCTGACTGCCTCACCAGGAGCCAGGGCCTACTACGACCAGCTCACCGCCCGCGGCAAGGACCACAACGCCGCCCTGCGCCAGCTCGCCAACCGCCTCGTCGGCATCCTCCACGGCTGCCTCAAGACCAACACCCCCTACGACGAACACGCCGCCTGGCCCGCCCATCATGCCGACGTCGCTTGACGTCCTAACGCCCTGGGATGTCTCACATGCCGCTGTCCGCGCTCCGGCATGCCGATGAGAGGGTGTGCCCGCTACCGGTCAGGGCCTTGCGAACGACCAAACGGCGACAGCCTCTGTGTCGCCCGGCGTCAATCCAGCCTTGCGCACCAGGGGCCGCAAGACTTCGTCGAAGTACGTCCTGCCCTGCTCCTCAGTGCTCCACACGTCGGTGATCTGAACACCATTCCCTGAGGGATACGCCACATGCGACATCAGCCCAGCCGGCGGGCCGCCTGCCCGCATCATCGACTCGCCCACGAGGGCTTCCAGCGCGTGGAATTGCTCCTGAGTCGCAGGGTCCACCGTCAACCGTATGAGCGCAGCCATGCGGGACATGCTGCTCCGATCCCGGCTCTGTGAACAGCGGGTTTCGGCTGCGCACTCTCATGCCGCTGTCCGTCTACCTCGTCGGACAGAACGCCAGAGCGCGAGGAACCCGATCACCCATCTGCATCCGATCCACGAGGGCGAGCATGTCGGCCCGCTCATCTGCTGCAAGAGGCTGCTCGTCCTCGCTGAGAACATCGGCTATCTGCTCCAAGGCCAACCCCAGCTCATTCGCGTCGATGAACTCCGCGATCAGCTTGACGTCCTTGCCGGGAAGGCGGTCATCCAGACGGATGAGCAGACCATGAAGTTGGCCGGCGATCTCCTCGTAATGGGCGCGATCCACGCCGGGATCGTGCCACAGGAAGCGACCGCTCATGCCGCTGTCCGCGCTCGCTCATGCCGATGAGCGGTCGGCGCGACCGTTGACAAGGCATGCTGCTCTCGTGATCGGGCGTGAGGACTTCCTACAGGAACTAGCGGTCGCCGTGCCCGAGTCGGCCGGCCTGGTTGACGAGCACCTCGCCGACAACGACGGCCTGCTGCTGCACCTGCTCATGGCTGACCTCTTGCGCATGACTGTAAGCACCTACGCCGCAGGTGAGGTGGCCGTCACGGACCGACTGTTGGCGTTCGTTGACTGGTGCGTCCGCGAGGGCGACGAGTACGTCGTCAACGCGGTTGAGGCTTCGTTCGTCGAGAACTTCGGCGTCTACCCAGGTGAAACCGATGCCCTCCTGGCGCGGTGGCCGGTAGCCCTCCGGGCAAAACTGGGTCGCTAGAGAATCACTATGCCGCTGTCCGTGTACCGCCCATGCCGATGAGCGGGCGCCGCCGTCGTGACTGCACCCAGGCGACGGGAGTGCTTCGGGACCTAGTCCGGGGCACAGCACGGGGTCGTAGGTTCGTGGCGGCGCACCTCGAAGGTGAGCTGCCAGGCCTGGGTGTCCAAACCGCGTGGGCTCCACGGGTGCGTTCCGGCCTGGTAGTTGTAGATGATCGTTCCGAGCGTGGCCACGCCAGGCCTAGAAGCCTCAACCACGGCGAGGAGGTACTCGTGGGGTGACGGATATTGGAAGGTACTTCCATCTCGGACCGGCGCGAGGCTGGAGCAGTAGCGCCCGGGTGGGCCGTTGTTGAAGCCGATCTGTCCTGGGGCATAGATCGAGCTCTCGACCCGGCAGATCTTGATGGTCATGGCGACCCCCGCCGTATTCGTCTTCCAGACCTGTGCGGGGACGCCTCGGAAGGTCACGGAATGGGCGTGGCCGGGGTGCGGTCTAGTCAACGGGAACGACCAGATCGTTTGCGAGTTGGTGGACACAGACACGCGATTGCCAAAGGTGCCGCCCAAGAGTGTCGGGTGGGAATACCAGTGATAGAGGCGGATCCCCACGAGACTCACCACCACCGCGATCAACGCAGCAATCGCAAGGAGCAGCGGCCATGGCCGCTTCCTCGCGGGTGGCCCATACGTGACGGTGTCTGCGGCCGGACTGTGGACCATGTGGCACTCCCCTCGGTGGGATCGCCGGTCGAGTCGATTATGGACGCTGGCCGAACCTGACACATCCAACGAGATGCGCGGTCGGTCTGAGCCGTGGGTGACGGCGGTCTATACCGCTATCCGCTACCGGGGGCAGACAGTGCACGCTCATGCCGGTGGTCTCAATGGGTCGGCGCAACACTTCCTGATTTGAGGAGGTTGCGATGGCACGTGGGTATCGACGGTTCGCGCCGGCGGATGAGGATGAGATCTGGGAGAGGTTGCGAGCCGGACACACGGCCAAGCCCACCGCTCGTGCGTTGGGTCTCACGACGGGAGGGGTGCGTGCCTACTTGGTGCGGTGCGGTGGGATCCGGCCTGCTCCACGGCGTCGGTCACCGGGCCGGTTGAGCTTGGCTGAACGGGAGGAGATCTCAAGGGGTCTGGCGGCCGGGTTGTCGCTGCGGTCGATCGCGGCGGGCCTGGGTCGTGCGCCGTCGACGATCAGCCGGGAGGTCGCCGGACATGGTGGCCGTGACAGGTATCGGGCTGCGCGGGCTGACCAGCTGGCGTGGTCGCGGGCCAGGCGTCGCAAGGCGTGCAAGCTGGCGATCCGCCCGGCGTTGCGTGCCATCGTGGGCGAGCAACTAAAGCTGAAGTGGTCACCGCAGCAGATCGCCGGCTGGCTGAAGACCACCTACCCCGACGACCCGGAGATGCAGGTGTCTCACGAGACCATCTACCGCACTTTGTTTGTCCAGTCCCGCGGTGCGTTGCGTAAGGAATTGACTGGGTATCTGCGGACCGGGCGGGTGATCCGACGTCCGGCGGGGACCCGGCTGCCGGATGGTCGTGGTGGCCGGCCGGGGATCCTCAACATCTCCGAACGACCCGCTGAAGCAGACGATCGCGCGGTGCCCGGTCACTGGGAGGGTGACCTGGTCTTCGGTAAACGGATGAGTCCGGTGGCGACCCTGGTGGAACGTTCGACCCGGTTCGTGATGCTCGTGGCTCTGCCTGGTGGTCACAAGGCGGACCTGGTCGCCGACGCGTTGGCTGCGAAGATCACCACCCTCCCGGCTGCGTTGACCCGGACCCTGACCTGGGACCAGGGCCACGAGATGGCCGAGCACGTCCGGTTCACCCAAGCCACCGGGATCGAGGTGTACTTCTGTGACCCCAAGAGTCCGTGGCAGCGCGGCTCTAACGAGAACACCAACGGACTGCTCCGCCAGTACCTGCCCCGCACCCTGGACTTCCGGACCCTGACCCAAGCCGGCTTCGACGCCATCGCCGACGAGCTAAACGGACGCCCTCGACAGACCCTCGGCTTCAAGACACCATCACAAGCACTGGCCGAGGTGTTGCGTTGACCGCTTGAGCCCGCACCGATGAGCGGTCGTCCGTCAAAGGTCGAGGACGTAGAGGCTCAGGGTTCTGTACGACCCGTCCGGGTTGGTGTCGGTGACCGAGATGAAGTCGCCGACGTAGGTGAAGCCAGCCTTCTCGGCCACTCGGATCGATCTGGCGTTCTCTGGCTCGATTCGGAGTGCGGCTCGTCGTCCGATCTTGCCTTCGCGCAGGAGTTCGCAGATCAGCCCAACAGCCTCGGCCGCTACACCCCTGCCGCGAGCCCACGGGTGCACGGCGTAGGACAAGTTCACATCGTCCGGTTCAAGTCCGTCGGCGGTATCAGGGTCATAGTCGATGTAGCCGCAGAGCTGGCCGTCGAGCCACACGCCGAACGGTCGCTTACGCTTCCCCGCTTCGATCTCGCCGTACAGCCACTCGAAGTACTCGATGGTGCCCTCGACATCGCCGTAGCCTCCAGTGAGCCAACGTACGGTGAGTTCGTCTTCTCCCGCACAGTGCGCCTCAGCGTCAGTAATGCGGAACGGCATGACCTCGACTGTCACCTGGCGGACGATAAGCAGGCCAGAGGCCAGTGTCCAACGGGTTTGGAAACGCACTCATCTGCCGCTGTCAGGCCGGGCGCTCATGCCGATGAGCGGATATCCGCTGCTCGGTCTCGACGGAACCGTCACGCATGCCGATGCGTCCCATCCACGTGTCCTATGGTCATGTTCTGAAGGAGCGACGATGAGCCAGCTGAGGGTTTGTGACCTACTCATACTCGTGGCGGTCGCGGCGACCTTGACAGGTTGTTCAGGGTCGGGCGTGCATTCCCCGGCGGCATCGCCAGGCGGCTCGGTTCCGCAGCAATCGGAGAGCAGTCGACCTCCCGTAGATGCGAGTGGCAGCGTGACCACGACCGGGCGTGTCGCTGGAAGACTCGTGTCTGTCGGCGGCCCAGCCCCCAGTGCGCAAGGTCCACTCTCAGGAGGCACGGTCACGTTCGCAGGCGGGTCGCCGGTTGCCGCGCAGGTGGATTCTCACGGGAGGTTCTCGGTGCAACTCAGGCCCGGCACCTACCGAGTCACTGCAACAAGTCCCAACTACCTTGGTGGCCGCGGGTTGTGTGTCAGGCCTGGTCCCCTCCGAGTGACAGTCAAGGGCAGCACCTCGGTCAAGGTCTTCTGCGAAGAGCGATGAGTCCGCGGAGACCAACGCACGCTCATGCCGCTGTCCGCGCTCGGATCTGCCGATGAGCGGGGGTCGCCCATGTTCGGAGTTTCCTTGCCCGCGCCGGCTCGAGGCGCCACCCTGGCGTCATAGCGAAGGGGGGCGGAGGTGGCGCAGGAAGCAACACGGCCCCGCATCCTGGACGAGGGTGGGTGGAGGCCGTTCGCCATATCGGCAACCGTGACCCTGCTCGTGGCCGGTATCCACACCGGCTTCATCGACGCGGTCATGGGAGCAGCCACGCTGCACATGGGTGGATAGACGGTGCGCTGCCCGGTTCCGTCAGCGCGCTCACATGCCGCGATGGGGGCGCGCGTCATGCCGATGTGAGGGCGATGGCTCTCGTCGGATGAGAGACTCCGTCCGTGGCTGACCGAACGTTTCCGTTCCTGCCTCGCTCGGCGCGACAACTTCAACAGGGCGACCTCATTGCTGTGCCTTGTCTGCCTTCGGGCTGGGCCTGTTTGCAAGTCGTCGAGGTGAAGCAGTCCGGGGTTGGGTCAGTAAAGAACTTCGTCGCGGGCGCGCTGCCATGGTTCGGAGAAGACCCTCCAACGCCTCGCTCCGTACGACGTTTGGCTGCCGAGAAGGTCGGCCTGACGCGCACCGAGCTCTTCACTGAGGCGGGCTGCCAGGTGGTCGGCAACGCCCCAGTGAAGAAGACACGCTTCGACTCACATTTCGGCCCGAAGCCTGTGGGCACCACTCTCTACTCGTGGGGTTGGCAGGCAGCCCTCGACATCGTACGGGACGTCGCATCACAAGCGCGCTGACAGACCTGCCGTGCACGCACGCTCATGCCGGCGGTCTCGATGCGTCAGCGCAACACTTCCTGATCTGGAGGTGTTGTCGTGGCTGGTTTTCGGTGGTTGTCGGCTGGTGATGAGGCCGAGATCTGGCGGCGGATGCGTGCTGGACACTCGATGAAGCCGACTGCTCGTGCGTTGGGTCTGCCGACCAGCACGGTGCGTTCCTAGTTGGTGCGGTGTGGCGGGATCCGTCCGGCTGCCCGGCGTCGGTCTGTTGGTCGGCTGAGTCTGGTCGAGCGGGAGGAGATCTCACGCGGGCTGGCGGCCGGGTTGTCGCTGCGGGCGATCGCGGCCGGGCTAGGCAGGGCGCCGTCAACGGTCAGCCGGGAGGTCGCCGGCCACGGCGGGCGGCGTGGGTATCGGGCAGCTCGGGCCGATCAACAGGCCTGGTCGCGAGCGAGGCGTCCCCAGACGTGCAAGCTCGCCAGCCGAACGGAGTTGCGTGACATCGTGGCCGAGAAGCTCAGACGGCGGTGGTCTCCTCAGCAGATCGCCGGCTGGCTGAAGACCACCTACCCAGACGTGCCGGAGATGCAGGTGTCGCACGAGACGATCTACCGCACCCTGTTCATCCAGTCCCGCGGCGCGCTACGCAAGGAGCTGACCGCTCACCTACGCACCGGGCGGGTGATTCGACGACCGGCAGGCGTCCGACTTCCGGATGGTCGTGGTGGCCGGCCCGGGATCATCAGCATCTCCGAACGCCCAGCTGAGGCCCACGACCGCGCCGTGCCGGGGCATTGGGAAGGCGACCTGGTCTTCGGCAAACGCATGTCCCCAGTCGCCACCCTGGTCGAACGGTCCACCCGGTTCGTGATGCTGGTTGCGCTGCCCAACGGCCACAAAGCGGATCTGGTCGCCGACGCCTTGGCGGCGAAGATCACCACTCTGCCCGCAGCGCTCACTCGGACGCTGACCTGGGACCAGGGCCACGAGATGGCCGAGCACGCCAGGTTCACCCAGGAGACCGGGATCGACGTCTACTTCTGCGACCCCAAGTCACCGTGGCAGCGCGGCTCGAATGAGAACACCAACGGCCTGCTCCGTCAGTACCTACCCCGCACCCTCGACTTCCAAACGCTCACCCAGGCCGACTTCGACGCCATCGCCGACGAGCTCAACGGACGACCTCGACAAACCCTCGGCTTCAAGACACCATCCCAGGCATTAGCCCAAGTGTTGCGTTGACCGCCTGAGCCCGCAGGCATGAGCGCGAGCACCGGAGAGCTGATGTGCGTTCAGTTCGCTACGCCGACGGGTTGTCCAGACGGACCTGGTCGCTTCGGCGCAGTCGCTCCTCCGACGACTTGATGGCAACGATCACGGCGCAGCAGGCGGAGAAGACCGAGCTGGAGACCGCCACCGCGAGGGCGAGGACGGCGTGCGAATCCCATAGGCCCGGGCCATCCAGATGCTGTGCCAGATACAGCCAGGCGGCAAGGCTGAGGACTGCGAGGAGCCATGCGCTTGCAAACAACACCGAGTTGGGGAGTCCGTCATCGTCTGGGAGTTCGGGCATGCGCGAAAGAGTATGGGATGGCCCAGAGGGTCCGTCGTACATCTGCATCTCTGGAGCACGGACAGCGGCATGAGCGTGCGCTTCTAAGAGTCGGGGCGAATGCCAGTCAGCAACCCAGAAACGAGCACGTCTGCGTATGGCGCCGTTTGATCTTCAGACTGCAGACGACTCCTGAGGGCGGCTGAATCGCCGAGCGCGATCGTCGCTAGGCAGTCTGAGCAGATGTACCAGGTTGACGCGATAGCCCACTGACCCCCGGGCTGGGCGGCTGGATCAAGACGGCATACGCGAACTGGACCTGGTCTTCCACACACCCCGCAACCATCAGGTCCGGGGCCCAGGTCTTCGTCGGCGTCGTCATCATCGTCGTCGGGATCTACTTCAACGAACACCTCGTACCTGTAGCACTCGCCCTCCACCGGCGAGTCCGAATCCTCGTTCTCGGTCACGCGGCGACCTTCTCAGAACCCGCCTATGGGTGCACGCTCATCGGCAGAGCCGCGCACGGTCAGCGGCATGTGAGACATCCCAGGGCGTTAGGACGTCAAGCGACGTCGGCATGATGGGCGGGCCAGGCGGCGTGTTCGTCGTAGGGGGTGTTGGTCTTGAGGCAGCCGTGGAGGATGCCGACGAGGCGGTTGGCGAGCTGGCGCAGGGCGGCGTTGTGGTCCTTGCCGCGGGCGGTGAGCTGGTCGTAGTAGGCCCTGGCTCCTGGTGAGGCAGTCAGGGCGCTGAACGCTTGGCGGCCCAGGGCGTCGAGCAAGCGGTCGTTGTGAACGTAGCGGGCCAGGACGAACTTCTGTTTGCCGGACTGGCGGGTGATCGGGCTGGTGCCGGCGAAGTTCTTGCGGGCTTTGGCGTCGGTGTAGCGGTGGGGGTCGTCGCCGAATTCGGCTAGCACCCGGGCGCCGAGTATGGCGCCGAGTCCGGGTTGGCTGAGGTAGATCTCAGCGTCCGGGTGCTGGCCAAAATGTGCGGTCACTTCGCTTTGCATGGTGACGATCTCGGCGTTCAGCGTGGCCAGGACCGCGACCTGGCTGCGGACGATCGCGGCGTAGGCGGCCGCTACGGCCGGCGGCTGGGTCAGCTGCTCGGTGTGCAGCGCGGTGCGGATCTGTTCGGCCCGCTGGGCCACGTGCCGGCGCCGTGCCCGCCGCAACGCTGCGGTGATCTGGGACCGGGTCAGCCGGGCCGCCGAGTCAGGGTCCGGCGCTTTGGCCAGCAGCTCGAGGGCATCAGAAGCGGTCAGGTCCTCGAAGGCAACCAACGCGGCGGGGAAGAAGTCGCTCAACGCCTGCCGCAGCCGCTGGACATGGCGGGTGCGTTCCCAGATCAGCGTCTTGTGCGCCCGGGCCACAACCTTGATCGCCTCGGCCAGCTCACTGTCACCAGCCACCGGACGCAGCTGGTGGGAGTCGGTGCGGACCATGTCGGCCAGCGTGTGCGCATCAGCGGCGTCGCTCTTCGCACCCGAGACACCATGGCGTTGCCGGAACCGCGATGCCTGCAACGGGTTGACCGCGAACACCCGATACCCAGCCGCGACCAGCGCGTGCACCCAGGGTCCCCGATCGGTCTCGATCCCCACCGCCACCTGCGCGATCTCCACGTCAGGATCAAGATGCTCCCCGAGCATGGCGTGCAGCCGGGCGATCCCAGCCACACCCTCGGGGAGCCGGGCCTTGGCCAGCCGACGGCCCGCCTCGTCCAGGACCTCGACGTCGTGGTGGTCTTGGGCCCAGTCATCACCCACGAACAACAAAGCGCTCTCCCTCCACTGCGTACCGACTACCTCTGCGTCAGCAGCCTGCGGGAGAACTACCAGCGGCCTAATGAACAAGTGCTCACGCCATTCCAGCGGGCACGACATCCCATCAGCGGTCGATCCTCCCGACCACCAGCGGGGGCACGGTCTCACATCAGGATTCGAAAGCATCCAGTGCGATCAAGTGCTCACCCGCCAGCGGCTACCAGCACCGAGTCTGCCCAACAGGTACCGACCCGGCAGCCCTCATTAGTGCGTTGCGATCCGAGGACGAAGGCGATAATCGACCACGAGGCGCCCCCCATACTGAGCGCGTGCGGAGTCGACTGACAGTTGCCGCGATCGGCGTGGCCATGCTGTGCGCCACGGGGTGCGACACCGCAGCCCCTCTTGAGGGTCACGGCCCTCTCGACGACTGTGCGGCACGCATCGGTTACGCCGGAGCGATCTACCGCCCCAACAGCGAACTCAGGCAGTTCGCTCCGCCAGGGAGGGCTCTCGGACAGGGTACGGAGGTCGATTGCGACGTCAGCGCTCTCGACCTGCGAGTACGGGTCCACGCGATCCAGGGCATCCCGCCCAGGGAGGCCATCATCGTCACCGGGCACGGCGGCATGCGCGGGATCTACATCGACGAGCGACTGCGGAGGTCTGAGTGGCCAGCCGCTCTTCGGCGTCCCTGATCAGGCCAAGGCGCCATCCGCTCATCGGCATGCGCGGACGCCCGGACAGCGGCTACTTGTTTCATTGACCTCAGGGCCGGGCCTGGCGAGGCTCGGTTCAGGTGCCCGGTCTGTCGCCCTCATTGCGGCTGCCCACGCTGATTCCTGTGGGGTCCCGTGTGGCTCACTCATGGCATGCGCGGGCCGGGCAACCGCAGGGTCGGAAGAGGCTCAAGAGGGGTGTGCCCTGCTCGAAGTAGCGTTGCCCTCCCGATCCGAACCATCTGTTGGTTTCGAGGTCGGGAGGATGCATGCAGCAGTTAGCAGAACGGGTCGTGATCGGGATGGATCCGCACAAGCGGTCGGTCACGATCGAGGTGATGACCGCCGACGAGGTGATCGTTGGTGGTGGCCGGTTCGGCACCGATGCAGCGGGGTTCGCCGCGATGACCGATTACGTCAACCCGCTTCGACCGGCGGCCACTGACCGGGTGTGGGCGGTCGAGGGTTGTCAGGGGATTGGGCACCACGTCGCGGTCCGGTTGCTTGCTGCCAGCGAGCAGGTCATCGACGTCCCGCCGAAGCTGTCAGCCAGGGCGCGGGTCTTCGCGACCGGTCAGGGACGCAAGACCGATGCCACCGACGCCCACTCGATCGCCCTGGTCGGTGTGCGGATGGCCGGACTCCGTCGGGTGGTCGACGACGAGCAGCTGGCCGTGATCAGGGTGCTAGCCGACCGGCGACGATCCCTGGGCGAAGACCACACCCGGATCACCTCACAGCTGCACCATTTGCTGCTCGAGCTGATCCCCGGTGGGGCGAAGAACGACCTCTCCGCGGCTCAGGCCAAAGCCCTGCTGGCCAAGGTCCGACCGCGCGACACCGTCGGCAAGACCAGGCGCCGGGTCGCCGCCGAACTGATCGGCGACCTAGAACGGATCTATGCCCGGAAGAAGGCCGCCGACAAGGAGCTACGCGTCCTGGTCGCCGCGACCGGTACCAGCCTGCTGGAGCTGCACGGCATCGGACCGTCGGGCGCAGCCCGCCTGTTGGTTGAGGTCGGCGACATCACCCGGTTCCCCGACCGCGGCCACTTCGCGTCCTGGAACGGCACCGCACCCATCGACGCCTCTTCCGGCGACCACGTCCGGCACCGGCTGTCCCGCGCCGGGAACCGTCAGATCAACCGGACCCTGCACATCATGGCTACCGTCCAGCTACGTAACCCCGGTGCCGGCCGCGACTACTACGACCGCAAGAAAGCCGACGGCAAATCCTCGATGGAAGCCATGCGCTGCTTGAAGAGACGGCTGTCCGACCTCGTCTACCGCCAGATGCTCGATGACGCGGTAGGGACGGGCCCGGGAGGGCACCGGGGCAACGACTCTGACTCCAGCGCGACCGGCTCACAACCCCAACACCGGCTCTTCGGACAAGCCACTCCGGGGCCCGTCAACGATCAGCCTAAACCCGCTCTACCGAAGGTGTCTTGACACAGAGGGGAGCCATGAGGGTGCGATTCAACGCACAGGTCGGCGTGTAACGCCTGCTGCATCAGTTCCGCGATTCAGGCACCCGGATGGAACTCAGTGGGCAGACAGCGCGGTAGGAGCCGTTGGCAGCCGAGGGACGTGCCAAGTAACCGCCGCCAGGCTGCGCTGAGCGGTGCCGAAGCTGCAAATCTGCGACCATCCGCCCACCGAGGCTACGACGATCAGCCCACTCGTGCGTCTCGTTCGTCCGAGCAGCCTGCCCGTCTGGGCCGCTGACCAGGCAAAGGGTTATGCACTGGCAGCGAGAGTGCAACTCGACAAGAGACTGCGTGTCCCTTGACAAGCCTGGGTGGCACGAGGAATCTGGCTTCCGCCGAGACGAGGGACCGACCGTCGTATTCGGCTCATCCCTCGGAGGACTGATGAAAACTGGACGGTCTGGTGGAGCACTAATCGCAGTGACTGCGCTTACGGCGCTCCTGATCCCGAGCAATGGCGCGTATGCGAGCCCAAGTTCCTCTGGTGAGGGAGTCTCGAGTGGGTCTACGTGGATCGACCCGGGCGGCGGTGGGCTGCAAACCAAATTGGAGATCTTGGATTGGGCGGACGACCAACTGGCATACGACGATGGCACTATTTCTAATCCCAAGTCATGCCCCCGCCAGGACCCGTGCCCTCACAATACGGCCAAGTATATTGCGGAGAATAATCACAAGGAGGGAGCGGGAAATCCTTGCAACCCCTCAGCCAGCGGATGCTCTTCGGCGGGCCATCCGTATTACACATGTTCGGCCGCCGCAACTAGAAACATGGTCCACACCTATATTGGGGTAGATAAGGGAGAGAGTTGGTTTGTCGACAAGTTCGACCTCAAGTCGGACGGCCTGCACGGCATTGCCCGGATCGCTAACGTTCTCAACAACAATTGGGGTAATCAGGGCACTTGGAAGCCAGTGGCGCCATCGAGTCCGCGAAATTATCAGGCTGGAATCATTACGGACGTGGGTTTGGGGCAGCCGGTGATTCAAGACGTCCATACCAAGCCCCTGGCATATTTCCACGGCAAGAATCTTGCACATTACAACATGGTCTACGGGTACAACAGGCCCGACAGGACAGTAGCGATCGCTGAAGAGTGGGATCCCGTATTCACATTCGGCTCTCTGCCGGATGACTATGCAAGTAACCCCTTCGGAGAACATCCCAGCGTCCCGCGCGGCGACGGGTACCAGGCCGTCATCACGTCAGCCAATGGAAAGTATGTTCTGTGACGTGCCTTGGAGCTTCTCACCTGTGATCCCACTTGTCGTACGCACACTCTTGGCGGTGAGCCTCGTCTCGGGGCTCACCGCCTGTGGCAACTCCTCTTCATCGGCGGGGCCAACGCCCAAGGAGTCGAACTCCAGTCCCGTCGTAGAGCGTTCGCTTCAAATTCAGGAAGCGGGTCGGGCAAGTATCGATCTGCCCACGGGATGGACACCAGCACTCTTAGAAGGAGGCGAAAAGGGCGTCGCCATCCTCGAAAATGCAGCGACCAACAATCGGAATCGTCTGCTGTTCGTCGGTGTGGCATCGGAGAAAGTCCAATCGGTCAGCACTCCGCGAGATGGCTGGCGAATCACCAACTTCACGGCTTCTGGCAACTGGGTCGCTTGGAGTGAACAGCATGGTGATCCAATTGATCCGATGACGCCAGTCGAGTGGCGGGTGAAGTGTTACGACGTGGACACCAAAGAGACGCTGACGTTACTCAAGAGTTCAGCGGCCACCCCGTTGACGCCTGGGGTTCAGCTCAGTCACCGCAATCTATTTCTTTCAACATACAATGGCGTAGGTAGAGGCACGTTTGACTTCTCCGAAATCCGCTTACCATCTAAAACTCGGACAACTCTTTTCACGAATGTCGCAGGCGGCCAGATCGCGTATGATGGGCGTCATCTCTTTTCGACGTTAACCGAAAAGCGCGGATCACAGGCGGGTGACTCCGCTTCAGATGTGTTTGAGCTTCGCCATTCGGGAAACCGGCAGCTGAGCCACAGTGGCCGCGGCGCTGCGCCGGACTATGCATTCGGACACCTCATGTGGGTATCGAAGAATGCGGTCGAAGTGGCGAGGAGCCCCAGCTATACGAAGGTTGCGATAGTTGCTCGGCACTCCGACCCATTTCCAAGCTTGGGCTCCGGGCTGTTTTCGGATATGTTGCCCCGCCATGGCCATTATCAGGCACGCGTATCAGCGCTTGCAGATCCAACGGTGGGGATCTGGCTGCACCCAGAACATAGAAAATACCTAGCGGGCATTCCAGCCATGTATGGGCGCCGCGTGTATTGGACCGTAGCGCCGAGCGGCTTCCATGGTAGGAATGTCGTGCTACATATCTCCCACATAGGCATCCGATGACTCGTTGATCGGAGCATTCAGGCGATTGATTGTCAGGATTTTATCGGGCATTACCCTGGGATTGCTGTGGCGCTCGGTCAAGCTTAACTCGGGTGATTGAAGGGCTAGATTGCGCGAGCGTCACTCACGGGTGTGCGATCGTGCCGTGGATGTGTCCACGGCTACCCCCGGCATGTCGGCGGTCGGGGCTGTGGCAGCGCCCATCTCTGCCACCTCCCCGTCCGTGCGCCCACTCAGCGGCGCTCGGCGAACCCGGGCCGCAGACCGCGGCTCGTGAATGCTTCCAGACATCCGCTTAGGTGATCCCTGCTGCAGTCACTTCTGATCCGTGATGTGGCCATGGGCAACTACTTGCTCGATGTTCCTCTTGGAGCGACGAGAGTTTCCAATAGAGCACCCGCTCATCGGCATGAGAGTTAACTTCTCGTCCCTCCCACCGCGTCCGCTGAGGCGCCCCAGGAAGTCTTCGCGTGCTGTTGTCACGGTCAGCGATGACACGGCCGCGTCAGCTGCTTGCCAATCCCAGCCAGTCGCAGCTATGCCCCCGAATTGCCCCCGTCAGAACCGAGGACTGCCAACGCTGACCAACGTCATGTGACACATAAGTGCAGGTCAGAGCTGCGTTCCAACGTCAGTCGTCGTTGATCAGTCACGCCTGACATGTTCCGCTTCAATGTCTAGCGTCGCCGGGACTGGCTAGTGGGCGTCGAGGATTACTGGTTCTCGGCGTCGAGCCGGTCCGCAGACAGTCCGCACGCCCGTCGACGCCCCGGCTCCCTCCGTCAGGCGCTGCAGCGTCCAGTGAGTGGCACGCTGGCGTGGTGGCACTCCCCGAGACTGATCTGCACCGCATCCGCCTCTGGGCGCGTGAACGCGTGCCCGAGCACCTGTGGAACGAGCTGAAGGTCGAGGCCGACGCCTCCGGCCGACACGTCGACATCGTCGAGGTGCGGCCACCATGGGACGGCGTCGGCGAGCACACCCGGTTCCCCATCGCGCGGCTGAGGTACACGAAGTCGACCGGCCGATGGGCGATCTACTGGCGCGATCGCAATCTCAAGTTCCACGAGTACAAGCGCAAGCGCCCGACCAAGAACGTCCAGGCGCTTCTCGACCACATCGAGACCAGCGGGGACCCGATCTTCTGGGGATAGCGAGCTCGAGCCCAGAGCATGTCTCTAGGACGAACCGGACACACGGCTGGCTTCGCGCTGGCAAGCCCGTGTGACCTGGGATCGTGAAATGTTTCTCATTGTTGACTTGAAGTACAGAATGAATAGAATGAGAAACATGCCGGCCGCAAGCCCGTACACGAGCCCCGAGCAACAGGCGGACCTCGAACGCCTAGGCGCCCGGCTGCGCGAACGCCGAAAGGCCCTCGGCGTCACGGTAGTCGCCTGCGCCGAGGCTGCTGGCGTTTCGCGTGTCACCTTGCACAGGATCGAGGCAGGCAACCCCTCGGTCACGATCGGCGCCTACGTCAACGTGGCAGCGGCGCTCGGACTTCACCTCGTCGTCCCGGTCCTCGACGCGCCAGCAGCAGAACCCGCGACGGTCACGGTCGGCGACTACCCGGGCCTGCGCACGCTGGCCTGGCAGGCCGACGCCGGCACCACCATCACCGAGACGGAGGCCCTCAACCTCTACGAACGCGGCTGGCGACACCTCGACCAGGAGACGCTGACCGACCACGAGAAGGCGTTCATCCAGCACCTGGCTGATGCCTACAGCAACGGGAGGCTGCTTGTTTAGGCGGTTGCACCACCAACAGGTGGCTGAGGTGCTGTCGATGCTCGACGCACCGCTCCTGGCCGGGCACAACTGCTGGTTCGGAGGTGGCACCGCGATCGTCCTCGCCAACGGTGAGTTCCGCGAATCGGTCGACATCGACTTCCTGGTCTCCGACCAGCAGTCCTACCGAGAGCTGCGCCAGATCGTCAGGGACCATGGGCTCGACGCGCTGGCTACACGCGAACTGGATCTGGGTCGAACACCCTCTGTTGACGGTTACGGCATCAGGACCGCAGTGCTCGTGGCGGGGACTGCGATCAAGTTCGAGATCATCCATGAGGGCCGCATCGACCTCGACACTCCCTCCCCGGACGAGGAGATCTGCGGGTTACGGGTCCTGACGAGAACCGACCAGGTCGCAACCAAGCTGCTGGCCAACGACGACCGTTGGGCAGACACGTCGACGTTCAGCCGCGACCTGATCGACCTCGCCATGATGAGGCCCGACACCACCGCCCTGAAGGCCGGCGCGCGCAAGGCAGTCGATGCGTACGGCAAGACGGTCGGCGAGAGCCTCGAAGGAGCAATCACGTTCCTCCAAGCACGCCCGCAACGCCTCGACGACTACATCCGAGCACTCAAGATCGAGGCCCCCCGAGCAGTGGTCTGGCAGAGCATCCGCGATCTCTCCGCCAGATGCGCGGCCGTCGAAGGTCTAGGCCGCCGCTCGGACTAGGCTGACCGTCCGGCGGTCCGCAAACAGTCCGCAAGAGGCCCGGCGGAGGCCGTTCGTCGCCAACGCCGCCCGACGAGTCGCGCGACGTCGAACCGCAGGTCAGCCTGGATTTCCCGGTCCCCACCGACGATGGTCGACGATGGCCGAGAACCCCGGTTCTCGTTCCGCTTCAACGTGTAATCCGTCGCCCTTGGCCCGCGTCAGAGGGGATCGAGAGCCTCGGTCCGCACGCAGTCCAGGAAGCTCTGCCGCACGGGTGGACCGGTCATCGAAGTCGCATGAGCGCTGCCGCTCCGCCGTGTCGGTCGTGGCGGGCCCGTGAGCGGTCGCTGCGGCGGAAAGCCCGCCTGTCGACTCGTCGTCCTGGCCGGGTCCGTTGCCGCCGGCGTCGGCGCACGCAAGGATGAGCGGGCGTGGGCTGTCATCAACGGACCGGTGCTCATTGCGTGGTTCGGCTGCGGGGGCGGACTCTGGCACGCATCCTCGTCCCATGAGGATGTGTTGGGTCCGCGCGACGTTCGTCCCGGCCCTCACGCTCGCGGTGGTGGTACCGGGGTTGGTGGCCCTGCTCGGCGGATCGGCGGGAGCCTCGGTGGGGCGGGACGGTCGCTGCCGGTCAGGGGTCGTCGCCCTGACCTTCGATGACGGCCCCGCGGCCCCCACCGACCGGTTGGTGCACATCCTGCGCGGGGCGCACGTGCCCGCCACGTTCTTCATGGTCGGGCAGCGGGTGGCCGCCATGCCGTCGGTGGCGCGCAGGGTGGAGCGCGCCGGCTTCCTGATCGGCAACCACAGCTGGGCTCACGATGACATGACGAAGCAGACCTCTGCCCAGGTCACCGCGACCCTGCGGTCCACCGCCGGGGCGCTGCGGCGTGCGGGAACGCACCCGACCCGCTTGATGCGGCCCCCGTACGGTGCCCTGGACGCTGCCGCCCGCAACGGCATCCGGCGCGCAGGGTTCATCCCGGTGCTGTGGACGATCGACTCTCGCGACTGGGAGAGTGGTACCTCGGGACAGATCGCGGCGCGGATTCTCGCCGGACTCCGTCCGCACGGCACCAACATCGTGCTCCAGCATGACGGTGTCGGACGGTCACCCATCTCGGTGGGCGCAGTCCCGCTCGTGATCCGTGCCGCCCGTGCCCGTGGTTACTGCTTCGTCGCGCTCGACGAGAGAGGCAGGCCGGGCTTCCCCACACCGAGTGCGTCGGTCTCGGTCACCGATGCCCGGGAGGGGGAGCCGGCGGTCGCCACCGTCCGGCTCGACAGGCCCGCGGGGCGGGCGACGAGCGTCTTCCTGCGGACCCGGTCACGCTCCGCGACCCTGGGAAGGGACGTCGCCCGAGTCGTCCGCCGCGTGACGATCCCCGCGGGTCGCCTGGCATTGCGGGTCCGCATCCCCGTCCGCAAGGACGGTACCGACGAGCCACGGGAACGGTTCGAGGTCACGATCCACCGTCCTAGGGGGGTCCGGATCGGTGACGGCTCAGCACTTGCGTGGATCCGCGACATCGACCCCCGCCCGCGGATCGTCGGCGTCAACGCGACCGTGACCGAGCCGACCGACGCGCCGGAGTCGGTCAACGTGGTGTTCCGGCTCTCGCACGTGAGCGGGAGGTGGATCCGGATCGTGGTGGTGACACAGCCGGGCACCGCGGACGGCACCGACTTCACCCCGATCCGGATCTCCTCGGCGATCCCACCCCGACACGGATCGACGGTCGTCCCAGTCGACGTGTTGCCCGACGCGGTGTTGGAGACAGATGAGGAGTTCAGCGTCCGTGTGGTCCGCGGCCGACACGTCCGCATCGGCCGTCCAGCGACGGTCACGATCGTCCCACCGCCGTCGGTGCGTGGAGCCGTCGGGCCGTAGGAGCGCGGCACCGGGGGCCTACCCACCCACTGCGGTCCGCCCACGCCTCGACATGCCATGGGCTCCCCGGCAACGGGGCGGGATCGGCGGCATCGAGCCCGTTGTCTCGCGAGTGGCATCTGGGGCCACCCCTCCTGCGCGAACGCATCAGCCTTCACGCGAAGTAGTCGGATGCTGGGCCGACGAGCCCAGTGGGTCCTGTTGGGATTCGGGTGCGTCGGGTTCGTGGTCGCGGGGAGTCTGCTGGTGCTCTACCCCGGACTGGTCTGAGGACTCCGGGATGGGGACGTCATGTCATCCAGCCCTGGCTGCGGCGGTTCAAGCCTCGTTCTGTGCACGGCGCTGAACCAGGCTACGGGCGGCAATCCACCGGATCGTGGGACTGGCATCAGCACGACACCGGGGAGCGCAAGGCGGGCCGGCGCCCACGGTTGGGGCCGGGTACCTCGGCACCGGAGGCATGCATGGCTTCCATCATCCGGAGTAGGGCAGCATGGTCGCGCACACCGGGGTGCGCCTGAAGGGCTGCAGGAGCTGCGAGACCTAGGGGTTGCCGGATGTCCATCATGCTGTACCGCCTCGGCGGTTTTCTGAGCCGACACCGCGGGGCGGTCGTGGGAGGCTGGCTGCTGGTGTTCCTGGCTGTCGTCGGGTCCTCGATGACGTTCGGCGACCAGTACGACGACTCGTTCACCGTTCCCGGCACCCAGTCACAGCAGGGACTCGACCTCATCCAGGACCGCTTCGACCAGAGCGGGACGGCCGGGCAGGTGATCTTCACCGCCGACGACGGTGACATCACGAGCACCGCCCATGCGAAGACGGTCAAGCAGATCGCGGCCGCCGTGAACGCGGTACCTGGGGCGGCCATGAGCAATCCACTGGGACCACCCCCGGGCCAGTCGGAGCCGGTGCTCTCCGCAGACGGCCGCTCCACGCTCGGGCAGGTGCCGTTCGACCTGGCGGAGCCCTCGGACCGCACGCTCGAAGCGGTGGAGGCGGCGGCGACGCCACCGCCGGGGTCAGGCATCACGACCTCCGTCGGTGGCGACGCCTACAAGGCGACGGCCCCGCCGAGCAAGGTGCCCGAGCTGATCGGTCTGATGGTGTCGTTCATCATCCTCACGATCACGTTCGGCTCCCTGCTCACAGCCGGGATGCCGATCCTGACGGCCCTCGTGGGCGTCGGTGTGACCGTCAGCACCGTGGCGCTCGCCTCCCACGTCACGACCGTCTCCAGTGCCTCACCGAACCTCGCGGAGATGCTGGGGCTGGCGGTCGGGATCGACTACGCCCTCTTCCTGCTGTCCCGCTACCGCCGCCAGCTCTCCGATCCGGCGAACTCGCCGCAGGTGGCGATGTCCAGGGCCCTCGCCACCGCCGGCAGCGCTGTGGTCTTCGCCGGGACCACCGTGATCATCGCGCTCACGGGTCTGGCCGTGGCCCGGATCCCGGTGCTCACCGTGATGGGACTCGCAGCCGCGGGAGCGGTGGCGGTGGCGGTCATCGTCGCCCTGACCCTGCTCCCGGCCATCGCTCTGCTCTTCGGCGAGCGGCTGCGGCCGCGGACCCAGGGGCGACGGAAGTGGCTCAGGCGCGGACACAAGAAGCCATCGATGCCGGCCCCGCCTCGGTCGACGTTCTCGAGCCGGTGGGTGAACCTGGTGACCGCCCGGCCGATCCTCACCATCGCGGCGGTGGTCGCCGTCCTGCTGCTCGCAGCCCTGCCCGCGTTCCGGCTGGAGCTCGCCCTGCCCGACAACAGCTCCGCACCCGAGGGCTCTCCACAGCGGGAGACCTACGACGACATCACCGCAGCCTTCGGAGAGGGCTACAACGCACCGCTGACGGTGACGGCGGGCGTCATCACCAGCAGCAACCCCGTCGACACCGTGAACAAGCTGGCCAAGGCGCTCGGCCAGCTGCCGGGGGTCGTGGCCATCACACAGGCAACTCCGAACGAGAGCGGTGACACGGCGCTGATCCAGGTGATCCCGGTGGCGGGCCAGACCGCACCGTCGACCGCAGCGCTGGTCGGAGAGCTGCGCGACCACAGCGCGGAGCTGGAGAAGAAGTACGGCGTGACCGACATGCTGGTGACCGGCCCGACGGCGGTCAACATCGACGTCTCGGACCGGCTGGGGGCTGCCCTCCTGCCCTTCGCCGCGATCGTCATCGGGTTGTCCCTGCTCCTGCTGATGATCGTCTTCCGGTCGGTGGCGGTGCCGCTGAAGGCGACCTTGGGCTATCTGCTCTCCGTGGGCGCCGCGCTCGGTGCCGTCGTCGTGGTGTTCCAGTGGGGATGGCTCGACTCGCTCGTGCCCGGGCTGAGCGAGGGCCCGATCGTCAGCTTCCTGCCGATCTTCGTCATGGGGGTGCTCTTCGGGTTGGCGATGGACTACGAGATGTTCCTGGTCTCCGCGATGCGCGAGGAGTTCGTGCACTCCGGCGACGCACGAGACGCCGTCTACTCCGGTTTCCGGGCATCCTCCATCGTGGTGACCGCGGCGGCGCTGATCATGACCTCGGTGTTCCTGACCTTCGTCCCGGACGGGTCCACCACGATCAAGCCCATTGCCTTCGGCCTTGCCGTCGGGGTGTTCGTGGATGCCTTCATGGTGCGGATGACGTTCGTTCCAGCGGTGCTGATGCTGCTCGGCCGACGTGCCTGGTGGCTGCCCCCCTGGCTGGACCGCAGGATTCCCGCCGTTGACGTGGAGGGCGCGGCGATGCACCGCAAGATCGCGTACGAGGACTGGGAGAAGACCCATGGCACGTCGGCGCTCGTGGCCAGGGACGTCGTGGTCGCCGGCCACCGCACGCCGGTGAACCTGCAAGCACCACCGGGTGTGGTGACCCGTCTGGGCGTTCCGGAGGACCTGGATCCCGAGGAGCTGGCGATGGTGCTCGTGGGGAGGCTGCGACCCGCGGCCGGCGAACTCGTCGTGGGTGGACTGCTCCTCCCCGAGCAGCGGGAGGCGGTGCTCACCTCGGCCGCCTTCGTCGACGTCGGGAGGCCCCGCCAGGACGACCGCCCGCTCGCGGAGCAGGTGGACGACCGAGCCCGGCTCGCCGCGACGACCGGTCGGCACCGTTCGGACTTCGCCAGCCGCGGCACGGCGATGATGGAGCGACTGGACGACGCGACCGCGGCGGTCACCGGACAGGCCGGCCCCGTGGGTCGCGCCGTCGTCGGGGCCGCGGTGGTCGAGGCCGCCCTGGCAGTGGCCGGGGGGGTCAGGCTCCTGGTCCTCATCGAAGAGGGTCCGGAGAGCGCTGCACCGGCGGGTACGGCGGAGGCCCTGGCGCAACGCCTGTCGGAGGACGGGGTCACCATCGTCCTGCTCTGCCCGGACAGCTGGCGCCTCCCACCCTCACAGTCGGCGCCGACAGCAGCGGCGGCGCCGCGTCAACCAGAGGAGGCCAGGCCATGACCGGCTCCCGGACACCTGGGACCATGCTCGACTTCCGGTCGCCGGCCTGGCGGAGGCTGGCGCTGGTCGGGCTGGTGCTCCCGCTGGCGGCGGCCACCGTGTTGGTCTGGGCGACCACCGACCGACCGCAGAATCTCGACCGGATCCCTGTCGCGATCGTCAACAACGACCAGATCATCCAGCAGCCCCAACCGATGGCGGCCGGCCGTGCCTTGGCGGCGGGCCTGACCGAGCCGAGCTCCGACCAGACCAACCTCGACTGGACCCTGGCCAACCCGGGCGACGCGGCGAAGGGGCTCGCAGACGGTGGCTACTACGCGGTCCTGACCATCCCCAAGGACTTCTCCAAGTCCATCCTCTCCACCGGCACCGACAACCCCGTGCAGGGAAAGCTCAAGCTCGTCAGCAACGGCGCCTCCAGCGCCACGGTGCCGTTCATCAGTCAGGCGATCGCTGCGCAGGCCGCCGCCTCGCTGGGCCAGCAGAGCACGCAGGGCTACCTGGGTCAGGTGTACGACGGCTTCAACCAGATAGCCTCGTCCAACCAGCAGGCGGCGTCGAGCAGCGGTCAGCTCGCGCAGGGCACCGCGCAGGTGGCACAGGGGGCGAAGCAGCTGGACTCCGGCGCCAACACGCTCTCCGACGGACTCGGCCAGCTGGCCACCGGTGCGCAGGAGCTGGCGACGGGGACCGACTCGCTCAGTGGCGGCGCCGACCGCCTCGCCCGGGGCGCCGGCGAGCTCTCGAAGGGAGCGAACACGCTCGAGAAGGGTTCGAAGGACCTGGCGCGGAACACGCGCGACCTGGCCCGCAAGTCGGCGAGCCTCTCTCGGGCGGCTCACGCCGTGGCGGCAGGGTCGGCCCGCGTGGCCGACGGTGCGAAGAAGCTGTCGCTGGGCAGCAGGGGCATCGCGCTGAACCTCAGGGTGCTGGCGCGCGTGTGCCAGCGCTCGGGGGCATCGCCGCAGTTCTGCAACGCCCTGGCCCGGGCTCGGGACCGAGCCGGCCGGGTGGCCGATGCCTCGGTGGCCCTGGCTGGTGGCAGCCTGGCTGTCTCACGCGGGACCCAGAGTCTGGCGACCGGGACCGACGAGCTGGCGACCGGCGCGGGCAAGCTCGCCGCCGGAGCCACCACGCTCGCCGGTGGCGCCCGCGGCGTCGCGACCGGAGCCGACACGGTGAACAGCGGGGCGTCCTCGCTGGCGACGGGCGCCACCCAGATCGACCAAGCGGCAGGTCGACTCGCGACCGGTGCCGTTTCGTCGGCCGATGGCGGCAGCCAGCTCGCCTCGGGCAGCGCCTCCCTCAGCTCCGGGGCGACCTCGGCCGACCAGGGCGCCGAGCAGCTCAGCCAGGGTCTCGACCAGCTGGCGGCCCAGAGCCCGACGTACTCGAAGAAGGAGAAGCAGGCCCTGACCGTCGTCGTCAGCGAGCCCGTGACACTGACTTCCTCGGTGGAGAACACCGACCACGGCAACGGTTGGCTGTTGGGCGTCGTGATCGGTGTCGTCCTCTGGCTGGCCGCCTTGCTGGGCGTCCTCCGTCGCGACCTCGCCCCGGTACTGCGCAACGCCGCAACACCTGTCTCGTCGCGTCGCCTCACCATGGTGGAGCTGCGTCCGGCCACCGGCCTCGCTCTTCTCCAGGGCGCAGCCGTGCTCCTGGCGCTGGTCCTGGTCCAGGTCCACGCCTCGAGCCCGGTGGTGTTCAGCCTCCTGACGCTCCTGGCCGCCGCCTCGTTCACGCTCGTGGGCATCAGTCTTCGCTGGGCCTTCGGCACCTCCGGAATCCTCGCCTTCGTGCTGCTCCTCCTGCTGCAGGCCGCGGCGCTGGGCAACGTGCTGCCGATCGAGACGGCCCCGGCGCCCCTGCCGCTGCTGAACGGGATCCTGCCCCTGCCGTCCTACGTCAACGCCACCAGCCAGCTCGTCGCCGGCGGATCCGCCGCCTCCTACGCGGGGGTGGTGACCGTCCTGCTCGTCTGGGGAGCCGCCTCGTGCCTGCTCGCGCTGTTCGTCGTACGACAGCGCCGCGTCGCACGGAGATCGGTGTCTGCGGCGGCCTGAAGAGGCCACGAGACCCCGTCCCGGCGTTCGGGTGCGCGACCGTCCCGACCAGATCGGAGCCACCCGCGCGCCGCCGACGACTATCGCAACGCCGTCCACGCGCCAGGGATCCGGCACGCGCGATGCGTGGCGACGCCGACCGCGATGATCACGGCGAGACCCAGCGCGAGCGCGGCTCCGACTGCGACGAGCCGAGCGAGCAGGCCACCCGCGACGACTCCGACCGCGAATGCGAGCAGCGCGAGCCCGCGCCGCAGCACGGCAGGGTCACGCCGACCGCCCCGCTCGGTCAGCGCCCCGGTCATCGTGAGAGTGAGCACCGCGGTGAGCAGGTCGGGGACCTTGAGATAGCGGATCAGCGCGAGCTGGCCGCCCATCGAGACGGCGAGCAGGACGGTCATGACCAGGCGCGCCCGCGCGTCGGGATGGTCGCCCGCGACCACCGCGATGATCGTCACGGGCACAGCCAGCGCAGCCTTGACGAGGGTGACGTCGCGAAGGGCCAGGCCACGATGCCCGCCCGATCGCCGGCACGTGCGACCTCCCAGCACGACGCCGACGGCGAAGCTGAGCAGTGCCAGCCCCGACCGCGTCACGGAGAACCCCGGCGCCCCCGAGAGCCCCAGGCCGATGAAGACGATGTTGCCCGTCATGGCTGCCACGAACACGTGGTCCAGGGCGAGGATGCTGGTGGCGTCGACGATGCCGGCCAGCACGGTCAGCGACAGCAACATGGCAGGCAGTGGTCCGTCGCGCTCGTCGACCAGTGCCTCGCGCAGCGCGCCACGCGGTGTCGGTTGCCGTTCCGCCGGACCGGGTGGCGGGGGTCGCTCGTCCGTCACAAGGGAAGTACACCACTCCGGGCTGCTCCGACAGTCCTTCGGCGTGGGCCCGGGGGGCATGGTCCGGCGGATGGGTCAGGGCCGGTCGGGACAGGGCCGGTCGGGGCAGGCCGGGACGAGGGCCTATCGCGGTATCTGGACGAACTTGGGCCTGCCCACCTCCGGGTCTTCGACGAGGTGCTGGAAGTCGTCGGTGTTGCGTGAGATCGACACGAGGAGCTCGCCCGAGGCGAGCGGGATCTCCGGGTGGGCCAGGGGTGCGTACTCGTAGTGGCCGGTGTCGAACCCCGCGGGCGCCTTGAGCTCCTTGACGGGGGTCCACGGCCCCCACGGGTGGGGAGCGGTCCACTTGTAGACGAAGTTCGCGACGTCTCCGCCCAGCTTGGACACCGCGACGAAGCCCTTGCCGACGCTGTCGACGGACAGCGTCTGTGACACCCCACCCTGGCTGGGAAGGATCAGCTTCGCCCTGGAGACATCCGACTGCCACCGCGTCCCGTCCCAGAACTGCCAGCGCTTCTGGTCGCCCGGATCGTCGGCGGCAGCCCGGGCGACGTACAGCTCACGGCCGAAGTCGTACTTCTGTCCGGTCAGCCGGGTGCCGTACACGTAGAACCAGCCCCCTCGAATGGTCGCGGCAGCACCCCAGTTGATCTGCTCCTCGTTGCGGGAGTCGGGAGTGATGTCCACGACCTTGAGCAGCTCCGGCGCCTGACCACTCTTGACCGTGAACACCGCGGCGCTGGTCCCGAGAAAGGTGAACCCGAACTGTCCACCGGTCCCGCGGTCGATGCGCGAACAGAGCACGAAGATCACCTCGCGGCCCTGCTCCTTGCTCACGGCCACCGACATCGGCCAGCGCACGACCGTGGGCGACACGTCGGGGATGACCGGACCCTTGCTGGCGTCCAACAGCTGCGAGACGCACAGTCCGGACGTCACGAGCATCGAGTTCGCGACCAGCTGTTGCTGCAGGTTCGGGCGGATGGTGTCGCCGAAGAGCCACACCAGCCGCCCGTCCTCGAGGCGTGCGCTGGCCCCGATGTCGCCGGCCTGCCACGCCGGAAGGCTGAGTGCCTCGCCGAACTTGTTGAGCTGCTCGACGGTCGGCTTGAGGTCATGCGTAGGTGGAGGCGGACATGTCGGGGACAGACGTAGTCCTGACGGGTCGGTGGAGCTGTTCGACCCTGGGTGTCGGGGGCCCGTCGAGCAGGCGGCCATCGCCAGCAGCGCGACGCCCATTGCCGCGGCTCCTCGGCGGAGCCCCGTCACGCGCGGGCCTCCGTCCCGACCGGGCCGTTCTCGGTGCGCATCGCCGCCATCCCACTCGTGGCCGGGTGCTCGCCTGGACCATCCGTGGGTCCCCCAGGATCGAGGAGTGTGCGCATGCGGTCCTCCGACTCGACGAGCACCCGAGAGGGCAGGAGCCGACATCACGATAGCGCGGTGGGCAGCCGCCCTCGATGACCGCCGGCGGCTCGTGGCCGCCCGTCCTGGACTGCGCTCCACCACACGTTCCAGGATGGGGTGGTGACTGAGCGAACGCTGGTGGTGGCATCCCGGGTCGTCACCCAGGCGGGCGACGACGTCGAGGCACTGCTGCTGGAGGGGGAACGGGTCCAGGCCACGGGGTCCGTGCCGGAGATGCGGGCCCTCGCGCCCCGGGCGAAGCTCTGGGACTACCGAGGCGCGACCGTCGTCCCCGGCTTCAACGACGCGCACAGCCACCTCACGATGACCGCCGCCCAGGCAACCGGCCTCGACCTGTCGGGCGAGGAACTCGACAGCATGCCGGCTCTCACCCGGGCGCTCAGCAGCTTCGCCGAGACGCTGTCACCGGGTGCCTGGCTTGTCGGCAGCAGGTACGACCACGTGCGCAGCAGCGCCGGGAATCGGCTGACTCGTCGGGAGCTCGACCGGATCGTGCCCGATCGTCCGTCGATCGTGGTGAACATCGGGGCACATTGGGGCGTGGCGAGCTCGCGGGCGCTCGCCCTGGCAGGTCTGGACAACGAGTCCGCCGACCCGCCGAACGGACAGCTGGGCCGAGACGAGCACGGACATCTCGACGGGTACGTCGCCGAGCAGGCGCTGTTCGACTTCGTCTACCCGTCCCTGGCATCGGGAGAGCCGATCGCTCCGGTGATCAGCCTCGACGACCACGTCCCGGCGATCCTCGCCGTCGCCGAGGACTTTCTCGCGTCGGGGATCACGTCCGTCGGGGACGCCATGGTCGGACCCCGCGAGCTCCGCGCGTTGCAGGCCGCGCGCGACCGCGGACTGGCGCTCAGGGTCAATGCGCTCCTCACCTATCCCCACCTCGAACGTGCTGTCCGAGTCCGGGCTGGGTGACGACCTCGGCGACGAGTGGCTGCGAGTCGGGGGGATCAAGGCGTTCGCCGACGGCGCGGTGGCGGGGCGGACCTGCGCGGTCGCGGAGCCGTTCGAGGGTTCCGACGACTACGGCATCCTCACCATCGAGGAGCCGGCCCTCCAGGCGTTGGCCGTGCGGGCGATGGCGGCGGGCACCCGCCTCGCGGTCCACGCGAACGGGGAGAGGGCCATCACGATGGTGCTCGACGCGTTGGAAGGTGCAGCCGTGGCCGACCCGGGGGGCCCGCGGGTGCGGCACCGGATCGAGCACTGCTCGATCGTGACTCCGGAGATCCTCGCTCGCATGGCGCGCCTCGAGGTCATGGCGGTGCCCTTCGGCAGCTACGCCTGGTTCCACGGCGACACGCTGATCGACTGGTACGGGCCTCGCCGGTTGGAACGAATGTTCGCCCACCGGTCCATGCTGGACGCGGGCCTCACCGTCGCCGGCTCGTCTGACTACCCCTGCGGCCCTTGGGAGCCGCTGCTGGGCCTGCAGAGCTGCGTGACCCGGCGCTCCCGGGGCGGGCGGGACGTCGGGCCGAGCCAGCGGGTCTCGCTTCGAGAGGCTCTGTGGATGTACACCGTCGGGTCGGCGACGGTGGCAGGTGAGGAACAGGTGAAGGGCCGTCTCGCTCCCGGGTTCCTCGCCGACTTCACCGTGGTGGACGGCGACCTGATGACCGTCGACCCGGACGAGATAGGGCAGGCAGCCGTCTTGGCCACCTGGGTCGGTGGCCGACCCAGATGGCAGTGCGACTCCGCCTGAGACACAGGACGGGCAGCGCGCTCGCGAGCCGAACCGAGCACACGGCGTGACCGTTCCGCTCGACGTCCGAGGATGCTCACCGCGGCTCGGCGGCCGCCGCGGCGTGGAGCTCTCGGTGGCGCATGATCCGCCACGCGACGTAGGAGAAGGCGCCGGTGACCAGCGGGAGGCCCCAGGTCAGGGCCCGGTACACGAGCACGCCCGCGAGGACGGCGTCCTGGGACGCCTCACCGAGCACCGCGACGTACACCGCGGTGTAGACGACCTCCGCGACCCCCACGGCGCCGGGAGTGATCGGGACGATCGTGAGCAGGCGGCCGATGGAGTAGAGGACCAGTCCCAACGACACCGGCATCACGTCGGGCTCGATGCCACAGGCCCACAGACAGCCGACCAGGAGGAAGCCGTTGAGCAGGTAGCCGCCGCCGATGCAGCCGCCGAGCACCCGCGCGTTGCCCTCGACCAGCCCCAGCGTCGAGGTCCGCAGCTCCTGGGCGCGGTCGGCCCAGGTGGTGACCGGGGTCTTGCCGAACAGCCGCCGGAACGGGTTGATGCACCGCTGACCGACGCGGCCGAGCCAGCGGGCCAGTCGCTCGCTCCGCGCCACGGCCACGACCAGCACCACCGTGACGACTGCGACCACGAGCGCGATGACCCCGATCAGCCACACGTGCTCGCTGCCGGCCCGGGCGGGCATGCCGAGCAGGAGCCAGGCGACGAAGAAGACCCCGGGGGCGGCGAACACGAGAGCGTCGGTGAGCACACTGACACTGACGGTCGCCCCTGCGAACCGCTCGGTGCTGACGCCCCAGCTGCGCAGGACGAGGTACTGCGTCGCGGTGCCCGACGGCCCGGGGATCACGTTGCTCACCGCCGACGACGACTCGCGGGCGATCAACGACCGGACGAACGACAGGCCGGGGATCACGGGCGGGTACGCCGCGGCCAGGAGCACCCGGATGAGGAGTGCGGCCAGCAGCAGCACCGCGAAGGTGAGCGGCGACATCGAGCTGATCGCGGTCCAGACGCCGTTGAGGCTGCCCAGCGCAGGGACGATGACGAGGAAGAGCAGGACCAGGAGCGCCCCGGACAGGAACGCGCTCAGGACCTTCATCAGGACCGACGTGGGTCCCGGCCGGTCACCCAGCGCCTCGCCGGGAAGCGCTGCCGTGGCGCCGGACGGCGCGGGGCTCTCGTGCTGGGTCATCGGGGAAACGCTAGCCTCCCCGGGGCGACTCGGGCGGACTCGCTCCGACCCTGGTCGTGGGTCCGCGTCGGTGATAGGACGAGTCATGGAGCTCACGCCCCTCTGCGGCCTGGCACTGCGTACGACGTCCGTTCCACCTGGCTCGCCCCTACGGTGGCGAGTCCGGTCTCGGCCGGGGCGCCGGTGACGGGACCGTCATCGGCGAACGCCTGGCCGGGCGGATGCTCTGGTCCAACCATCCGGTGCGACGAGGCGACGGCGCGATGCTGCCCCGCGTGCGCGGGTGTGATCACCACCGAGACCGCGGCCGAGGTCTTCGTGGAGCTCAGCGGGCGCACCGTCTTCGACGAGGCCGGGGGTCGGCAGCTGGTGTTCGCCACCTTCGAGTCGCAGGAACCCGCCTACCCCTGGCTCAACCCCGTGACCTGCATCGGCGAGGGGGGCATCGACCCCGGCACTCTCGAGGCACGGATCGAGACCAGCCTGTGCGAGCCGCTGCCCCGAGCCGTCAGGGCCTGGCGGAGTGCCCCGGATCTCCGTGGGTGCGGTGGTCCTCCTTCATGCCCGCCTCGCGCACATGGCGGCGCCCGGCGGTGAGGTCGGCGCGGACCGCCGACTCGAGCTCGCGGAACAACCCCCAGTACCCGTCGTCGTACTCCTCGACGATCTGGAAGGTCCATCGGCCGGCGAGCACGTTGCGGCCGAAGAGCTCGGTCCGGAGCCGGTCGGCCCAGGCGGTGTGCCCGGCGTCGCGGAGCATGTGCATCGCCTCCTCGACCCGTCGATCGCTCTCGCCGGTGAGCTGGTGGAACGCGTAGAGGTGGCCACGGGCGCGCTCGGTGGTCTCGAGCGCCTTCGTCAGCTTGCCGACGGCGTCGACCGTCGCGCCGTCGACGCCGACGGGACGTTCGTGCTCGGGTGCAGGTGTCTCGGTCATGCAGTCCCCGTACCCACACCCACCGCGCCTTCCCTCGGCGGAGGAGAGCGACATCACAGCGATGGCGATTGGATCGTTCCAATCAAGGGGAGCACACTGAGAGGTGTCCCGCTCCACGACCACCGAAGGACAGCCGATGCCTCGCTTGATCGACGACCTCAACGCTCTGCACGACCGCTACGTCGAGTCCGTCAACTCCGCCGTCGGCGAGAACGACCTCGACCGCGCCGACCGCCTCGCTGCGGAGTACGACGAGGAGGCGATCTTGATGATCGCGCTCCACGAGGGCCGCACCGACATGCTGCCGCTGCGCCGTCCGCGACACGCCGACTCTGGTCTCCGCTCCATGATCCGCCGGATCACGCAGCACCGCGCCGCCTGATCCTCAGACCAGGATGATCACGAGGAACGCCGCGACCACGACGAGCGCGGCGGTCATCACCAACCCCAGCCCGAACGACGGCAACGCCTCGTGCCGCCGCATCGCGCGCTCGACGCGTGCCCAGCGCACGAACGACGCGACCCCGACCACCGCGCCGAGCGCGATCAGGCCCACCGCCAAGATGGTCCGCATGCCGTGCGGACCCGAGATCGTCAGTGCGTGCAGCGCGACTCCGCCGGCGAGCATGGCGAGCGACGTCCGCACCCAGGCGAGGAAGGTCCGCTCGTTGGCGAGGGTGAAACGCGGGTCGGGCTCGTCGCCATCGTCGTACACCCAGCGCGGCTGCCGTGAGGTCACGACCCCCATCGTGCCGTAGCCGCCGCTCACTACGCTCGTCGGATGACCGCCGAGTCCGACCGCGACACCGGCGCGACCGCCACCGGGTCCACCCCGGTCCCGACGGAGCGCACGACCGGTCCCGCCGTCGTCGTCGGCGCCGCGATCGTCCGGGACGGCCACCTCCTCGCCGCTCGTCGTACGGCGCCTGCCGCTGCGGCCGGCCGGTGGGAGCTCCCCGGGGGAAAGGTCGAGGCAGAGGAGTCGCCGGGCGACGCCGTCGTCCGCGAGGTCCGCGAGGAGCTCGGGTGCGCGATCGCGGTCGGCCACTGGCTCACCGGCGACCAGCCGATCGGCACGTCCCACGTGCTCCGGGTGGCGGTGTGCCGCCTGGTCGACGGCGAGCCGGCGCCCGGTGCGGACCACGACGAGCTGCGCTGGCTGCCGCCGGCCCGCATCGACGAGGTCGACTGGCTCGAGCCCGACCGACCCTTCCTCCCAGGAGTGACGAGGCTCCTCCTAGGGTCGTAGGCGTGAACGGCTCGCCTGCCCAGCGCCTGCTCCTGGTCCACGCCCACCCCGACGACGAGACGATCGGCACCGGGGCGACGATGGCGAGGTATGTCGCCGAGGGCCGCGGCGTCACGCTGGTGACCTGCACCGGCGGCGAGATGGGAGAGATCCTCGTGCCCGAGCTGGAGCACCTCGCCGCCGACCGCGACGACCGACTCGCCGAGCATCGACGCGGTGAGCTCGCCGAGGCGATGGCGATCCTCGGGGTCACCGACCACCGCTACCTCGGCGGCTTCGGGAAGTACCGCGACTCCGGCATGGTCTGGCACGAGGACGGCCACGCGACCGTCGCTCCCGACGTGCCGGAGAACGCCTTCTGGCTGGCGGACCTGACCGAGGCGGCCGCGGACCTGGTCGCAGTGATCCGTGAGGTGCGCCCGCAAGTGCTGGTCACCTACGACCAGTTCGGCCACTACGGCCATCCCGACCACATCCAGGCCCACCGGGTCGCGACGTACGCCGCGGACCTGGCAGCCGTGCCGTCGTACCGGCACGACCTCGGGGAGGCCTGGGACATCGCCAAGGTCTACTGGACCGCGATGTCCGAGACTCGGATGCGCGCCAGCCTGCGATCGCTGCGCGCCGCGGGCGATCACACGTCGTTCGAAGGCATGGACCCCGAGGGCCCACTGCCGATGACGACGCCCGACGCGGACATCTCCACTGCCGTCGACGCCAGCGGGCAGGTCGAGCAGAAGCTCGACGCACTGCGTGCCCACCGCACCCAGATCACCGTGGACGGCTCGTTCTTCGCCCTGTCCAACAACGTCGGGAACCAGGCGTGGGGCACTGAGTTCTTCCGGATCGCCAAGGGCCGGCCGGGTCCGGCGGGTCCGGACGGGTTCGAGACGGACCTCTTCGCGGGGTTGTGATCCCGAAGGACAAATCGGCGAGTGTGCCCACGCGGCCGGGTGGTTCAGCCCTAGCATTTCGCCGTGGCCCGCTCGATGCTGCTCGACGACCGGCCCCAGGCGATCACCCGCCCGGAGGGTGAGGGCGGCCGGGTCGTCGTCCTGCTCGTCCTCGGACTCGCCCTCCTGGCCGGCGGCTGCTACCTGGCCGCCTGTCTCGCGGCGAGCAACAAGGTGCCCGTGGGCACCCGCGTCGGCGGGGTCGACATCGGCGGTCACGAACCGACCGCAGCGGCGACGGTCCTGCGCGAGGGCCTCGCCGATCGCGCCGAGACCCCGTTCACCGTCGTCGTCAACGGCCGTACCCTGCAGGTGCCCCCTGCGCAGGTCGGCCTCGGCGTCGACTACGCGGCCTCCGTGCACGCCGCCGGCGCTCAGCGCAGCTGGTCGCTCTCGCGCCTGTGGGCCTACTACACCGGCGGCGACCAGTTCGATCCCGTCAAGCAGCTCGACCAGTCGCGCCTGGCCACTCTGATCGAACGTCTCGATGACACCGACGGCAGCAGACCGACCGACGGCTCTGTGGTCTTCCACCGCAACGGCTTCGTGGTCGTCCCGCCCCGCGACGGACTGCAGGTCGACGTCCAGGGTGCCGGGACGGAGTTCTGGAACGCCTACCTCAGTGACGACCCTCGGGTGCAGCTCCCGCTGCTCGCGACCGCTCCGGTGATCGACGCCCGTGCGGTGCACCGCTTCGTGAACGGCTTCGCCAACCCCGCGATGGCCTCGCCGGTGACCCTTCGGATGGGCCATCACACGGTCCGGCTGCCGCCCTCGTCGTACGCCGGCCTGCTCGGCACCGAGCGAGCAGGTGCCCGGTTGCGTCCGACGGTGCGGGCGCCGGGTCTGGCTCGGATCGTGGCCGACCGCGTCGTGGGCACGTCCGCGGACGCGCCGCGCGACGCCACCGTGGCGCTGGTGGACGGGCGGCCCCAGGTGGTGCCCTCGCGGCCCGGCAAGGTCTACGCGCCCGCGGACCTCGCCACGGCACTGGTCGCCGCGATCCGCGCGCCCGACCGCACGGCTGACGTGAGGGCGAGCCGAGCGCCCGCAGACTTCACCAGCGCCGACGCCCGCGCGCTGGGCATTCGCCGCCAGCTCTCCTCGGCCACGATCCCGTTGCCAAGCGGCACCTGGTCGGACGCGCTGGTCTCAGCCGCCGCCCGGCTCGACGGCACGGTGCTCCAGCCCGACGACAGCCTGTCGCTGCGACACGTCCTCGGAGCCGACGTACCGGGTGACGAGGCGTCGACCCCGCTGGCGACGGCGCTCTTCAACGCTGCCTGGCTGGGCGGCCTGCCGCTCGGCTCCCACGCCACGCTCCCGACCTACACCGGTGACTACCCGATGGGCCGCGACGCGACCTTGCGCAACGGACAGGACCTCGCCTTCACCGACGACACGGCGTACGGCGTCCTGGTCTCGGTGACGGCGGTGCGACCGACCCGGGGGCACGGCGGCTCACTGTCGGTCACTCTCTGGTCGACCCCACGCTGGTCGCTGACGACCCACCACAGCACCCCGGCGAACGTCGAGCCCGCGGGGCGCGTCGTGAAGAGCGGCCAGAGCTGTCGGGCGCAACCGGGCGAGAAGGGCTTCGACGTCACCGTGACCCGCACGTTCGCGAGCGTCGGCTCGCACGAGGCCGACCACAGCTCGTCGTACGACGTGCACTACGCCCCGGTGCCCGCCGTGGTCTGCCGGCCGCACAGGCACTGAGGCGGGGTCAGCCCGACGTCCGGTCCAGCAGCTGCAGCAGGTCGTGCGCGGCGAGCTCGACCTCCTTGTGCCGCCACTCCGACGCGCGATACACGCAGGCGATGAGCGCGGTCCGGTGTACCCGTCGCAGATCGCCGTAGACGAAGGCGTAGCGGGCCTTCGTCTCGTCGGCGGCACCCTCGGTCAGCCCGAGGTGCCAGGCGGCGTACTCCTCCCAGGAGTGGCGCTCCAGGAACGCGTTCTGCGCGTCCGCGCCCGGCTGGACGCTTCCCCAGTCGCTGTCGAGGACGTACTGCTTCTTCTCGATCAGCTCGCGGCAGCGGGCGACGGCATCGGGGTTCACCGCGTACGTGGCCATGAGGCCCATCCTGCGTCGCACCCACGCCGCCGCGCACCACCCCAGGGGCTTACGGCGCCAGTCGGTGCAGGTCGCGTGGGAAGAGCGTGACCTCACGGATGTTGGCCGCTTCGACCAGTCGGCCCACCCAGCGCTCCAGCCCGATCGCGAACCCGCCGTGCGGCGGCATGCCGTGCCGGAACGCCTGCAGGTACGCCGCGTAGCTCTCCGGGTCCTCACCGCGGGCGCGGATCGCCGCGTCGTAGTCGCTGGGGCGGTGGAGGCGCTGCCCACCGGTGACCAGCTCCATGCCGCGGAAGATCAGGTCGAAGCTGTTGGACCAGCGCGGGTCTCCGCCGGCCGAGCCCGTCGAGACCCATGGATGGGTGTAGAACGGCCGTTTCGCCATCGGGTACCCCTCGACCGCGAGGAAGTCGCTGCCGTGGTGCTCCTTCGCCCAGGTGCCCAGCGCGCGCTCGTGCTCGGGCGCCAGGTCGGGCTCGTCGGGGTCGGCACCGACCAGGGCCAGGGCCTCGCTGAAGTGGAGCACCGGCAGCTCCTCCGGCACCTCCGGCACTGCAGCACCCGTCCGTTCCACGGCGCGCTCCGCGTACTCGTGGATGCCGGCCACCATGCCGGCCAGCACCTCCCGCAGCATGGACAGGACGTCACGGTGGTCGCGGATGAAGCCCAGCTCGACGTCGAGTGAGACGTACTCCGCGAGGTGCCGCACGGTGTCGTGGGGTTCGGCCCGGAACACCGGTCCGACCTCGTAGACCCGCTCGAAGACCCCGACCAGCTGCTGCTTGTAGAACTGCGGGCTCTGGGCGAGGTACGCGGGCCGGCCGAAGTAGTCGACGGCGAAGACGTTGGCTCCGCTCTCGGTCGCGGACTCGACGAACTTCGGGGTCTGGACCTCGGTGAAGCCGAGGCCGTCGAGCGTGCTGCGGAACCCGCGCAGGCTGGCGGCGGCCAGCTCCCACTTCGCGCGCTGGGCCGGATGGCGCCAGGACACGGGGGAGTGGTCGAGCTGCGCGGGAAGGCCGGCGGTGAGGCTGGGTCGCCACAGCTCGAACGGCGGCGTCTCGGCAGCCTCGGTCAGCGCGGTGACCGTCGCCTCGGTCACCTCGACGCCACCCGGCGCCTGCTCGTTCGGCGTGGCCACGCCCGTCACCGAGACGGTGGTCTCCTCCGGCGGTACGGGCGTCCCCGCCGGTAGGACCACCTGGGCCAGCCCGCTGCGGTCGCGCACGACGAGGAATGTCACCTTCGCCAGCTCGCGCCGGCGGTGGACCCAGCCCTCGAGCAGGACCTGCTCACCGGCGGTGGCGTGCGGCAGTGCGGATGTGAGTGTGCGTCTCATGCGTCCTCCAGTAGCGGCGAGGCCCTGGAGGTGTGGGCGGGGGCAAGGTCGCGGTGCCACCACACCTTCGCCGGGTCAGCCCCGGCCTCTCGCTGTGACGTCGTACGCACGGGCGGCCGCTGCGCTCCCGGATCGGAGGGGGTTCGTCAGGCCCCACGGTCGCCGGGACCAAGCGTACGACGCGCTCACCGCGCCGTCCGAATCAGGACCGACGTCACAGTGGAGAGTCGACAGGTGTCGGTGGTCCGCCGGTCGGGCACTGATCGGAGGAGCTCGAGAATTCCTTGTGGATACTGGGGATTCTCTTCCTCGACTGTCGATGCTCGGTGTGCGTCGACCTGCCGCGTGGTGCTCAGTCGAGGCAGAGACAGAAGGGATGCCCCGCGGGGTCGAGGAAGACCCGGAACCTGGTGCCCGGCTGGTGCGGGTGCTTGGTCGCGCCGAGGCCGAGCACCGCCTCCTCGCCGGCATCGAGGTCGTCGACGACGACGTCGATGTGCATCTGCTGGGGCACGTCCTGACCCGGCCAGTCGGGTGGGGTGTAGGAGTCGACGCGCTGGAAGGAGAGCGAGTCGCCGTACTCCGCGCGGACGTCGGCCCAGTCGGCGGAGGACGTGACCTTCCAGTCGAGCAGGGCGCCGTAGAAGGTCGCGAGGGCGGCGGGGTCGGGACAGTCGAGGACGACAGCCGGGAATCGTGCGATAGCCATGAGTGGCACGCTACGCGGAGTTCCGGACGATCTGCGTCCGGTGCTGGCGCGGAGGGTTGGAAGAGGTAAAGACTGGGTACACGGTCAGGAGGGAGGGGAACCCATGACTCGCCACCAAGCCCTCGAGCTCCTGATCACACGCCGGATCCCGGAAGAGGTCGCCACCATCGAGGCCAGCCTGCGGGCGATCGCCGCGCGCATCGACGCGGCCGTCGACGAGGCCGAGTACGACGAGGTGCACCACCGGCTCGACGAGCTCCTGGACGCCCGCGAGCGTGCCCGGGTCGCCGAACGACCGGAGGTCTTCGTCTAGCGAGCGAGGTCTTTCCCACCCGGCATCGCCGGGTGGAACGGCCGCCATCACCACGACCGCGGCCCGGCGAGGTAGCGGTTGGTGTGGTGGATCCGGAAGCCGAGCCCCCCGTAGAGCGCGAGCGCCGGCTCGTTGTCCGTCTCGACGTGCAGCCAGACCGTGGTCGCCCCTCGCTCGGCGCCCCATCCCAGGAGGGCCGCCATCATCGCCGTCGCGTGGCCCTCCCCACGGTGCCGCGGCTCGACACCGAGGTCGTGCACGCCCAGCCAGTCGCCGTCGACGGCGCCGCGGCCGGAGCCGACCTCGTGCCCGTCGACGACCCTGACGACGCGCACCCGCGGGCCGTCCTCCTCGAGGACCACGTCAGTGTCGCGTCCGGCGCTACGGGTGGCCATGGACAGGGAGGTCACCAGGAAGTGGGCGTCGCCACCGGGGACGGCGGTCCAGCCGAGCCCCGCGAGGACCGAGTCGGGCCCGGACCCGAGCTCCACCTGTGCCAGGGCGCTGCGCCCGCGGGCGTCGTAGAACTCGCGGACGGCGTCCGCGGCCTCCGCGAGGGGCATCCCGGGATCGCCGAACGCGAGACACGAGTTGGCGCGCTTGAGCAGCCGGCCGACCGGCGCCGGGTCCGTGCGCAGCTCCCAGTCGCCGAGGGCGACCCGCTCGACGAACGGCCACAGCGGCAGCGCGTGACGCTCGGCGTCACGGGGCGACACCCGCTGTCGCACGGAGGCGCGCGGCGGCACCGGCTTCCCGGTCACGATGTCGGCCAACGGGATCTCCACCGCGCCCCCCGTCTCGAGGCTGACCGTGCACACGCCGTCCCGCCACGAGGTGCAGAGGCCGAGCACATCGGTCATCGCGGGGGCGCCCGACGGTCCGACCTCGCCGCGCACGAGCCGCCGGACGACGACGCGTTGGCCGACGACATGCGGGCCCAGGCCGTGGGCGGTTCCGGCGTCGGGCACGGGTGGATACTAGGCTGCGGAGCAACCGCTCGTTCGTCTCGTCAGGAGGACCAGGTGACCTACGTCATCGCCCAGCCGTGCGTCGATCTCAAGGACCGGGCCTGCGTCGACGAGTGTCCGGTCGACTGCATCTACGAAGGCAAGCGGATGCTCTACATCCACCCCGACGAGTGCGTCGACTGTGGAGCCTGCGAGCCGGTGTGCCCGGTCGAGGCGATCTTCTACGAGGACGACACCCCCGAGGAGTGGAAGGGCTACTACGACGCCAACGTCCACTTCTTCGACGACCTCGGCTCGCCGGGCGGCGCGGCGAAGCTCGGCGAGATCGACCACGACCATCCGCTGGTCGCGGCGCTGCCGCCTCAAGAGCACGACGAGTGACCCCACCGACGTCGGTCGAGCCTGTCGAGACCACGTCGTGAGCGTGTCGCAACGCCTCCCCGAGTTCCCCTGGGACCAGCTCGCGGCATACGCCGAGCGGGCGCGCGCCCATCCCGAGGGCATCGTCGACCTCTCGGTCGGCACCCCGGTCGACCCCACGCCCCCCGTCGTACGGCGGGCGCTCGAGGCGGCATCCGACTCACCCGGCTACCCCACGACCATCGGGCGGCCCGAGACGCGGCAGGCCGCTGTGGACTGGCTGGCCCGTCGCCACGGGGTGACCGGGCTCGACCGCGACGGCGTGCTGCCGGTGATCGGGACCAAGGAGCTCGTGGCCACCCTGCCGACCCAGCTCGGGCTCGGGCCGGCCGACCTGGTCGTCCACCCCGAGCTCGCCTACCCGACGTATGCGGTCGGTGCCGCACTGGCCGGCGCCCGGGTCCGCGCCGCCGACTCGCTCACGCAGCTCGGGCCGGAGCGCCCCGCGCTGCTCTGGATCAACTCGCCGGCCAACCCGACCGGCCGGGTGCTCGGCCCCGACCACCTGCGCAAGGTCGTCGACTGGTGCCGGCAGCGCGGGACACTCCTCGTCAGCGACGAGTGCTACCTCGACTGCGCCTGGGAGGCCGAGCCGGTCTCGGTGCTGCATCCCGACGTCAGCGGCGGCACCCACGAGGGGATCCTCGCCGTGCACTCGTTGTCCAAGCGCTCCAACCTCGCCGGCTACCGCTGCGGGTTCGTGGCCGGCGACCCCGCCGTCGTCTCCGAGCTGCTCGCCGTGCGCAAGAACCTCGGCCTGATGCAGCCCGGTCCCCAACAGGTCGCCATGGCCGCGGCCTTGGCCGACGACGAGCACGCGGCGGAGCAGCATGCCCGCTATGCCGCGCGGCGGGCCACGCTGCGGTCAGCGCTCGAGGGAGCCGGCTTCCGGATCGACCACTCCGAGGCCTCGCTCTACCTCTGGGCCACCCGCGACCAGGACTGCTGGCAGACCGTCGCCGACCTCGCCGGGCTCGGGATCCTCGTCGCCCCGGGCAGCTTCTACGGGCCCACCGGACGCCGCCACGTCCGGGTCGCCCTCACCGCCACCGACGAGCGCGTCGCCGACGCGACCGCCCGGCTGGCGTCGGTTGCCTGACACGGCGTGCGCATGGGGGTGCCCCGCCACCTCGTCGCAGACGCGACAGCGCAGGTGATGACCGAGGTGCTCGAAGAGCATCGCGTCGAAGCGGAAGAGCCCGCGGACCGGCAGTCCGCACAGGGTCTGCTCGGCCCCCTGGTCGACCGCATGGCCCCACTTCTCGGGGACGCGCTGGGCCCCCTGTGCGACCTGGCTCCCCGCGCGGTAGGCGGCGGGCAGCACGAGGCGCGACACCCGGTCCGACGCGACCACCCAGCCGTCCACGGTCCGGAACCTGACACGCCAACATGAACGCCAAGCGTCACGAGGGTGTCGAGCAGGCGCGAGATCGGCACCGCCCGTGGCCCATACGCACCACAATCCCCAGCCCACGCTGGCGATTCGCCCAACAGCATCGGGTTGTTCGCACCTCGTTCACCTGACTCCGCACTCCCGTTGGGATGCGCTCCCCACGCTGCTCTCGTTTCGGCCCACGGTGGGGCCGGCCGACGACGAGAGCACGAACCTGGTGACGACGACTCCCGCGCAGGCGCCTCACGACGGGGTCCTGCCTCGCCCCATCTCGCGCAAGGCCTCGGGAGCCGACGCCGTCTTCGAGTTCACGTTCCGGATGATCGGTGCGTCAGTGCTGGTGATCACGGGCGGAGTCGGACTGTTCCTGGCCTGGCAGGCGTTCCCGACGCTGCACCACTACGGGTGGTCGTTCTTCACGACGCAGCAGTGGTCACCGGAGAGCGACGTCGTCGGGATCGCCGCCGTCCTCGTCGGGACCATCGAGGTCGCTGCCGTCGCGATGTTCTTCGCCTTCCCGCTGGCGTTGCTGACAGCGCTCTACATCACCGAGTACGCGCCGCTCCGGGTCCGACCGGCGCTGGTCTCGATGGTCGATCTGATGGCCGCGGTGCCCTCGATCATCTGGGGACTCTGGGGCTTCTTCCTGGTGATGCCGCATGCGGCCGCCTTCGCGCACTGGCTCCAGCAGCACGTCGGGTGGCTCCCCTTCTTCTCGGTCCATGCCGACCCGGACGCCGCCGTCTGGGACGCTTCCCGCTACGTCGCGAGTGCCTTCTGTGCCGGCATCGCCGTCGCCGGCATGGTGCTGCCGATGGCGTGTGCCGTGATGCGGCAGGTGTTCTCGCAGGCGCCGGCGGGGGAGCGCGAGGCGGCGCTCGCGCTCGGCGCCACCCGCTGGGGCGTCGTCACGAGCGTGGTCCTGCCGTTCGGCCGGGGCGGGATCATCGGCGGCAGCATGCTCGGCCTGGGCCGGGCGCTCGGCGAGACGATCGCCGTCCTTCTCATCGTGTCGCCCGAGTTCCTGATCAAGCCGCGGGTGCTCGAGGTCGGCACGAACACGATCAGCGCCCTGATCGCCGGCCGCTTCGGCGACGCCACGGACATCCAGCTGTCCGCCCTGCTGGCCGCCGGCTTCGTGCTCTTCCTGATCACGCTCGTGGTCAACACCCTCGCCGCGATCATCGTCAACCGCAGCCGCTCGGGCATCGGGACGGAGACCTGATGACCGTCACCGAGACCAAGGGCAGGACCTTCCTCCCGTCGTACGACGACGATGCTCCGCCACCAGTCGCCCGCGGCGCGATCAGACGCACCAGCGCGAGCGACCGATTCGACCGGTACGGGGCTCTGTTCGGTGCCCTCGCCCTCACCTGGCTGCTGTGCCAGAAGGTCCTCCCGCTCCAGGGCTGGGCGTGGTTCCTGGTGGTCTGGTTCGTGACCAGCATCGCCATGACGGCCGTGGTCACCCTGCTCTCCGGCACCCGCAACGACGTCAAGGACCGCGTCGCGTCACTCGTCGTGACCGCTGGGGCGATCGTGGTGATGGCGGCCCTCCTCTCCACGATGGTCTTCGTCCTGGTCCGGGGCTGGCACGCACTGCTGAACCTGAACTTCTTCACCCAGGACATGGCCGGTGTCGGGCCTCGCGACTCCTACGCCAAGGGCGGCATCCTGCACGCGATCGTCGGCTCGATCATCGAGATCGCGCTCGCCCTGCTGGTCACGATCCCCCTCGGGATCGGGACCGCCGTGTTCATGTGCGAGGTCGGCGGGCGCTTCGCCACGGTCGTGCGCACCGTGGTGGAGGCGATGACGGCCCTTCCGTCGATCGTGGCCGGCTTGTTCATCTACACGGTCTTCATCGTGACCCTGAACCTGCCGCCCTCGGGTCTGGCGGCTTCGATGGCCATCGGTGTGATGATGCTGCCGATCATCGCCAGAGCCGCCGACGTCGTGCTCAGGGTCGTGCCCGGCGGTCTGCGCGAGGCAGGGCTCGCGCTCGGGTCGAGCCGGTGGAGCGTCGTCCGTCACGTCATCCTGCCCACGGCCAGGCCGGGTCTGGCCACGGCCGTGATCCTCGGCGTGGCCAGGGGCGTCGGCGAGACCAGCCCGGTCCTGCTCACCAGCGGCGCGTCGTCGTTCCTGGTCACCAACCCGACCGACGGGGTCATGAACTCTCTGCCGCTCTACATCTTCACGTCGGTACGAAGCGGGGAGCCCGCACTGATCGCGCGGGCCTTCGCGGCCTCCACCGTGCTGCTCGGCTTCGTCCTCATCCTCTTCGTCACCGCGCGGCTGATCGCGCGTCCGCGGCGCACCCGTCGCCCCCGGAACCGGCCGGGCCCCGAGTCCACCGTCCAGGGGCCCGGCCGCCTGCCCATCCGCTCCCGAGCCGGCGAGGATCCTCGATGACCAGGCTGCGCATGTTCCTGCTCCTCCTGCTGAGCACCAGCGTCGTGCTGAGCTCGCCGGGAGCAGCCCACGCGACCGTCTACGCACAGATCGAGGGCACCGGGTCCACCTGGTCCCAGCTGATCGTCGAGCAGTGGATCTCCGACGTGAACGCGAACGGCATGCAGGTGGTCTACACCGGTGGCGGCTCGTCCAAGGGCCGGCGGGACTTCGCCAACGACAGCACCGACTTCGCGATCTCGGAGATCCCCTACCAGGGCACCGACGAACAGGGGAACACCGACACCAGCAACGGCCGTCCTTACGCCTACCTCCCGATCGTGGCCGGAGGCACGGCCTTCACCTACCAGCTCAAGGTCGGCAACACGATGGTGCGCAACCTGCGGCTGTCGGGCGAGACGCTGGCCAAGATCTTCACCAACAAGATCACCAACTGGAGTGATCCGGCCATCACCAGGGACAACAACGGCCGCAAGTTCCCCGACCTCGCGATCACCCCGGTGGTCCGCTCCGACGGCTCGGGTACGACGGCCCAGCTCACCACCTGGATGGACAAGCAGTACCCGTCGATCTGGCGTCCCTACTACGGCCACTCCGGACTGACGTCCTACTACCCGATCAAGCCAGGCTCGCGCATGGTCGGACAGGCCGGCTCGGACCAGGTGATGAACACCGTCTCGAGCTTCGCCGGGAACGGCGACATCGGCTACGTGGAGTACTCCTACCCGGTCAACAAGAACTATCCCGTCGTCAAGGTGCTGAACAAGGCCGGCTACTACGTCGAGCCGACCCAGTACAACACCGCGGTCGCGCTGACCCGGGCGAAGATCAACCAGGACAAGTCGTCGCAGCTCTACCTGACACAGATCCTGGACGGGGTCTACACGAACCCCGACCCCCGCGCGTACCCGATCTCGTCGTACTCCTACATGATCATCCCGACAGGGTCGAAGGACTCGCGGATGACCACGGCCAAACGTCAGACGCTCGCGGACTTCCTCTACTACTCGCTCTGCTCCGGCCAGACCAAGGCGGGCCCTTACGGCTACTCGCCCCTACCGCTCAACCTGGTGCAAGCCGGGTTCCAGCAGATCGCCAAGCTCAAGCAGGCCGACCCGAAGGTCAATCTGACCAACCGCAACGTCACGACCTGTCACAACCCGACCTTCGTGGCCGGTCATCTCTCGGAGAACCATCTGGCTCAGATCGCACCCATGCCCGCCGCGTGCGACAAACAAGGTGCCGGACCGTGCGGTACGGACACCGGGACCAACCAGCCGTCCACGGACGGCAACCAGGCTCCGGACGACACCTCCACGACCGGGCCGAGCGGGTCGTCCTCCACCGGGCCGGGCGGGTCGAACCCCTCGGACTCCCAGAAGGCACCACCGACGGACCCCGCGCAGCAAGGTGTCGACCCCGGTACCGGGGCAACGGTGACGCAGGCCGACGGGTCGTCTGCGGCTGTGTACGCGAACGCGACGACCCTGGTCGCTGACCGGCCGGCGCAGGACCGCGCGTTCGGCTGGCTCGCGGCCCTGGAGCTGCTCGCCCTGGTGATGGTCCCCGGCCTCTACGTCGCCTCGCGCGCCCGGCGGCAACGAGGTGGACGATGAGCAGGAGCGCATGCCGAACCTCGGCAGTGCTGCTCGCTGCCCTGCTGGCCGGAGCGACGGGGGCGGCGTTGCTCGCAACGACCGCCGAGGCGGGTGCCTCGTCGGCGCACGACACCTCGTGGACGGGCACGAAGAAGCTCACCCGCACGTTCACGAACGCCGACGGCTCGACCTTCGACTTCCCTTCTCACCGGATGACGGTGCACGTCGACCGGACACAGAACCTGCGCAGCCGTGAGCGGGTGAGGATCACGTGGAGGGGCGCGCAGCCCAGCGCCGGTCGCGCCGCCAACCCGTATGGCGAGAACGGCCTGCTGCAGGAGTACCCCGTCGTGATCATGGAGTGCCGTGGTCTCGACGACCCGAAGCTCCCGGCCACCAAGCGTCTGTCACCCGAGACCTGCTGGACGGGGTCGGTGGCCGAGCGGTCGCAGGTCACCCGATCGCCGAGCGAGGCCAGCTGGAGCCACGACCTGTACGCCTCACCCGCGGACCGCGAGCGGCTCTCCGGCATCACCCCCTTCCCGGACAGCACGACCTGCCCCACCGCGGACATCACGGGCTACTTCACCCACCTGACCCCCTTCCTGAGCGCCAAGGGCAAGGCATTCCCGGCCTGCGACTCCGACCACATGCCCCCGGAAGCTGCCGTCGGCGCTGCGTTCCCGCCGAACGAGATCGCCGCCTTCACCGACACCCACGGGAAGGGATCGGTGCAGTTCGAGGTGCGCACCGAGGTCGAGAACGAGTCCCTTGGCTGCTCGCACACCGTGGCCTGCTCGATCGTGGTGGTCCCGATCAACGGGCTCAGCTGCGACCAGCCCGCGACTCCGCCGACCACGGCCGACCAGGCGTGCCGGCGGGGCGGACAGTTCCCGCCGGGCAGCAGCAACTTCGCCAACCAGGGTGTCGACCAGGCCGTCTCGCCTGCCCTGTGGTGGTCGGCGTCCAACTGGCGGAACCGTTTCTCGATCCCGATCACCTTCGGCCTACCGCCGGACACCTGCGACGTCCTCGACCCGAGGGCGCCGACCGGGTTCTACGGTTCGGAGCTCCTCTCGGAAGCGGCACTCCAGTGGTCGCCGGCGTACTGCCTCAACAAGCAACGCTTCAAGTTCCAGATGAACGCGATGTCCGACGTCGCCGGCTGGAACCTGATGGAGTCCGGGGGCGGCGCGGCTGCCGAGGTGTCGTCGGACCACCCGCGCAGCAGCCCCGACCCGGTGGGCTTCGCGCCGACGGCCGTCACCGGCTTCTCCATCGGCTATGTCATCGACCGACCGGGCAACAAGGGGGAGTACACCCACCTCCGTCTCGATGCCCGGCTGCTGGCCAAGCTGATGACGGCGTCCTACCTCGGTTCCGACCTCGGCCGTGGACACCCCGGGATCGGCTCGAATCCCTTGTCGATCCTCAGTGACCCGGAGTTCCGGAAGCTGAACCCCGGGCTGAGCACGAACGACACCGAGGCGGCCGCGACCCTCCTCTCCCTGTCGATCCCCGCGGACGTCGTCCAGCGGCTGACCGACTACATCGCCCACGACCGGGCGGCGATGGCCTGGATCGACGGCAAGGCCGATCCCTGGGGCATGAAGGTCAACCCGGCGTACCGAGGGCTGAAGCTGCCACGCGACGAGTGGCCGCTGCTCGACAGCTATGTGCCCAAGACCCAGAGCGACTGTCGTCGCAAGCACCCGGCCGTCTACCTCAACCAGATCGCGGCCCCGGTGAGCACCATGTCGACGATCGCGGAGGCGCTGCTGGACGGCTGGCCCGAGGTGCAGACGCGCTGCGACTTCGACCAGAGCACGCAGCTCTACAAGCTCGGCCGGGTCGACCCCCAGGCCTACGGCTCCCGCTTCATGCTGGGCGTCGTCAGCCTCGGTGACGTCGCTCGCTACGGGTTGCACAGCGCCGCCCTCGAGACGAGGCCGGGACGGTTCGTCGCTCCCAGCGACGCGACGCTCGCAGCGGCCGTGCGGTTGGCCGATCAGAGGAAGCCGCTGGATCCGTTCACGATGGACATGGGGGCCCTCCGATCGTCGACCCATGCCTACCCCGGCTCGATGGTCGTCTACACCGCGGCGAAGACCCAGCACCTCGACCGAGCCGACGCCGCGAAGGTCGCGCAGTTCATCCGGGTGTCGACCACGGAAGGCCAGCGACCGGGTTCGGGCAACGGCGAGCTCCCCGAGGGCTACCTGCCGATCCGGGACCGGGGAGTGACCGAGAAGCTCTACGTCTCCGCCCAGCAGGTCGCCGACGCGGTGGCCGCCCAGAAGGAGCCCGCACCTCGGCAGGCTCCGCCCGGCGGCACCCACCCGGGCCCCCCGAGCTCTCCGTCCACCCAGCCCGGGGTCGACCTGCCCGTCGACGCTCCTGCGGGAGGAACGCCCTCGGACGGCCCCGCCGTGACCACCGACCCAGCGACGCCGACCGAGGCCCTCGCTGCGATGCCGCCGACCCGGTCCGTCTCGTCCCGCATCTCCCAGGGGCTCATCCCGGCGCTCGTGCTGGTCGGGCTGCTGGCCCTCGGCCTGACCGCAGGTACGCGCTTCTTCGTCCGTCCGCCCGGGGGGACGCGATGACCGTGACCGCGCCGCGCCCGCCGGAGGTCCAGCCGCCCACACCCCGCCTGACGCCGGTGACCCAGCGTCGTACGGGCGCACCTGAAGGGGTCTGGACCACGGGGGCCGTCCTGTCGACCACGGCCCTGATGGTCGCTCTGGTCTGCATCTGGGTGGTCGGGCAGATGCTGTGGTTCGGAGGCGTCTCCGAGCATCGGGACCAGCAGCTGCTCTACGCCCAGTTCCGCACCGAGCTGGCGTCGGCGACCGCGCCGGTCGGTCCGGTCACACCGCCGGGTGATCCGGTCGCCCTGCTCACGATCCCGCACCTGGGTGTCGAGCAGGTCGTCGTCGAAGGGACAGCCTCGGGCGACATGCTCGCCGGACCCGGCCATCTGCGGGACACCGTGCTGCCTGGCCAGGCCGGTACCTCGGTCGTGTTCGGCCGAGCTGCGACGTACGGGGCGCCCTTCCAACGACTCCCCGACCTCCATCGCGGCGACCAGATCTCCGTGGTGATGGCGCAGGGACAGCGGATGTTCCACGTGACGGGGATCCGTCGAGCCGGTGACCCGCTGCCCCGGCCGCCGGCTGCCGGGGTCGCCCGGCTCACGCTGGTGACCGCCGAGGGATCGGGTCGTTTCGGCGACATCGCACCGGGCCAGGTGATCTACGTCGACGCGGAGGCGAAGAAGGGCTTCGCGGCCCCCGGCGGCCTGCCGACCGCCGTCCCCACCTCGGAGACCGTGATGGCGAACGAGCCGGGAGCCCTGCCCCTGCTCGTGGTCTGTCTGGCCCTGCTTCTCGGCCTCACCCTCGGCGTCCTGGCGGCGCGGCAGCGATGGTCGGCCATCCGCGTCTGGGTGGTCGCGTCCGCCCCCGTGATCGCCCTTGCCTGGTTCACAACGGATGTGGTGATGCGGCTCCTGCCCAACCTGATGTGAACCGGATCCATGAGTTCCCCGCAAGTTCAACCCAGAGAGAAAGAGAAGGACATGCGAGTACGCAGCATCATCGCCGGCCTGGCCACCTCAGCGGTGGCCGTATCGGTGGCCTCCACCGTGGCACTGGCCCCCGCCCACGCGGACCCGGCCTACGGAGAACCCGACGCGAACGATCTCGTGGGCGTCGGTTCGGACACCACCGAGAACGCCATGGACAACGTGTCCAACGGCGCCACCTACCACGGAGTCGACGTACCGGGCTACAACGCGGGCCTGACCGCCTCCGACGCGCGCCTCGCCTCGTGGGCGACCGTCGGGTCGGCGCAGATCACGCTCCGCCACGGCTCGACGCCGATCAACCGACCCGTCGGGTCGGGAGCCGGCAAGGCGCTGCTCTACGGCGTCGGCAACAACGCGGACGTCACCTTCGCCCGGTCGTCATCGGCGCTGAACGCGACCGAGGTCGGTGCGGGCCTGCAGGCCTTCCCGTTCGCCGTCGACACCCTCGGTGTGGCGGTCTCCGGCGCAACCACCCACGCGCCCGCGAAGCTGTCCGGTGCGCAGATCCTGGCCATCTACAAGGGCACCACGACCAACTGGAGCGACGTGGGTGGGAGCAACGGCACGATCAAGCCCTACATCCCGCAGTCGGGTTCGGGCACGCGGAGCTTCTTCGACTCCCAGATGACCGCTCTCAACGGCGGCACGCCGATCACCTATGGCGCGGACGTCGACGACACCATGCACGAGAACACCGATGACGTCTTGAAGAACGACGCCAACGCGATCGCACCGTTCTCGGTCGGCAAGCAGCAGACCCTCTACCCGACCACGGTGAAGCTCGAGTCGCTCGACAACGGCGCCGGTGGCTGGTCGGCCCAGCGTGCGCTCTACAACGTCGTCCGCGGTGGCGACCTCGCCGACGGCACGCTCGGCCCGGAGCTGCAGTCGGTCTTCGGGGAGGACGGCTTCATGTGCTCCGCGGCCGCTCGCCCACTGATCCAGGCGGCGGGGTTCCAGCAGCTCGCCACCCCGGCCAACAGCGGCGCCTGCGGTGCAGCCACGCAGTCCCCGACGTCGAACTTCACCAGCAACAACCCGGTGACCACGAAGACGGTGCTCAAGGCCGCCTCCAGCAGCGCCGGCAAGGCCACCCTGACTGCCAAGGTCTCCGCGTCGACCGCGCCGACCGGCACCGTGTCGTTCTTCGAGGGCAGCAAGCTGCTCAAGGCGGACGTCCCGCTGACCTCGGGCCAGGCGACGCTCAAGGTGAAGGGGTCCCCGGGGAGTCACCGCTACACGGCCGACTTCGTGGGCACCGGACTGGCGGACCCGTCCGAGGGCAAGACCTCGGTGTTCATCAAGACCTCGGCCAAGGTGCGCGAGTCGTTCCCGGCCACCGTGGCCAAGGGCAAGCGCGCCAAGGGCGCCGTCACGGTGACGCTGACGGGTGTCTCCGCCAAGGCGACCGGCAAGGTCAAGGTGATGGAGGGCAAGAAGGCCATCGCCTCGGGCAAGCTCGCCAAGGGCAAGGTCACCATCACGCTGCCCAAGCTCAAGAAGGGCAAGCACAGCCTGAAGGCCGAGTGGAGCGGTGACAGCCGCGGCACCGCGGCCGGCAAGGCCTTCACCGTCACCCAGAAGTAGCGGGTGCCCAGGGTGCGGGTGGCCGACCCCCTCGGCCACCCGCACCTCCCCGCACCACCACCTGCACCCACAAGGACCCCGATGGACACCACACAGCTCATGGCCGTGACCGACTCCGCCCCGTACACCCGTGGCGACCCGGGCCGCCTCGCACGGCTCGAGGGGCGTGACGTCACAGCCTGGTTCGGCAGCCACAAGGTGCTCGACCGTGTCTCACTGGTCATGGAGCCCGGTGAGATCACGGCCCTGATCGGGCCCTCGGGCTGCGGCAAGTCGACGTTCCTCCGGATCCTGAACCGGATGCACGAGCTGGTGCCCAGCGCCCAGCTGGCCGGGGAGGTGCTCCTCGACGGGGAGGACATCTACGACGCGGAGAAGCGCCTGATCGACGCCCGCCGCGCGATCGGCATGGTCTTCCAGAAGCCCAACCCGTTCCCCGCCATGTCCATCCGGGAGAACGTGCTCGCCGGCCTTCGCCTCACCGGCACGAAGGCTTCACGCCAGGAGAAGGACGCGCTGGTCGAGTCGTGCCTGACCAAGGGTGGCCTCTGGAACGAGGTCAAGGACCGGCTCGATGCTCCGGGCGGCGGCCTCTCGGGCGGCCAGCAGCAGCGGCTGTGCATCGCCCGATCGCTGGCGATCAAGCCTCGGGTCCTGCTGATGGACGAGCCGTGCTCGGCCCTCGACCCGACGTCGACCCGCGTCATCGAGGAGACGATGCTGGAGCTGGCGCAGGAGGTGACGATCGTGATCGTCACCCACAACATGCAACAGGCCGCCCGGGTCTCCGACCAGTGCGCGTTCTTCCTCGCCTCGCAGGGCACCCCCGGGGTGATCGTCGAGCACGGTGACACCACCGCCATGTTCGAGGACCCCCAGGACCAGCGGACCCGCGACTACGTGCAGGGACGATTCGGCTGACCGCGCTCGGGCGGGGCTTCGGACTCCTTGCGACAGGTGTGCTCGTGCTGGCGGTCTGCGCTGCTGCGCTGGCCTTCCTGGGGCAGACCCGAGGCCAGCCGGTCCAGGTGGCGCCCGGCGGCGTCCCTCCGGCCGGGCGCCTCGCCCCGGCTGCCGTCCAGAGCCGGGCCGCGGGTTCGTCGTACGTCGTCAGCCCGACGTGGGCGGCCAGGGTCGCGGTCGCCGCCGGCATCCCGGAGGCGGCGGTCCGGGCCTACGGCGCTGCGACCCTTCGTGAGGACCGCGAGGACCCCGGGTGTCACCTGGGCTGGACGACCCTGGCCGGGATCGGCTGGGTCGAGTCGCAGCACGGCACGATCGGTGGCCGCATCCTGGGGGAGGACGGGCGATCCGACCGTCCCGTGCTCGGTCCGGCGCTCGACGGGCGAGGAGACACCGCGGCGATCCGCTCCGCGTCCGGTACCTGGGAGCGCGCGGTGGGTCCGTTGCAGTTCCTGCCGTCCACCTGGGACCGCTGGGGGGTCGACGGCGACGGCGACGCGGTCGCGGACCCGCAGGACCTCGACGACGCCGCGCTGGCCGCCGGCCGCTACCTGTGCGCGGCCGGTGGAGACCTCGCGGCCGGGTCCGGCTGGGTGACGGCCGTGCGCGCCTACAACCATGCCGACGCCTACGTGCGCGCGGTCTACGACGCCGCGTCGACCTACGCGACGCGGACCGGTTCGGACTGACCTGGCTGAGCCCCGGGTCAGGCGCTGACCGGCCCCGGCATCTCCCAGGCGTCCTCGCCGACGGCCGCCACCGTCAGCTGGTGCTGCTCGTCGAAGGTCTCGGCCACGGGCGCGTCGTCGACGTTCTCCGGGATGCGCACGGCCGTGATCGACTCGAGTCGCACCACGACGTGCTCGGCGTGCGTGCTGAGCACGAGGCCGTGGCCGTCGATCCCGGCGACCCGGCCGCGTAGCCAGTGGCTCTGCACCAGGACCTCGACCGGCAGATGGTTGGTCTCGGCTCGGCGCAGGGCCGTACCGATGGTGAACAGCGTTGAATCGTGCATGTTGAAACCCCCCCAAAGCCCCCCCGGGCTCTGCACTTGTCCGCTCAGAGTAGGGCCCGGATCGCCGGTTGGAGGTCGACTGGCCGTGAAATCTCGGTCAGGAAGGTAAAGATCTGCGGAACCGCGCTCGGTCTCACCCCACGACGACGGATCCCGAGGTGGCCGAGCCGCCCCGCTCCCAGCCCTTGTTGCTGCCGACGGCCCAGTCCCGTCCGTCGTACCCGACGTGGCTCAGCCCCAGCAGCTGCGCCCGGCCCACGAGGTACGACGCGATCGACCAGCCCTGGGGTCCGGACGAGGCGGCGACCTCGAGCCGGGACCCCTCCGCGACGCTGACCTGGACCGTCCCGAACGCCGGGGCCAGGGAGCGGCGCAGCGCGGCGGCCCGCCGAGCGGCGGGCGCCGGAGTACGGGACGACGGCTTCAGATGGCAGGCGAAGGAGGCCGGGGAGAACCCGGTCAGGGCCGAGGCCAGGGCGCGGGCGTCCGGCTCGTACACCGCGTACGCCGCGGGGTAGGCGGAGCGTTGCACGCGCTGCGCGGCGACGGTCACCGGCATCGAGGCGTAACCGGGTACCCGATCCAGCGCGTCGTAGAAGGCGTTGGTGGCGTGGACCGGGTCGAGGATCTCGCGCGGCGTGCCCCACCCCTGCGAAGGCCGCTGCTGGAAGAGGCCGAGCGAGTCGCGGTCGCCGCCGCGCAGGTTGTAGAGCTTGGACTCCTGGAGGGCCGCGGCCAGGGCGATGGTGGCCGCGTGCGCCGGCATCCCGCGGTGCACGGCGATGGCCGAGATCAGGCTCGCGTTGCGGGCCTGGGTGGCGGTCAGCACGACGCTGAGGCCCTTCACCTCGGTGGTGCACAGCCCGGCGGTGTCGTCCTTCGACGACGACGAGTGGTGCGCGATCCCGTACCAGACCCCGCCCACCACGAGGGCGAGCGGGACCACGACCGCGGCGGTACGCCGCACGATGCTCATCGGTTCTGGTGCAGCGCCTCGTTGAGGGCGACGCCGCCGGCTCGCCACGGCACGACCTCGACCGTGCCGGTCACCGAGTTGCGCCGGAAGAGCAGGTGGCTGCCGCCGGAGAGGTCCAGCGCCTTGACCACTCGGCCGTCGGGAAGGGTGACCTTGGTGCCCGCCGTGACGTAGCAGCCGGCCTCGACCACGCAGTCGTCGCCCAGCGAGATGCCGATGCCGGCGTTGGCGCCGAGGAGGCAGCGCTCTCCGATCGAGACCACCTGCGTGCCGCCGCCGGACAGCGTGCCCATGATCGAGGCGCCGCCACCCACGTCGGAGCCGTCACCGACGACGACCCCGGCGGTGATCCGGCCCTCGACCATCGAGGAACCGATCGTGCCGGCGTTGTAGTTGACGAACCCCTCGTGCATCACGGTGGTGCCCTCGGCCAGGTGGGCGCCGAGCCGGACGCGGTCGGCGTCGGCGATCCGGACACCCGACGGCACGACGTAGTCGGTCATCCGCGGGAACTTGTCGACCCCGAAGACCTGCAGCGGACCGCGAGCGCGCAGCCGGAACCGGGTCTCCTCGAAGTCGTCGACCGAGCAGGGACCGGCGCTGGTCCACACCACGTTGGGCAGGATGCTGAAGATGCCCTCGAGGTTCGTTCCGTGGGGCCGGACGAGGCGGTGCGAGAGCAGGTGCAGCCGCAGGTAGGCGTCGGGGACGTCGCGCGGTGGCTCGGCCAGGTCGATCTCGGTGGAGACCGGATCGACGCGGACCCGACGATCGGGATCGTCGCCGAGCAGGTCGGCCCACTCCGGGCCGAGGTCGCCCTGGCCGGTCGGCATCGGGCCCAGGCGGGGGGTGCGGTACCACGTGTCCAGGACCGTTCCCCGGCCCGGCCCGTCGGCCACGATCGTCGCCACTCCCCAGCCATGGGCCAGCTGGTCGCTCATGAGGCCCAACCTACTGACCGGTCCGGCCGTCGATGCGCTCGCGGAGCAGATCCGCGTGCCCGACGTGGCGCGCGTACTCCTCGATCATGTGGACGACGATCTCCCGCAGCTCGCTCTGGTCTCCCTCCGGCCCGACGAGCGCGCCGAGGTCGTCGTACCGCTCGTAGACCTCTCGGGCATGGTCGACCTCCGCGCGCCAGGAGGCCCACGCCTGCGCGACGACCTCGTCGTCGGGGACGGCGCCGTTGAAGTCGAGGTCGCGGTCCTCCGGCGACTTGAAGGGCCGCGCGAGCTCCCGGTGACCCTCGATGAACCGTCGGAACCAGTGGAACTCCACGGATGCGAGGTGCCGGACCAGGCCCAGCAGCGACATCGAGGACGGCGGGACCGAACGCTGCGCCAGCTGCTCGGCGTCGAGCCCCTCGCACTTCAGCTCCAGCGTCATCCGGAAGTGGTCGAGGTACTCGGCGAGCACCGCCTTCTCGCCGCGGGGAGTGGTGCCGGTGTCGCGAGGGTCGTCGGCGGGATCGACCCACATGTCCGGGAACTGGCGCTCGCTCATGGGGCGGCACTCTTCCCGGTCCGGGCCGGTCGGCTCAAATCGGTTCCGGGCCTCGGAGCCTGCGTGGCTGCGCCGTCGAGCGGGGAGCTGCGTTCGGCACCGTTACCGAGTGGCCGCCTTCCACGCCCGCGCCGTACGCTGGGAGGCACAGGCGTTCGAGCCGTCATCAGCGGCGAGCCTCCGGAAGAACGGCCACACCCCGGTGCGGCTCACTAGACCCGGACGGGTGGGCCCGTCACAGCCTGCAACGAGCGGTTGCCCGCGCGGGTCGAGCCTGTCGAGACCTTCGGGAGCAGCAAGCGAGGTGGTACCGCGGCCCCCCGGGGTCGTCCTCGAAGGTTTCGACTGCTGCAACCGACGAGAGACGCCCAGGAGCTGCCCCCATGACCTATCCGAAGGTCTCCACCGATCCCGCCGCCGACGCGACTTCCGGCGGCGTGCCCGCCACGCCTCGCTTCCCGCGCATCGAGGAGCAGGTGCTGGCCTACTGGGAGGCGGACGACACCTTCCGGGCCAGCGTCGAGCAGCGCGACGCGGGCGAGCACGGCGACAACGAGTTCGTCTTCTACGACGGCCCGCCGTTCGCCAACGGGCTGCCCCACTACGGCCACCTGCTCACCGGCTACGTCAAGGACCTCATCCCGCGCTACCAGACCATGCGCGGGCGCCGGGTCGAGCGCCGCTTCGGCTGGGACACCCACGGGTTGCCGGCCGAGCTCGAGGCGATGCGCCAGCTCGGCATCAAGACGACCGACGAGATCCTCGAGATGGGGATCGAGGCGTTCAACGCCGAGTGCCGAAAGTCCGTCTTCGAGTACACCGACGAGTGGCGCGAGTACGTCACCCGTCAGGCCCGCTGGGTGGACTTCGAGCACGACTACAAGACCCTCGACCTCGACTACATGGAGTCGGTGATGTGGGCCTTCCAGCAGCTGTGGGACAAGGGGCTCGCCTACGAGGGTTTCCGCGTCCTGCCGTACTGCTGGAACGACGAGACCCCCCTGTCCAACCACGAGCTGCGGATGGACGAGGACGTCTACCAGCTACGGCAGGACCCGGCGGTCACCGTCGGCTGTCGTCTGGAGACGGGTGAGATCGCGCTGGTCTGGACCACGACGCCCTGGACCCTGCCGTCCAACCTGCTGATCATGGTCGGCGCTGACATCGAGTACGTCGTGGTCGAGTCCGACGTCACCGGCACGACCGAGCGGTACGTCGTCGGCGCGGCCCGGTTGGCGGCGTACGCCCGGGAGCTGAAGAACCAGGACAGCGAGTCGGTCGACGACCAGGTGGTCGAGAGACTGACCGGTCGCGACCTGCTCGGCCGCAGCTACACGCCCCCGTTCGGCTACTTCCGCGGCCACCCTCACAGCCATCGCGTGGTGGAGGCCGACTTCGTCACCACCGAGGACGGCACCGGCTTGGTGCACAGCGCCGGCGCGTTCGGTGAGGAGGACAAGACGATCACCGACCGCGAGGGCATCGAGCTCGTCGTGGCGGTGGCCAAGGACGGCCGGTTCACCCACCCGATCGACGACTACGCCGGGATGCACGTCTTCGACGCCAACATCCCGATCATCGAGCACCTCAAGAACAGGACGCGCGGACACGGTGACACCGGTTCGGTGACCGAGGGCACCGTGCTGCTCCGGCGCGAGTCCTACGAGCACTCCTACCCGCACTGCTGGCGCTGTCGCGAGCCACTGATCTACATGGCGGTGTCCTCGTGGTTCGTCAGCACCACGAAGATCCGCGACCGGATGCTCGAGCTCAACCAGCAGATCCGCTGGGTGCCCGAACACATCAAGGACGGCCAGTTCGGCCGCTGGTTGGAGAACACCCGCGACTGGTCGATCTCGCGCAACCGGTTCTGGGGCAGCCCGATCCCGGTCTGGAAGAGCGACGACCCGGCGTACCCGCGGATCGACGTCTACGGCTCGCTCGACGAGCTGGAGCGCGACTTCGGCGTCCGTCCCGACAACCTGCACCGACCCTTCATCGACGAGCTGACCCGCCCCAACCCGGACGACCCACGGCCGCTCGGTGAGGGCCGTTCCACGATGCGCCGCGTCACCGACGTCATGGACTGCTGGTTCGAGTCCGGATCGATGAGCTTCGCCCAGGTGCACTACCCGTTCGAGAGCGCCGACTGGTTCGAGCACCACTTCCCGGGCGACTTCATCGTCGAGTACATCGGCCAGACCCGCGGCTGGTTCTACACGATGCACGTGCTCGCCTCTGCGATCTTCGAGCGCCCGGCGTTCGAGACCTGCCTGTCCCACGGCATCGTGCTGGGCAGCGACGGCCAGAAGATGTCGAAGTCGCTGCGCAACTACCCCGACGTGCGCGAGGTCTTCGACCGCGACGGCGCCGACGCGATGCGGTGGTTCCTGATGTCGTCGCCGATCCTGCGCGGCGGCAACCTGATCGTCACCGAGCAGTCGATCCGCGAGGGGGTCCGCCAGGTCCTGATCCCGCTGTGGAACTGCTGGTACTTCTTCGCCCTCTACGCCAACGCTGCCGGGTACGACGCGCGGCGCTCCACCACTTCCACCCACCCGATGGACCGCTACCTGCTCGCCAAGACCAGGCAGTACGTCGAGTCGGCCACGCGTCAGATGGACGACTACGAGGTCGCGAACGCCTGCGACACGACGCGCGCCTTCCTCGACGTGCTGTCGAACTGGTACATCCGCCGGTCGCGCGAGCGGTTCTGGGCGGCCGACGGCGTCGCCGACACCGATGCCTTCGACACCCTGTTCACGGTTCTCGAGACCGTCTGCCGGGTGGCGGCGCCGCTTCTCCCGCTGACCACCGAGGAGGTCTGGCGCGGGCTCACCGGCGAGCGGTCGGTGCACCTCACCGACTGGCCGTCCGTCGACGACCTGCCGGCCGACGACCAGCTGGTGGAGGCGATGGACCAGGTCCGCGACGTCTGCTCGTCCGGATCGGCGCTGCGCAAGGGCGCCTCCCTGCGCAACCGGCTCCCGCTGTCGGCGATGACCGTCGTCGTGGCCGGCGCCGACCGGCTCGCGGGCTTCGAGGACATCGTGGCCGACGAGCTCAACGTGAAGTCGGTCCGGCTCCTCGACGCCGACCACCCCGATGCCGCGTCGTACGGCGTCTCGCAGCGGCTCACGGTCAACGCGCGCGCCGCGGGGCCGCGGCTCGGCAAGGACGTCCAGACCGCGATCAAGGGCTCCAAGTCCGGCGACTGGTCGGTCTCCGACACCGGCGTCGTGACCACCGGCGGGTTGGTCCTCGAGGAGGGCGAGTTCAGCCTCGAGACCGTGGCGTCGGGCGGCGACGGCTCGGCGACGGGCATGCTCCCCGGAGGAGGCTTCGTGGTCCTCGACACCGCGGTGACCCCGGAGCTCGAGGCCGAGGGCGTCGCCCGCGACCTGGTCCGGACCGTGCAGCAGGCGCGGCGAGACGCCGGGCTGGACGTCTCCGACCGGATCGCGCTGAGCCTGGTGGCCGCCCCCGAGGTCGCAGATGCGGCGCGCACGCACGCCGACCTGATCAGCCGCGAGACCCTGGCGACCTCGTTCGACGTGAGCGAGGGCGACCTGGACTCGCCGGTGATCGAGCTCGAGCGCGCCTGAGGGGCTGGTTGGATGGGTGGCATGCCGCTGGACCTGACCGCCGACGTCGTCGCACTCACCGAGCAGCTCGTGGACATCGAGTCGGTGAGCGGCAACGAGCGGCAGATCGCCGATGCCGTGGAGGAGGCGCTGGCGTCCCTGCCCCACCTGGCCGTGACCCGTCGTGGCCACACGGTGGTGGCGCGGTCCGAGCTGGGGCGCGGTGAGCGGGTCGTCCTGGCCGGCCACCTCGACACGGTGCCCCTCAACGACAACCTGCCGAGCCGCAACGACGGCACCGACCTCCACGGTCTCGGCAGCTGCGACATGAAGGGCGGCGACGCGGTCATCCTGAAGCTGGCCGCCGCCGTGGCGGAGCCGGTGCGCGACGTCACCTTCATCCTCTACGAGGCCGAGGAGATCGAGAGCGAGTTCAACGGCCTGAGCAAGCTCAGCGTCAGCGACCCCGACCTGATGCAGGCCGACTTCGCGATCCTGATGGAGCCGTCCGACGGCGTCGTCGAAGCCGGCTGCCAGGGCACCATGCGGGTGGACGTCACGGTCCACGGTGAGCGCGCCCACAGCGCCCGGTCGTGGAAGGGCGTCAATGCCATCCACCGGGCCACGCCGATCCTCGAGCGGCTCTCGTCGTACGACCCGCGGATGCCGGTCATCGACGGCCTGACCTACCACGAGGGCCTCAACGCCGTCGGCATCAGCGGTGGCGTCGCCGGCAACGTGCTGCCCGACCTGTGCACGGTGTCGGTGAACTACCGGTTCGCGCCCGACCGGAGCGAGACCGAGGCCGAGGCGTTCCTCCGCGAGCTGTTCTCCGGGTACGACGTGCTGGTCGCCGACAGCGCACCGGGTGCGCTTCCCGGGCTCGACCGGCCCGCGGCCAAGGCGTTCGTCGAAGCGGTCGGTGGCACGGTGAACCCCAAGTTCGGCTGGACCGACGTCGCCCGCTTCGCCGCGCTCGACGTCCCGGCCGTCAACTTCGGTCCCGGCGACCCGATGCTGGCCCACAAGCAGGAGGAGTCCGTGCCGCTGCAGCAGATCCGCCACTGCGAGCGCGTGCTCACCGACTGGCTCCGGGGGGACCGATGACCGACAAGCACGAGAAGTTCAAGGGCCCGGTGGTGATGCGTCGCGCCCAGGTCGACGGCACCACCACCGACCAGCGGCTGCTCGACTCGCGCGGCTCGACCGACTGGGTGCACACCGATCCCTGGCGGGTGCTCCGGATCCAGGCCGAGTTCGTCGAGGGCTTCGGCGCGCTCGCCGAGCTGGGGCCGGCGATCGCCTGCTTCGGCTCGGCCCGGACCCGGCCGGACGATCCCACGTACGCCAAGGGCGAGCTGGTGGGCCGCTCGCTGACTGCCGCGGGCTTCGCGGTGATCACCGGCGGCGGCCCCGGCGCGATGGAGGCGGTCAACAAGGGCGCGAGCGAGGCCGGAGGCACCAGCGTCGGTCTCGGCATCGAGCTGCCCTTCGAGTCCGGCCTCAACCAGTGGGTCGACATCGGCATCAACTTCCGCTACTTCTTCGCCCGCAAGACGATGTTCGTGAAGTACTCCCAGGGCTTCATCGTGCTGCCGGGCGGACTGGGAACGCTGGACGAGCTGTTCGAGGCGCTGACCCTGGTCCAGACCCAGAAGGTCACGAGGTTCCCCCTCGTGCTGCTCGGCAGCGACTACTGGCGAGGACTGCTCGACTGGCTGCGCGACACGGCTCTCACGCGCGGCACGATCAACCAGTCCGACATCGACATGCTCCACGTGACCGACGACGTCGACGAGGCCGTGGGCCTGATGGTGGAGGCGCGCGCCAAGGACCCACACCGATGATGTGGTTCTTCGCGATCCTGATCGTGCTCGCGCTCGGCGGCGTCGCCGTGGTGGCCTCCGGGCGCGGCCAGCCGCTCGGGCCGGCGTACGACGACGCGCCCGACTCGCTGGTCCCGTCCGAGGGTCCGGTGACCGCCGACGACCTGCGACGGATCCGGTTCCCGCTGGCGTTCCGCGGCTACCGGATGGCCGAGGTGGACGCCCTCCTCGAGCGGCTCGCGGAGGAACGCGAGGCACTCGACCCCGGCGACGTCCCCGACGCACCGCCCCCGACCGGGCCGCCGTACGCGGCACCATCCGGACCGGGGCCCGAAGGTGACAGCGACCCGCCCCCGTCGGCACACTGAACGGCTGTGAAGCCCGAGTACATCGTCTACGTCCTCACCTTCCTGTCGGCGGTCGTGGTCGTGCTGACGCGGGTCCGGCTCTCCCAGGCTCGGGCGGCGGGTCATCACCAGGTGGGGATGGGCACGGTCAACGCCCACACGGCCTGCGGTGTGGTCGCGATCGGGCTGTGGGTGTTCTTCCTCGTCACCGGGCACGACAACTCCTGGGTCGGGGTCGTCTCGCTGTTCTTCTACTGGCTCACGGCGCTCATCGGCCTGCTGATCCTGATGCGCTGGTTGCCCAGCCGTGGCAAGCACGCCTCGGGCACCACCGACGACCGGTGGTCGGAGGGGCCGGGGTTGTCGGTGCTCGCGCATGTGGGGATGCTGGTCGGCGTGTTCGTGTTCACCTGGTACTTCGCCACTCACAGCTGAGGTCTGCCGATGACACACGTTTCTCGGGCCCCACGGCGCCGCCGTGGCCTCGTCGCCGCGGCGGTGTCCCTCGCCCTCCTGCCCGCAGCGCTGGTCCTGCCCGCTCGCGCCGCCCCCGACCCGCACCCGGCCGTGATCGGCCGTCGCGTGATCGGGCACTCCGTGCAGGGCCGTCCGATCGTGGCGTGGCACCTCGGTGAGCACGGCAAGCGGAAGGTCGTGCTGATCTCGGTGATGCACGGCAACGAGCCGGCGCCGCGACGGATCCTCGACAACCTGCGCACCGGGCAGCCCGTGCACGACCTGAACCTGTGGATCGTCCCCGTCTACAACCCCGACGGGCGGGCCCACCACACCCGGAAGAACGCCCGCGGGGTCGACCTCAACCGCAACTACCCCTACAAGTGGGCGCGGCTGACCGGCAATTACTACTCGGGTCGCAAGCCGGGGTCCGAGCCGGAGACGCGCGCCATGATGAAGTTCCTGACGACGGTGAAGCCGGCGTACGTGCTGTCCTTCCACCAGCCGCTGCACGGCGTCGACGTCACCGAGCGCCCTGCCTTCTCGCGCCGGGTCGCCAAGGCGCTCGACCTGCCGATGACGCACCTGAACTGTGGGAGCAGCTGCCACGGCACGATGACCATGTGGTTCAACCACAAGTTCCCGGGGTTCGCGCTCACCGTGGAGCTCGGCCCGTCCCCGTCCGCCGCGAGGCTGCGGGCTGCGCCCGACCGCATCCTGCACGTCTTCGGTGCCTGGCGGGGCGGCGTACAAGGGATCGCCCGGGGGGACTGACCGTCACACGCACCCCACGCGTCCCACGCTGCAGGCACTCCCTGCACTTCTCGGGGGTTGCAACGGCCGACAAGTGCAGGGATCCCCGGCGAGCCGGGTATCCCGACAGGGGCTGCCCTACCGCCCCTCGAAGACCGGCTTCTCCTTGGCGATGAACGCCGCGACGGCGGCGGCGTGGTCGGCGGTGGCGCCGGTGAGGGTCATCCGGGTCGACTCGAACGCCGTGGCCTCCTCGAAGGAGTGCCCGGCGGCGTACTCCACGGACTGCCGCATGGCGCCCAGGGCCACCGTGGGTCCGGCGGCGAGGCGGGCCGCCAGGTCGCCGACGGTGTCGGCGAGCTCACCGGCCGGTACGACGCGCGTGGCCAGGCCGAGGGACAGGGCCTCCTCGGCCGAGACCGTCCGCGGGAAGTAGAGCAGCTCGATCGCCTTCGCCCTCCCGACCAGCCGCTGGAGGGTGAAGCTCGAGCCGGTGTCGCACGACAGCGCGACGTTGGCGAACGCGAGGTTGAAGCCCGCCGTGTCGGCCACGATCCGCAGGTCGCAGGCGAAGGCGAGGCTGGCGCCCGCCCCGGCGGCCACGCCGTTCACGGCGGCGATCACGGGCTTGGCCATCCCGACCAAGGTGGTCACGATCGGGTTGTAGTGCTCGTCGACGGTGCGGAACAAGGCATCGCTCGAGTCGCCGTGCAGGATCTCGATGTGCTCCTTGAGGTCCTGGCCCACGCAGAAGGCGCGACCGGCGCCGGTCAGCACCACGCACCGGACGGCGGGGTCATCGGCCACCTGGCGCACCGCGACGACCAGCGCCTCCTTCGTCGCGACGTCGAGACTGTTCATCGCGTCGGGGCGGTTGAGGGTGATGGTCGCGACTCCGTCGGCGACCTCCAGCAGCACGGGTGACACGTCAGTCATGCCCGCAGGCTTTCACACGCCCAGGCACCGGGCCACGAAGCGGTCCGAGGCCGGCTTGAGCCGCGCGGCCTCGCTGGTGAACAGGTCGGTCGCGGCCTGGCCCGGCCAGTCGTGGGGGAGCAGCTCCGCGGGCAGCCCGGGGTCGTCGAACAGGAACTTGCGCCACTCGTGCACCAGCCGGAAGCGGGCGGCGAACGCCGCCTCGTCCTCGTCGCTCGGGTCGTCCGGGCCGCCGCGGACCAGCGAGTCCGCCAGCTCGGGCCATGCGGCGTACGACGTGGCGGAGGCCGGCCAGGTCCCACGCCGTCACCGGGTCGGGGGAGAGCTCGACCGCGATCGCGTGCCGGGCGCGGCCTCCCGCGCGCGCGACGACCTCGTCGACCTCGGCCCGCTCGAACGGGCACAGCCACACCGCCGGGGCGTGCTCGGCGTACCCCAGGTAGTGGAGCTCCTCGCGCAGCCGGGCCCGGGCGCCCCGGTCGCGGGGCAGGTCGACGAACACCATTCGCCAGCGCCCGTCCCAGGCCTCGGGTCCTCGGCGGTAGATCCGCGACGCCGCTTCGGTGAGCCGTTCGATGGCACGCCGGGTCGCGCGGTAGCCGGGCGCGGCGTCGACGCGAGTGGGCTCCAGCCACCCCTGGGCCGACATCCGCGAGATCGCGGTGCGGACGGCGGGGGCCGCGATGCCGACCGGTTCGAGCAGCCGGATCAGGGCCGACACCGGGGCCTGGTCGCCGCGCGATCGGAGGTGGTCGCCGTACACGTCGAACAGGGCCGAGCGCGCACGCATGCGGTCACTGTGCCAGGTCGCGTGTGGGGTTGGGCGGCGTCACCCGCCGGCATAGGGGATAATGGCTACGCATCGGCGTGAGGGGGCTCGATCTCCCGCGCGTCCTTTCGGTCCGAACAAGAAGAATGAGGTGCGCGGATGGCGGCAATGAAGCCGCGGACGGGCGACGGTCCGCTCGAGGTCACCAAGGAAGGCCGCGGCATCGTGATGCGCGTCCCTCTGGAGGGCGGTGGCCGGCTCGTCGTCGAGCTCAACGCCGAGGAGGCGGGCGCACTGGGAGACGCCCTCAAGGACGTCGTGGGCTGAGGTGCCTGCGACCACCACGACCCTTCCACCCCAGGTCTCGCCGCCGGCCTTCGCGCTGAGCGGGTTGCTCCCGCACGAGCTCTCGGGCGTGGAGGCGGTCGCCTACCCGTTCACCACCGACGACGGTGTGCCCGTGCTCGGGCCCGGTGCCGAAGCCGCCGCAGAAGCCCTCGGGCTCGACCTGCTGGCCCTCCTCGAGGCGCGCGGAGCGCGCGGCACGGGCGGTGAGGTCGTGTCCGGTTCCCGTGGGCGGCCTTGCGGGTCATGCGTCGTTGCGACTGGTCCTGCTCGTCGGGCTCGGTGACGAGAACACGGGCGACTTCCGCCGTGCGGGTGCCGCACTGGCCCGCGAGACCGTCGACCACGACACGGTGGCGACCACGATCGCGGCCGCCGGTGGCGCCGAGGCGCTGACGGCCTTCGTGGTCGGCGCGATGCTCGGCTCCTTCGGCTTCCACTGGCGCTCCGAGGGCCCCGAGCACCATCCCCCGCGACGGGTCGTGCTCGCCGCGATCGACGACGACGTCTCCGCCGACCTCGAGCGCGGCCTGGAGCTCGGTGGCGCCGGCTGGCGCGCCCGGTTGCTCTCCACGGTCCCCTCCAACCTCAAGTCGCCGCAATGGCTCGCCGAGGAGGCCAGGACACTGGCCGCCGACAACGGCCTGGCCTGCGAGATCTGGGACGAGAAGAAGCTGGCCGACCGCGGGTTCGGCGGGGTGCTGGCCGTCGGCCGCGCCTCCGCGACGCCGCCCCGGCTGATCCGGCTCGACTACACGCCCGCGCACGGCGGCCGGAAGGCGCCGCGAGTCGTCCTGGTCGGCAAGGGCATCACGTTCGACTCCGGCGGCCTCAACATCAAGCCCGGCGAGGGGATGTCGACGATGAAGCGCGACATGTCCGGCGGGGCCGTGGTGATGGCGGTGATGGCGGCGCTGGGCCGGATGGGCTGCCCGTTCCGGGTGACCGGGCTCGTGCCCGCCGCCGAGAACGCGATCGGTGGCGACGCCGTCCGCCCCGGTGATGTCGTCACGCACTACGGCGGCCGGACGACCGAGGTGCTCAACACCGATGCCGAGGGCCGCCTGGTCCTCGCCGACGCGATGGCGTTCGCCGTGGACACGCTCGACCCCACGGTCCTGGTCGACGTGGCCACGCTCACCGGAGCGATCAAGGTCGCCCTCGGCCAGCGGGTCGGCGCCTTCTTCGCCAACGACGAGACACTCGCCGCGCGGCTCTACGACGCCGGCGAGGCGTCCGGCGAGCCGCTGTGGCGGATGCCGCTGGAGAGCGACTACGAGGACACGTTGTCGTCCACGATCGCGGACGCGAAGAACAACCCCGGCGGGCCGGGCGCGATCACGGCCGCGCTGTTCCTCCAGCACTTCGCGGGCGACGTCCCGTGGGCCCACCTCGACCTCGCCTCCGTGGGCGACTCGCCGTCGGAGTCCTACGAGTGGACGACCGGTCCCTCCGGGTTCGGCGCGCGGGCCCTGCTCACCTGGCTGACCGGTCCCGAGGCGCTGGCCGGCGTCGTCGCGTGAGCGCGCTGCGCGGTCTCACCGTCCGGTGGTCGCTCGCGGACGCGCCCGCGGGCGTCGACGAGGCGCTCGCCGACTACGTCGCGGAGACGTCGTACGACCGGTTCAGCGCGCTGCCCGACCTCGCGTACAAGACCTGGCGGACGAAGCCGGGGGAGTGGTTCGAGGGGTGCTACGTGTTCGTCGACGAGGGATCGCGGGCGGCATTCCAGGAGACGTTCACCGCGAGCGCGGCCGAGGCGCCGGGCTCGCGGATCATCGGCAGTGGGCCGGTCCTGATCGAGGCCTGTGCGGTCGTCGCGATCGCCGAGGGTGGCGCCGGCTTCCGGCCGGCCCGACGCGGCTGACGCGGCGTAGGCCTGCGAGCACGCTCGCGGGTCGATCGCCTTGCAGCAAGCTCGCTGCTCGCTGCGGTGTCCTCGCTGGTCGATCGCCTTGCGAGCAAGCTCGCTGCGGTGCTCGCTGCGGTGTCCGGCCCGGACTTCGTCCGGTCCGGACGTCCTCGCTCGGGTCCGGACGTCCTCGGTCGCACTCAGGCCTCGTCGCCCGCCCACTCCTTCTTCGCCACCAGCAGGCCGTCACCGACCGGGAGCAGCATCGGCACGAGCGACTCGTGGGCCGCGATCTCCTTGCCGAGGTCACGGATGACGACGGTCTCCTCGTCGCGCTGCGCGGGGTCCGCGACGCGGTCGTGCCACAGCGCGTTGTCGAACACGACGACGCCACCGGGTCGCAGGAGCCGCAGGGCCTCCTTGAGGTAGGCGCCGTACTCCGTCTTGTCGCCGTCGCAGAACACGAGGTCGTAGTGGCCGTCGGTGAGGCGCGGGAGGACGTCGAGCGCCGCGCCGGCGATGGTGCGGGCGCGCTGCGGGGCGACTCCGCCGTCGGTGAACGTCTCGCGGGCCAGCCGTTGGTGCTCGGCCTCGATGTCGACGGTGGTCAGGATCCCGTCGGACCGCATCCCGCGCAGCAGCCAGAGTCCGGAGACGCCGGTCCCGGTGCCCACCTCGACGACCGCGCGGGCCTCGATGACGGACGCCAGGAAGCGCAGCGCCGCCCCGCCGCCCGCGCCGATCGCCACCACGCCCACCTCGTCCGCACGGGCGCGCGCCGCTGCGAGCACCTCGTCCTCGGCCACGAAACCCTCGGCGTAGGACCAGCTGGCGGACGTGGGTGGAGCAACGGACATGGCGGTCGCGGCCTTCCGGGTCGGGGGCGGCGCGGTCAGTGCGCTCTCCCATCAATCGGGACACGGCGACCCTATCGCGCAGCGGCCCGCGCGCGACGGCGTCACGCGGCCGCGCTCCGGCTCCCTCCGGGGCCAGGTCGGGGCGCTCGACGGGAACACCGGGCGCCCTCCCGTTCGTTGGAGCCGGTGACGTCCTCAGGACGTTCACATGCTGCGAGGGGCGCTTCTCACAGGTTGCTCTCAGGCGTGGAGACCAGAGTCGCACCAAGGAGACAGCACTGTTCGGGTCACCGGCGCGCAGACGCCAGCAGGAGGAGCTCGTGGACATGGGTTCGCAGCAGCCGTACGACGACGCTCGTACGGACGAGTGCGGCGTTCCCACCTGGGAGGAGATCGTCGACCGGCACTCCGACCGCGTCTATCGCCTCGCCCTGCGCCTGACGGGCAACCGACACGATGCCGAGGACCTCACCCAGGAGGTCTTCGTCCGCGTCTTCCGCAGCCTGTCGACCTACACCCCCGGCACGTTCGAGGGCTGGATCCACCGGATCACCACCAACCTGTTTCTCGACCAGGCTCGGCGCAAGCAGCGGATCCGCTTCGACGCCCTCTCCGACGAGCGGGCCGACCGGCTCCACAGCGAGCTGCCGACGCCCGACACGGCGTACGCCGACACCACGTTCGACGACGACATCGAACGGGCGCTCTCCACGCTTCCCCCGGAGTTCCGCGCCGCCGTGGTGCTCTGTGACGTCGAGGGTCTGTCCTACGAGGAGATCGCGCGCATCCTCGATGCGAAGCTCGGCACCGTCCGCTCCCGCATCCACCGCGGCCGCGCGATGCTCCGCTCGTCGCTCGCCCACCGTGCTCCGGTCGCCGGTCGCACCCGCTTCGGCGGGCCCGCGGTGCTGCCGCAGGGGTCGACCTCGTGATCGGTCCGGTGATCGGCCATCTGGGCCCGCGCGTCAGCGCCCTTCTCGACGGCCAGCTGTCCGCGGCAGACGAGGAGCGTGCCTGGGACCATGTGCACTCCTGCCACCAGTGCCGCGACGCGGTCGAGCGTGAGGGCTGGGTGAAGACCCGCTTGGCCACCATGCAGTACGCCGGCTCCACCGCGCCGTCCCATCTCAAGGGCTCGCTGCTCTTCCAGGGCATCGCCACCGGCTGGGCCGACTCCCACGACGACGCCCTGCTGGGGACCGGAGCGGGCGAGGCCGCACGGTCGCGGCGCCACCTCGGGCTGACCGGGATCGGGGGCGGCGCCGTCGGGGCCGCGGTGATGGGCGTCTTGGCGCTCGGCGCCTCGCCGGCCAACGCTGCCGGGCGCGATCGTACGGCCGAGCAGCGAGCCGTTCGGCACCTCCCTGACCAACGCCATCACCTCGATCGTCGACCGGGAGCAGGGGTCGGCCGTGCGCCGCGGGCCGTCCGCGGACTCCGAGGACACCCCGCCGTTCCTGCGTGCGCTGGGTCGTACACTCGCGCCGTAGGGCCGAGACGGCACCCCGCGCCGTCGCCTCCGGCCATCCCCGGTGGAGAGTCAGGACCGCGTGAGCGACGATCATCCGAGCAGCAGCGACGACACCGCGCCGCTGACCTCCTCCGATGACGCGAGCTGGCTCCCTCCGCGTGAGCAGCAGCCTCCGCACCAGTGGGCACCGCCGGGCCCCACGCCGTACGGCGACGCCTACGACACGGTGTCGACCGGCCGGCCCTACCAGCCGTCCGCCGCCACCCAGCCCTACGGCGTGGCCCCGCCACCCGCGACGTCCCGGCGGAGCGGCGTACCGGGCTGGTTGTGGCCGACGGTGTCGGTGCTGGCCCTGATCGTCGGCGTGGTCGGCGGGATGCTGGGCGGCGCGGCGTACGAGAACTGGCACGCCAGCTCCCGCGAGGGGCAGGTCGGCGGCGGCCTCGCCGATGCGGGCACCGTCTCGCAGGCGCCGCTGCCGGCCGGCAACCACTCGGTGGCCTCGGTGGCCCAACAGCTGCTCCCGAGCACCATCCAGGTGCTCGCGCAGTACCAGGGCAAGAAGGACGGCGCGACCGGCTCCGGCTTCGTCCTCGACCGCTCGGGCCACTACATCACCAACAACCACGTGGTCGCCGACGCGGTCAGCCACGACGGCCCGATCGAGATCGTCGACCAGAACGGCGACACCTACCCGGCGACGGTGGTCGGTCGTAGCGCGACCTACGACCTCGCGGTGCTCTACGTGAAGGACGCACCACGACTGCCGCCGGCCAGCCTCGGCACTGCCGGGGTGCTGCGCGTCGGCGACCAGGTCGTCGCCTTCGGCTCGCCACTCGGGCTCAGCTCGACGGTCACCTCCGGCATCGTCAGCGCCCTGAACCGACCGGTCACGACGAGTGACAGCGGCACGACGTCGTCCTACATCAACGCCGTCCAGACCGATGCGGCCATCAACCCCGGCAACTCCGGCGGACCGTTGGTCGACCTCTCCGGGCGCGTGGTCGGGGTGAACTCCGCGATCGCGACGACCGGCAGCAGTGCGCCGGGGCAGTCGGGCAACATCGGGGTCGGCTTCGCGATCCCGATCGACCAGGTCAAGATCACCGCCGACCAGATCCTGCGCACGGGCCGCGCGCGCTACCCGGTCATCGGGGCCAGCGTCGACACCCGTGCCGGGACCGGCAGTGGAGCCAAGATCCTCGCCGTGACCTCGGGCAGCCCGGCGGCCTCGGCCGGGCTGAAGAAGGGCGACGTCGTCACCGAGGTCGAGGGCGAGAAGGTCGCCGACGGAATCGCGTTGATCGTGGCGATCCGGGCCCACCAGCCGGGGGAGACCGTGCGCTTCACGGTGCATCGCAGCGGCAACGTCCTGCAGCTAAGGATCACTCTCGGCTCGCAGGTCGGCTGACCCGGCCGCCCGCCCGGTCGGTCCGCCGTCAGTCGGCCGGTCGCGCCTCGGCCTCGTTGAACGGATGGGTGTCGACGTAGGCCTTGGTGTCGTCGTACATCCGGGCGATGTAGGCCTCGAGCTCGGTCGACTCGACCCGCCACTGCCCGCGCCCGCCGATCCGGATCGCCGGCAGGTCGCCACGCCGGACGAGCGCGTAGACCTGCGCGCTGGAGGTGCTGAGCACCTCGGCGACGTCGGCCAGCGTCAGGAACCGCGGCGTGGGAGCCATGGGGCCATCGTTGCACGTGTGACCCGTCTCCCGGCGGGGTGCCGAACGAGGCTGTGGAGGAGGCTCCCGCGGAGGGCGGTGGTGGGGTGATGATGGGCCGGTGAGCAGGAATCTCGGGATGACTGACACGCCCACGGCACGGCGCGCCTCGGCGCCGGGATGGCGCGACCCACGACTCTGGATCGGGGTCGGGCTCGTCGCCGCCTCGGTCCTCGCCGGCGCGCTCGTCCTCGGCACCTCCGACGACACCGTGGGCGTCTGGGCCGCCACCGACGCGATGGGGCCGGGTCACGAGCTGACCGCCGACGACCTGACGGTCCGCCGCGTGGCCTTCGCCGACGCGGCCGACGCGGAGCTCTACCTCAGCGCCGAGGAGGAGGTGGCGGCCGGCGTCCATCTGCTGCACGGCGTGGCCGCCGGCGAGCTGCTACCCCGTGCGGCCGTGGGCTCGGAGGGGACGAGTGCGCTGCGCGAGGTGCCCGTCTCGGTGGCCTCCGACCAGGTGCCGGGCTCGGTGGGCGAGGGCGACGTCGTCGACGTCTACCTCCGGCCGTCGACGCGCAGCGGGTGCACCGGCACGCCGGTCTGCAGCGGGCGCCCGGTACTGGCCGCCGTCACCGTCCTGGACGCGCCGCCGCCCGACCAGGCGTTCGGCTCGGAAGGCGGGCGGATGCTCGTCCTGGGGGTGCACGAGGCGGAGGCACACCGGTTCTTCCGGCTGCTGGCCACGACCGACGACGCGGCGCTCACCGTGGTCGGCCGGGGCTGACGGTGGTCGTCGTCCTCGTCGTCGCCGCCGGCGCCGCGTGGGAGTCACCGGTGCTGGAGCTCGTCGGCCGTCGTCCCGGCCTGGTGGTCCTCAAGCGCTGCGTCGACGTCGACGACCTGCTGGCCGCCGGCAGTGCCGGTCAGGCGGATGCCGCGCTGGTGGCGCTCGACGCGCCAGGGCTCGACCAGAGCGCGGTCGACCTGCTCCACCGGCACCAGGTGCGGGTGGTCGCCGTCGCCCCCGGCGGGAGTCCCGACGCGAGCCGCGCCCGTGCCACCCGCATCGGTGTCGACGAGCTGGCCGGCGACCACGAGCCGTCGCGGGTGCTCGACCTCCTGGAGTCCGAGGAGGAGCAGGTCGTCGCCTCCTCGGACGACGTACTCGACGTAGCGGCCCCGTCGTCGTCGTCGGGGAGGGTCGTGGTCGTGTGGGGCCCGGCCGGAGCGCCGGGCCGGACCCTGGTCGCCACCGGGCTGGCCGCGGTCCTGGCGGGGCGGGGGCTGGCGACCACGCTGGTGGACGCCGACCCCTACGCCGCCGCGGTCGCCCAGCATCTCGGGATCCTCGACGAGGTCTCGGGACTGCTCAGCGCCGCCCGGCTGACTGGTCAGGGCGATCTCGAGACGCGGCTCGGCACCGTCCGGCGCGCGCTGGGCGACCACCTCACGGTCGTCACCGGTCTGCCTCGACCCGACCGCTGGGTCGAGGTGAGGGCAGGTGTCGTCGAGCACCTGCTGGAGGTCGTCGGGACCCATGGCCACGTCGTGGTCGACACCGGGTTCAGCCTCGAGGACGACCTGGGCGGTGACCTGGTGACCCGGCCGGGACGCAACCAGCTGACGCTGGGTGCCCTGACCAGCGCCGACGAGGTCGTCGTGGTCGGCTCCGCCGACCCGGTCGGGCTGACCCGGCTGGCGCGCGCACTGGTCGATCTCCGCGAGCGCTGCACCGGGACGCCGGTGCGGGTCGTGGTGAACCGGATGCGGCCCACCCTCGGCTGGTCCGAGCGCGACATCGTCGGGATGGTCGAGGGCTTCGCCCGCCTCGCCGGCGTCCACTTCCTGCCCGACGACCGGGCAGCGGCCGACCGGGCCCTGGTGAGCGGCGTCGCGGTCACCGAGACCGGCGACTCCGACCTGGGTCGGGCCCTCACCGCGGTCGCAGAGGCACTGGTCCCGTCCCCCACTCCTCACCGCGAGCGTCGGGCGGGCCGGGTGTCGCTCAGGACGAGAACAGCAGGTAGAGCCCGCCGACGGTGAAGGCGATCATCGCGACCAGGAGAGGGAGCTGACCGGTCAGCTGGTGCTTCTTCGGGAGGATCTTGATCGCGCGCTCGTGGGCGGCGATGACGCCGACCACGTGACCGGCGACGACCGCGACCACCTTGCTGTCGGCCAGGAGCGTGGGGTGGTAGGAGAGCCAGTAGGGCACGGCCCAGGCGCCGGTGCCGAAGAGGTTGCTGCCGTTGCTGAGCGGGTCGCTGGCCTGGATCAGCGTCTGCGTCCCGATCTCGACGAAGTAGCTCAGGTAGTGGGCCACGATGTAGCCGACGATGATCGGGATCACGGAGAACGCGAACTGTGCGGGCAGCTCCCGGCGCCGTAGGTCTGACCCCACCCCGGTGGCCATCGAGCCCAGGGAGAGGACGAGGCCGACCCCCACGCAGAAGCCGAGCAGCCCGAGGTTGTTCTGGGCGTACGTCGAGTAGCCGGTGTCCTGGATGAACGTCAGCCATCGCGTCGACTCGCGGAACGCGTCGAAGGCCGTGCTGCCGAAGAGCACCGAGACGACTGCGACCAGGCCCGGAGTCGGCGCGGTCGTGTCGAGGTTGGCCAGCGGGCTCCGGATCACCAGCAGGTCTCCGCGGCGGCCCCAGATCGAGAGCTGCGCGACGAGGCTGGAGTAGACCTCGAACGGGTCCGCGCGCTCGTAGAAGTGGTTCCCGAACAAGGCACCGCCCAGGATCATCAGGGCGAGGTAGACCGCCATCCACAGCCGGACCGGGCCGAGGTCGACGTTGTGGGGGTAGACCAGCTCCATCCACACGAACGCGAAGAGTCCGAGCGCTGCCGGCCACATCCCGAGCCTCTCGGGGTAGCTGAAGACCCCCACCTCCGGGTCGCCACCGGAGATCCGCGCGAGGCCGCCGTTGATCAGGCGGAACGGACTGACTGCCTTCCAGACTCGGCCGAAAAGCAGGGAGGCGACGACCATCCCGACCCAGATCCAGACGTAGAAGATGCCGAAGATCGGGTTGATCAACAGGTCCTTGCCGCGGACCGCCACCAGCAGCAGGTAGAGCAGCGCGAGCAGCCCCACGAGGCGGAGCAGCCCGCGGTAGACCAGGGAGTCGACGATCGCGGCCAGCCACCCCGGGGCCGGCCGCCCGCTGGTCGCGGCGTCGTACCGCGGCGTGCGCCAGGCGAGCACGAGGACGACGAAGGAGACGGCGACCGCGGCCGCGGCGCCGAAGATGGCGAGCTCACGGGAGATCGGCAGGTCCTGCGCCCCGCCCAGTCCGTGGGCGGGCAGGAGAAGAGCCCTCACTGGACCTGGAGCTGGAGGATCACCTTGTCGAGGGTGTGCGACTCGACCGTGATGACGCCGGGCGCGGTGATCGGCTCGACGGCGATCGTGCTGGAGCCCTGGTCGTACTCGAACTCCTGCTCCGGCGACGAGTGGACGTGGATCTCGCCGGGCGCGTCCGCGGTCACGTCGAACTCGATCGGCTGCCCCACGGCGACCTCGACCCGTTCGCCGTTCGGGGTCACGGAGTCGCCGCTGAAGGTCACGTCGATCACCTTGGTCGGGAGCGGGTCGGAGCCCGAGGCCTCGGAGCTGTTGCCGCTACCGCAGCCGGCGAGCAGCGCTCCGGCAAGGAGGGCGGAGCACAGGGCAGCACAGACTCGACGCATGGGGTGTGGCCTTTCTCGCAGGCGGACCAGGGCTGTCCGTCTCGGACGCTCTGCCAGAATCCCATGCGGGACAAGTCTCCACCAACAGGGGTAGCGGATGAGTGAGCGGCTGCGGGCGCGCGACCTGGCGTTCCTGACGGCCGAGACCGCGACGACGCCCATGCACAACGCGACGGTCGAGATCTTCGACCCCGGCACCTCGGAGTTCGACCACGACACGCTCGTCCGGCTGATCGCGGACCGGATCGCCTTCGTCCCGCGCTACCGCCAGCGCGTGCGCTGGGTGCCGGCCCACCTGGCGAACCCGGTGTGGGTGGACGACCCCCACTTCGACCTCGGCTACCACGTACGTCGTTCCGCGCTGCCGCGTCCCGGGACCATGGACCAGCTGCGCGAGCTGGTCGCCCGCATCGTCTCCCGACCGCTCGACCGCAACCGGCCGCTCTGGGAGGTCTACTTCGTCGAGGGGCTCGAGGGCGGCCGCGTCGCCGTCCTGTCCAAGGCTCACCAGGCGTTGGTCGACGGCGCGCAGATCGTCGACCTCGCGCAGGTCCTGCTCGACCGGACGCCGCAGCGGCGCGAGCTCGGCGCCGACGAGTGGCACCCCGGTCGTCCGGTCTCCTCGACCGGTCTGGTGCTGGAGGCGGTCCGGGACACGCTGGCGTCGCCGTCCACCGCCGTCGAGACGGTGCGCGGCTCCACCGACGCCTGGTGGCGCGGTGCCGACGCGGCCGCGCGGCGCGTCGGCACGGTCGTCAACGCCCTGGCCAACCGGCGCTCCGAGCAGGACACCCCGATCACCGGGACGCTCTCGCAGCAGCGTCGCTTCGTGACCGTACGACGGTCGCTCGCCGAGCACCGACGGGTGCGGGACGCGCACGGAGGCACCGTCAACGACGTCATCCTGGCGACGGTGACCGGCGGGCTGCGCGCGTGGCTGATGACCCGGGCCGAGTCGCTGGGTGGGCTCCGCCAGGTGCGCGCCGTGGTGCCCGTGTCGGTCCACGACGCCGAGCTCGAGGCCACCTCGCTCGGCACCCAGATCGCTCCACACTTCGTCGACCTGCCGGTCGGTGAGCCCAGCCCGGTCGTGCGGCTGCACCAGGTGTCCTACTCGTTCAAGGCCCACAAGGACACCGGTCGTGCGGTCGCGGCCAGCCGCCTCGCCGGGATGTCGGGCTTCGCACCCTCGACGTTCCATGCGATCGGGTCGCGCGTGGCCGCCGCCGAGCTGCGGCGCGGCTTCCAGCTCTCGGTCACCAACGTGCCCGGACCCCAGTCGCCGCTCTACGCGGCCGGCGCCGTGATGGAGCAGACCTACCCGGTCCCGCCCCTGCTGCCGGGGCATGCGCTGGCGATCGGCGTCACGTCGTACGACGGGTCGGTGTTCTACGGCGTGACCACCGACCGTGACCTGGTGCCGGACGCCGAGACCTTCGCCGTCTGTGTCGGCGAGGCACTCGACGAGCTGCTCGACACTGCCGGTGACGGCCGCCCCACGGTGCCGCGCGGCCGGGCTCGCAAGGCGGCGCGCAAGCCGAGCGGCACGTCGTGAGGCTCTACCTCCCCGCGACCCTCGACTCGCTGGCGGCGCTCCACAGCGACCGGGTGCTGGGCGTCGGTGACGACGTCGTGGTGGCAGAGGGCGACGCCGAGGACCAGGAGTACGACGCGCTGACGACGGCCGCGCAGGCCGCGGCCGAGCTCGCGGTGGACCGAGAGCCCGGCGAGCGCCGCCGCGTGGTCGTCGTGGCCGAGGTGGCCGGGTCGGTTCTGCCGACGCGGGTGACCCTCGGCGACGTGGTGGCCGTGCACGCCGACCCTGCCGACGCACCCGTCGAGGGGGCAGACCCCGACGACGTTCTCGGCTGGTACGCCACCCAGGAGATCCCCGACCTGCTCGGCCTACCCGACGCGAATTGAGCGCGCCCGGCTCGTCTGACAACATCGCGGGCATGGACGCCGTCACCCACCCGCCGCACCCCGTCAACGAGCCCAACCTGACGTACGCACCGGGCAGCGCCGAGCGGGACGCTCTGCTGGCCGAGCTGGTCCGACAGGAGCGGCGCCAGGTGACGCTGCGCGCCCACATCGGCGGCCGCAAGCGCAACGGGGGCGGTGCCGAGATCCAGGTCGTGCAGCCGCATGACCACCAGCACGTGCTCGGCACCCTCAAGGGCGCCACGCACCGCGACGCCGAGGCCGCGATCAAGGCTGCGGCCGACGCGGCTCCGGGTTGGCGGGCGATGTCGTTCGACGACCGGGCCGCGATCATCCTCAAGGCCGCCGACCTGCTGGCGGGGCCCTGGCGGCAGCGGCTCAACGCCGCGACCATGCTGGGCCAGTCGAAGACCGCGTTCCAGGCGGAGATCGACGCGGCCTGCGAGCTGATCGACTTCTGGCGCTTCAACGTCCACTTCGCCCGACAGATCCTCGCCGAGCAGCCGATCGCCAACAGCCCGGGCATCTGGAACCGCACCGACTACCGCCCGCTCGAGGGCTTCGTCTACGCGATCACGCCCTTCAACTTCTCCGCGATCGCGGGCAACCTGCCGACCGCGCCCGCCCTGATGGGCAACACGGTGATCTGGAAGCCCGCCGTGACCCAGCAGCTCGCGGCCAACCTGACCATGGAGCTGCTCGAGGAGGCCGGCCTCCCGCCCGGCGTGATCAACATGCTCCCCGGGCACGGCCACGACGTCTCCGAGGTCGCGCTCGCGCATCCCGACCTGGCCGGCATCCACTTCACCGGCTCGACCGGCGTCTTCCACCACCTGTGGCAGACCGTCGGTGCCAACATCGCGTCGTACCGCTCCTACCCGCGCGTCGTCGGCGAGACCGGCGGCAAGGACTTCGTGGTCGCCCACCCGAGCGCCGACCCCGACGTGCTGCGCACGGCGCTGATCCGCGGCGCCTTCGAGTACCAGGGCCAGAAGTGCAGCGCCGCCTCGCGTGCGTACGTCGCGCGGTCGGTCTGGACGAAGATGCGCGACCAGTTCGTGGCCGAGGTCGAGGGTCTGACCATGGGTGACGTCACCGACCTGTCCAACTTCATGGGCGCGGTGATCGACGACCGGGCGTTCGCCAAGCACAAGAGCGCGATCACGCGGGCCAAGCGCAACAGCCACCTCTCGATCCTCGCCGGCGGTCAGGTCGACGACTCGGTCGGCTACTTCGTCCGGCCGACGGTGGTGCAGTCGACCGACCCCAAGGACCAGATGTTCTCCACGGAGTACTTCGGCCCGATCCTCGCCGTCCACGTGTACGACGACAGCCGCTACGACCGGGTCCTCCAGCAGATGGAGTCGTTCGCGCCGTACGCGCTGACCGGCTCGATCATCGCCCAGGACCGACGGGCGATCGCCGAGGCCCAGCACCTGCTCCGCTTCGCCGCGGGCAACTTCTACGTCAACGACAAGCCGACCGGCGCCGTCGTCGGTCAGCAGCCGTTCGGTGGCGCCCGTGCGTCGGGCACCAACGACAAGGCCGGCTCCGCCGCCAACCTGATGCGCTGGACCAGCCCGCGCTCGATCAAGGAGACGATGGTCCCGCCGACGGACTACCGCTACCCCCACATGGGCTGAGTGCGGGGGCCGGGTCGGGATCCCCGGCTCACCGGGTATCCCCTCACTTCTCAGGGGTTGCAACCCCCGAGAAGTGACAGAAGCGCCCCGGCAGTGTGGCTGGTGGGGCGGCTGTGACGCTGGATCAGACCCGCCACTCGCCGGCGAGCCACTTCACGCCGACCTTGTTCTCCGCCTCGAAGACCCGGCCGACGAAACCGGCGATCAGGTCCTCGACCTTGCCGCCGACGAACGGCATCGACACCGTCACCGTGATGTCGATCGTCTGGATCACGTCGTCTCCCGACTGCTCCAGCGTCTCGGTGCCGGTGATCTCGCCCGGCTTGCTGGGAATGGTGACGTGGATGTCGGCGCCGGTCGGTGACTCCCAGGTCTCCTGCTGCACGAACCGGATCTCGCTGCCGACGAGCTTCTGCGCGAAGCCGGGGATCCGGTCGGTGCCGTGAGCCTGCTCGATCCGCACGTCCATCCCGTCGCCGTTCATGGAGATCCGGCAGTCGAAGTCGACGACGTGCTGGTACTCCGAGACCGCCGTCCGGTACGCCGGATCCGCGAACATCGCGAACACGTCGTGCACCGTGGTGCCGGGGTAGGTCAGGGTGTGGCTCACGCGCTTCATGCGGACATCATGCCGTCTCCCCGAACCACGCGGCCGGCGCTCCGAGCCGTAGTTTGTCCGCGGGTGCAACGAGTCCTAACCTCGGGTTGTGTCAATGACGACCGGCCTGTCGACCAACCCCGAGAAGACTCACCTGCTCACCCAGGCGATCGCTCTCGCGGAGCGCAGCTCCGGCACCGGCGGACCGCCTCACGACGAGGTCGCTCCTCTCCTCCGCGCCTACTACCGGCACGTGTCCACCGACGACATCGGCGACCGCTCCGCGGAGGAGCTGTACGGCGCGCTGGTCTCGCACTACCGCAGCGCCGACGTCCGCCCCCAGGGCACGGCCACCGTCCACGTCTTCACGCCGACCCTGGCCGAGCACGGCTGGTCCGCCGGCGGGCACTCGGTCGTCGAAGTGGTCACCGATGACATGCCGTTCCTGGTCGACTCGGTCGTGATGGAGCTGACCCGGGAGCAGCGCGACGTGCATCTGGTGATCCATCCGCAGTTCGACGTGACTCGCGACGTGACCGGTCGGCTGGAGGACATCGCCTGTCCCGACAACGAGTCCGCCGAGCCGCCCGAGGGCGCCGAACGCGAGTCGTGGATGCACGTCGAGATCAGCCGGATCGGACACGACGAGGACGTCGACGCGATCGCCCACGACGTGCAGCGGGTGCTCCGCGACGTCCGCGAGTCCGTGGAGGACTGGGACCGGATGCGCCAGCAGGCCGGGCTGATCGTCGAGGAGCTGCGGGCAGATCCCCCGCCCTCCATCTCCTCCGACGAGCTCGAACGCGGCGTGGCGTTCCTCGAGTGGCTGTGCGCCGACCACTTCACCTTCCTCGGCTACCGCGAGTACCACCTCGAGCACGAGGAAGCCGAGGGCGACCACCTGCGCGGCGTTCCGGGCACCGGCTACGGCATCCTGCGCAACGACCCCGACATGTCGTCGGCGTCGGGCAAGCTGCCGCCCAAGGTCGCGGAGATGGCGCGCGAGCACACCCTGCTGGTGCTGGCCAAGGCCAACTCCCGTTCGACCGTGCACCGCCCGGCGTACCTCGACTACGTCGGCGTCAAGATGTTCGACGACGCAGGGGAGGTGGTCGGCGAGCGGCGCTTCCTCGGCCTGTTCTCCAGCGCCGCCTACACCCAGTCCGTCTGGCAGGTCCCGCTGCTGCGCGAGAAGGCCAAGGCCGTGCTCGAGATCGTGGGGCTCGACCCCCACAGTCACGCCGGCAAGGCCCTCATCGACACCCTCGAGACCTACCCGCGCGACGAGCTCTTCCACACCCCGTCGACGAGCTCGCCGCGATGGCCTCCCGCGTCATGGAGACCCGCGGTCGCCGCCAGCTGCGGATCTTCGTACGCCGCGACACCTACGGCCGCTACGTCAGCGTGCTGGTCTTCCTGCCCCGCGACCGTTACAACACCGCCGTTCGCGAGCGCTTCTCCGAGATCCTCAAGGACAGCTTCAGCGGCGAGTCGGTCGAGTTCACGGTCCGGATGAGCGAGTCCACGACGGCCCGCGTGCACTTCGTGGTGCACCCGCCGCGCGGCGTGGCGATCCCCGACGTCGACGTCACCGAGCTCGAGCGCCGGCTCACCGACGCCTCGCGGTCGTGGCGTGACGACTTCACCGCCGCGACGATCACCGAGTTCGGCGAGGACGTCGGGTCGCGGCTGGCCCGCACCTTCGAGGCGTCGTTCCCGGAGGCCTACAAGGAGGACTTCTCCGCGGCCACCGGCGCGCTCGACCTCGGCCGGCTCGAACGACTGGGCGAGACCGGGACCGACCTGTCCCTGTTCTCCCCGCTCGACGCGGCCAGGGGCGAGGCCCGGCTCAAGGTCTTCCGGCGCGGTCGGCCCATCTCGCTGTCCCAGGTGCTCCCGGCGCTGTCGTCGATGGGGGTGGAGGTCGTCGACGAGCGGCCCTACCAGCTCGACCACGTCGACCACCCGTCGTACATCTACGAGTTCGGGCTGCGTTACGCGCCCGGCATGCCCGACCACATGCGCGAGGCCTTCCAGGACACCATCCGCGCAGTGTGGGACGGCTACAACGAGATCGACGGCTTCAACGCGCTGGTCCTCGGGGCCGGTCTCACGTGGCGCCAGGCCACGGTGCTGCGGGCCTACGCCAAGTACATGAAGCAGGGCAACAGCCCCTTCGCCGTCGACTACATCGAGGAGGCGCTGCGGGGCAACACCGACATCACCCGCTTGCTCGTGCAGCTCTTCGAGGCGCGCTTCGACCCCGGCCGCAACGGTGTCGGCGCCGACGCGGAGGCCCGTACGGCGCGCGTCGACGAGGTGGTCACGCGGATCCAGCGGGCCCTCGACGATGTCGCGAGCCTCGACCACGACCGGATCCTGCGCTCCTACCTCACCCACATCCGGGCCACCCTGCGGACGAACTACTTCCAGCTCGGCGACGACGACAAGCACCACCCCTACATGTCGTTCAAGCTGGAACCCTCGGAGATCCCCGACCTGCCCCGGCCGCGGCCGCGCTTCGAGATCTTCGTCTACTCGCCACGGGTGGAAGGCGTCCACCTGCGCTTCGGTGCGGTGGCGCGCGGAGGCCTGCGCTGGTCCGACCGGCGCGACGACTTCCGCACCGAGGTGCTCGGCCTGGTCAAGGCGCAGATGGTCAAGAACACCGTGATCGTGCCGGTGGGCGCCAAGGGCGGGTTCTTCTGCAAGCAGCTGCCCGACCCGTCCGACCGAGAGGCGTGGCTGGCCGAGGGGATCGCCTGCTACAAGACGTTCATCTGCGGGCTGCTCGACATCACCGACAACCTCGTCGACGGCGAGAACGTTCCGCCCCAGGGCGTCGTACGCCATGACTCCGACGACTCCTACCTCGTCGTCGCCGCGGACAAGGGCACGGCGACGTTCTCCGACATCGCCAACGGCGTCGCGAAGGACTACGACTTCTGGCTCGGCGACGCGTTCGCCTCGGGCGGGTCCGTCGGCTACGACCACAAGGCGATGGGTATCACCGCCCGGGGCGCCTGGGTCTCGGTGCAGCGGCACTTCCGCGAACGCGGCGTCGACTGCCAGACCGAGGACTTCACGTGCGTCGGCATCGGGGACATGTCCGGCGACGTCTTCGGCAACGGCCTGCTCTGCTCCGAGCACACCCTGCTGGTCGCCGCGTTCGACCACCGCGACATCTTCCTCGACCCGACCCCGGATCCCGCCGCGTCGTTCGCCGAGCGGAAACGGCTGTTCGGGCTGCCGCGGTCGAGCTGGCAGGACTACGACACGGACCTGATCTCCGAGGGTGGGGGCGTCTACGCGCGGTCGCTCAAGTCGATCGCGATCAGTCCTCAGGTCCGCAAGGCCCTCGACCTCGAGGCCGACGTGACCGCGATGACTCCCGCCGAGCTGATGAAGGCGATCCTGCAGGCGCCGGTCGACCTGCTCTGGAACGGCGGCATCGGCACCTACGTGAAGTCGAGCGACGAGACGCACGGCGACGCCGGTGACAAGGCGAACGACGCGATCCGGATCGATGGCCGCGACCTGCGGGCCAGGTGCGTCGGGGAGGGCGGCAACCTCGGGCTGACCCAGCTCGGCCGGATCGAGTACGCGCAGGACGGCGCGGACCGGCACGGCGGCGCGATCAACACCGACTTCATCGACAACTCCGCCGGTGTCGACACCTCCGACCACGAGGTCAACATCAAGATCCTGCTCGACCGGGTGGTCCGCGACGGCGACCTGACCGAGAAGCAGCGCAACCACCTGCTGGCCGAGATGACCGACGAGGTCGCGGCGCTGGTGCTGCGCGACAACTACGAGCAGAACCTCGCCCTGGCCAACGCCGACGCCAACGCGACCTCACTGCTCCACGTGCACGAGGACTGGATGAAGACCCTCGAGCGCGCCGGCGTGCTGAACCGGGAGCTCGAGGGTCTGCCGACCTCGCGCGGCGTACGCCGGCGGGCCGAGCGGGGCGAGGGCCTGACCACGCCCGAGCTGTCGGTGCTGCTCGCGTGGACCAAGATCGTCCTGGCCGACAAGCTGATCGACTCCGACCTCCCGGACGACCCCTACTGCCACGTCGACCTGATGGCGTACTTCCCGACGCAGCTGCGCGAGGGCTTCGAGGCGGCGATCGCCCACCACCCGCTGCGCCGCGAGATCATCGTCACCCAGGTGGTCAACGACCTCGTCAACGGCGCCGGCATGACCTTCTGGCCGCGGCTGATGGGGGAGACCGGAGCGACGCCGGAGGAGCTGACGCGCGCGAACTTCGTGGCCCGGGAGATCTTCGGCTCGCTGCCCCTTCGCGAGGAGATCAAGACCTTCGACAACGACCTCGAGGCGAGCACGCAGACCCTGATGCGGATCGAGATGCGCACCCTGGTGGAGCGCGCGTCGCGGTGGCTGGTCAACAACCGTCGCCCGCCGCTCGACAGCCAGGGCACGGTCGACTACTTCCGCGAGCCGGTGGCGCGGTTGATGGGCGAGCTGCCCTCGTTGCTGACCGGACGCGAGCTCCGCGCCTACGAGAGCCGCCGCACGACCCTCGTCGACCAGCGGGTGCCCGAGGATCTGGCCAGTCGCGTCGCGGTCCTCCATCCGGCGTACGTGCTGCTCGGAGTCACCGAGATCGCCGACCGGCTCTCGCTCGACCCGGTCCAGGTCGCCCGGCTCCACTTCGCGCTCGGTGAACGGCTCGGACTGCCCGACCTGGTCACCAGGATCCTGGAGCTGCCGCGCGAGGACCGCTGGCAGACGATGGCGCGGGCGGCTCTGCGCGACGACGTGTACGCCGTGCACGCCCAGCTGACCGCGCAGGTGCTGCGCGACACCTCCGCCGACGACTCCGTGCCGGCGCGGATCGCGGAGTGGGAGGACGGCGACAGCGTCGTGGTCCAGCGGGCGGCGTCGATCCTGCAGGAGATCTGCCAGGACGACAACGCCGACCTGGCTCGGATGTCGGTGGGTCTCCGCGTCGTCCGCGGGCTCCTGGCCAACTGAGCGGCGGCCCCGGAGGGTCCCGGCGTGTAAGACCCAGTCGGGGGAGGCGCGCCGTACAAAAGATTCGTGGTCTGTCGGCGCCCAGGGTTAGAGTCGGGCAACGATGCCACCTGATCCCCACAGCCACCCGCCGGCCAGTGTCCACTCGCTCTGGCGCCTACGCGGCTACCTGAGGTCCCACATCCCGGCGCTGGTGATCATGCTCGTGACGTCGATGTCCGGCATCGCGGTGGCCATCTCGATCCCGTTGGTGATCAAGGCGCTCATCGACGGCCCGATCGAAGACCACGACGCGAGCGGCATCCTCCCGCTGGGTCTGCTGGTGCTCGGCCTGGGCATCCTCGAGGCGTTCTTGATCTGGTGGCGCCGCTGGGTGCAGAACAAGGCGGTCCTCGAGGTCGAGACCGAGATGCGCCACGACCTCTACGAGCGGCTGCAGGAGCTCCCGATGAGCTTCCACAGCCGGTGGCAGTCGGGCCAGCTGCTGTCCCGCGCGACCACGGACCTGTCGGCCATCCGCCGGTTCTTCGGCTTCGGGATGCTGTTCCTGGTGGTCAACATCACCCAGGTCGTGGTGACCACCCTCGTGCTCCTCCACCTCTACTGGCCGCTCGGCCTGGTCGTCGCCGCGACCTCAGCCCCCATCGTGTGGCTCTCGATGCGCTTCGAGAAGGGCTACGTCGTCGTCTCGCGCGACGTGCAGGACCAGCAGGGCGACCTCGCCACGCTGGCCGAGGAAGGCGCCGTCGGCATCCGGGTCATCAAGTCGTTCGGTCGCTCGCCCCACGTCTCCGAGCAGTACGACGCGTCCGCGCGCCGACTGCTCGCCACCAGCGTGGCGAAGGTGCGGTTGTCGGCCCGGTTCTGGACGTTCCTCGAGATGATCCCCAACCTCGCCGTCGTGGTCGTGCTGCTGCTCGGCGCCATCGGCGTCGGTCGCGGCGCGCTGACACCCGGCGAGCTGGTCGCGTTCATCACGCTGATGCTGTCGCTGGTGTGGCCGGTTGCCTCACTCGGCGTGATCCTGGCGATGGCACAGGAGGCGATGACCGCGGCTGCCCGGGTGCTCGAGATCTACGACACCTACCCCGACATCGTGTCCGGCACGGCCACGGCTCCACGCGCCCGTGGCCACCTGCGCTTCGAGCACGTCGACTTCACCTATCCCGGCTCCGACACGCCCGTGCTGCGCGACGTCAACCTCGACCTCGCCCCCGGCGAGACGCTCGCGCTGGTCGGCTCCACCGGCTCGGGCAAGACCTCGCTGACGGCCCTGGTCCCACGGCTCTACGACGTCAGCGGGGGCCGGGTGACCATCGACGGGGTGGACGTCCGCGACTACTCGCTGGTCGCGCTGCGCTCGCTGGTCGCCACCGCGTTCGAGGAGCCGACCCTGTTCTCCATGAGCGCCCGGGAGAATCTCACGCTCGGCCGCGCCGACGCGACCGACGACGAGATCGCCGAGGCCATCGAGATCGCCCAGGCGGGCTTCGTCCACGACCTCCCCTGGGGCCTCGACACCCGGATCGGCGAGCAGGGCATGTCCCTGTCCGGTGGTCAGCGGCAGCGCCTGGCGCTGGCTCGTGCGGTCCTCGCCCAGCCGAAGGTGCTCGTGCTGGACGACACCCTCTCGGCGCTCGACATCCATACCGAGAAGCTGGTCGAGGACGCGCTCCGCAGGGTGCTCGCGGCCACCACCGGCCTCGTCGTGGCCCACCGCGCCTCGACGGTGCTGCTCGCCGACAAGGTCGCCCTCCTCCAGGACGGGACGATCACCCACGTCGGCGACCACCGCCACCTGCTCGCGACCGTCCCGGCGTACCGCGAGCTCCTCGCCGCCGACGCCGACGACCTCGACGAGCTCGAGGAGGCGTCGGCATGAGCGGCGACACTCCGGTGGTCGAGCGGAGTCGAGACGAGGCCGAGCAGGTCCCCGAGGGCCAGGAGTGGCGTGGCGTCGCGGCCGACGGTCGCGACGACCTCACCGCCGAGACGACTGCGCGCCTCGCCGGCCGGTCGCGTCGCCTGCTCAAGGATCTCCTCACGCCCTACCGCAGCGAGGTCAAGCTGCTGGGCGTCGCGGTGCTGGTCGAGAACGCCGCGCGGCTGTCCATCCCGCTCCTGGTGGCCTTGGGCATCGACCGCGGCATCCCGCCGATCCAGCAGGACGACGACCTGCGTCCGCTGCTGGTCATCGTCGGCATCGTGCTGGTGGCGACGCTGATCCAGGCAGTCGCGCGCAACATCTTCCTGGTGCGCTCGGGTCAGATCGGTCAGGACATCCTGTTCGAGATCCGGCAGCGCGTCTTCCGCCAGTTCCAGCGACTCAGCCCGGCCTTCCACGACTCCTACACGTCGGGGCGCGTGATCTCGCGCCAGACCTCCGACGTCGACGCGATCTACGAGATGCTCGAGACCGGCTTCGACGGCCTGATCACCGCGGCGCTCACCCTTTTCGGCACCGCGGTCCTCCTGCTCTACCTCGACGTGAAGCTCGGCCTCGTCGCCCTGCTCTGCGGTCCGTTCCTCGCCTGGGTCACCAACTGGTTCCGCAAGGAGTCGGCGAAGAGCTACCGCGTGACCCGCGAGAAGGTGGCGCTGGTGATCGTCCACTTCGTGGAGTCGATGAACGGCATCCGTGCGGTCCAGGCCTTCCGCCGCGAGCGTCGCAACCAGGAGATCTTCGACGACGTGAACGACCAGTACCGAGCGGCCAACCTCGTCGCGTTCCGCCTGGTCGCGTGGTTCATGCCCGAGATCCGGCTGATCGGCAACATCACGATCGCCGTCGTCCTGATCTACGGCAGCTACCTCGCCTTCGACGGCCAGGTCACGGTCGGTGTGCTGGCGGCGTTCCTGCTCTACCTGCGGCAGTTCTTCGAGCCGATGATGGACATCTCGCAGTTCTACAACACGTTCCAGTCCGCCAACGCGGCCCTGGAGAAGATCTCCGGCGTGCTCGAGGAGGAGCCCGGCGTCCCCGAGCCGACCACCCCGGTCGCGCTGCTCGACGCCCGCGGCGACCTCCGGTTCGACGGCGTACGGTTCGAGTACGTCGACGGCGTGCCCGTGCTGCCCGGGCTCGACCTCACGGTGCCGTCAGGCCAGACCGTGGCCCTCGTCGGTACCACGGGCGCCGGCAAGACCACCATCGCCAAGCTCGCCACCCGGTTCTACGACCCGGTCGCCGGCGCGGTCACGCTCGACGGCGTCGACCTCCGATCGCTGACCTCGGTGGACCTCCACCGGGCGGCGGTGATGGTCACCCAGGAGAACTACCTCTTCTCCGGCACCATCTCCGACAACATCCGCTTCGGCCGCCCCGACGCCACCCAGGACGACGTGGAGGCCGCCACGCGTGCCCTGGGTGCCCACGGCTTCATCGCCGCCCTGCCGGAGGGCTACGACACCGACGTCTCCAACCGCGGCGGTCTCCTCAGCGCCGGGCAGCGTCAGCTGATCGCCTTCTCCCGCGCGTTCCTGGCCGATCCGGCGGTGCTGATCCTCGACGAGGCGACGTCCTCGCTCGACATCCCCTCGGAGCGACTGGTCCAGCGCGCGCTGCGTACCATCCTGGCGAACCGCACCGCCGTGATCATCGCCCACCGCCTCTCCACGGTGGAGATCGCCGATCGGGTGCTCGTCCTCGAGCACGGTCGGATCGTCGAGGACGGCACCCCGGCCGACCTGATCGAGGGCGGCGACGGTCGGTTCTCCGACCTCCACGAGGCCTGGCTCCAGTCCCTCGCTTGACGCGAGGACCGATCGACCGGCGGTGCCGGGTCGATCGGCCGCCGCGGAGCGGCTCGATGCGCGCCTGCGCGCGACCGCCACGGGTGTGACACTCGCGGCGTACCGAACCGAACGACCGGTTCTGCCGTATACCTGGTGTGGGAGGTGTGATGGCCGAGAGCCCCGACGTCGTGATGCAGCGTCTGCACGACGAGCATGCCGGCGCGCTCTGGGGTCATTGCCTGCGCCTGACCAACTACGACCGCGCCCGCGCCGAGGACGTCTGTCAGGAGACGCTGCTGCGCGCCTGGCGCAACGCCGCGCTGCTCGACGAGGGGCAGGGGTCGGTCCGGGCATGGCTGTTCACCGTCGCCCGCAACATCGTCATCGACGAGGCCCGCACCAAGCGGGCGCGCTCGGAGTTCCCGGTCGACGAGGTGCCCGAGCCCGGGCACACCGACGACCGCAGCGACGAGCTCCTGATGACCTGGGTCGTCGCCGACGCGGTGACCCACCTGTCCGCCGAGCACCGTGCGGTTCTCCAGGAGTGCTACTTCAAGGGCCGCTCGGTCGCCGAGGCTGCCCAGCGCCTCGGAATCCCCGAGGGCACCGTCAAGTCACGCACCCACTACGCGCTGCGGGCCCTGCGCCTGGCCCTCGAAGAGATGGGAGTGGTCCGGTGACCTGCTCCTACACGGCCTGGGACGGTGCCTACGTCCTCGGCTCCCTCTCGCCGGCCGACCGCCGCGAGTTCGAGCACCACCTGGCCGGCTGCCTCGACTGCTCCCGCGGGGTCCGCGACCTTGCCGGCCTGCCCGGTCTGCTCGGCCGGCTGGACGCGGAGGTGTTCGACGAGCGGCAGCCGGAGCCGGTCCCCGACTCGCTGCTGCCGCGCCTCGTCGACGCCATGCACCGCGGCCAGCGCCGTCGAACGTGGCTCACCGCCGGGCTCGCTGCCGCTGCCGCTGTCGTGGTCACCATCGGTGGCGTCCTCGTGCTCGACCGGAGCACGGGCGGTACGCCGTCGGCCTCACCGACGAGCGTCGTGACCTCGGCTGCCCAGCAGATGACCCCGGTCGGCAGCGACGCGATGAGCGCCACGGTGTCGCTGACGTCCGTCGCCTGGGGAACGCGGCTGGACATGACGTGCAGCTACCCACCGTTCCGCGGCGACTACGAGGGTGGGTCCTACGCCCTGGTGGTGCACACGCTCCGCGGTGGCACCGAGCAGGTCGCCACCTGGAACGGACTCCCGGGCAAGACCATGCATCTGACCGCCGCCACCGCCTCCCAGAAGGCGCAGATCACCTCGGTGGAGGTGACCCGGATCGACGGCCCGCCCGTCCTGCGCCTCGAGGTCTGATCCGGGGAGTCTGATCCCGGGAGATCTCACCGTGGCGACCGTCCAACCGGCGCGATCGAACCGTTGTGACATCGAACTGTCGCGACACGCTGCTGTATCGGCGCAATTGTGGGGGTGTGTCCTATGCGGGCCAGGGCGACTGTCCAACCGGCGCGATTGAACCGTTGTGACATCGAACCGGCACCAGGGGTTGCTGTTCTGGCGCAATTGCGCCGCAACAGCACCCGGTGACGGGACCGCGCGGCAGCTGCTTCAGGGGCGGCGGGGCGCGCTCGCGCGGGGACGTACGGCGGTCGAGGACGGTGGCGGTGGTGTCCCAGCGGACGGTCAGGGTGCGCGCTCTCCGATCCGAGCCCGATCCGAGCCCGATCCGAGCCCGAGCCGAGCCCTATCCGGGCCCGGTGAGACCCGAGCGAACCGCCGGTTCCGACCGGCAGCGTCAGTCGGTACGGCGAGAGCCGAAGGCAGCAAGGAACCGGTCTCGGAACTCGTTCATCGGCAGAGTCGGCGTACTCGTCCGGGGCTGCAGCCCGGGAGTCCAGCCCCAGGAGGAGATCTGGCGCAGCACGGCAGGGTCGTGGGCGATGAGCGAGACCGGGACGTCATGGGACGCGCCGTCCCCGCTGACCGCGGCGTTGGGCTGGTGGTCGCCGAGCACGACCATGACCAGGTTCTTGTCGTGGGCGTGGCGGACGAACGAGACCAGTGACCGCAGCGAGTAACGGATCGATCGGGCGTAGCGGACCTGCTGGGCCCGCGGGTGGGCCAACGTGGAGAGCAACGAAGTGTCGTAGGCCACCCCGGCACCGCGCACGCTGCGGTAGATCGTGCCGTCCCCGATCGCGCGCCACGGCACGAGACGCGGCACGGACGTCCACGGGGTGTGGCTCGAGTCGAGGTCGATCTCCGCCATCACCGGACCGCGGTGCGGCCGCAGCTCGTGCTCGTCGAAGGCGCCGAGCGTGTACTGGTCGGGCACCCGTGCGTAGCCGAGGCGGGGGCCGGCGTAGCCGACGTCGTAGGAGCCGTACATCTGCTGGTAGCGGTAGAAGCTCTGGCCCTCGGGCCAGGCGTGCCAGTTGGACGGGACGTCGCCGACGGTGCGCCACCCGGCCCTCCGGAACGCCGAGGCGAGGGTCAAGCGGTCGGTGCCGAGCACCTGGTCGTAGCGCTGCTGGGAGTCGATCCACAGCCCGGACTGCAGCGTGGAGTGGGCGAGCCAGCTGATGCCACCGAAGGTGGGCGACCCCAACCAGCCGCTGCGCGCCCGGAAGCCGAGCCGGCCGAGATGCGCAGTCGCGTCGGTGAGTGTCCGGTCGATCTGCGGCGCGAACCACGAGTCCTCCACGGCCACCCGTCCGTAGCTCTCGACGAAGACCAGGAGCACGTCCTTGCCGCGGAGCCGCGTGAGCAGGTCGCGGCCCGGGGTGAGCGCGTAGGCGTCGTGAGTCATCGCCTGGTCGAAGACGGCCCGGTCATGCAGCTCGCCCCGCACCTGGTCGACCTGGACGGCGACCAGCGACGCCGTCTGAGTGCCGGCGATCGGGACGCCGCCCACCTGCGCACCTCCGACGCCCGCGACCAACCAGACGACGGCCAGGCCGGCGGTCGCGCGGCCCCAACCGCGCGGCGCTGACCGGAGCGTACGACGGGTGCGCGCTGCCGCCCACACGCACAAGGCGGCCGCAGCCCCCAGCAGGAGCGCGATCCCGACGAGGACCGCGATCTGCCCTCCGGGGCCGACGGAGGCGTGGAGGAGGTCCAGCCCGGAACCGAGGTAACCGGGGTCCGTGAGCGGGTTGAACGGACGGTCGAACGCCTCGTAGAAGCCGAGGTCGAGCACGGCCACGATCACGGCGGCGGCCAGCAGCACGCCGCCGACGACGGCGAGCACCCGGCCCCAGACCGGCGGCAGCACCAGCACGAGCACCGAGAAGACCAGCAGCTCGACGGGGATCCCGAGCAGAGCGGCAGCCGTGACCTGCCCGGGCCGGTGAGGCAGCACCAGGGCGAGCCAGACCACGAGCACGGCCGCGGTGTCGAGCATCGGGCGGACCCATGGTGAGCGCGGCACCTGCTGCTCGTGCCGGCGCCGCCACAGCGTGACCACCTGGCGCCCGAAGGACTCGATCAGCAGGGCCAGCGCGACGCCCAGCAGGGCCTGGGTCCACACCGTGGCCAGGACCCCGGCGGCCGCCACCACCAGGACGACCCCTTGGACCGCGGCCACGACCTTGGCCCACGGACGCGGCGGGACGGATCCTGCGAGCCAGGGCCAGAGAGCCGTCGCGAGCAGGAGAAGGTAGCGCGCCAGGCCGATCAGCAGCACCCAGACTCCCGCGGCGGGTACGACGTACGCGCTCAGCACGAGGATCAGGAAGGCGTCGGTCTCCATGTCGAACGCAGCGCCCAGTGCGGTGACGGCGCCCCGGGCCCGAGCCAGCCGGCCGTCGACGAGGTCGAGGGCCAGGGCGACCGAGCCGAGCGCGACGAGCAGGGAGGAGGGCACGTCGCCGCTCGACGACTGCACCACGAGCGTCGTGACAGCCACGACCAGGGCGGCACGGACCAGAGTGACGGCGTTCGCCGGCCCCAGCCGGGCCAGACCCTCGCGGCGGAGGCCCCGCTCGAGCGCCAGCCACAACCCGACGGTGAGCACGCCACCGGCGACCAGCGCGGGCATGCCCAGCCCGACCGTGACGCCGAGGACCGCGAGCAGACCTGCGACGCCCGGCAGTACCGCCAGTGGACCCGCGTGAACCGTGCGCACCCTGCCTCCGTATCTCCGGATACCAGTCATACGACGACGGGCCGGCGCCGGTTCAGGACCAGCCGGGCTGGAGGGAGCCGACGTGTCACCAACGGCCCGCGCCTACTGGCTGCGTGAGCCCGGGTTCGGCGAGATCCACACCCTGGACCTGCCGGACCCGGGCCCGGAGCAGGTGCTCGTCCAGACCCTGGTCTCGGGGGTGAGCCGCGGCACCGAGGCGCTGGTCTTCCGTGGCGGGGTTCCCGAGAGCCAGTACGCCGTGATGCGGGCGCCGTTCCAGGAGGGTGATCTCCCCGGACCGGTGAAGTACGGCTACCTCAATGTGGGCCTGGTCGAGGCCGGCCCCGCCGAGCTGCGCGGTCGCACCGTCTTCTGCCTTCATCCGCACCAGACGGCCTACGTCGTGGCGGCCGAGGATGTCGCCGTCGTGCCGGACGGTGTCCCGCCGCGACGTGCGGTGCTGGCCGGAACCGTCGAGACCGCCGTGAACGCCGTGTGGGACGCGGCGCCGCTGGTCGGAGACCGGGTGGCCGTCGTCGGCGGCGGCATGGTCGGGTGCTGCGTGGCGCGGCTGCTGGCCGGGGTGCCCGGCGTCGACGTGACCCTGGTCGACACCGATGCGTCTCGTGCGGCACCCGCGCGCGGGCTCGGGGTCGGCTTCGCGCTGCCCGCGGACGCAGTCGGTGACCGGGACCTCGTGATCCACACCAGCGGCACGTCGGCGGGTCTCCAGCTCTCCCTCGACCTGCTCGGCGCCGACGGGACCGTCACCGACCTCAGCTGGTACGGCGACACCCCGGTCGAGCTGTCGCTCGGCGCCCGCTTCCACTCGGCGCGGCTCGGCATCCGGGCCAGCCAGGTCGGTGAGGTCGCGCCGGCGCGCAGGGGCCGCCGTACGCGAGCCGATCGGCTGGGTCTCGCCCTGTCGCTGCTCGCCGACCCGGCGTACGACGCGCTGCTGACCGGGGAGTCGCGGTTCGGCGACCTGCCCGAGGTGATGGCGAAGCTGGCCTCCGGCTCGATCCCGGCGCTGTGTCACACCATCACCTACGAGGAGGAGGCCTGATGTTCGAGGTGACGGTCCGCGACCACATGATGGTGGCTCACTCCCTGCGCGGGGACGTCTTCGGTCCCGCCCGGGCGCTGCACGGAGCGACCTTCGTCGTCGACGCGGCGTTCGCCCGCGAGAGTCTCGACGCCGACGGCATCGTCCTCGACATCGGTCGCGCCACCGAGGCGCTGCACGCGGTCCTGGCCGACCTCACCTACCGCAACCTCGACCAGGTGGAGTCGCTGGCGGGTCTCAACACCACCAGCGAGGTGCTGGCGCGCGAGATCGCCGACCGGCTCGCGGCACGGGTCCACGACGGTGGGCTCGGCGTCGACGCGGCAGACCTGGCCCGGATCCGGGTCACCCTCCACGAGTCGCCCATCGCCCGGGCGAGCTACGAGCGTGCGCCATGACCGTGCTGCACGCGGTCGTGCCGGCCGGGATCGACGACCCCACGCACCCCAGCGGCGGCAACGTGTACGACCGTCGGGCCCTCGACGGCCTGCGCGCCCTGAGCTGGACCGTGGTCGAGCACGAGGTCGGCGGAGACTGGCCACGCCCCGACCTCACCGATCTCGCCCGCCTGGCCCTGCTGCTGGACGGGCTGCCCGACGGCGCGCTGCTCCTCGTCGACGGGCTGGTGGCGTCGGCGGCCGCGTCGGTGCTCCCGGCCGCCTCGACGCGGCTCACCGTCGTCGTCCTGCTCCACCTGCCGCTCGGCCCCGGAGCCGCCGAGGAGACCGTCCTGGGGTCCGCGGCGGCCGTGGTCACCACGAGCGAGTGGACCCGGTCCCAGGTGCGGTCCTGGTACGGCCTCCGTCACGTGTACGCCGTACGGCCGGGCACCGACGTGGCGCCCCTCGCCGCGGGGTCCGGCACCGGAACGGCGCTGCTGTGTGTCGCGACCGTGCACCCGGGCAAGGGACACGACCTGCTGCTCGCGGCGCTGGCCAGGCTCGACGGCCGACCGTGGACCCTGGTCTGCGCGGGGTCCCTCGACGTCGATCCCGACCACGTGACCGCGCTGCAGGCCCAGGTGCGCGCCCACAGCTGGGAGCGACGGGTCACCTTCGCCGGCCCGCTCGTCGGGTCCGCGCTCGGCGCTGCCCATGACCGGGCCGACCTGGTGGTGCTCGCGACGCGGCGGGAGAGCTACGGGATGGTCGTCACGGAGGCGCTCGCGCGTGGCCTGCCCGTGTTGGCGACACGGACCGGCGGCGTGCCCGAGGCCCTCGGACGTGCGCCAGGCGGCACCGTGCCCGGTCTGCTCGTGGCCCCCGACGACCCGGCTGCGCTGGCCGACGGGCTGTCCCGCTGGCTCGACGAGCGACACCTGCGCGACCGGCTCCGCCGTGCCGCTGCGCTGCGTCGACCGACCCTCCCGGGCTGGGACCTGACGGCGAGCGGCCTGGCCGACGTGATGTGCCGCGTCGACGCCGGGGCCCGGGCCGGGATCGGGGGTCGACCGTGAGCGCGTCCGCCCTGCCGTCCGGCGTCCGGTCGGCGTGGCCCTGGCTCCGCCTCGTCGGTGGGGCGACGGTCCTGGCGCTGCTGCTGTGGCACTTCGGCACCGGCCCGTTCGCCGCGGCCTGGCGGGTCACCACCTGGCCGACCGTCCTCGCCGCCCTGGTGCTCACCGCCGCCAGCACCCTCACGTCGGCCTGGCGGTGGCGCACGGTCGCCCGCGCCTTCGGCGTCCCACTGACGCCGCCAGGGTCGGTGACCGCCTACTACCGCTCGCAGTTCCTCAACTCGACGCTGCCGGGCGGCATCCTCGGCGACGCCCACCGCGCCGTCCGGCACGGCCGCGACGTCGGCGACGTTCCCGCCGGCGTCCGTGCGACGCTCTGGGAGCGCGTCACCGGCCAGATCGTCCAGCTCGGGTTGATGGTGGTCGTCCTGACCACGCTCGCCTCCCCCCTCCGACCGCTCGCCCCGCTGGCCGTCTGCGTTCTCCTGCTGGTCGGGGTCGCGGGCTGGTTGGTGCTCCGGCGAGACGGCGGCTCGGCGCGCGACCTCCGCGCTCTCCTGGATCCGGCCACCCTCCTGCGCGTGTCGGCCGCGTCGTGCGGCTCCTCCGTCGGCCACGTCGCGGTCTTCCTCCTCGCGGTGCACGCCGTGGGTGTCGAGGCACCGTGGACGGTGCTGGTGACCATCGGGTCGGTGGTCATGGTCGGCTCCTCCGTGCCGCTCAATGTCGCGGGGTGGGGTCCGCGCGAGGGACTCACCGCCTGGGCGTTCGGCGTCGCCGGGCTGGGTTCGGCCACTGGTCTGACGGTCTCGGTCGCGTACGGCGTGCTGAGCGCGGTCGCGACCCTGCCGGGGGCGTGGGTGCTCGTCGCCGACGCCGTCGGGCGCCGTACGTCGGCGACGGTGGACGTGCCGGAGTCCCTGCCTGCCGAGGAGCTGGAGGGACTGCGCCGTGGCTGAGCGGCCCTACACCCTCCTGAGCTGCAGCATGTCGATCGACGGCTACATCGACGGTGCGTCCGAGAGCCGACTGATGCTGTCGAACGAGCTCGACTTCGACCGCGTGGACCGGGTCCGGGCCGACGTGGACGCGATCCTGGTCGGGGCCACGACGGTCCGCAACGACAACCCGCGCCTGCTGGTACGCGACCCCGATCGGCGGCGGCGACGTCTCCGGTGCGGCCTCGCGGAGCACCCCACGAAGGTCACCGTCACCGGGCGCGGCCGTCTCGACCCGTCGTCTCGGTTCTTCGCCGACGACGGCGCCCGCAAGCTCGTCTACGGCAGCAGCCGCATCGTCGGCCTGCTCGAACGCCGGGTGGGCCACCTCACCGACGTGGTCGACGGCGGCGAGCCGGTGCGGATGCGCGAGCTCGCCGAGGACCTGCACCGACGCGGCGTACGCCGGCTCATGGTCGAGGGCGGGGGAGCGGTGCACACCCAGTTCCTCGCCGACGACCTGGCCGACGAGCTGCACCTGGTCATCGCGCCGTTCTTCGTCGGGGAGCACGGTGCCCGCCGCTTCGTGGGTGAGGCGCGGTTCCCCTGGCATGCCGGCCGACGGGCGCGGCTCGCCGCGACCGAGCAGCTCGGGGACGTGGTGCTGCTCCGCTATGCGCTGTCCGAGCGTTTCGACGAGGCGCCGGACCCGATCCGACTCGCCCCGCGTGTCACCCGGCCTCGAGGTCCGGCCCCATGACGCGGAGAGCCACCCCGGCGGGGTCGCGCAGCTCCGCGATCCGGCCGTACGGCGTGTCCTCGGCCGCCAGGGCGACCTCGCCGCCGGACGCCACGGCCCGGGCGACGGCCTCGTCGGTGTCCTCGACCCGGACGTAGACGTTCCACCGGGACGGTTCGTCACCGAGGAACGCCGAGCCGTCCATGACCCCGGCCCGGGCATCCTGGTCGACGCCGAGCGTCGTGTAGCGGAAGTCGGCGGTGTCGCTGACCACGTGGGTCTCCCAGCCGAACGCGTCCTCGTAGAACGCGACGGCGTCGCCGTAGGCGGTGGTCAGGGTCTCGAACCAGCCGGGTGTCCCGACCTCGGTCTGTCTCGGGAAGCCCGGGAAGGTCTCCGGCTGCCAGGCGCCGACGAGCGCACCGGCCGGGTCGACCAGGCTCGTCATCGAGCCCAGGTCGGCCACCTGCATCACCTCGGTGGCGATGACGGCCCCGTGGGCCCGAGCCTTCCGCACGGTCGCCGCGATGTCAGGCGTCTGGAGGAACACCTCCCAGACATCGGGGTTCGAGGTGTCGTTGCGCATCAGCCCGGCGACGGGCTCCCCGCCCTTCAGGAACATCCGGTAGCCGCCGTACTCCTCGCTCGGCGCTCCGACGGACCAGTCGAAGAGCTCGGCGTAGAAGGCGGCCGCGCGCTCGACGTCTCCGGTGAAGAGGTGGATCCAGCAGGGCTCTCCGGTGGTCATGACCGTCTCCTTCGGCGTCGGGAACGATTGTCCTCCCAGAACGCCCGCGCGGGGCGCCGGTCCGGCGGGTGCCGGCGGGTGCGGGCGAGGCCGCGCCGCTGTTGTCCCTGGTCGGCCTGTCGCGTGCGCTCCTTCGAGCGACGGTACGACGGGCCGCTCAGGCGCCCGACCGAGCCTGCTCGGCTCGGTGGAGCAGGAGCGAGCGCTCGCCGCCGTTGTCGGTGAGGGCGGCCGCCTCGGTGAACGCATCAGCCGCCTCGGCCCGTTGCCCGCTGCGCTCCAAGAGGTCGCCCCGGACACTGGGCACCAGGTGGGAGCCGGCCAGTGCCGCGTGACCGGCGACGGCGTCGAGGATCGCCAACCCGGCCTCCGGGCTCTCGGCGCGGCCGTGGGCCACGGCGCGGTTGACCTCGACCACCGGGTTGTCGCCGCCCCGAGCCAGCAGGTCGTACCACTGGGCGATCGCCGTCCAGTCGGTCTCCTCGGCGCTGCCGGCGCGGGCGTGGCAGGCGGCGATCTGCGCCTGGACCACGTACGGCCCGATGGCCCGGCCCGCCCGGCTCGCAGCCATGGCCCGGTCGAGACTGGCGAGCCCGCGGCGGATCAGCAACGCGTCCCAGGTCGCGCGGTCCTGGTCGTCGAGCAGGACGGGCCGGCCCGCGTCGTCGGTGCGGGCATGGAGCCGGGACGCCTGGAGCTCCATCAGCGCCAGGAGGCCGTGCACGTCGGGCTCGAGCGGGGCCAGGCCCGCCAGCATCCGGGCCAGCCGGATCGCCTCGGCGCAGAGGTCGGGTCGCATCCAGTCGTCGCCCGACGTGGCGGTGTAGCCCTCGTTGAAGATCAGGTAGAGCACGCCCATCACGTCGTCGAGCCGCTCGTCGCGCTCGCGACCGACCGGCAGCTCGAACGACTCGCCGGCCAGGGTCTTCTTGGCCCTGGAGATGCGTTGGCCGACGGTGGCGTCCTTGGTCAGGAACGCGCGCGCGATCTCGGGCACGGTGAGACCGCCGACCAGCCGGAGGGTCAGCGCGGCACGGCTCTCGGGGGACAGCGCCGGATGGCAGGTGAGGAAGATCAGCCGCAGCACGTCGTCGTCGATGTGGTCGACGAAGGCATCGAGGTCGGGCATGTCCACCTCCTCCCTGTCCAGGGCACGGCCGAGCTCCGCCGTCCGGCGGCGCAGGGTGTCGGCGCGCCGGAAGTGATCGATGGCGCGGCGCTTCGCGGTCAGCATCAGCCAGGCCGCAGGGTTGGCGGGGACGCCTTCGCTCGGCCATTGCTGCAGCGCGGCCACGAGAGCGTCTTGAGCGAGGTCCTCGGCGAGGCCGAGGTCGTGGGTCAACCGGGTGAGGGCGCCGACGAGCCGTGCGGATTCCTCGCGCCACACCCGCTGGATGGTGTGGGTGGTCCCCGCCTCGCTCACACGCCGAGACTAGGACCGCCCGGCGACGTCAGGAACCGGACGGGGCCTCGTCGGCCTCGGAGATCCGCCGGATCTCGATGGCGCCCTCCCAGCCCGGCCAGTGCCGCAGGTGGAGATCGGCCATCTTCTGGCCCTCGGCGCGAGCTTCTTCCTCGGTGTCGAACCGGACGATGGCCCAGCCGCCGACGACCTCCTTCGCCTCGGCGTAGGGGCCGTCGGTGACGGTCACGTGGCCGTCGCGCACGCGGTACTCGACCGCCTCCTCGGCGCCGTACAGGCCGCCTCCGTCGACGAACGAGCCGTCGGCGATCGCCTCGCCGACGTGCTCGCCCATGGCGTCCATGATCGCCTGAGGAGGGTCGGCCAGGTTCTCGTCCATCTTGATGAAGCACAGGTAGCGCATCGGGTGTCCTCTCGTGGATGCCGGTCGAGCCGCTCAGCTCGCTCGTACGTCGAACCGGGCACGCGGATTTCGACACGCCTGCGCGGCTTCTTCCAGGCGTCGCGTTCGGGTGGCACGTCCCCTACGATGCTCGGCCATGACGCCGCTGATCGGTGACCTCGGGACGGCGGAGCTCCTGATCATCGTGGTGATCGCCGTGATGGTGCTCCTCGGTCTGCTCGTGGCGGTCCTGCTGACGATGAGCGCGAGCAGAGGTCTGCGCCGAGGCACGCAGGGCGCCGCGCCGCCCGTCAGCGACGAGGACCGCTGACCTCCGCTGGCCTCGATCGGCCATCCAGGTGACGGGCGCCGGGCCACTCGTCACGGGCGCGAGCCTACGATCCGGAGCGTGGAGATCCTCACGGGCGCCGGGACGTACGTCGCGAGTGCGAGCAGTCATTGGGAAGAACATCTCGAGGTGCCGGACCTGAGCTGCGGCACCTACTCGCTGCCCGCCGGGGGCTCGGACCCGCAGACGCCGCACACGGAGGACGAGCTGTACGTCGTCACGCGAGGAAGGGCCACGCTGTGGACCGCCGGCGGGACGACTGCCCTGCGCCCGGGCGACGTCGTCTTCGTCCCTGCCGGTGAAGAGCACCGGTTCGTCGACATCGTCGAGGACTTCGCCGCCCTCGTGGTCTTCGGGCCGGCGGAGTACTCACGTGCCGGGGAGGTCCGCAGCGCCGACTGACCGCTCTCGGTCCGAGACGCGTCCCGGTCAGGAGCTCGACTCTCCTTCGAGCTCGCCGTGCTCACTGGACGGTTTCCGATCCGGCTGGCAACCGGGTGTGCCTCTGCGCCTGCCCCACAGCGCCACCGGCCCTTCCCGGTGAGGCCGGATCCGGGCCGATCACGCATCTGCTACCTAGGCTGTCGGCATGACCGAGGTGATGCCGGTGGACCGCGCTCGACCGATCCAGCGAGGCCCCGAGCGGGCCATGTTGGAGAGCATGCTCGACTTCTACCGGGCGACCGTGGTCAACAAGGTCGCGGGCTTGAACGACGAGCAGGCGTTCACGGCGACGGTGCCGCCGTCCACCCTGACGCCGGCCACCGTGGTCAAGCACTTGGCGGGCACCGAACGGTTCTGGTTCAGCATCGACTTCGCGGCCCGCGACGTGCCCTGGCCCTGGGGCGACGACGACGTGCACGGCAATTTCCGGATCGAACCCGGCGACACGCTCGTCGCGATCGTCGCCGACTACATGGAGGAGTGTGACCGGTCACGCCGCGCGATCGCGGAGGCCGACCTGGATGATCCGGCCCGTGGAGCGGACATGGACTTCACGCTGCGCTACGCCTTGGTCCACATGGTCCAGGAGACCGCGCGGCACTGCGGTCACCTCGACCTGCTGCGCGAGGTGACGGACGGCGTGACCGGCGGGTGACGAGTCGGCAACGGCGTGTCACCGACCGGTGGGACCGCCTGGGGCGAAGGTCTCAGCCGGCCTGCGCCGCCAGGCACCGGTCGAGCCGAGCAGTTGCGTGAGCGACCCGCTCGACCTGAGCCTTCTTGGCCTTGAGGTTCTTGTGAGTCGGGTGCGCCGCGAACTTCGCAGTGAGGGCGGCGAGCTTCGCCGTGGCCTTGTCGAGGTGCGCCTGCTGGGTCGCGCACGGTGCGTGGGACGGAGCATCGGCGAACGCCGAGGGGGCGGCGACCGAGGCGACCGAGCCGAGGGCGACCGTGGCGACGAACGCGACGGCAGTGGTGCGGATACGCATCATGGTGGTCCTTCCGAGCCGGTGGGCGGGGGGCGAGGACGGGTCCTCATTCCCTACAGCGCCGCCGACGACGAAAGCGTCACGCATGGCCTCGGCCCCGGGGGTCGCCCCGGGTCAGACGCCTGCGACGGGCGGCAGGGTGACCACCTGCGAGGCGAAGCTCAGCCCGGCGCCGAACGCGATCAGCAGGGCGGTGTCCCCGACCTCCGCCTCACTGTTGCGGACCATCGCCTCGATGGCGAGGGGGACGGATGCGGCCGAGGTGTTGCCCGAGTCCTGGATGTCACGCGCGATCGAGATGCCCTCGGGGAGCTTCAGGTTGCGCGCCAGGGTCTCGGTGATCCGCAGGTTGGCCTGGTGAGGGATGAAGGCGTCGAGGTCGGTCAGCGTCAGCCCGGCGCCGTCGATGGCCTCGCGCGCGACGTCGGCCATCGCGAACGGGGCCCACCGGAAGACCGCCGTCCCTTCCATCCGGACGACCATGGGGTGGTCGGGGTCGATGTCCGGACAGCCGGGCTCCTGCCTGATCACCTGCGACTGGGAGCCGTCGGAGCCCCACGCCACGGGCCCGATCCCGGCCTCGTCGGCCGGGCCCACGACGACCGCGCCGGCACCGTCGGCGAAGATGAACGCCGTCGACCGGTCCGTCGGGTCCACGAAGCGGCTGAGCTTCTCGACCCCGATCACCAGCACATGGCGCGCGTTGCCGCCGCGGACCAGGTCGGAGGCCACGGACAGGGCATGACAGAAACCGGCGCATCCGGCGGACACGTCGAACGAGGCCGCGCGCGAGCCCAACCGGTCGGCGACCAGCGGAGCGGCCGCCGGCGTGTGCTGCGCGTGCGACGACGTCGCCACGATCACGGTGCCGAGATCCGCTGCCGCGACCCCCGAGACGTCGAGCGCGGCGCGCGCCGCCCGGGTGGCCATCTCGACCAGGGTCTCCTCCTCGCCGGCGTACCGACGGGTCCGGATGCCCGAACGCGACCGGATCCACTCGTCGCTGGAGTCGAGCACCTCGCAGATCTCGTCGTTGGTGACCACCCGCTCCGGCCGGTAGACCCCGAGACCGAGCATCGCGGTCGCCGCTGCGCCCGACCGCTGACTGATCTTCGCCATTGTCGTTGCCTGCCTTCTCTCCGGGTGCTCCGACCGAAGGGTACGACCACGGGCACCTCTGACATCGTTCGCACGGTGGAAGCGACCGACGTCATCGACCTGCTCACGGCCCTGGACGACGAGCACGTCGTCGTCCTGGCTGGACGGCGGGTGGGGTGTCGACTGCCTGCTGGGCGAGCAGACGAGGAGGCACGGCGACCTCGACCTGGTCGTGCCTCGCCCCGACCTCGACCGGGTGACGTCGGTCCTGCGATCCCGTGGCTTCGAGGTCATCCGCGACTGGTTGCCGACCAGCATCGCCTTCCGCGACCCGGAGGGCCGCGAGGTCGACCTGCACCCCGTCGACCCGACCGCGGACGGTGGCGGTGACCAGGTGCTGCAGGACGGCACGACGTGGCACTACGGGCCGCCCGTCATCGGCTCCGTCTCGGGTCGGAGCCTGCGATGTGCCTCGGCGGAGGAGCAGGTCCTGGATGCACCAGGGCTACCAGCCGCGACCGGAGGATCTCACCGACGTACGTCGTCTCTGCGAGCGGTTCGGCATCCCGTGGCCCTTCAGCGGATCCTGAGCGACGCGCACCCGATGGGGGCCACCGAACGCCGTCGCGCGCACGCGTGGCGACCGCCGGGCGCTGCGGTCCCGCTGTCAGCTCGCCTTCTTGGCTGCCTTCTTCTCGGTCTTCGCGGAGGACTTCTTCGCAGCCGTCTTCTTCGCGGCGGCCTTCTTGGCCGGCTTCTTCGCCGGGGCGTCGTCGTCGGACTCGCCCCGTGCGGTCTTCGCCGCGTCGACCGAGCGCTGGAGGGCGGCCAGCAGGTCGACGACCTCACCGGAGGACTTGGTGGACGTCTGGGTCTTCGTGACCTCTCCGCCCTCGATCTTGTTCTTGACCATGGCCTCGACGGCCTCGGCGTAGTCGTCCTCGAACTCCTCGGGCTCGAAGTCGCCGGCCAGGGTCTCGACGAGCATGTTGGCCATCTTCACCTCGGCCGGCTTCACCTCGCCGGCGTCGACGTTGAAGTCGGGAGTGCGGATCTCGTCGGGCCACATCATGGTCTGCATCACGATCACGTCGTCCTTGACGCGCAGCACGCCGACCGAGGTGCGCTGCCGGAGCGCGACGGTCACCACGGCCATCCGGTCGGCGTCGAGGAGCGCCTGCCGCAGCAGGGCGTAGGGCTTCGCGCCGGTCTTCTCCGGCTCGAGGTAGTAGGACTTCTCGAAGAGCATCGGGTCGATCTGGTCGCTGGGCACGAACTTCTCGACCGCGATCTCGCGCGACGACTCGCTCGGCAGCGACGCGAGGTCGTCGTCGGTGAGGATGACCATCTCGCCGTCCTCGGTCTCGTAGCCCTTGGCGATGTCGGCGTACTCGACCTCCTCGCCGTCGATCGAGCAGACCCGCTGGTACTTGATCCGGCCGCCGTCCTTGGCGTGCACCTGCCGGAACGACACGTCGTGCGACTCGGTCGCGGAGTAGAGCTTCACGGGCACGCTGACGAGTCCGAAGGACACCGCACCCTTCCAGATCGCACGCATCTCATACCTCCGTGTAGACGTCGCCCCGACCAGCCAGGCGTCCAGTATCGGCCAGGGAGGCCGCGAACGCACGTGCCTCAGAAGCGCTCGGTCAGGTGAGCGCGGCCGGGAGGCGGCTCGTAGGGCTCCGGCCAGACATCCTCGACGCGGGTGATCAGGCCGTCGCCATCGAACGTGAAGAGCGTGACGCCGAGCATCTCCTCGTCGCCCACCGTGAAGTCGAGGACACTCACGCCGCCCTCGTCGTCGGCGATGACCCGACGGACGGTGAGGTGCCAGTCGCCGGGGTAGGCGTCGAAGAAGCGGAGGAACGCGTCGCGACCTCGGACGCGCTCGCGCGTCTGCTCCATCTCGTAGACCATGTCCGGCGCGAGCACCTCGGCCAGCGCGTCCCAGTCACGCGCCTCGGTGGTCTGCCAGAAGCGTCGGATCGTCGCCGCGTGCCTGCCCATGACGGCCAGCCTGGCAGCCACCTCCGACACCGTCGTGGGTCGGCTGTAACGCCTCGCTGGTCGGCTGCAACGCCTCGCTGGTCGAGCTTGTCGAGACCGCGCGACATGATGGCTCCCATGCGCCCGATGCTCGCGACCCGTGGCACCCACGTGCCGACAGGGGACGAGTGGCAGCACGAGGTGAAGTGGGACGGCATGCGGGTCCTGGTCGAGGTGCGGGACGGGTCGGCCCGGCTGTGGAGCCGCAACGAGAACGACGCGACCGTCTCGTTCCCCGAGCTGGCCCGGATCCCGGTCGCCGACGCGCTGCTCGACGGAGAGGTGGTCGCGTTCGCCGACGGCGTGCCCAGCTTCGCCGCGCTCGCCGAGCGGATGCACGTCTCCCGCGCCGACCGGGCCCGCGCGCTCGCCGAGCGACTCCCGGTGACCCTGCTCGCGTTCGACGTGCTGCGCCTCGGCGACCGTGACCTGATGGAGCGGCCGCTGCGCGAACGGCGCGGGCTGCTGACCGAGCTCGACCTGCACGACGACCGCTGGCAGACCCCGCCGGCCTACGACGACGGGCGGATGCTCTTCGACGCCACGCTCCAGCAGGGGCTCGAGGGGATCGTCAGCAAGCGGCTCAGCAGCCGCTACCGACCCGGCCTGCGGAGCAAGGACTGGTTGAAGTTCGCCCATCGTCGGCGCGACTCCTACGTCGTCGGTGGCTGGCGCCGGGAGACCGATTCGCAGGACCGGCTGGGTGCGGTGCTCGTGGGTGAGCCCACGGTCGACGGCCTCCTCTACCGCGGCCGCGTCGGTAGCGGGCTCGCGGGCAAGAAGGCGCTGCTGCTGCGCGAGCTGCTGGCCGACCTCACCCGGACGACGAAGCCCTTCGTCGACGAGGTGCCCAGACCCGACGCGCTGGGTACGACCTGGGTCGAGCCGGTCCTCGTCGTGGACGTCGAGTCGCTCGGCCCCTCCGCGCAGGGCCGGCTGCGCCAGCCGTCGTACGTCGGCGTCCGTGCCGACCAGACCCCGGAGGACCTCGTATGAAGACGCTCGTCGCCTCGGTCGCGACCGCGGTCGCGCTCATCCTGCTCAGCCCGGCCGCCGCCAGGGCCGACACCCGGCACGTCACGCTCGGCGGCGTGAGCGTCGCGCTCCGGCCCCACACCAGCCAGGTCGTGACCGTCGACCGCACCCGGGGCTACCACGCCCACGTCGCCTTCTGGGCGCTGCAGGACGGCCGCTGGCGGCGGGTGTCCCAGGTCCGCGACGGCAGGATCGGGTACGGCGGGCTGGTGCGCCCGCGGCACCGGGTCCAGGGCAGCGGCACCACCCCGCTCGGCACGGTGCGGCTGATCTCGGCGTTCGGACGGCACGCGCCGAGGCACGCGTGGGACCTGCCGTACCGCCGGATCCGGCACGGGGACTACTGGGTCGAGGACAACCACTCACGCTTCTACAACCGCTATCGGAACAAGTCGCAGGGCGGGTTCCGCTGGTGGCGGTCGTCGGGCGTGGCGAACAGCTCCGAGCGACTGCGCGACTTCCCGCGCCAGTACGAGTTCTCCCTCGTGACGAGCTACAACTACGCCGCTCAGGTGCGCCACCGCGGGGCCGGGATCTTCCTCCACGTCAACGGCCGGGGCGCGACCGCCGGCTGCGTCAGTGCTCCCCGTTCCTTCGTGGCGCGGCTGATGGGGCGGCTCCGCCCCGCCCGGGTCCCGGTCATGGCGGTCGGCCGATGACCCCGAGCGGGGAGGAGGTCCGCGTCGACGTCGAGGGGCGCACGCTGACCCTGTCGAACCTCGACAAGGTGCTCTACCCGCGCACCGGAACCACCAAGGGCGAGGTGATCAACTACTACGCGCAGATCGCGCCCGTGCTGCTGCCGCTGCTCCGCGACCGCCCGGTGACCCGCGTGCGGTGGCCGCACGGCGTCGAGCGCGACCGCTTCTTCGAGAAGAACGCACCCGCCGGCACGCCGCGCTGGGTCCGCACCGCCGACGTGCCGACGACGGGCTCGCGGGGCGAGAGCCGCCACGGCGACCGGCTCGTCTACCCGGTCATCGACGACCTCGCCACTCTCACCTGGGCCGCCAACCTGGCCGCGCTCGAGCTCCACGTCCATCAGTGGACGGTGACCAAGCAGGGCAAGCCACGCGGTGCCGACCGGCTGGTCGTCGACCTCGACCCGGGGGAGGGCGCGGGCCTTCACGAGTGCTGCCGGGTCGCCCTCCTGGTGCGCGACAAGCTGGCGGAGCGGAAGCTGGACGCCCGGCCGGTGACCAGCGGTAGCAAGGGGATGCACCTGTACGCCCACCTGCCGCGACGCAAGGACTCCGACGCCGTGACCGCGATGGCCAAGCAGCTCGCCGAGGAGCTGCAGAGCGAGCACCCGGCCCTGGTGACCGCGACGATGACGAAGTCCAAGCGCTCGGGAAAGGTGTTCCTCGACTGGTCCCAGAACGCCGGCTCGAAGACCACGCTGTCGCCGTACTCGCTGCGTGGGCTGGAGCGCCCGACCGTGGCTACTCCGGTGACCTGGGACGAGGTCGGAGAAGGGGCCGAGGACCCCCTCGGTCTCGAGCAGTTCCGCTACGACGAGGTGCTCGAGCGGGTCGAGGAGTACGGCGACCTCTTCACGGCCTGAGACCCCTTGCCCCGTCGTACCGGCTGTTTACCATTCCGTGCAGCCGACGTGGCTCGATCGTTGCCTTGTCTTACGTACGGTGGGCGGTGCCCGGCTGCCACTCGAGCTCCAACTCCATGGCGCCGGAGGCCGCCGACCGACCGGGGGGTGGGGTCGGCTGAGCCCGTGGACCGCCCGTAGTCCCCGCTGCGGGCGGACCATGCTCTCCTTCGGCCGAGCCCGACGGCTGACCCCGATCCCCGCCGATCGCGACCGTGGACTCCTCGCGCGAACAAAGAATCTCGGAGGCGACGCTCGCCTATGCTCCGCAGCATGCCCCAGCACCGTGTGCTCGTCGTCGAGGACGAGGAGGAGATCGCGTCTCCGCTGGTGCACACCCTCCGGCGCGAGGGCTACCGCGTCGACCGGGCGGAGACCGGACGACAGGCCGTCGAGCAGGCGACCGCGCAGGCTCACGACCTCGTGATCCTCGACCTGGGCCTGCCCGACATGGACGGTCTCGACGTCTGCCGCGAGCTGCGTGCGGAGGGCTACCTGGGGGCGGTCCTGATCCTGACGGCGCGCTCCGGTGAGCTCGACCGGGTGGTGGGACTCGACTCCGGCGCCGACGACTACCTCGGGAAGCCGTTCGGTCTCGCCGAGCTCCTGGCCCGCCTGCGCGCCCTGCTCCGTCGTACGGCTGCCTCCGCGGTGGGTCACGCGCCCGCGGGTCGCAGGCTGCTCGTCGACGTCGATGCCCACCGGGTCCACGTCGGGGACGAGGAGGTGACCCTGACCGGCAAGGAGTTCGACGTCCTGACGGTGCTCTCCGCCCATCGCGACAAGGTCGTGTCGCGGGCGCAGCTGATGGCCGACGTGTGGAGCGAGGGGTGGTACGGCTCGACGAAGACCCTCGACGTGACCATCGGCCGGCTCCGGCAGAAGCTGGAGAAGGTCGCGTGCGTCGACCGCGTGGTCACCGTGCGCGGGATCGGCTTCCGACTCGAGAGCAGCTGACGCGGCTCAGCGCAGCAGCCGCTCGATCGAGTCCCGGGCGTGCTGGGTCATGGCCGTGTCGACTCCACGCCGGTCACCGGTGAGCAGCAGGTCGTGGAGCAGCCCGCGGGCGACCGCGAGGTCGAGGCGGGCCTGGGTCCGCGCGGTGGGTGCCGGTACGCCGCGCGCTCGCCACATGGCGGCCACGGCGTCCAGCCAGGACGTGACCAGGCTCGAGCGCAGCTCGACCGCGTGGGGGAGCCCGAGCATCGCGTGGCTCGACAGCTCGAAGAAGAGCGGCCCGTAGACCAGGGCGTCGTCGGTGACCAGGCGCCAGTAGCGCAGTGCGGCCCCGAGCGGGTCCGGGTCGCCGACGGCCTCGTCGACCATCCGCGCGAGCGTCTCGCGGGCACCGCGCTCGACCGTGTCGACGACGGCCGCGAGCAGTCCTTCGCGCGAGCCGAAGTGATAGATCAGCATCCGGTGGCTGGTCCCGATCGCCTCGGCCAGCGCACGCAGGCTGGTGTCGGCGACGCCGTGGACGGCGAAGTGCTCGATCGCACGCTGCAGGAGGGCGTCGCGCCCTGTGGGCTGCGGCGTCACGCGGCCTCGGCCGCATCCTTCAGCGCCTGGGCCTCGAGATCGACGTACTGCCGGACCTTGCGCCCCAGGAACACCGTGACGGCTCCGCTCAGCCAGCCGCTCTGCTCGAGCTCCAGCGTCAGCCGCGAGGTGCCGTCGGGCTCGGGGGTCACGTGGTGACGCGCGACGACGTGGACGCCGGGCTGCCGGCTGTGCCAGGTGAACGTCTCGCCCTCGACGAGCTCGCTCACCTCCCAGTCGCCCGCGGCCAGTCCCTTCTGCTTCACGTGCGCCCGGCTGCCGACCTGCAGGTCGCCGTCGTCGAGGCGGCGCAGCTCCTCGTACGTCGGGATCCGCTCCGGCCAGCGCTCGAGGTCGCTCAGGACCTCCCAGATCCGGGCCGGCTCCGCGGCGACGCTGACGGACTTCCGATACTCCATGGCTCCTCCTCCTTTGTACCGAATGGTACACGACAGGTCGAGTGTCCGCGACCTGTGACGTTCGGCCCTCGCGGTCGGCCGACGGTCGGCGAAGACTCGGACGTGAACCGTGTCGGGGAGGAGTGGCTGTGGCAGGGAAGCGGAACATCGCCGCCGCGGTCGGTGGCTGGAGCGTGCGCCACCGCCTCGTGGCCGTCGTCGGGTGGCTGGTCTTCGTCGGGGTCGCGATGGCCGTCGGCTCGGTGTCCGGCCAGCAGAACATGACCGAGGAGCAGTACGCCACGGGCGACTCGGCCCGGGCGATCCAGATGCTCGACGACGCCGACCTGAAGACGCCGGCGGGCGAGCTGATCCTGCTGACCGGCACCGGCGAGGCGACCTCGCCGGCGACTCGGGCAGCGGTGGCCGACCTGACGACCCGGCTGAAGCGGACCGAGGTCGTCACCGACGTGCTCGACCCCTACGGCCAGCACCTGGTCTCGGCCGACGGTCGCTCGGTGCTGGTGCGCGTCTCGATGACCGGCGACCCGATGACCGCCGCCGACCGGGTGCAACCGATCCTGGACGCGGTCGCGGCCACCCGTACCGCCCACCCCGGCGTCACCATCGACCAGTTCGGGGACGGGTCGGCCAACCAGTGGTTCGACGAGACGATCGGCAAGGACTTCCAGCGGGCCGAGTGGACCGCCGTACCGCTGGCGCTCGGCATCCTGCTGGTGGCCTTCGGTGCCTTCCTGGCCGCGGTCCTCCCTGTGGGACTGGCCCTCACGTCGTTCCTCGCCGCCAACGGGTTGCTCGCCGTGGTCAGTCACCGGCTGGCGCTCGACAGCTCGACCAGCTCGGTGATGCTGCTGATCGGTCTGGCGGTGGGTGTCGACTACTGCATGTTCTACCTGCGCCGGGAACGCGAGGAGCGGGCACAGGGGCGCGACCCCGAGACGGCGCTGCGGACCGCCGCCGCGACCTCCGGACGCTCGGTACTGGTGTCGGGCACGACCGTCGTGGTGGCGATGTCGGGCATGTTCCTCTCGGGGCTGCTGCTGTTCGACGGCTTCGCCGTGGCGGCCATCCTCGTCGTCCTGGTCGCCGTGCTCGGGTCGGTCACCGTGCTGCCCGCGCTGCTCTCCCTGCTCGGGGACCGGGTCGACTTCGGGCGGGTCCCGGGACTGGCCCGGATGCGGCGGCCGAGCGGCGAGAGCAAGGTCTGGGGCGCGATCCTCGGCCGCGTGCTCGCGCGGCCGACCCTGTCGCTCCTGGGAGCCGTGGCGTTCCTCGTCGTGCTCGCGACGCCGGTGGTCGGGATCCACACCGAGCAGCTGGGCCTCGACAAGCTGCTGCCCGCAAACGCGAGCATCATGCAGAGCTACCACCGGATCACCGCGGCGTTCCCGGGCGGGCCGAACCCGGCCCGGGTGGTCGTGAAGACCTCGGAGGTGGGCAGCCCGGCGATCGAGGCCGCGACGACGAGCTTCCGGACCCGGGCCCTGGCGACCGGCCTGCTGCACGACCCGATCGTCGTCACGCCTCACCCCGAGGTCGGTCTGCTGGTGGTCGACGTACCCCTGGCGGGGAACGGATCGGACGCCACGTCGGTCCGCGCCCTCGAGGCGCTGCGCGGTGACGTCGTACCGGCGACCTACGGGCAGGTACCCGGCGCAGAGACGCACGTGGGCGGCCAGCTCGCCTTCTCCCAGGACTTCAACGCCCAGCTCCAGCGCTCGATCGCGCCCGTGATCCTCTTCGTGATGGTGATGGCGTTCCTGTTGATGCTGGTGGCGTTCCGCTCGGTGACGATCGCGGCGGTGTCGGTGCTGCTGAACCTGCTGTCGATGGCGGCGGCCTTCGGCGTGATGGTCGCGGTCTTCCAGCACGGGTGGGGCGCCTCGCTCGTCGGCGGCGGGGACGTCGGCGCGATCGAGTCGTGGATCCCGTTGTTCGCGTTCGTGATCCTCTTCGGGCTGTCCATGGACTACCACGTGTTCGTGGTGTCACGGATCCGAGAGGCTCACGACCGTGGGCTCTCCACCCGGGACGCGGTCGCGCACGGCGTGAAGATCTCGGCCGGCGTCGTCACCAGCGCGGCGGTGATCATGGTCGCGGTCTTCGCGGTCTTCGCCACCTTGTCGATGACGACGTTCAAGCAGCTCGGCGTGGGGCTGGCCGTCGCGATCCTGCTCGACGCCACGGTGGTCCGGGCCGTCCTGCTTCCCTCGGTCCTCACCGTCCTCGGCGATCGCACGTGGTGGCTCCCGCGCTGGCTGTCGTGGTTGCCCGACCCTGCTGCCGTCGACGATCCGCCGGCCGTCCCCTCGGAGCCGGTCGACGCCGCCCACGGCTGAGCTCGGCTGTACCACTGGCGCAATCGCGCCGGAACGACGGTCGGCCGGGCCGAGTGGCTGTCATAACGGTGCGATTGCGCCGGAACGACGGTCGGCCGGGCCGAGTGGCTGTCACAACCGTGCGATTGCGCCGGAACGGCGGTCGGGCGGGCCGAGCGGCTGTCACAACCGTGCGATTGCGCCGGAACGACGGTCGGCCGGGCCGAGCGGCTGTCACAACCGTGCGATTGCGCTGTTCCGGCTGTCGACGCGGGCGCCCGCCCGCGCGCTCATCCACAGATTGCAGCGCACCTCTTCCCGTGCACCCACCGGCGGACGTAGGTTGCCAAGCACGGATCTCTTACTCGGGAGGGATCGGCATGTCGGTCATTGCCCCAGACGCCCACGCGGACCTGGTCGAGTCGCTCGACCAGCGAGTGCGCGAGGCCGTGCGGCGCGAGGGTGTCGACCCACAGCGCGAGGCCGCCGTCGTACGCCGTCTCGCCGAGTCCGTCGTCCGTGATCACGACGATCACAGCCTGACCGGAGCGGTGGTGCCGGTCGCGGACGTCGACTCCATGGTCGGGGAGCTGGTGGCCAGGGTCGCCGGCTTCGGTCCACTCCAGCCGCTCCTCGACGATCCGACCGTCGAGGAGCTCTGGATCAACGACCCGAGCAGGGTCTTCGTCGCGCGTCGCGGACGTCACGAGCTGACCAACCTGATCCTCTCCGCGCCGCAGGTGCAGGAGCTGGTCGAGCGGATGCTCAAGAGCAGCGGCCGCCGGATCGACCTCAGCCGACCGTTCGTCGACGCGATGCTGCCCGAGGGCCACCGCCTCCATGTCGTCCTGGAAGGGATCAGCCGCGGCTGGTCGGCGGTCAACGTGCGCAAGTTCGTCCTCACTGCCGCCCGCCTCCACGAGCTGGTCGAGCTCGGCACCCTCACGCCGCGAGCGGCGGCGTTCCTCGAGGCCTCCGTGCGTGCCGGGCTCAACATCCTCGTGGCGGGCGCCACCCAGGCAGGCAAGACCACCTTGCTGAACTGCTTGGCCGCAGCCATCCCCGGTGGCGAGCGGATTGTCAGCGCCGAGGAGGTCTTCGAGCTGCGCTTCCCACACCCCGACTGGGTGGCGATGCAGACGCGCCAGGCGGGGTTGGAGGGCACGGGTGAGATCCGACTCCGCGACCTCGTGAAGGAGAGCCTCCGGATGCGGCCCAGCCGGATCATCGTCGGCGAGGTGCGCGCGGAGGAATGTCTCGACCTGCTGCTCGCGCTCAACGCCGGAGTGCCGGGCATGTGCACGCTCCACGCGAACTCCGCCCGCGAGGCCCTGGTCAAGATGTGCACGTTGCCGCTGCTCGCCGGTGAGAACGTCTCGGCCCGCTTCGTGGTCCCGACGGTGGCCGCCAGCGTCGACCTGGTCGTCCACCTCGGGATCGACCCCCAGGGCGTCCGCCGCGTCAACGAGATCGTCGGCGTCCCGGGGCGGGTCGAGAACGACGTGATCGAGATCGAACCGATCTTCGAGCGCACCGCCGGCGAGCTCCGGCGGGCGGCGGGGATGCCGCCGCGCCCCGCCCACTACCAACGACTCGGCCTCGACGTGCACGCGATCCTCAACGAGTCGCGCTGATGGGCGTCCTGGTCGGGCTCGGCGTCGGGATCGGCCTGCTCCTGGCCTGGTCGGCGTTCGCCGTACCCCGCCGTGCTCCCCGCGTACGGCGGTCCCGGCGGCGCACGGCGGAGCTTCTCGCGAGCGCCGGACTGGGCCAGGTGTCGGTGACTGCGTTCACGGCCATCTGCCTCGTCTGCGGCTCGGCTGCCGCCCTCCTCATGCAGGTCGTCACGCGCACCCCGCCGGTGGCCGTGTTGTTCGGCGTGATCGCCGCGTTCCTGCCGGTCTCGTGGGTGAATGCCCGCCGCCGGCGCCGTCAGCGCGACTTCGCCGAGGTCTGGCCCGAAGCCGTCGACAACCTCGCCTCAGCGGTCCGCGCGGGCATGTCGCTGCCCGATGCCCTCGCCGGTCTCGCCGTGCGCGGGCCGGAGCCCCTGCGGCCGTCGTTCGACGCCTTCGCGCTCGACTACCAGGTGACCGGACGGTTCGGTGAGTCCCTCGACCGGCTCAAGGCCCGGCTGGCGGACCCGGTCGGTGATCGAGTGATCGAGGGGCTGCGGATCGCCCGCGAGGTCGGCGGTGGTGAGCTCGGGCGACTCCTGCGCAACCTCTCCGGATACCTGCGCGACGAGGCCCGCACCCGCTCCGAGATGGAGGCGCGCCAGGCCTGGACCGTCAACGGCGCCCGGCTCGCCGTCGCGGCTCCTTGGCTGGTGTTGCTGATGATGAGCTTCCAGACCACGGTCATCCGCCGCTACGCCTCGCCGGCCGGGACCGTCGTGCTGCTGGTCGCCGCCGCGGTGTGCCTGCTCGCCTACCGCCTGATGATGCGGATCGGGCGGTTGCCCGCCGAGCGCCGGATCCTGTCGTGAGCGCGCTGGTGACCGGCATGGTGCTCGGGGCGGTCGCCGGCCTCGGTCTCCTGCTCGTCGCCGCTCGGTTGCGCGCGCTCCACCGCCCGACCCTCGCCCTGCGCGTCACTCCCTACCTGCATGACGTGCCGCGGCTCTCCCCGGCGTCGGTCGTCGACCTCGGATCCTCCCCTGTCACCGGAGCGACCGGACTGTTCGGACCGCTGCTCCGCTCCGCGGCGGACGCGGTGGAGCGGACCCTGGGCGGTGCCGCCTCCGTACGACGCCGCCTCGAGCGAGCGGCTCTCGACCGAAGCGTCCACGACTTCCGGGTCGAGCAGGTGCTCTGGGGGCTCGGGAGCTTCGCAGTCGTGGCGGCGTACTGCCTGCTCGACACCCTCGGCGGAGGCGGCGGCACGGTCTCCTCGCTGCTGCTGTGCGCGGTGGGGTTCGCGATCGGTGTGCTCGCCCGCGACACCTACCTCACGTCCCAGGTCACGCAGCGCGAGCGGCGGGTACTCGCCGAGTTCCCGGTGATCGCCGAGCTGCTCGCGCTCGCCGTGGCCGCCGGGGAGAGTCCGGTCGCCGCCCTCGACCGCGTCGTCCACCGCAGCGGTGGGGAGCTGTCCCGCGACCTCGGCGCGGTCCTCGCCGCCGTGCGCACGGGTGTGCCCGTCGCGCACGCCTTCGACGAGCTCGCTCGGACCACGGGCTTGCCGTCCGTGGCGCGGTTCGCGCAGGGCGTCGCCGTGGCGGTGGAGCGGGGCACGCCGCTGGCCGATGTCCTGCACGCCCAGGCCGCCGACGTACGCGAGGCCGGCCGTCGGGAGCTGATCGAGGTCGCGGCGCGGAAGGAGATCTTCATGATGGTTCCGGTCGTCTTCCTCGTCCTGCCGGTGACCGTGCTGGTCGCCTTCTGGCCCGGCGTGATCGGGCTCCACCTCACGACACCCTGACCCCGGGAGAGAGAAGACACCGATGAACGCACTCACCGTCCTGGCCCTCAGACTCGTCCTGGTCGTGACCGCGCCGCGCCGCCGGGACGAACGCGGTGACGTGCCCGGCTGGGTGCTGGTCACGGTGATGACGGCCGGCCTCGTCGGCGCGCTGTGGAAGCTCGCCGGCCCACAGCTCAACTCCATGCTGACGGCCGCGCTGGACAGCGTGCACGGCTGACCACTCGTGACCAGCCGTCGCGACACCCGCGACCTGCAACGCGGAGCCGCCGTCGTCGACTTCGTGCTCGTGCTGGTCGTCCTCGTGCCTGTGTTCCTCGGGGTCCTGCAGGTGGGACTCGTGCTGTTCGTCCGCAACACCCTGACGGCTGCCGCGTCGGAGGGCGCTCGGTACGCCGCGACTCTCGACCGGGGTCCCGACGAGGGCGCGGCCCGCACTCGCTCGCAGATCAGGGGTGTGCTCGCCGGGAGGTACGCCCACGGGGTGTCGGCACGCCAGGTGATGGTCGACGGTGCGCCCGCGATCGAGGTGACCATCCACGTCGAGGTGCCGGCGCTGGGACTGGGCGGCCCGGCCGTCTCGCTCGACGTGTCCGGCCACGCGATCGAGGAACAGCCCTGATGTCACCCCACGACGTTCTTGGACTCCCCCGCTTCGCTCCTGCGTCGAACAACGCCGCGGGGACCCCGACCACCTGGTTCCGGTGGTCTCGCAACGAGCGGGGGAGCGCGCTGGTCGAGCTGTCCTGGCTGGGGATCCTGCTGATCCTCCCCATGCTCTGGATCGTGATGTCGGTCTTCGAGGTGCAGCGTGGGGCGTTCGGAGTCTCGGCCGCCGCGCGGGCGGCGGCCCGGGCCTACGCGTTGGCGCCGGACGACGCGACGGGGGTCGCCCGGGCGCGCGAGGCCGCGCGGATCGCGCTCGACGACCAAGGGGTGCACGGGGTGACGCCCGAGATCGGCGTCAGCTGCACGCCGTACCCCGCGAACTGTCACCAGGGCACCTCGGTGATCACGGTGTGGGTCCACTCGCGGGTGATCCTGCCGCTGATGCCGAGCGCTCTGGGCGGCAACCGCCCGAGCTTCGCCCTCGACGCGACGCAGACGGTCCCGATCGGGCAGTTCCAGGAGGTCGCCGATGCGCGATGAGCGGGGCACGGCGACCCTGATGATCATCGGGCTCGCGCTGGTGCTGGCGATGATGGCCGCGGTGGTCACCGACGCGTCGGCGGCCTACCTCCAGCGCCAGGGCCTCGACACGATCGCCGACGGCGCCGCCCTGACCGCGGCCGACGCCGGTGCCTCCGGCCGCGAGGCGTACGCCGAGGGGCTGAGCGCCGACCTCCACCTCGACGCCGACACGGCCAGGGCCGCGGTCGTCGACTACCTCCACCGGATCGGTGCGTTCACCCGCTTCCCCGGCCTGACCGCGCGGGTGTCGGTCGACCCGACCTCGCAGCGCGTGGTCGTCGTGGTCCGCGCGCCGATCCGGCTGCCGCTCCACGTCCCGGGTGGGCCGGCCCGAGCGGAGGTCGGCGCGACCAGCAGCGCCGAGGTCGGGGTCGACGACTGAGCGGATCGACGACGGAACAGGGAGCGCCGACCGAGGCTCAGAGCTCGACGGCGGTCTGGTCCACGGTCACGCCGTGGTCGTCGACGATGGTGGTGGTGGCGAGCATCCGCTGGTGGCCGTCCCGGACGAACTCCACGGTGACGACGGCGCCGACCTTGACGAGGTCCCAGATGCGTTCGTAGGTGTCGTCGCCGGTGAACTGGACGACCCTGACGTGCTTCCCCGCCATCCGACACTCCTCCTCGAGGTACTGCGTGGTCATTGATCAGGGGGGAGGAGCTCCATCCTAAGTCCTCCCGGACCGCATCGCGGGTAAAGAAATCGCTCGCCCCCTCCTGCGACCCGGGGTCTGCGCCGGGTCGCAGTCATGGGGAAGGGCAAGCAGCGGCTGCGGTGTGCGGGGGGCTGCCGAGGCCGATCTCTGGGTCGACCGGCCTACGCTGGCCCGGTCGAGAGAGACGAGGGTCATGGGCAGGTGGCGGCAGGCGCTCGGGCTGATGGCTGTCGCGACCGCCGTGGCCGCCTGCGGCTCCGGGTCGCCGTCCACGACGACGGCCGCGCCCTCGCCGAGCGACGCGTCCGCGACGCCCACGCGTGGCACCCACCAGACTCACGCCGTACGGCCCGCTCGGCCGTCGCGCGACCCGTCGCAAGACCGCCGCCGGGCCGACCAAGGTCCTGGTCTTCATGGTGGAGAACCACAGTCTCGACGAGATGCTGACGCAGATGCCGTGGACGGCCGCCCTGGCCGATCGCTACGGCTACGCGACGGACTACCAGGCGATGACCCATCCCTCGCTGCCCAACTACCTCGCGATCGCGGGCGGTTCCACGTTCGGCGTGGCCGACGACGCAGACCCGAGCAGCCACCCGATCAGCGGCCCGTCGGTGTTCGGGCGCGCCCTCGGGGTCGGCGACACCGCCCGCGTGTACGCCGAGTCGATGACCGGCACGTGCTCGACGACCCCTGCCGGGGAGTACGCCGTGAAGCACAACCCGTGGGCCTACTTCGTCGACGAGCGCGCCGCCTGCGACCGGTACGACGTACCCCTCGAGCAGCTCGCGAGCGACGCTCGCGCGGGCAGGCTCCCCGGTGCCGGCTTGGTCATCGCCGACATGTGCCACATCGCCCACGACTGTCCCCTCGCGACCGCCGACGAGTGGCTGAGGACGCAGGTCGCCCCCGTCCTGGCCGGTCCGGACTTCAGGCAGGGACGGCTCGTCGTGGTGATCACCGCCGACGAGGACGACCGGTCCGACAGCAACCGGGTACTGACCGTCGTCGCCTCCACCGGTATGCCCGAGCACGAGGTCGTGAGCCACGCCGCTCACCCACCTGTCCCTGAGCCGGCTGTACGCCGAGGTCGTTGGCTTCGCCCCGCTGCGCGAGGCCGTGGGTGCACCCTCCCTGGCGCGGGCCTTCCGCCTCGACGTCACGGGAGGTTGACCGCGGCCGTCGTTTCCGTACGGTGTGGCCCGGTGCCGTAACGTGGGCTCTTGTGGCGGTGACAGATTTCGACGCGGAGATCAAGCAGCTCAGGGCGACGATGAAGACCATCGGCCAGGTGCTCGACCTCGACGGCATGCGGGCCGAGATCGCCGACCTCGGCGAACGAGTGGCGGCCCCGGATCTCTGGGACGACCAGGAGAACGCGACCCGGGTCACCGGCCGGCTCTCGGCCCTCCAGGGGCAGCTCGACCGTTTCACCGAGCTCGACGGCCGCATCGACGACGTCGAGATCATGGTGCAGCTCTCCCAGGAGGAGAACGACGCGTCGACCCTGGCAGAGGCGGAGACCGAGCTGGGCAAGATCCACAAGACGGTCGAGAACCTCGAGGTCCGCACCCTGCTCTCCGGGGAGTACGACGAGCGTGAGGCGATCATCAGCGTCCGCTCCGGCGCCGGTGGCGTCGACGCGGCTGACTTCACCGAGATGCTGATGCGGATGTACACGCGCTGGGCCGAGCGCAACAAGTACCCCGTCGAGGTCTACGAGACGTCGTACGCCGAGGAGGCCGGCCTCAAGTCGGCGACCTTCGCGGTGAAGGCGCCGTACGCCTACGGCACCTTGTCGGTCGAGGCCGGTACCCACCGACTGGTCCGGATCAGCCCCTTCGACAACCAGGGACGCCGGCAGACGTCGTTCGCCGCCGTCGAGGTCGTGCCGGTGCTCGAGCAGACCGACGAGATCGAGATCGCGGACGAGGACATCCGGGTCGACGTCTACCGCTCAGGTGGCCCCGGTGGCCAGTCCGTGAACACCACCGACTCCGCGGTCCGGCTGACGCACCTGCCGACGGGCATCGTGGTCAGCTGTCAGAACGAGAAGTCACAGCTGCAGAACAAGGCCAGCGCGATGATCGTGCTGAAGGCCAAGCTCCTGGCCCTCAAGAAGGCCGAGGAGAAGGCCCAGCTCGACGCGATGCGGGGCGACGTCCAGGCCAGCTGGGGCGACCAGATGCGCAACTACGTGCTGAACCCGTACCAGATGGTCAAGGACCTGCGCACCGACTACGAGGTCGGCAATCCGCAGGCCGTCTTCGACGGCGACATCGACGGCTTCCTCGAGGCCGGGATCCGCTGGCGGATGGGCGCCGAGAAGGCTGCCGCGAGCTAGACCCACGCCCGCTGGTCGAGCCTGTCGAGACCCCCACTCTCGTTGGTCGAGCCTGTCGAGACCCCGGAACCGCTGGTCGAGCTTGTCGAGACCCCGGAACCGGCGCCGCGTTCGTCGGTACGGCGGTGTGCTGGTGGCGGTGTGTGACGTAGAACGACGGGTGCGGTTTCGGTGGGTGGTGGGGTGCGGTACCACTCACCGTGTGCCTTGGAAGTCCGTCGTTGCCTGGGGTGCTCCTTGTGGTTGGGGTCTTGATTTCTGTGGACGGTGAACGGGCCGGAATTTCTTTTCTGTGGAATATCTCGGATGATGGGATAAACCCTGTGGATATCGGCCGGAATGTCGGTGGCCGGTGATTTCCTGATCTCTATGTCGATCTCGGAACACGCCCCCGGTCCCGCCCCCGGTGCCTCGCCCACGCGGGTGCTGGCCGAGGCGTTCGCGGCGGTGCGTGGGTTGGCCGAGACGCTGTGGTCGGCGCGGTCCGACGACGAGCTGGTCGACGTGGTGGCCCAGGTGCAGCAGCTGCTCTCGGCAGCCTCCGCGCTCGAGGCCGGTGCGGTGGTCGAGGTCGACGTCAGAGGTGTGGCGAGCAAGAAGCTCCACTACGCCTCGACCGGCGATTGGCTCACCCACCTCGGCGGACTACGTCACGGCGAAGGCAGGAAGCGGGTCAAGCAGGCGCACGCCCTGACCGGTCCGCTGTCCCGGACCCGTGACGCCCTGTTGGCCGGGTCGGTGTCGCCGGCGCAGGCCGAGGTGATCATCCGGTCCGTCGAGGACCTCCCGCCCGGTGACTGGGTGCGCCGCCGCGGCGAGAAGGTCCTCGTGCGCCAGGCAGCGCACCTGAACGCCTCCGAGCTCGCCAAGGCCGGCCGGCACGTGGTCGAGGTGGTCGACCCCGACGGCGTCGACCGCCGACTCGAAGCCGCCCTCGAGCGCGACGAACGAGCAGCCCACCTCAACCGATACCTCTCGATCAGCGAGGACCGGGCCGGCGGGGTCCGGATCCGGGGCCGCGGCATCGCCGAGGACGGAGCCCTCCTCAAAGCAGCCCTCCTGCCCCTCACCTCACCCGACCCGGTCACAGATCCGGAGACCGGGGAGCAGTATCCCGACCCCCGCGACCACGGCACCCGGATGTGGGACGCCCTGGTCACCACCGCCCAGCACGCCCTGGACACCGAGCTCCCACCCGAGACCCACGCCACCCCCGCCCGGCTCCTGGTCACCCTCGACGAGGCCACGCTGCGTACGGAGGTCGGAGTCGGGGCGACCGCGGACGGCATCGACCTCCCACCCGACGTGCTGCGCAGGCTGGCCTGCGACGCCGAGATCATCCCCGCCGTCCTCGGCACCCACGGTGAGGTCCTCGACGTCGGCCGACTCCGCCGACTGGTCACCCCCGCGATCTGGACCGCCCTGGTCATCAGGGACCGGCACTGCACCTTCCCCGCCTGCACCAGGCCACCGCTCATGTGCCACGCCCACCACATCGAGCACTGGACCAACGGCGGAAAGACGAAGATCGATAATCTCGCGCTGCTATGTGGCCATCACCACCGGGTTATCCACAACACCCCGTGGGAGATACGGCTCAACCCCACAGATCGACATCCCGAATTCAAGCCACCCCACGCCATTCATATCGAACCCGAGTGGATCCGCTATCGCCCACGAGGCGGAGAGGCTGAGCCAACCTAGGGTCCGAACGTCGGCGCGGCCGCGATCTCGTGCTTCATCCACGACGGCACCTTGCCGCCCGGCGACATGGTCGTGGTGGCCGGTTGCTCGAGCACGTGCTCGAGCACGGCCCCGACGCGCAGGGAGACCTCGTCGGGCGGGGGCGTGCTGCCGGGCGGGATGTGGACGAGCAGGACGTGCGAGGCGACCCTCTCGACCCAGAGGACCTCGGGACCGACGCCGACCAGGACCGGTCGCCCATCGGGCAGGGTCACGGTGTGGAAGGTGAAGGGTGTCGAGCACGAGGTCAGGTTCTGCTGGAGCTGCTCGACGGCTGCCTTGGCCGCGGTCTCGTCGTCGAACCACTGGACCCATTCGTGACCGTTGCGACCGACGTTGACAGTCTCCGACGACCCGGTCGCGCTGTCGACGAACCCACCCGCACAGGTCGGCATCTCGGGGCCGCTGACGTCCTGCAGCTGAGGCTCCCATGGGTTGTCCCACCCTGCCAGCGCCGGCCCGAAGTCATTCGCCCACACCTGCCCGACGGTCTTCGTCGGGTCGATTCGCTGCACCGACCCGTTCGTCCGTGGGTCACTGTGCTCCACCCGGAACTCGACGGCGGCAACGAGCGCGTCGGTGACCGCCGCGTCGTTCACCGACGGCAGAGGGTCGCTCTGGCCAAGGATCTTCAGCACCCCGATTCCCTGACCCGTGCTCACGATCCAGACGTACTCGGGAGCCGGCTCGGAGGCCGGCGTGCGGACCTGGTATGTGTGCCCGGCCACCCCGGAGGGGCCGTTGAACGAGCTGACCTCCTGCGCGCCCGGGCATCCCTCCATGTCGCTGACCATCCGCTGCAGCGCCACCGGCTCGCCACTCGGGTCGCCGGTGAAGTCGCTCGTCGTGGTGATCGCGAGGTCGTCGTGACTGTTGCCGAACAGGGTGTAGCCGTCCGCCTGCCCACCACCGAACGACGGGAAGCAGTCGCCGCCGAAAGTCAGCTGCATCTTGTGCTGCGCCGCCGCGGTGTTCGCCGTCCAGGCTGGCGTCCAACCCTCGGTCGCGGACGCGAGGCGCTCGTCAGTCAGCCGTGCGGGCGCGGGGAGATGGTCGGCCGGCGCCACCGACTCGTCGTGACTCGAGAGGCTCTGGCCAACAGCCACGCCGGCGACAGCGAGGACGGCCACCGCTGCGATGGCGCCGGTTCGCGTGCGCCGTCGCCGACGCGCACGGGCCACGGCGGCGCCGGCTCCGGGGGCGGTGGACAGGGCGGTGACCTCCTGCTCGAGGCGGGCGAAGGCCGCGTCGAGGTCGTAGGTGTCGTGGTCAGGCATGAGTGGGTTCTCCGTTCGGAGTGCTTTCCAGGAGCGGGACGAGGGCGGCGCGACCGCGGGAGAGGCGCGCCTTGACGGTGCCCTCGGGGCACCTTTCCTGGGCGGCGATCTCGGCCACGGTGAAGCCGGCCAGGTGGTGGAGGACGAGCGCGCGGCGCTGGGCCTCGGGGAGCGACCGGAGTGCGGTCACGAGGGCGACGGTGTTCTCGTCGGTGCGGGCCGTTCTCCGGCGCCCGAGCGGGACAGGAAGCGATGCGCCGTACGACCGCGCCGCCAACGGCTGATCGCCTGCCGGGTCGCGACCTGGCGCACCCAGGCGCCGGGGTCGTCGTACGTCGCGAGCGTCGACCAGCGCGGCCAGGCCCTGCTGTACGCCTCCTGAGCCGCTTCCTCCGCGGCCCCGAGGTCACCGGTCACGGCATAGGCACAGGCGACCGTGCGCGACCACGTGGCGTCGTAGAACGCGGTGAACTCGTGCTCCCCGTTGCCCATGGCTCCCTCGTCAAGGACCGGACGACCCGATGTCGACCCATTGCAGCAGACACGCGCGGGCCGCGACGTCGGTTGCACGCGGATGTCGGTGCCCGGCCGACGCGGACGTGGGGTGGAGTGACAGGCGCGCCGCGCGGATACCCGAACGGTTGCCCGTCTCGGCTAATCTCCCTTCAGTGATTCGCTTCGAAAAGGTCACGAAGACCTACCCCGGTGGGAGCCACCCGGCGCTCGACAACGTCTCGATCGACATCGAGAAGGGCGAGTTCGTCTTCCTGGTCGGCACGTCGGGCTCGGGCAAGTCGACCGCTCTGCGTCTCGTGCTCCGCGAGACGCGCTGCACCTCGGGACGCGTCTACGTCGCCGGCAAGGAGATCAACCGCCTCGCCGGTTGGAAGGTGCCGCGGCTCCGCCGCCAGATCGGCACCGTCTTCCAGGACTTCCGTCTGCTGCCCAACAAGACCGTCTCGGAGAACGTCGCCTTCGCTCTGCAGGTGATCGGCAAGTCCCGCGGTGACATCCGGGCGACCGTGCCCGAGACCCTCGAGCTCGTCGGTCTCGACGGCAAGGGCGACCGGATGCCCGACGAGCTGTCCGGTGGCGAGCAGCAGCGGGTCGCGATCGCCCGCGCGTTCGTCAACCGGCCGATGATCCTGATCGCCGACGAGCCCACAGGAAACCTCGACCCCGCGACCTCGGTCGGCATCATGAAGCTGCTCGACCGGATCAACCGCACCGGTACCACCGTCGTCATGGCGACGCACGACGCCGGCGTGGTCGACCAGATGCGCAAGCGCGTCATCGAGCTGGCGGACGGGAGCGTCGTGCGCGACCAGGCGCAAGGCGTCTACGGCTTCCAGCACTGATCGGACCCCGAGCAACACGCCTCCCCAGTCACCACTCAGAGAGCCTCCTCCATGCAGCTGCGTTATGTCTTCACCGAGCTGGGCAGCGGCCTGCGCCGCAACCTCTCGATGCACCTCGCGGTGATCCTCACGCTGTTCGTCTCGTTGTCCCTCGTGGGTGTCGGTGTCCTGCTCAACCAGGAGGCTCACCGCGTCGCCGACCGCTGGGGCAGCCAGCTCCAGATCACCGTGTACCTGTGCAGTCGCCAGGACACGAATCCGGCCTGCACGGGCGAGGTGACCCCGGCCCAGAAGGCGGCGATCCAGAAGGTCGTCGACGCGAACACCCAGGTCTCGGCTTCCCACCAGGAGTCCCAGGACGACGCGTTCAACAAGCTCAAGGAGCAGTACCCCGGCAAGTACGACGGTCCGAACTCGCCGATCACCGCCGCCGACATGCCGCAGTCGATCTGGATCACCCTGAAGAACCCGAACGAGTTCCGCGACGTCGAGAGCTCGGTGATCGGTCTCGACGGGGTGTCGCGCGTCCAGGACGTCCACAAGATCCTGAAACCGATCTTCAACACCATCTCGTGGCTCAAGTGGGGTTCCTTCTGGACCGCCTTCGTGCTGGTCATCGCGGCGCTGCTCCTGGTCGCCAACACGATCCGCCTCGCGGCGTTCGCCCGCCGCCGAGAGATAGGCATCATGCGGCTGGTCGGTGCCTCCACCCTCTACATCGCGCTCCCGTTCCTGCTCGAGGCGGTGGTGACCGCCGTGATCGGCGTGGCGCTGGCCGGCCTCGCGGTCGGGGCCTTCATGAAGTTCCAGGTGCAGGGCCATCTGAGCAGCGACCTGAGCTTCATCCCGTGGGTCGACATGCACGACTACTGGACGGCGTTGCTCGTGATCGCGATCCTGGGCCCGTTGCTCACCTTGATCCCGACACTCGTACTCACCCGCAAATACCTCAAAGTGTGAGGTCGGTCGGTTAGCGTCGCCGTGTTCACCTTCCCCGAACACCCGAAGGCTCACGGTGCGACTCTTCCCCGCCACCGCCCGCCGGCGCCTGGCCGTTGCTTGTACGGCTGGTGCTCTCGTCCTGGGCGCCGCCTCCACTCCGTTGGCGCGCGCTGACGTCAAGCACCTGCGCCACCAGCAGAGCCACGCGCAACATTCGGTCAAGCGCGCCCAGGCGGATCTCGACGAGTCCAGCAAGCAGACGGCGCGCGCCGCGGCTGCCCTGGACCGCTCCCGCACTCAGCTTCGGAGCGCCCGGCACGACCTCCAGGTGGCGCGCCACCACGTGCAGGAGGCGCGGGCCCGGCTCGAGCAGCTCCGGCGGCAGCTCCGGCGGGCGCAGGTCAGGCTCGCCACGGCCGAGGACAACCTGGCCCGTGGGAAGCAGGAGGCCGCGGATCAACGCGCCACCCTGGTCCACACGGTCACGTCGTTCTACGAGCAGGGGGACCCGCAGCTGGTCGGCATGATGTCGCTGCTGCAGTCCGTGTCGCCCGCCGACCTCACAGCGCGGGATGCCAACAACAGCTTCGTTCTCTCCTCCCAGGACCAGGCGCTCGACGGGCTGAAGGCGACCGCCGTGCTGCTCCAGGTCCAGACCGAGCAGCTCGCTCAGGCCCGCGACCGAGTGGCCCGCAAGCAGGCACAGGCCGACGCGAAGCTGCTGGAGGAGAAGAAGTACAAGCAGCAGGCCGCCGCCGCGCGGGACCGCGTCGCGAAGAGCGTGAAGCAGCACAAGAAGGCCTGGGCGATGGCGGTCGCCGCGCGAGCCCACGATGCTCGCGTCCTGGCCCGCTCGAAGGCTGCTGCCGCTCGGGTCCACCGCCAGCTGATGGCCGAGATCGCCCGCGAGCAGCACCGCGGCGGTGGCTACAAGGGCCCGACGGGCGGTCTGCTGCTGCGCCCGGTGAACGGGCCCATCACCTCGGGCTACGGCTACCGGATCAACCCCGTCATGCACTACTACGGGCTCCACGACGGCGACGACTTCGGCGCCGCGTGCGGTACGCCGATCTGGGCCGCCGGCAGCGGGCACATCCTGTCGCAGTACTACTCCTCGGTCTGGGGCAACCGGCTGTTCCTCAACCTCGGGCTGATCAACGGGCGCAACGTCACCGTGATCTACAACCACCTGTCGGCCTACCGCACCCACGTCGGCCAGGCGGTCTCCCGGGGACAGGTGGTCGGGCTGATCGGGACGACCGGCTGGTCCACCGGCTGCCACACCCACATGACCGTCATGGTCAACGGCGTGGCCGTGGACCCCGCCCCGTGGATCGGCGGCTGACGCCAGCCAGCAGGTCGAGGCTGACGAGACAGACTGATTGGCACCGCCTCCCGCACCCCTGAGACACTGGGGGAATGCCGAAGGAGCAGGGGCGCAAGCTGATCGCGCAGAATCGCAAGGCGCGACACGACTACCACGTGGAGGACACGTGGGAGGCGGGGCTCGTGCTGATGGGGACCGAGGTCAAGTCCCTGCGGCAGGGCCGCGCCACGCTCGTCGACGGGTTCGCAGAGGTCGACGCCCACGAGGTCTGGCTGCACGGCGTACACATCCCGGAGTACACGCAGGGCACCTGGACGAACCACGCCTCCCGCCGCCGCCGCAAGCTGCTCCTCAACAAGGCCGAGATCGCCAAGATCGAGCGCAAGGTCGGCGACAAGGGCTACACGCTGATCCCGCTGTCGCTCTACTTCAAGGACGGCCGCGCCAAGGTCGAGATCGGCCTGGCCAAGGGCAAGAAGTCCTACGACAAGCGCCACGCGCTCGCCGACCGCCAGGCCGAGCGCGAGAAGCAGCAGGCGATCGGCCGCCGGGCCAAGGGCCACTCCGACTGATGCCGGTCGACGTCGTACGACGTGCGGACCCGGCAGCGGTCTCGGCACTGCTCGCGGGTGTCCCCGAGTGGTTCGGGATCTCCGAGGCCAATGCGGCGTACGTCGCCGACGCCGCGCGGCTCCCGTCCTTCCTCGCCGTCGAGGGGGACGAGGTGGTCGGAGCCGCCCTGCTTGCCGAGCACTTCCCGCTGTCGCGCGAGCTGCACCTCCTCGTGGTACGACGTGACCGGCACCGGCAGGGCATCGGACGGCTGCTCGTCGACGCGATCCAGGGCGACCTGCGCGCGGCCGGTGTGAGGCTGCTGGAGGTGCACACGGTCGGTCCCACGCACGAGAGCGACGCCTACGCACGGACCCGCGCCTTCTACGAGTCGGTGGGGTTCGTCGCGATGAACGAGCTGCAGCGCATCGACTGGAGTGGGCCGACGTTGATCCTGGTCATGCCGCTGTGAGCCTGGACCCGGTGGCGTTCGCCGCGGAGCTCGGGCTGCCGGGCCTGTTCGACGTGCACACCCACTTCCTCCCGCCGCGGGTGATGGCCAAGGTGCGTGAGCAGTTCGACACCGCGGGCCCCCTGATCGGGCGGCCGTGGCCGCTGCACTACCGCGGCACCGACGAGGACCTGGTCTCGACCCTGCGCGGCTTCGGCGTACGCCGTTTCTCGGCGCTCGCCTACGCACATCGGCCGGGGATGGCGGAGTTCCTCAACGACTGGGCCTCCGAGTTCGCGGACCTGACACCCGGCTGCCTGCACAGCGCGACGTTCTACCCCGAGCCGGGCGCGGCGGACCACGTGGTGGCTCGACTCGCCGCGGGCGCGGAGATCTTCAAGGTCCACGTGCAGGTCGGTGGCTTCGACGTACGCGATCCGCTTCTGGCCGAGGTCTGGGGCGTGCTCGAGGACGCCGGGACGCCTGTCGTCATCCATGCCGGGTCCGGCCCGGTCGGTACGCCGTACACCGGTCCGGGACCGGTGGCCGACCTGCTGGGTCGCCACCCGCGGCTGGCGCTGGTGATCGCTCACCTCGGCGCCCCGGAGTACGCCGAGTTCGTCGCGCTCGCCGAGACCTACGAGCGGGTCTGCGTCGACACGACCATGGTGTTCACCGACTTCTTCGACGACCTCGGCGCCGCGTTCCCGCGCGAGCTGGTACCCCGGCTACGCGACCTTCAGCCCAAGGTGCTCCTGGGCTCCGACTTCCCGAACATCCCGTACGCCTACGACAGCCAGCTGAGCGGGTTGACCAGGCTCGAGCTCGGCGACGACTGGTTGCGCGCGGTGTGCTGGGAGAACGGTGAGCGGCTCTTCGGCCCGACCGCGGGCAGCGACCCCGGGTCTGCCCGCAGCGTCCCGTAGGTCGAGCCGAGCTTGTTCGCGGCGTGCTTGTTCGCACCCCGTGCGGAGCCGGTGAACTCGGCGTAGCTCCACTTCGCCTTCGCGGCGGTGTTGAACGAGTCGCCCGACCACTCGGCGCGGATCCGGATCGGGATCCCGGTCAGACCCCTCGTGCCCTTCATGTAGACCCCGGCACCGCTCTTCTTGTCCAAGGTGATGCAGGACGTCGTCGAGTCGTAGCCCCAGTGGCCACGGACGTGGAACTGGGCCCGGAAGTACATGCACTCACCCCTCTTGTCGGGGCCGACGGCGGCGCCGTACTGCAGCCGTTGACCGGGCTTGTAGAGCGCGTAGCGACCGGCGTGGCGCTTGGCCTTGAAGAGCTTGCCGAGCACCCACGCCTGCACCTTGACGCGCTTGACGGCGCCGTTCGCCGCGACGGTCGCATCGCCGTCGAAGACGCCGACGAAGGCTGCGTTCACGCTCATGGCGAGCCGCATGGTGAGCCGGCCGTGGCTGTCCGGGCGGCCGCGCTTGAGGAAGTACTCCTTGCCGTCAGGCGTGACGGCGTACAGCTCGAGGCGGGAGCTGCTCTTGTGGCCGTGCAGGGTGACCGCCACGGTTGCCTTCTTGCCGTAGCGGTAGTGCCCGCCGCTGACGTCGACCGAGACGTTCGCACGCGGCCGGTTGCGCGGGGAGATCACCTGCAGCGCGTAGTGCGGGGCGTACTGGCTGTCGTAGGTCACGGCGTACAGCTGCGTCCCGGCGAAGGCCAGGCCACCGTCGAGGACCGCGGCGTCCGGGTCGTCGAAGGAGTAGGTCCCCATGCGAGAGGAGGCGCCGTGCCGGTAGAAGACCACGCCGTTCGTCGTGCCGAAGGCGATGAGGTCGTCGGACGATCGCATCGCCACGGCGTTGGTCGCGTGGGAGACCGCGTAGCCGTCGGTCCGGCTCAGGTCGGCGGTCGAGAGCTCCTGGTGGGCGCCGGTGACGACGGTGGCGCCGTCCCGGGCGAAGGCCAGGGACGAAGCGTTGACGTTCCACGCAGACGTCGTGGTCACCGACGGGGTGGGCAGACCGGTCACGGAGAACTTGTAGGACTGCGCGGGAGAGGAGCCTCGGTCACCCGCGAAGACGGCGTTCGGAACCGCCGGATCCGACGCCAGGCGGGGGTTGTAGACGAGGTGGGTACCGGTGTCGTAGACCATGCCGGTGGCCGGGTCGAGCGGCTTGACGTTGGCCCACTGCCCGTCGCAGGTGGCGGCGTACCAGACCAGTCCCGCGGCGTAGGCGACGTCGAGAGGGCAGCTGCCGCTTCCGGTCGAGAACGTCGTCGTCGCGCCCTGGGCGAGCGGGTCGGCGGTGTCGACCTGGGCGATGGCGTCACCGTCGGTGAGGGCGACGTAGAGCTCGGAGCCGTCGTCGTTCAGGGCCATTCCGTTCGCACCCGGCAGGCCCTCCAGGTGGCCGAGCACCTTGCCCGCGAGGTTGAGGACGAGCACGGACCCGGAGCCCTGGGAGATGAAGATGTGGGAGTGCGCCTGGTCCACGACGATGTCGGCGAAACCCTTGAGCCCGACGTCCTTCGTGGCGTCGGCGTGGGCCGTCGAGGTGGGCAGGGCAAGGCCCGCGCAGAGGAGGGCGACGACGGCGAGGAGGGTTCGGCGCACGGAGGGGCTCCCGAGAGGTGGTGTGGGTGGGGCGGCAGGATCGTACGGGCAATCCCGGTGCCCATGTCGGCGAACCCAAGATCTTGCGCCGAAGGGAATCCGAGTCGTCTTCTGGGCGTTGACCCCCGTAGACTGGAACCACAACTCAAGAGGGGCTGATCGGTTTCGACTTGGGACGTCAGTTCCAGGGGAAGCGGGTCGAGAAGCCGACGTCATCTCGTAAACGTCCGTCGGGAACCTATAACTGCCAACAACACGCGCAGTAACTTCGCTCTCGCTGCCTGAGCAGTGACCGAAGGGTCTGACCGGGCACCTGCCTTCGTCCCGGATCCAGGCCTCATCTAGAAGGCTTGCTGGCCGCTCTCTGTCAGGAGGGGCGGTCGGGACTTCATCCTGACTGGGCCTGTCGGCGACGTGTCAGTGCGAGCGCCGGGGCCGAGAAAACGACAGCACTGACTGCACCCGGAGAAGACCTGGTTCGATGCTCGAGGACGCGGGTTCGATTCCCGCCAGCTCCACCGACCGACCCATCGAGCAAGGGGTGCGCGCGGTCCTCGCGGGCACCCCTTCGCCGCGCCCGCTCGCGTCTTGATCGTGGCGCGCGCGGCCCTGAGTGGCGGTGACGAGGAACCATCACGAGGCTCTGGTGCCCCGAGGGCTTTGCGGGACCCCGCGTCGACGGTCGAGACTGGGCAGCATGACGACCACGCCCCGACCGGCCAGCGCCCAGATCCAGTCCCAGCACCGCGATGCCCTGACCTCCCTGCCGTTCTCCGACACCCAGGACTTCGAGGACGCGACCCGCGGCCTGATCGCGCCGATCGAGGAGGCCGTGACGGCTGAGGACGGCACGGTGCTGTGGGACAACTCGACGTACGACTTCCTGGAGGGTGATGCGCCGGACACCGTGCACCCGAGTCTGTGGCGCCAGTCCAGGCTCGCCGCGATCGACGGACTGTTCGAGGTGGTCGAAGGCATCTACCAGGTGCGCGGCATGGACCTGTCCAACACCACCCTGGTCGAGGGCGACGAGGGCATCATCGTGTTCGACACCCTGCTGTCGGTCGAGACGGGCGCGGCTGCTCTGGCGTTGTACCGCAAGCACCGCGGCGACCGGCCCGTGAAGGCGGTCGTGGTCACCCACTCCCACGCCGACCACTTCGGCGGCATCAAGGGCTTCGTCACCCAGGAGGAGGTGGACGCCGGCGAGGTCCGGGTCTTCGCCCCCGAAGGCTTCATCCAGCACGCGGTCTCGGAGAACGTCTACGCCGGCACCGCCATGAACCGCCGCGCCGCCTACATGTACGGCGCGTCACTCGCTCGTGGTCCGCAGGGTGGTGTCGGAGCCGGTCTGGGCCAGACCATCTCGATCGGGACCGTCTCGCTGATGGAGCCGACGGACTCCGTCACCACGACCGGGCAGGAGGAGACCGTCGACGGCGTACGCATGGTCTTCCAGATGGCGCCGGACACCGAGGCGCCCTCGGAGATGCTGATCTACCTGCCCGACTTCAAGGCCCTGTGCTCCGCCGAGGACGCCACGCACAACCTCCACAACCTGCTCACCCTGCGCGGCGCGGTCGTGCGCGATCCTCATGGCTGGTCCAACTACCTCACCGAGACGATCGACCTGTTCGGTGCCGACGTCGAGGTCGTCTTCGCCTCCCACCACTGGCCGACCTGGGGCAACCAGCGGGTGGTGGAGTTCCTCTCGACCCAACGCGACCTCTACGCCTACCTCCACGACCAGACCGTGCGGATGCTCAACCAGGGCCTGGTCGGTCCGGAGATCGCCGAGCTGATCACCCTGCCCCCGGCCCTCGAGAACGCCTGGCACGCTCGGGGGTACTACGGCTCGGTCAGCCACAACGTCAAGGCGATCTACCAGCGCTACCTCGGCTGGTTCGACGGAAACCCGGCCCACCTGTGGGAGCACCCACCCGTCGAGCGGGCGCAGCGGTACGTCGACCTCGCCGGTGGCATCGACGCGGCCGTCGCAGCGGCGCGTGCGGCCTTCGACTCCGGTGACTACCGCTGGGCCGTCGAGCTGGCCAACCACGCGGTCTTCGCCCACCCCGACCATGCAGGCGCCCGCGACGTGCTCGCCGACACCTATGAGCAGCTCGGGTACGGCTCCGAGAACGGGACCTGGCGCGACTTCTTCCTCTCCGGGAGCATGGAGCTCCGGGACGGACAGTTCGGCACCCCGACCGCGACCACGGCGCCCGACGTCATCGGCCAGCTCACGCCGGTGATGTTGTTCGACGCGATCGCCATCCAGGTCGACGGCCCGAAGGCGTGGGACGAGAAGCTGTCGATCGACATCGTCCTCACCGACGTCGACGAGCGCTACCGCCTGCGGCTGTCCAACGGCGTGCTCACCTACAGCGCTCGCCCGCAGCGGGGAGACGCCGACGTCACCTTGACGACCACCCGCCGAGCGCTGCCCGCCCTCGCCCTCGGTGGGCTCTCGACCGAAGGCCTCGCCGGTGCCGGCATCGAGCTCGCGGGCGACCCCGGCGTCCTCGACCGCCTCGCCGCGGTCCTCCAGCCGGGCGACAACAACTTCCCCATCGTCACGCCGTAGCGGACGTCGTGCCCGGCGGGCGCGGTCAGCGTGCGAGGGCCTGGAAGGCCTGGAACACCATGTACGCCGGCCAGAAGATCCCTTCGAAGATCGCGTAGAGGTGGGCCCAGAAGCCATCTGCCTGCTGCCAGAACCAGAACCACGCCCCGAAGACGCCGAGGCCGTAGATCGCTCCGCTGCCGGCAACGGCACTGTTGTTCCCGGACTTGGCCATCACGTTGTCCTCTCCGTGGGGCGACGGCTCAGCGGCGGGCACCGCTCGGCCCGACCCCCAGGCTCGTCGGCGCGGGCGCCCGCGTCCAGGGTCCAAGGTCGGTACCGGGCGTGACCGGCATGTCCGGAGCGGGCTCTACCGTGGCGGCATGGAGCCTGGATGCGTGTTCTGCTCGATCGTCGCGGGGGAGACCCCGGCCGAGGTCGTGCTCGACGAGCCGGACTTCGTGGCCTTCCTCGACGGGCGGCCGGTGTTCAAGGGGCACACGCTGCTCGTGCCGCGCGAGCACGTCGTGACTCTGCTCGACCTCCCGGCCGGCCTGCGCGACGGGTTCGTCGAGGCCGCTCAGCGGTTGGCGCGCGTGATGGTCGACGGGCTCGGAGCGCAGGGGAGCTTCGTGGCGATGAACAACGTGGTGAGCCAGTCGGTCGCCCACCTGCACCTGCACGTCGTACCGCGGACGAAGGGCGACGGGCTCCGCGGCTTCTTCTGGCCGCGTCAGAAGTACGCCGACGGCGAGGCGACGGCGTACGCCGCCACGCTCCGCGCCGCGCTCACCGACCCTGATGTCAGGAAAAGTTGACAAATCCTGGCTCGTCAGGTTCACTTGACACAGTGAACGACGCCACCGAGCTCTCGCAGTCCGCGGCGAGCAACGATCCCGAGCAGGGACTCGCCGCCGTCCGGGCCCTCCGCGCGTTGGCCGACCGCCTCGAGGCGGTGCAGGTCCACCACGCACGCGAGCAGGGGTGGAGCTGGCAGGCGATCGCCGACGTGCTGCAGGTCAGCCGCCAGGCGGTTCACCAGAAGCACTCCCGCCACGCTCGCCCCTGAGCAGCGGGACCACGGACTCACGTCAGGAGACATCCATGCAGTCCCGACTCGACACCGAAGCCAGGATCGCCGTCGCCCAGGCGGCGGACATCGCCCGCGAGCTGGGCCACCCCGAGGTCGGTCCCGACCACCTTCTCCTCGGCCTGCTCGCCAACGCCCGAGGGACGGCCTACTCCGCCCTCACCGACCACGGTCTGCGGCTCGAGACCGCTCGAGAGATCGTGGCCGCCCAGCACGTCGACCGTCTCGACCGGCCCGACCTCGACGCCGAGGATGCCGACCCCGCGGCCACGTCGTACGACGATGACCGCGAGGCCCTGCGTGCCATCGGCATCGACCTCGACCGCGTCCGCGACGCGGTCCGCACCAACCTCGGCCAGGACCTCACCGACGGCTGGGCCTCCCGGCCGGACCGGGACCGAACCGACCGCGACGCCCGCGGCGGTCGGCGCGGGCGCCGCCGGCAGCATCACGACCACCCGATCACGACCATCACCACGAGGGTCGCGGCCGTCGTGGCCCCCGCAGCCGACGCGGTGACGGCCCGCGCTTCTCGCGCGAGCTGCGGGGCCTGCTGCGCGACGTGCGACGCGCAGCCCTGGTCGACCGCCTCGACGACGACCGCGCCACCCGGCGCGACGACCCGGGCATGTCGGGCAGCCGGCTCCTGGTCGCGCTGACCCGGTCCGAGGACCCGGTCGTGCAGGCCGTGCTCTCCGGCGCCACCGACCTCGACGGCCTGCGCACGCAGGCCGAGGCTGCGGCTACCCGCACCGCCGTCTGACCTCGGATGAGACGCCCGGGCCGTCGCAGTGCGTCCGGGGCCCCCGGCGCCCGACGTACGACGCCGCCCGGGCGGGCTCTACAGTGACCGATGGTCGAGCCGTCGGGCCCGGCTGTCACCGTCACCAGCCGACGAGGAGCAGATCATGGGTCGCTTCGACGGGCGTGTCGCCGTCGTCACCGGAGCCGCACGAGGGATCGGGTTCGGCATCGCCACCCGATTCGCCGAGGAGGGCGCCTCCGTCGCGGTGCTCGACCTCGACGCCGACCAGGCCTCCGAAGCCGCCGGCAGCCTGCCGCTGACCGACGGTGCCAGCTCCCTCGGCCTCGCCTGCGACGTCAGCGACGCCGCTTCCGTGCAGAGTGCGGTCGACCGGGTCGCCACCGACCTGGGCGGTCTGCACATCCTGGTCAACAACGCCGGGGTCACCCGCGACAACCTGCTGTTCAAGATGAGCGACGACGACTGGGACATCGTGATGGGCGTCCATCTGCGCGGCGCCTTCCTGATGACGCGGGCCGCGCAGAAGCACTTCGTCGAGCAGAAGTACGGCAAGGTCATCTGCCTGTCGAGCGTCTCCGCGCTCGGCAACCGCGGCCAGGCCAACTACTCCGCCGCCAAGATGGGCATCCAGGGCTTCGTCCGGACGCTGGGGATCGAGCTCGGTCCCTTCGGCGTCACCGCCAACGCGATCGCCCCCGGCTTCATCGCCACCGACATGACCGATGCCACGGCGGCCCGAGTGGGCATGCCGGTCGAGGACTTCCGCAAGGCCGCGGCCGAGCGCAACCCGGTCCGCCGGGTCGGGTACCCCGAGGACATCGCTGCCGCCGCGGCGTTCCTGTGCAGCGACGAGGCGTCGTACATCACCGGCCAGACGCTCTACGTCGACGGGGGCGCCAAGCTTGTCTGAGCCCCGCTCCGAGCCGGCGTCAGAGCACGGTGGCGTCCGGCTCGGGCGCACCCCCGGCATGAAGCCCGTGCACGCGGTGGTGGCGGGGCTCTTCGCGCTGTTCTGGATCGCCCTCCTGGCCTACGTGCTCCTCCATGGCAAGGACGAGGGCTCCTCGGTGGACGTCTACTCCGAGCTGCCGCCCGGGTTCACGGCGGCGCTGGAGGCCAAGGGCGTGACGTATGCCGGCCTGTCGCCGGTCGCCAGCGGCATCGTCGACCAGGTCCTGGCCCATGCCCCGGCTGACGCCGCGGCGCCGAGCGGAGTCGACCCGATCGTGCTGCGCACCTCGTTCAGCGACGCCGCCCAGGGCGCCGGCTTCCAGGACCGCGCCGCGCTGATGGTGGTGGTTCCGCCAGTCTCGTCATCGACCGCGTCACCGACCGCGGACCAGGCGTCCGGTTCGGTGTACGTCGCCTTCCTGGATCCCACGACGTACCAAGTCCTGACCTCGCTCACCTACTCCGGTGCGGGTGCCTCGGGGTGATGCTCGTCACCTCGACGGCGTGCCCTTCGCGATCCGGTTGGGAACGTCCTTCACACTGGTGCGGATTCCCGGTCCCAGTACGCGATGGAGAGTTCCTTGCGACGCCTTGCCCTGACCCTGTCCGCCTTGGCGGCGACGGGCTTGATGCTGACCGCCTGCGGCGGTTCGTCGAGCTCCACGCCGGAGGCTGACCCGCAGAACGTCGCGGGTGGACAGACCATCACCCAGTTCTGGCCGCTGACCGGTCTGAAGGTCGCGGCGGGCAAGACCGCCGAGCTCGACCACCCGGTCCTGGTGGCCAAGATGGACAACACGTTCTCCAGCCAGCCGCAGGTCGGGCTGAGCAAGGCCGACCTGGTCGTCGAGGAGCTCGTCGAGGGCGGCCTGACCCGCCTCGCCGCCTTCTACTACTCCGACATCCCGGGCGACGCCGGGCCGATCCGGTCGATGCGCGCCAGCGACATCCCCGTGGTCTCGCCGGTGCACGCCTCGATGGTGACCAGCGGCGCTGCCAGCCGGACCATCGCGCTGGTCAAGGCCGCCGGCATCCCGTTCTACACCGAGGGGTCCAAGGGCTTCTACCGCTCCGACCAGCGACTGGCGCCCTACAACCTGTTCGCCCACCTCGACGAGGTCGCCACGAGCGCGAAGGCCAAGCGGGCGACGCCGCCGGACTACCTGACCTGGGGCAGCGACAAGGACCTGCCCAAGGGCGTCAAGGTGACGAGCATCGGCGCGCAGTTCTCCGGCGGCCACACCACCGAGTGGGAGTTCACCAACGGTAGCTACCACAACCTCAACAGCAACGCGCCCCCCGGCGACCAGTTCCCGGCGACGAACGTGCTGGTGCTCCGTGTCAGGGAGGGCGATGCGGGCTACGTCGATCCGGCCGGGAACCCGGTGCCCCAGACACTGCTGACGGGCAAGGGGAACGCCCTGCTGTTCCACAACGGCCGGATGATCGCCGGGAACTGGCAGAAGGGCAAGGCCGACTCACCGATCCAGCTGACCACCAAGAAGGGCGACGTGCTGAAGGTCCCCGCCGGTCACACCTGGATCGAGCTGGTACCGAACGACGGCGGCACGGTCCACTTCAAGAAGTGAGGCCCGCCGAGGGCGTGGCCGGCATGTCCACGCCTTGGTCGGCGAGCGAGCGCAGCCCCGCCAGGATGAAACCGATCGCCAGCTCCACCCGCTCGGCCGCCGCGTCGGCGTCCTCCGCCGTCGACACGCTGGCCCCGGACGACGACAGCGCCCCGAAGAAGATCCGGGCGAAGGTGTGTTCCATGTCGTCGCCGAGCTCCCACTCACCCGAGCTCAGCACGGCCCGCACGATGTCGAGGACGTAGGCGAAGGTGGAGCGTTCCTCCTGCTCGCGGAACCGCTCGTAGCCGAGCACCGACGGCCCGTCCTGGATCACGATCCTGCTGTACGACGGTTGCCGCACGACCTCGAGGAACGCGCGGAGGCCCGACAGCGCCTTGTCCCACGGGTCCTGGTCGCCGGTGAGGGCGTCCTGGATCGACTGCGCGCCGGCGGACTCGACCCGCTCGAAGACCGCCTCGAAGAGCGCCTGCTTGCCGGAGTAGTGGTGGTAGAGGGCACCCTTGGTGACGTCGGCGCCGGCCACGATCGCATCGAGCGAGGTGGCGGCGTACCCCTGCTCGGTGAAGAGCTCCTCGGCCACGTCGACGAGCGCGCGGCGGGTGGAGGCCGAGAACTCCGCCCGACGGCTCGTTCCCGGGACGTGCGGGACCTTGGCCACCAGGCGCGCCCGAGTGCTCTTGGTCATCGACGCAGTCTAGAGGTCCGGCGCACGCCAGGGGTCCGTCCGGAGGTGTACCCCTATCCTGACCGGGTGGTCGACTACCTGCGGATCGGTGAGGTGGCGCAACGGGTGGGAGTGAGCGTCGACACCCTGCGCCGCTGGGAGGCGGACGGCCGGATCACCTTCGAACGCCGCGGCAACCAGCGCGTGCTCCCGGCCGACGAGCTGGCCGGGCTGCTGAGCTCGCTGTCGGGGAGTGACAAGACCTCCAGCGCCCGCAATCGCCTCACCGGCGTCGTCGTCAGCGTGGAGCGCGACGGCGTGATGGCCAAGGTCGAGCTGGCCTGTGGCGACTACCGCATCGTGTCGCTGATGAGCCGCGAGGCCGCCGACGACATGGGCCTGGAGCCCGGGGTCGCCGCGACCGCCGTGGTGAAGTCCACGAGCGTGATGGTCGAGGTCGGCCGTTCCGGTCACGGCGGAGCCGGGAGCGGATCGGCCGGCTGAGCGCCGCAGCGAGCTTGCTCTCCCGGCGGTCTGACAGCAGACGCGCCGCTCAGTCCTTGTCTCAGCCCCCTCCGTCACATACCGTGAGTACGTACCATCGGTATGTGAAGGAGGAGACCGCCATGACCTGGAGCACCGTCCATCGCCGGCGAGACGTCCTCCACGCCGTCACCCAGGCCGCCGACGAGCGCCGGGACGGCGTCCTGCCCATGGACGTGACCGGTGTCCAGGAGACCTTCGGCGACGAGCTCACCCTGCTCGCCGCCCTCCAGCTGCGCTGGCACACCCGACTGTCGGGGCACCTCGAGCGCGCCCTGCTCGACCACCCGCCCGACCTCGAGCAGGCGGTGACGGAGGCCTGGCACGCCACGGCCGACGAGCTGCCCGGGACGCGACTCGTGCTCGACCACTACCGCACCGAGCCCCTCGACGAGGCGATGGCGGCCGCGATGGCGACCTCGGTGGCCAGGGAGCGGGTCCTGATGGCCGCGACGGTCGGGCGGGCGAGCGAGAGCACCGAGGACACCGTCGCCACAGGGCGCGTCCTGGAGGAACGGGCGCGGGCCGGCTATCGCTGGCCGCCGGCGCCCGCCGGCCGCCGCGGAGCCGGTTTCCTGCAGCGGATCCGAGGGCACGGCGCGGCCTGACCGTCTTCCGGCGGCGCCCTCCGGCAGGCATGCTGGAGTCATGTCGGAGATCCGGGCGGGGATGCTGCTGCTGGCCTCACCCGAGCTCGTCGACCCCAACTTCGCCGACACCGTCGTGCTGCTCCTCGACGCCGACGAGGACGGCGCGATGGGCGTGGTCCTCAACCGGCCGTCGCCGGTGCCGGTGACCTCGGTCCTGGCCGACTGGGGCGAGATCGTGGCCGAGCCCGAGGTGTTGTTCCGGGGCGGACCGGTGTCGCCCGAAGGGGCCCTCGCGGTGGCCCTGGTCCGCGATCCCGACGAGGTGCCGGTGGGGCTGCGCCCGGTGACCGACCGGCTCGCGTTGGTCGACCTCGACGGCGAGGTGACCGAGCTCGACGCTGCGATCGACGGGGTGCGGATCTTCGCCGGGTACGCCGGCTGGGGTGCCGGTCAGCTCGAGGGCGAGATCGCGGGCGGCGACTGGTACGTCGTACCGGCGCTGCCTCCGGACCCGTTCCGGGCCGACCCGACCGACCTGTGGCGCGACGTGATGCGGAGGCAGCCTGGAGAGCTCGCCTGGCACGTCAACAGGCCCGTCGACCCTGAGCTCAACTGACCTGGCGCTGACGTAGGGTGGACCGGTGCCCGAGATCGGATTCGTGACCCAGACCGCTGTCGACGAGCGGGTCGACGAGCGCACCGTCCCGACCGACGAGGGCGACCACGAGCGGTTCAGCCACTACGTCGACAAGGACAAGCTCACCGAGGCCATGGTGATGGGCACCCCGGTCGTCGCGCTGTGCGGCAAGGTCTGGGTGCCGAGCCGGGCACCGGAGAAGTTCCCGGTCTGCCCCGACTGCAAGGAGATCTGGGAGACCATGAAGCCGGGCGACAAGGGCGGCTCGGGGGACGGGGCCGAGTGACCGGACGGCCACCTCCAGGTCCAGCCGTCCCTCCGACTCCCGTCCTCACTCCAGCCTGGCCGGAGCGCGCGGCGTGGGGTACGGCGCCGCTGCTGCGCGCCTGGCAGACCGCCGCCCTGACCGACTACGTCGCGCGCGCTCCCCGCGACTTCCTGGCGGTCGCCACCCCCGGCGCCGGCAAGACGACCTTCGCACTGTCGGCCGCTGCCGAGCTCCTCGGCCGACGGATCGTCGACCGGGTCATCGTGGTGGCGCCGACCGAGCACCTCAAGCTGCAGTGGGCCGAGGCGGCGGCAAGAGCCGGTGTCCCCCTGGACCCGACGTACTCCGCGGCCTCGGGGAAGACGTCGGCCGACTTCGTCGGGGTCGCGGTGACCTATGCCGGGGTCGCGGTCAATCCGTTGGCCATGCGGATCCGGACCGAGCGCTTCAAGACCCTGGTGATCCTCGACGAGGTACACCACGCCGGCGATGCGCTGTCGTGGGGCGAGGCGGTGCGCGAGGCCTTCGAGCCCGCGACGCGACGGCTGGCACTGACCGGCACGCCGTTCCGCTCCGACATCAACCCGATCCCGTTCGTCTCCTACGCACCGGGTCCGGACGGCGTCCCGCGCTCGGTCGCCGACTTCACCTACGGCTACGGCCACGCGCTCGCCGACCACGTCGTACGCCCCGTGCTGTTCATGGCCTACTCCGGTGACCTCGCCTGGCGAACGCGCGCCGGTGACGAGGTGGCCGCGCGCCTCGGCGAGCCGATGACGAAGGACCTCAGCGCGCAGGCGCTCCGCACCGCGCTCGACCCGGCCGGGGAGTGGATGCCGTCCGTGCTGGCGGCCGCCGACCGTCGGCTGACCGAAGTACGCCGTCACGTCCCGGACGCCGGGGGGCTGGTGATCGCCACCGACCAGGACTCCGCCCGGGCCTACGCCGCGCTGCTGAGGAAGATCAGCGGTGAGGCCCCCACCGTGGTGCTCTCCGACGAGAAGTCCGCATCCAAGAAGATCGCCGCCTTCACCGACTCCGAGGACCGCTGGATGGTGGCCGTGCGGATGGTGAGCGAGGGCGTGGACGTGCCCCGGCTCGCCGTCGGCGTGTATGCGACCGCCGTCGCCACCCCACTCTTCTTCGCCCAGGCCGTCGGACGATTTGTGCGTGCGCGCGCACGCGGTGAGACCGCTTCGGTGTTCCTGCCGTCCGTGCCGCACCTGCTCGGTCTTGCGTCGGAGATGGAGGTCGAGCGCGACCACGTGCTCGGGCGGCGCATCACCGACGAGTCCGACCTGTTCGCCGCCGAGCAGGACCTGCTGGCGCAGGCCAATGCCGACGTCGGTGCGTCCGACGAGCTGGAAGGGACGTGGCAGGCGCTCGGCTCGCAGGCACGCTTCGACCGCGTGGTCTACGACGGCGGCGAGTTCGGTCACGCCGGCGAGGTGTCGGTCGGCTCGGAGGAGGAGATGGACTTCCTCGGGATCCCGGGGCTGCTCGAGCCCGACCAAGTGCGCGAGCTGCTCCACCACCGCCAGCGTTCCCGCCGTACGACGACGTCCGAGGCGCCGGTCGAGCGCCAGGTCTCGACGCACGAGCAGCTGGCGATCCTGCGCCGCGAGCTGAACGGTCTCGTCGCCGCCTGGCACCACCGCACGGGCCAGGCACACGGCGTCACCCACGCCGCTCTGCGCAAGGAGCTCGGCGGTCCGGCAGCGGCGATCGCGAGCGCCGAACAGCTCCACGCCCGGATCAACCGCCTCCGCGAGTGGGCGTCGCGACCTACCGGCTAGCTGTGCTCGGCAGGAAGGCGCGAGCCCCGGAGGCCGGGCGAGGTGCGACGTCGCGCGGGCGGGCGACGAGATGGCCGTCGGCGCAGTGCAGCGCGGCATGGATCGGCGCGCCGCAGTCGCGGTGGGAGAACGCGACCGGTGGCCCGTCGGGGTCGGCGAGGTAGCGGTCGCCCCAGTCGGCGATGGCCACCAGCACGGGATAGAGGTCGAACCCCTTGTCGGTGAGGCGGTACTCGTGGCGCGAGCGCTCGCCCGGGTCCTGGTAGGGCTCCCGCCGCAGCACACCTTGCTCGACGAGCAGGGCGAGGCGGTTGCTGAGCACCTGGCGCGGGATGCCGCTGTGGCGGCGGATGTCGTCGAACCGGCGTACGCCGTTGAAGACCTCGCGCAGGACGACGAACGTCCACCTCTCGCCCAGGATCGCCATCGTGCGGCCGACGGTGCAGTTCTCGGTCGACCAGGCCAGGGCGGCCGGGGAGGTGCTCATGGCCGATCAGCCTAAGTCTTGTTGACAGACTCAGCAAGGCGCGCCAGGCTGGATCCATGAGCGAGACCCAGAGCCGGCACGACCACCTCGCCGGCCTCGACGGCTTCGAGCAGCTGGAGGCGATCTTCTCGGGCGCCCTCCCCGGCGCGCCCATCGCCGAGACCCTGGGGCTCGACGGCTTCGGCGGTGAGCGCGGTGCGATCCACGTCGAGCTCGTGCCGCAGCAACGCCACTACAACCCGATCGGTTCGGTGCACGGCGGCGTGCTCGCCACCCTGCTCGACACCGCCGCCGGGTGCTCGGTGCACTCGACGCTGGCACCCGGAGAGCTCTACACCTCGCTCGACCTGACCGTGAAGTTCCTCCGGCCGGTCACGATCGAGTCCGGCCGGCTCCGCTGCGAGGGTGCGGTGCTGCAGCGCGGACGTCGTACGGCGCTCGCCCAGGCCCAGCTCTACGACGCCGACCGCCGCCTGGTCGCCCACGCCACCTCGACCTGCATGATCTTCTCCTGAGGGTCACGGACTACCCCGAGGCGGCGAGCGGGAGGACGCGGTAGGGGATCTGGGTGGCCAGGGCGATGACGGTGGAGCTGCGGACGATCGCGGGATCCTGGAGCACCAGGTCGATGACCCGCTGGAGGTCGGAGTTGGAGCGGGCGACGACCCGGGCCCACAGGTCGCCGGCGCCGGTGATGGTGTGCGCCTCCAGCACCTCGGGGATGGTGGCGAGGTGGCCGGCGACGGTGTCGTGACCGCCGAGCGTGGTGTCCTCCTGGCGGATCTCGAGGGTCAGGAACGCGGTCACCGGGAAGCCGAGGGCCCCGGGTGCGAGCTCCGGTCCCCAGCCCGTGATCACGCCGGTCGCGACCAGCTTGTCGAGCCGCGCCTGCACGGTGCCGCGCGCGACTCCGAGCTCGCGCGACGCCTGCAGCACACCGATCCGCGGCTCGCTGGCGAACAGAGCGAGCAGTCTGCGATCGAGATCGTCCACGACAGCTCCTCGACTGGACAATGTGTACGACGAATCGACGTACTGTTGCGCAGGTTGTCACCGTTGGGCAAGGTGACGCCCATGACGACGACTCACGAGACCCCCTCCACCGGCGGGGCGCTGACCGCCGACGAGCTCAAGGCCGACCTCACCCTCGAGCAGCTCAAACAGCTCGTCGGGCTCGTGGAGTACGACGCCAGCCAGGACCCGTTCCCGGTCACCGGGATGGACTACGTCGGCTTCGTGGTCGGCAACGCCACCCAGACGGCGCAGTTCTACCAGCTGGCCCTCGGCATGGACCTCGAGGCGTACTCCGGGCCCGAGACCGGCGCCCGCGACAGCAAGTCCTACGTACTGCGCTCCGGCAGCGCTCGCTTCGTGTTCACCGGCGGCGTCACGCCCACCAGCCCGGCCCTCGACCACCACCGCGCTCACGGCGACGGCGTGGTCGACATCGCGATGGAGGTGCCCGACGTCGACCAGTGCATCACCCACGCGCGCGCCATGGGCGCCACGATCCTCGACGAGCCCCACGACGTGACCGACGAGCACGGCACGGTCCGCCTGGCCGCCATCGCGACGTACGGCGAGACCCGCCACACCCTCGTCGACCGCTCGCGGTACGACGGCCCGTTCCTGCCCGGCTACGTCGCCGACACCACCAGGGTCGCGCGACGCGAGGGCCACCCGAAGCGTCTTTTCCAGGCCGTCGACCACTGCGTCGGCAACGTCGAGCTCGGCCGGATGGACGAGTGGGTCGAGTTCTACAACAAGGTGATGGGCTTCACGAACATGGCGGAGTTCATCGGCGACGACATCGCCACCGACTACTCCGCCCTGATGTCGAAGGTGGTCGCGAGCGGCAACCACCGCGTGAAGTTCCCTCTCAACGAGCCGGCGATCGCCCGGAAGAAGTCTCAGATCGACGAGTACCTCGAGTTCTACGACGGCGCCGGCTGCCAGCACATCGCCCTGGCCACCGGCGACATCCTGCGCACCGTCGACCTGCTCCGCGACAACGGCATCGAGTTCCTCGACACCCCCGACACCTACTACGACGACCCCGAGCTGCGGGCCCGGATCGGCGAGGTGCGGGTCCCGATCGAGGAGCTGAAGCGGCGCAAGATCCTCGTCGACCGCGACGAGGACGGCTACCTGCTCCAGATCTTCACCAAGCCGATGGGCGATCGTCCGACGGTGTTCTACGAGTTCATCGAGAGGCACGGGTCGCTCGGCTTCGGCAAGGGCAACTTCAAGGCCCTGTTCGAGTCCATCGAGCGCGAGCAGGAGCTCCGCGGGAACCTCTGACCGTCGTACGACACGGTCGTCCGCCTGAGAAGTCGCTAGAGGTGCTCGTCAGGCGGACGACCCGGTCACGACCGCGCCGCCCTTCATCACGAACCGCACGTCCTCCAGCACCGACACGTCCGTCGTCGGGTCACCCGGTACGGCGACCAGGTCGGCGTACAGACCCGGCTCCACCCGGCCGATCCGATCCGACCACCCCATCAGCTCGGCGGCGTGGAGCGTGGCCGACCGGATCGCCTCGATGGGCGTCTGCCCGTGCCGCACGTGGTAGACGAACTGGCGTGCGTTCAGCCCGTGCGGGTAGATGCCGCTGTCGGTCCCGTAGGCGATGCGGACCCCCGCGGCGACGCACTTCTCGAAGGCCTCCCGCTGTGTCCGGGTGGTCTCGTCGTTCTTGCGCAGGACGTCGGCCTTCCAGCCGTGCTCCCGCCCGTACGCCGCGATGTGGTCGCCGCCGTAGATGTCGGCGACCAGCCAGGTGCCGGTCTCGGCCATCAGCGCGACGCCCTCGTCGTCCATCAGCGACCCGTGCTCGATCGAGTGGACTCCGGCCCGCACGGCGCGCTTGATGCCCTCGGCGCCGTGCGCGTGGGCCGCCACGTGGGCGCCGTGCAGTCGCGCCTCCTCGACCGCGGCCCGGATCTGCGCCTCGCTCAGCTCCGGCACGCCCGGGTCCGAGCTGTCGGACATCACGGCTCCGGTGGCGATCAGCTTGATCAGGTCCGCCCCGCCGTACAGGATCCGGCGAACCGCCGCCGTCACGCCCTCGACGGTGTCGACCACGCCCACTCGCAGCTCCGCCGGCACGTGCTCCGCGGCGTCCGGGGCCAGTCCGCTGATGTCGCCACCACCGCCACGACAGCCGATGAAGGCCCCGGCGCACATCATCCGCGGCCCGGGCGTCCAGCCGGCCTCGATCGCGTCACGCAGGGCGACGTCGACGAAGGCCCGGTAGTTGCCCACGTCGCGCACGCTGGTGAAGCCGGCCAGCAGGGTGTCGCGCGCGTTGCGGACCCCGACCATGCCCTCCTGGGCGCCGGTCCGCGTCAGCAGCTCCGTGTAGCCCTGCCCGCTGTCGATCTCGCCGACCAGGTGGGCGTGGCAGTCCACGAGTCCGGGCAGCAGCGTCAGCTCGGGCAGGTCGAGGACCTCGACGTCGGCGGGGGTCTCGTGAGCGGCCACGACCGCGGCGATCCGCTCGCCCTCGACGAGGACGACTCGGTCGGTGAGCAGGTCGCCGGAGACCACGTCCAGCAGCCGTCCGGGCCGGACGGCGGTCACCTCGGTCACGCGGGTCGGCGCTGCGCGGCGGGCTCCGAGTCGACGGAGCCGCACACCGCGAGGGGCGCGCCGTCGCAGCAGTTGGCCTTCATGTGGCAGTGGGGACACAGCCAACGGGTGGAGATCGGGTCGAACTCGACACCGCAGTAGTCGCAGGGCACCCCCCGACCGTACGCCGGGCGGCCGGGGCGGCGGCGCACGCGCGCCGGGGATTCTCGGTTGCCCGTGCTCGACGCCGGGGCGAGGCTGGCGCCATGAGCGTCCGCCTCCACACCATCACCTTCGACTGCGTCGATGCACGGGCACTCGCCTCGTTCTGGTCGTTGCTGACGGGGTGGCATCTCTTCTACGACGACGATCCCGAGGTCGTGGTCGCCCCGTCGTACCCCTCGAGCGGCACCAGGCTGCTCTTCATCCCGGTCCCGGAGGGCAAGACCGCCAAGAACCGCATCCACCTCGATCTCGAGCCCGAGACGGCGACCCGCGACGAGACGGTCGCGGCGGCGGTCTCCGCGGGAGCCGTGGTCCTCGCGGACCATCGGGGTGACGACGGGTCGGGCTGGGTGACGCTGGCTGATCCCGAGGGCAACGAGTTCTGCGTCGAGCGCTCGGCGACCGAGCAGGGCGTGCGCCCTCCGACGGCGTTCCGGATCACGCCCTGAGCGGACAGCGCGCGGGGCCTTGCGCGCAAGCGGGCTGCGGCGCTCCTTCGCGGTCGTGCCGCCACGGCTGGCGCCGGGTCGGCACGTCCTCAGTCGAGGTCGCCGACCAGGACCACCTCGGCGGCCTCGAGCCGGCTCTCGTGGTCCTGCGCCAAGGTGCGAGTCAGGAGCCGTGCGCCGCAGGCGAGGACGACCAGTCCGATCCCCACCATCGCGGCGCCGAACCAGAACGGCGCGTGCACGTGGACGTCGGGCGGCGTTCCGAACAGCTTGAGCGCGACGTAGGGACCGATCGCGCCGCCGCAGAAGCGGACGAACGAGTACGCCGCCGACGCGACCGGTCGCTCGACCGGCGCGACGCCCATCACGGCCTCGGTGATCAGGGTGTTGTTGTTCCCGATCAGGGCGCCCGACAGCACGATGCCCGTGATCACGACCCAGGCGTGGTCGGCGAAGGTCGCCATCAGTGCGAGGTCGAGGCCGAACAGGGCGAGGGTGGCGAGGATCGCCGGCACCGTGCCGACCAGCCGCTGCACCTGCGGCGCGACGAAGACGGACACCACGGCCAGCAGCAGCCCCCAGCCGAAGTAGATCCAGCCGATCTGGATGATCCCGGCGTCCGGCAGGGCGAACGGCCCGGCCGCCAGGATCGTGAAGAAGCCGATGTTGTAGAAGACCGCGGTCACGGCCATCACCAGCAGGGGCTTGTGCCGCAGCGCGCGGAACGGGTCGGCGAGCGACGTACGCCGTCCGGTCGGGGGAGTGGCGGGCAGGAAGAAGGCCGTGGCGACCAGCGCGATCAGCATCAGGCAGGACACGCCGTAGAACGGCGCGCGCCAGGAGTGCTCACCCAGGACGCCGCCCACCAGCGGCCCGGAGGCGATGCCGATGCCGAGCGCCGCCTCGAACAAGATGATGGCCTGAGCGGTGCCTCCGGTCGCCGACATCACGATGGTCGCGAGCGCCGTCGCGACGAAGAGGGCGTTGCCCAGGCCCCACCCGGCGCGGAAGCCCACCACGGCGCCGACGCTGTCGGACGAGCCGGCGAGTGCGGCGAACACGATGATCAGGACCAAGCCGGAGAGCAACGTCCGCTTGGCGCCGATCCGGCTCGAGATCACGCCGGTGACCAGCATCGCGACGCCCATGATCGCCATGTAGCTGGTGAACATCAGCGACACCTGGCTCGGTGTCGCGTCGAGCTGGACGGCGATGCTCTTCAGGATCGGGTCCACCAGGCCGATGCCCATGAAGGCGATGACGCAGGCGAACGCGACGGCCCAGACCGCGCGCGGCTGGGCGAAGAACGAGCCGGGCTCGACGGGGGTGTCGTGGGACGGGTGGACCTGGCTGGACACGGAGCTCCTTCCGGGGAGAGACGTCGTCCACATTACATAGGCAACCTATGTAATGCCAGTCGGGGCCCGCCCTTCCGCGACCCTTCCGTCAGAGCTCCTCGGCCATCACGTCGCGGAGGAGGGCGACGGCTGCCGCCACCTCGTCGGCGGTGTGGCCGGTGCGCTCGAGGCGCTCGGCGACGGCGTGGCCGTTCTCACGGCGCGCCTCGACCAGGCGGGTCCGGCCCACCTCGGTGAGCCGGACGAGGGAACGGCGGGCGTCGGCGGGGTCGGTGGCCCGGGCGACCCAGCCCTGGTCCTGCAACTGGCGAACGGCACCCGAGACGGTCGGCTGGGAGGAGCGGTCGACAGAGGCCAGCTCGGTCACGCCGAGCGGGCCGAGCTCGTCGAGGAGCGCGAGGATCCGGATGCCGGCGGGCTGCCCGATCCGTCGGCGGATCGCGCGCACCAGCCGCGCGGCGTACACGACGAGCTCACTGCTCTGCTCCTCGAGTTCGCGGGCCACGCTCGGCACCCTACCGAGCGCTCCGCATGGACCGACCCGGGTCGGGACGGCAGGATGAGCTCGTGCCGACGTACATCGCCTTCCTGCGTGCCATCAACGTCGGCAAGCGGATGTTCGCCAAGGCGGCGATCATCCGGGCCTGCGAGGACGCCGGCTTCACCGACGTCGAGACCTACATCAACACCGGCAACGTGCGCGTCACGACCAGGCTGCGGAGCCGGGCGAAGGTGGAGGCGGCCCTGGAGAAGGCGTTCGCGGCGTCGGCCGGGTTCGACGTACCGACGATCGTGTTCACCCCGCGGGAGCTGACCGCCGTGGCGGCCGATGCCGAGGAGCTGGCTGCCGGCCACCGCGGGCTGCGGTATGTCTCCCTGCTCAAGGACGCTCCGACCAAGGCCGCGTCGGAGAAGCTCGACGGCGCCGGCAAGGACGGCGAGCGTGCCGAGGTGCGTGGCCGTGCCGCCCATCTGCTGCTGGGCGACGACTACCACTCGGCGAAGCTCAGCAACGCCGTCGTGGAGAAGCACCTCGGGACCGCGACGAACCGCAACGTGACGGTGATCCGCACCCTGGCCGAGAAGTGGGGCGAGACCGGGTGACCGGCCTCGTCGTGACCCGCTCGGGAGCCGTGCTGTCCCTGACCCTCGACCGTCCCGACCGGCTGAACGCGCTCACCGACCGGCTGGCCGACGCCCTGGCGTCCGAGCTCGAGGCAGCGGTGTCGTACGACGACGTGCGGGTCGTGGTGCTCAGGGGCGCGGGCCGCGCGTTCTGCGCCGGCGCCGACATCGTCGGTGCGGACGCGCCGATGCGGCTCGACGTGCAGGCCCTCGACCGGGCCAACCGGATCGTGCGCGCGATCACCCGTCTCGACAAGCCGGTGGTGGCGGCGGTGCACGGCGCGGCCGCCGGGGTCGGCTGCTCGATCGCGCTGGCCAGCGACCTCGCGGTCGCCGCCGAGTCCGCGTCGTTCCTGCTTGCCTTCGCCCGGATCGGGCTGATGCCCGACGGCGGCTCCAGCGTCTCGGTGGCGGCGTCGATCGGGCGCGCCAGGGCGATGCGGATGGCCCTGCTCGGCGAGCCCCTGTCGGGCCGTGAGGCCTACGACGCGGGCCTGGTCAGCCACCTCGCCGACGACGACGTCTTCGAGACCGTCGTGGCCGACGTGGTCGGGCGGCTGGCCTCGGGAGCGCCGCTGGGCCAGGCGGCCACCAAGCGTGCGCTGAACGCGGCGACCTACGCCGGCTTGGACGAGGCGCTCGAGCGGGAACGGACCGCTCAGACCATGCTGCTGCGCACGCGAGACGCGGCAGAAGGCATGCGGGCGTTCGCCGACCGGCGTACGCCGGACTTCGAGGGGGAGTGATGGAAGAGCTGCGCACGGCGCTGGAGTCCAGGGACGCCGCGGCGGTGGAGGCCCTGCTGGCCGAGAGCGTGGTGTTCAGCAGCCCGGCCCTGTTCAAGCCGTACGCCGGCCGGGAGGCGACGATGGTCTTCCTGCGGGCCGCGATGGAGACCTTCGAGGCCTTCCGCTACGTGCGGACCTACGCCGAGGACGACGGCCGCGGGCACGTGCTGATGTTCGCCGCGACCGTGGGCGGTCGTGAGCTGGAGGGCGCGGACTTCATCCGCCTCGACGAGGACGGGCTGGTCACGGAGTTCCGCGTGATGATCCGGCCGATGAGCGGGCTGATCGCGCTCGCCGAGGCCATGGCGCCGCGGGTCGAGGCCGGGATGACCGCGCTCAGCTGAGCGCGACCCCGGCGGCCCGCATCTCGTCGAGGGCAGCAGCCGTGGTCTCGGGCAGGACACCCGCGCACATCCCGGTGAGGACGCGCGTCGCGAAGCCCCCGGCCTGCGCGTCGAGGGCCGTGGCGCGGACGCAGTGGTCCGTGGCGATCCCGCAGATGTCGACCTGCTCGACCCCACGCGCACGGAGCCAGTCGAGCAGCGTCTCGCCTCCCGTCGTACGGCCCTCGAATCCGGAGTACGCCGCCGCGTGCTCGCCCTTGAGGAAGATCGCGTCGAAGGGCTGGGGGTCGAGGTTGGGGTGGAACGCCTCGCCGTCGGTGCCGACCCGGCAGTGCACCGGCCAGCTGTCGACGAAGTCGGGCTCGCGCGCCCAGTGGGGTCCGGGGTCGACGTGGTGGTCCTTGGTGGCCACCACCAGGTCGTACGCCGGCGCGTGGTCGTCCTGGCGGGTCCAGTGGTGGAGCAGCTGGCCGATCTCGCCGGCCACCCGCGCCCCGCCGCTGACCGGCAGCGACCCACCCTCGCAGAAGTCGTTCTGCACGTCGACGACGATCAGCGCACGCGTCATGACCCGAGGCTATCGGGGCGAGGTCACCCCGCCGATCAGTCGGCGCGGATCGGCAGCCAGTCGATGACGTCTTGGATCATCGCGTCCCAGAGCGACCACTCGTGGTCACCCGGCCGCAGGTCGGTGGTGAGGTCGACGCCGGCGTCCGCGGCCGCGGCGAGGAACCGCTCGGTGGTCGGCAGCAGCAGGTCCTCGGTCCCACAGCCGACGTAGAGGGGCGGCACGGTCGGAGCGGCTGCGAGGAGGGCGAAGAGGTCGTCGGAGTCACGGATGGTGCCGCCGAACGCCCGCTGGAAGAGCGCTGCGCGGTCCTCTCGGTCGATCAGGTAGCGCAGGTCGAGCGCGCCGGACAGCGAGGCGGCCGCGCCGTAGCGGTCCGGGTGGGTGAGGGCGAGCTTGAGGGCGCCGTACCCGCCCATCGACAGGCCGGCGACGAAGGTGTCTGCCGGCTTCGCGGAGACCCGGAAGAACGACGCCACCACGGCCGGCAGCTCCTCGGAGACGAAGGTCCAGTACCGGTGACCGTGGACCTCGTCGGCGTAGAAGCTGTGGTGCACCGATGGCATCACGACCGCCAGGCCGGCGGCCTCGGCGTACCGGCCGATCGAGGTGTAGCGCGGCCACGCGGTGTGGTCGTCGGTGAGCCCGTGCAGCAGGTAGAGCACCGGCGGGGGGCCCTCGCGCACGGTCTGCTCGACCCCGATCTGGTCCTCGGTGCGCTGCGGGAGGACGACCGAGATCGTCGTCCCGACCTCGAGCACCTCGGAGAAGAAGTCGCAGGTCAGCAGGGCCATGGTGTCCTCACACGTGGATGGTCGGGATGACGGGCTCGCCGCGCGACATCTGCTGGGCAGCGGGCGGCAGCTCCGCCCGGGCCGCGAGGTGGCGTGCCCGGGCCTGGTCCAGGGTCTCGCGGCCGACGATCTCGCCCGCCCGCACGAGCGGCACCAGCAAGGACCGGTCGTCGCCGTCATCGACGGGCGCCTCGCCGATCCCGACCACCTCCGCCTCGGCCACACCGGAGGCTGACCGGCGCCGCAGCGCGTACTTGCGGCCGCCGATCGAGATCTTGTCGGTGCTCTTCTTCGCCACCGAGACCATGGCGCCGGCGTCGTCCTCGCGGGAGACCAGCTTGTAGACGAAACCGCACGTCGGATGCCCCGAGCCGGTCACCAGCTGCGTCCCCACGCCGTAGGCGTCGACGGGCGCCGAGGCGAGTGCGGCGATCGCGTACTCGTCGAGGTCGCTGGTCACCACGATCCGGGTGTGGGTCGCGCCGAGGTCGTCGAGCTGGGCACGGACCTCCCGGGCGAGGGCGCCGAGGTCGCCGGAGTCGAGGCGGACCGCGCCCAGCTCCGGGCCGGCGATCTCGATCCCGGCCCGGACGGCCTCACGGATGTCGTAGGTGTCGACCAGCAGCGTGGTGCCGACGCCGAGCGAGGAGACCTGGGCCCGGAACGCGTCGGCCTCCGAGTCGTGGAGCAGGGTGAAGCTGTGGGCACTCGTACCGGCGGTCGGTACGCCGTAGCGCTGACGGGCAGCCAGGTTGGAGCTCGTCGCGAAGCCGGCGACGTACGCCGCGCGAGCGGCCGCCACCGCGGCTTCCTCGTGGGTGCGCCTCGACCCCATCTCGATGCAGGGACGATCGCCGGCGACCGTGGTCATCCGCGAGGCGGCCGAGGCGATCGCGGAGTCGTGGTTGTAGATCGACAGCAGCAGGGTCTCGAGCAGCACCGCCTCGGCGAAGGTCCCCTCGACGACCAGCAGGGGCGAGTACGGGAGGTAGACCTCGCCCTCGGGATAGCCCCACAGGTCGCCGGAGAACCGGTAGGAGGCCAGCCACTCCCGCGTCCGGTCGTCGACCACGTCGTGCAGGGTGGCGAGGGTCCGGTCGTCGAAGCGGAAGTGCTCGACCGCGTCCAGCGCGCGACCGACGCCCGCGACCACGCCGTACCGCCGGCCCTCGGGGAGCCGACGCGGGAAGAGCTCGAAGACGGAGCGTCGGTGGGCGGTGCCCGAGCCCAGGGCGGCCTGCAGCATCGTCAGCTCGTAGTGGTCGGTCAGCAAGGCGGTCGACGAGCTCACGAGTCCAGCGTAGGGGCCCCGCGTCGCCCCCGGACCGCGGCGGCGGCCTGTGCCACGATGTGCTCATGGCGACCACGAGTCCGGTCGAGGTCGAGCCGGACCTCACCCCCGACGAGATCACCCTCACGGCGAAGCCGTGGGTGACGATCGTCTGGAACGACCCGGTGAACCTGATGAGCTACGTGACCTACGTCTTCCGCACCTACTTCGGCTACGACAAGGTGAAGGCCGAGAAGCTGATGCTCGAGGTCCACCACGACGGCCGGTCGATGGTCAGCAGCGGCTCCCGCGAGGAGATGGAGCGAGACGTCCAGGCCATGCACGAGTACGGCCTCTGGGCCACCCTGGAGAAGCAGTGAACGCCCGATGAGCGGTTTCACCCGGCATCGGCGCAGTGGACGCATCATCGCGACGTTCTCCGGCTTCGAGGCCGACCTGCTGCGCTCCCTGGCCTCCCAGCTCGTCGAGCTCCTCCGCAACGAGGCCGCCGTACCCCACGAGCACGCCGACCCGCTCGAGGCGATGCTCAGCTTCGACGGGCCTACCACCGAGCCGGACGACCCTGTGCTCGCCCGCCTGTTCCCGTCGGCCTACGCCGAGGACGAGGAGGCCGCGGCCGAGTTCCGACGCTTCACCGAAGGCGCGCTCCGCGACGGCAAGGCGGCCGGGGCGGCGACGATCATCGACACCCTGGAGGACGCCGGGCTGCCGCCCCAGCTGGGCGAGCAGAGGCTCGTGATCGACGTCGAGCTCGACGAGGAGACGGCCCGGGTGTGGCTCAAGTCGTTCACCGACCTGCGGCTCGCGCTGGCCACCCGCCTCGAGGTCGAGGAGGACGACGAGGCGTACTGGGCCTCGCTGCCGGACGACGACCCGCGGGCCCAGGCGCACGACATCTACGACTGGATCGGCCTCCTCCAGGAGACCCTGGTCGACGCCCTTCGCTGACCCGCCTTGTGGCCGCGGACTCCGCCGTGTTTGGGTGACTCCCGACACACTCGCCCGACTCGGAGGATCACCTGTGAAGCACCTTCCCTCGCTCAAGCGGCCGGCTCGCACCGCCACCGTCGCCCTCGCCTCGGCCGCCGCCACGGCAGCCCTCACGATTCCCGGTCTGGCCCTCGCTCACGGCGGCCATCACGACGGGGGTGCGGTCCCCCCGCCCCCCACCTCGCCCACCAGCGACAGCCAGATCCAGAACATCGACCAGGTCAAGACCGCCATCAAGGGCTACTACGGCGACACGTCCACCACGACGCCCGACCCCGTCAGCGGCACGACGACGCTCCACCAGTTCTCGCCGACCGGCGCCTACGCCCAGCAGACCGAGGGCATCGCCGCGAAGGCGGAGGACTACCTCGCTCGCCAGGCTCACCACTCCCGCGGTCACGGCCACGGCCACGGTCACGGTCACGGCCACGCGGCGAAGGCGATCCTGTTCGACATCGACGACACCACGCTGAACACCTACAGCTACGAGATCTACAGCAACTTCGTCTACAACCCGACCACCAACGCCGCCTTCGTCAACGCCGGCTCCAAGAGCGTGTTCCCGGCCGTGCCGGGCATGACTGACCTCGAGGCGAAGGCCGTCTCCGAGGGGTACACGGTGTTCTTCCTGACCGGCCGTCCTGCCACGCAGCTCGCCGGGACCGAGGCGAACCTGACCGACGCGGGCTACACCTTCGACCCGGCGAACATCTACCTCAAGGACCAGACCAAGCCGTGGCTGTCGACGTGCGCGCCGAGCTGCACCACGACCCAGTACAAGTCGCTCACGCGCAAGTACATCGAGTCCCAGGGGTATGACATCGTCGCCAACTTCGGTGACCAGTTCAGCGACCTGAACGGCGGCTACGCCGACCGGACCTTCAAGATGCCGAACCCGATGTACTACCTGCCCTGATCCAAATCGCCGGGTCGAGCAGCCCTTCGCTGGTCGAGCCCGCCGAGACCACGGCATCCGCCACCGTGCCCCGGGACCCACGTGGGTCCCGGGGCACCGGCGTCGGGAGGCCCGAGGGACTCCCGGATGTCGCTGGTCGTGGGTAGCGTGCGTGGGCATGCGCCGCCCGCACGTGAACGTCGCGACCGTCCTGGTCGACCCGAGCGTGCTGCGCGACCTCGAGCTCGACCTGGCGGCGCACGACCTGTGGGTGTGGCCGATCGCCACCACGCCCGGCTGTCCGGACGGACCCCGGATGGCCTTCCAGGTGCGCCGCCGACTGGTCGAGGCCCGACGTGGCGACTGGGACGAGGCGGCCGACTGGTCCGCGGTCTGGATCTCGTTCGGCGACAGCTGGTACCACGGTGCCGACCCGCTCCCGTGGGCCGCCCACGCCGCGTTGTGGGACAAGCTCGCCGAGTACGCCGACCACACCCGCTACCGCCTCGGCCTCGGCGGGGTCCCGGTCGAGATGGTGCGCCGCCGTACCGAGGTGTGAGTGCCGAGTCTGCTCGACCACCACGCGTCCGCGGGTCAGCCGGATCGCGCCGCGGGACCGCCGTCCCTCTACCCTGGGCGCGTGCTCACCCTCGACCGCGCGACGTACGACGGCATCGTGGCGCACGCCAAGCGCGATCATCCCGACGAGGCCTGTGGCGTCGTCGCGGGTCCCGAGGGCAGCGACCGCCCCGAGCGGCTGGTCGAGATGGTGAACGCCGCGGGGAGCCCGACCTTCTACGAGTTCGACTCGACCGACCTGTTCCAGCTCTACAAGGAGATGGACGCGCGTGACGAGGTGCCGGTCGTCGTCTATCACTCCCACACCGCGACCGAGGCCTATCCGAGTCGCACCGACATCGGCCTCGCCATGGAGCCCGGAGCCCACTACGTGCTGGTCAGCACGCGTGAGCACGGGAATAACGAAGGCCCCGTGGAGTTCAGGTCGTATCGGATCGTCGACGGCGAGGTGACCGAGGAAGAGGTCGCCGTGGTCGACTCCCTGCCCGCCAGCCACCTGTCCACCAGTCCCCCGTTCCCCAGCCAAGGAGACCGAGATGCCCGTTGAGGTCCGGATCCCGACGATCCTGCGCACCTACACCGCCGACCAGAAGTCCGTCCAGGCGAGCGGGAGCAGCCTGAGCGCGCTCATCGACGACCTCGAGGCGAACCACCCCGGGCTCAAGGACCGCCTGATCGAGGACGGCGACCTGCGGCGCTTCGTGAACGTCTACGTCAACGACGAGGACGTCCGCTTCCTGGGCGGCCTCGAGGCGCCGGTCGCCGACGGCGACCAGGTGGTCGTGCTCCCCGCCGTCGCCGGCGGCTGAGATGGGCGAGCGTCGTACGTTCCTGCTGGTCGACGGCGAGAACATCGACGCCACGCTGGGCACGGCGCTCTTCCAGCGGCGGCCGCAACCCGAGGAGCGGCCACGTTGGGAGCGGCTGACGGCGTTCGCCGAGTCCACCTGGGGCCAGCCGGCTGTGGGGCTCTTCTTCCTCAACGCGACCAGCGGGCAGATGCCGCTCTCGTTCGTCCAGGCGCTCCTGGCGATGGGCTACCGACCGATCCCGCTGGCCGGCGGCTCCGACGAGAAGGTCGTCGACATCGGCATCCAGCGCACCCTGCAGGCCCTGAAGGGTCACGAGGCCGACGTGCTCCTGTGCAGCCACGACGGCGACTTCGCGCCCCAGCTCCAGTCGCTCGACGACGGCCGCCGGCTCGGACTGCTCGCGCTCCGCGAGTTCGTGAGTGGCCAGCTGACGGCGCTCGACATCCCCGTCTTCGACCTCGAGGACGACGTGGCGGCCTTCAACGCCGTCCTGCCCCGTACCCGCATCATCTCGCTCGACGACTTCGATCCCGAGCAGTTCCTGCGCTGACCCGATTCCGGAGGCCCGCCCGCATGCGTTACGACGATCTGCTCGCCTCGGTCGGCGACACCCCGCTCATCGGGCTGCCGACGCTCTCGCCGAGCCCCGACGTCCGGTTGTGGGCCAAGCTCGAGGACCGCAACCCGACCGGCTCCATCAAGGACCGCGCCGCGCTCGCCATGGTCGAGCACGCGGAGAAGGACGGTCTGCTCCGGCCGGGCTGCACGATCCTCGAGCCGACCAGCGGCAACACCGGTATCTCCCTGGCGATGGTGGCCAAGCTGCGCGGCTACCGGCTGGTGTGCGTGATGCCGGAGAACACCTCCGAGGAGCGCAGCCAGCTGCTTCGGATGTGGGGCGCCGAGATCGTCTCCTCGCCGGCCGCCGGAGGCTCCAACGAGGCCGTCCGCGTGGCCAAGGGCATGGCCGCCGAGCATCCCGACTGGGTGATGCTCTACCAGTACGGCAACCCCGCCAACGCCCTGGCCCACTACGAGTCGACCGGTCCCGAGATCCTGGCCGACCTGCCCGACGTCACCCACTTCGTGGGCGGTCTCGGGACCACCGGGACGCTGATGGGCGTGGGCCGCTTCTTCCGGGAGCACAGGCCGGAGGTGCGCATCGTCGCTGCGGAGCCGCGGTACGGCGAGCTGGTCTACGGCCTGCGCAACCTCGACGAGGGCTTCGTCCCCGAGCTCTACGACGAGACCCTGATCGACGCGCGTTTCTCGGTCGGCCCACGTGACGCCGTACGACGCGTACGCGAGCTGCTCGACGGCGAGGGCATCTTCGCCGGCATCTCCACCGGCGCGATCCTGCACGCGGCGCTCGCCCAGGCCGCCACGTCGGTGCGGGCCGGCGAGCGGGCCGACATCGCCTTCGTGGTCTGCGACGGCGGCTGGAAGTACCTGTCCACCGGGGCCTACGCGGGCACCGTCGACGAGGCCGAGGAGGCCCTCGAGGGCCAGCTCTGGGCATGAGCCGTAGGTGAGCGCTCAGACGTGGCCGCGAGCCTTCGCGAATCGCCGGACGGTCTTGATCGACCGACCCAACTCGCCAGGCTCAGTCGGACGTGTTGGCGTTGACGTCCTCGCAGTTGGGGCGGATCACGTCGTCCTGGTCGATCGCGCCGAGGTAGTTCACGACGTCGTGTCCACGGCCGCAGTCGATCACGGCGCGCTTGTGGTCGTCGGTGAGAAAGCTGATCTCGTCGTTGCCCGAGCCCATGAAGACCCGGTCGGCGCCCTGGATCGTCTCGAGCTGGTCGTTGCCGCCGGCGGCGCGGACGAGGTCGTTCCCGATCCCGCCGTGGAAGAAGTCGGCGCCGGGGCCGCCGAAGAGCCGGTCGTCGCCCGGCCCGCCGTCGAGCAGGTTGCGGGTGCCGTCCCCGCCGGCGAAGACGCGGTCGTCGCCCGCGCCTCCGAAGAGCTGGTCCGGCCCGCCGCGCCCGCGGATCACGTCGTCGCCCTGGAGCCCGTGGATGGTGTCGCGCACGGAGGTCCCTCGCAGGCTGTCGCTGCCGCTCGTCCCGTCGATGTGCTGGGCCAGTGCGGGTCCGGCGACGAGCGCGAGTGAGGCCGTGGCGGCTGCGGTCGTGGTCACGAGAGTGGTGAGTCGCATGTCTGACCAGGAGGGCCGGGGCCGTGCACTGATACGTGCGGCGAACGCGCCCTGTCCCTCCCGACGGCGGCGGGTTACCCTGACCCCGACCCGCCCGGCCCAGCCACCGTGGAGTGCCCGTGCCCGACAGCAACGTCGTCGTCTTCAGCGGTTCTGCCCACCGACCACTGGCCAAGGCCATCTGCGACGACCTCGACGTCCCGCTGTCGCCGGTGGAGATGACGCGGTTCAGCAACGACTGTCTCCAGGCGCAGCTGCAGGCGAACTGCCGCCAGCGCGACGTCTACATCGTGCAGCCGCTCGTCCCACCGACGCAGGAGCACCTGATGGAGCTGCTGCTGATGATCGACGCCGCGCGGGGAGCCAGTGCGGCATCCATCACGGCGGTGATCCCGTTCTACTCCTACGCCCGGTCGGACAAGAAGGACGCCTCCCGCATCTCGATCGGGGGGCGCCTCGTGGCCGACCTGCTCGCCACGGCCGGGGTCCACCGGGTGATGACGATGACCCTCCACGCGCCCCAGGTGCACGGGTTCTTCTCGGTGCCGGTCGACCAGCTGACCGCGATCGGCATCCTCGCCGACCACTTCCTGGTCCAGGACCTCTCCGATGCGATCGTGGTCTCGCCCGACTTCGGCAACGCCAAGACCGCCACCCAGTTCTCTCGGCTCCTCGGTCTCAACGTCGCCGCAGGTAGCAAGCGTCGGCTGGCCGACGACCGCGTGGTGATCGACTCGATCGTCGGTGACGTCCATGGCAAGCGCGCCATCGTCCTCGACGACGAGATCGCGACCGGCGGCTCCATCGTCGAGCTGCTCGACCGCCTGGCGGACTCCGGGTGCACCGGCGCGGCCGTCGCCTGTACCCACGGTCTGTTCGTCGGCAAGGCGGTCGACCGCCTGCGCGAGCACCCGATGATCACCGAGGTGGTGACGACCGACACCGTCCCCGCTCCGTCCGGTTGGCCCGAGCTGAAGGTGCGCAGCGTCGCGGGCCTTTTCGCCGAGGCGATCGCCCGCGTCCACGCGGGCGAGTCGATCAGCAGCCTCTTCGACGGCGTCGACCCGTCCTTCGGCCCGCCCCAGGCCAAGCTCTTCGAGTAGGTCTCGAGCCCGCTCGACCGACCGGGGACGTGACGTCGGTCGCGTCGGCGTGCGACCGCCCCTCAGACCACCTAGCCTGTGCGCTTGTGTCCCGTACGACGTCCGATGCGCCCATCGGCATCTTCGACTCGGGGTTCGGCGGCCTCACCGTGGCCCGATCGGTGATCGACCAGCTGCCCCACGAGTCGATCGTCTACCTCGGCGACACCGCCCGGCAGCCCTACGGCCCCAAGCCCATCGGTGAGGTCCGCGAGTACGCCCTCGAGTGCCTCGACCACCTCGTCGACGAGGGTGTCAAGGCGCTCGTGATCGCCTGCAACTCGGCCAGCGCGGCCATGCTCCGCGACGCCCGCGAGCGGTACGACGTCCCCGTGGTCGAGGTGATCCTGCCGGCCACCAGGCGCGCGGTCGCCGCCACGCGGAACGGCCGGATCGGGGTGATCTGCACCCGCGCCACTGCGGACTCCCTGGCCTACGACGACGCTTTCGCCGCCGCGCCCCAGGTGCAGCTGACCACGCGCGCGTGCCCACGGTTCGTCGACTTCGTCGAGGCCGGCGTGACCGGCGGCGAGGAGCTGCTCGCGGTCGCCCACGACTACCTCGACCCACTGGTCGAGACCGGTGTCGACACCCTGATCCTCGGCTGTACGCACTACCCGTTGCTCACCGGCGTGATCTCCTACGTCGTCGGCGACGAGGTGACCCTGGTCAGCAGCGCGGAGGAGTGCGCCAAGGACGTCTACAAGCTGCTGGTCGGTGGCGACCTGATGCGCGACGGCGGCGACCCGGCGTACCGCTTCCTGACCACGGGCGCCCCCGAGGAGTTCGAGACCATCGGCCGCCGCTTCCTCGGCCCGGAGCTCGCCATGGCCGCCCAGTTCGCCGGGGGTCTCGGATGAGGCTCACTGTGATCGGGTGCTCCGGCTCGTTCGCCGGGCCGGACTCCGCGGCCAGCTGCTACCTGGTCGAGGCCGACGACGCCGACGGCCGCACCTGGCGGATCCTCCTCGACCTCGGCAGCGGAGCGCTCGGCGCCCTGCAGCGCTACGCCGACCCTGCCTCGATCGACGCCGTCTTCTTCAGCCACCTCCATCCCGACCACTGCCTCGACCTGTGCGGCTACTACGTCCTGCGCAAGTACCACCCGGGCGGCGTCCTGCCACCGATCCCGGTCTGGGGTCCAGCCGGCGTCGCGGAGCGCATGTCGCGCGCCTACGACCTCCCCGAGCAGCACGGTATGACGGCCGAGTTCGACTTCCACGAGTACGACGGGCCGATCACGGTCGGGCCGTTGCACATCCAACCGGTCCGGGTGGCCCACCCCGTGCCGGCGTACGGTCTGCGGGTCTCGGCCGACGGGCGCACGCTTGCCTACACCGGTGACACCGGCCCGTGCCCCGCACTCGACGAGCTGGCCGACGGTGCCTTGCTGCTCCTGGCCGAGTCGTCGTTCCGGCACGGCGAGGAGAACCCCGACGATCTCCACCTGACCGGTCGTGAGGCGGGGGAGGTCGCGGCACGCAACGCCGTCCCCCGGCTCGTCGTCACCCACGTCCCGCCGTGGTACGACGTGGCCGAGATGCTCACCGAGGCGAGCTCCGTCTACGTCGGCGACGTCACCGCCGCCGTACCCGGCGCGACGTACGACGTCTGAAGGGGCGCCGGACCGTCACACCAGCCCCGCATCGTGGACCACGATCGCGAGCTGCACCCGGTTGGTGACCCCGAGCTTCTCGAACAGCCGCGAGACGTGCGCCTTGACGGTGGGCACGGACAAGAAGAGCTCGCCGGCGATGTCGGAGTTGCTCAGGCCTCGCCCCACCGCCAGCGCCACCTCGCGCTCCCGTTCGGTGAGCTGGGTGAGCTTCTGCAGGGCTTGTGCGGTGCGGGAGCTGTCGGGCGGGGCGACCTGCTTGATCAGGCTCCGGGTCACCGAGGGCGACAGCATCGGGTCACCGTCGGCGACGCGGAGGATGGCCTCGAGGATCTCCGGCGGTGGGGTGTCCTTGAGCAGGAAGCCGTCGGCGCCGGCCGCCAGGGCGCGCAGGACGTAGTCGTCGTCGTCGAACGTCGTCAGCACGATGACGTGCGGAGGCTCCGGGCCTCGGCGCAGCTCGACGGTGGCCGTCAGGCCGTCGAGGCCGGGCATCCGGATGTCCATCAGGACGACGTCGGGCCCGAGCTCGCGGGCCGCGTCGATCCCGGCCCGGCCATCGGCTGCCTCACCGACCACCCGGACGTCGGACCGGCCGCCGAGCATGAGCCCGAGGGCCGAGCGCACCAGCGGGTCGTCGTCGACCAGGAGCACCCGGATCGCCCCGTCCTCGGCGTCGCTCACGCGGCCCACGGGATCCAGCCGCGCAGCACCCACACGCCGTCCTCTCGTCTGCCTTCCAGCCGGCCGCCGCGGAGCTGCGCGCGCTCACTGAGCCCGACCAGCCCCAGACCGGCTCCCGGCGTCGAGGCGGGCCGTAGCGCGATCGGGTTGCGCAGCTCGACACTGACCCCTTCGTCGCGGGAGCCGCGCACCACGATCCGCAGGGCCGCGCCCGGTGCGTGCCGGACGGCGTTCGTCATCCCCTCCTGCACGATCCGGTAGACGGTGCGGCCGACACTGTCGGGCAGCTCGTCACCCGAGTCGCCGAGACGGTCGTCGTAGCTGACCCGCAGCCCGGCGGAACGCACCTCCTCCACCAGGGGAGCCAGGTCGCGATACGTCGGCTGTGGGGGCTCGAGCGGCTCGCCCGAGTCGGGGTTCCGGAGCACGCCGAGCACGGCACGGAGGTCGTCGAGCGCCTGGTGCGCGGTGTCCTGGATGATCGTGGCGCTCGCCCGCATCTCCTCGGCGTCGAGATCGGTCCGGAAGGCCAGTGCGCTGGCGTGCATCGAGACCTGCGAGATCCGGTGGGCGAGGACGTCGTGCATCTCGCGCGCGATCCGCGCGCGCTCGTTGGTGCGGGCCTGGGAGGTGCGCAGCTCCTGCTCCGCCTCAGCGCGCTCGGCTCGGTTCTTCAGGGTCCACAGGAGCTCACGCCGCGAGCCGATGTAGGCGCCCCAGCCGAGGATCGCGGCGGTGATCACGACCACCACGACGATGGTCACCCACCACGGCCCGTTGTCGGAGGTGGGGACGATCAGGCCGTAGACGAGCGTCACACCGAGGTTGAGGACCCCGATGGTGACCAGCTGCCACCAGCGGCGACGCGTGGCCAGCGACACCGCGGCGAGGACACCGGGTCCGGCTGCGGTCGAGCTCAGCATCCCGAACAGCGTGATCGTCGTCGCCACCGCCATCGGCTGGCGGCGGCGGAACCACACCAGGACGTACGCCACGGCGCCCAGCAGCAGGTCGAGCACGGCCAGCCAGTGGTTCTCCCGCCACGCGGCCGGAAGCGGTGTGAGACAGGTCAGCAGGGACAGGACGATCATCGCCGCCAGTCGCCAGAGGTTGCCCCACGTGGTCAGCGGCGGCTCGTAGACGTCGGCCGGCACGCTCTCCACCCCCCGATCGTAGGTCCCGCGGTCGCGGGAGACAGCAGCCCCCGGGCGACGGCGGCCCCTACTTTGGTCGCTCGACCCGAGCCCGGCGATGCATGTGCAGTGCGGGGCGAGATGGCAAGGTGTCACCCATGATCAAGGTGGAAGGGCTCACACGGGCCTACGGGAGCTTCATCGCTGTCGACGACATCAGCTTCGAGTGCCGGCCGGGCACGGTCACCGGCTTCCTCGGACCCAACGGTGCCGGCAAGACGACCACCATGCGCGTCATGGTCGGTCTGACGCCCGCGACCCACGGCGAGGTGACCATCGGAGGGATGCACTACAAGGACATCCCGAATCCCGGTCGCCACGTGGGCGTCCTGCTCGACGCCTCGGCGCAGCACGCGGGCCGCACCGGCCGCGAGGTGCTCGATCTGGGCGCCCGCACCATGGGTCTGCCCAGCACCCGCGTCGACGAGATGCTCGACCTGGTCTCGCTCGACGCCAAGGAGGCGAAGCGTCGCGTCCGCAACTACTCGCTCGGCATGCGGCAGCGGCTCGGCATCGCCCATGCGCTGCTCGGCGACCCCACCGTGCTGATCCTCGACGAGCCGGCCAACGGGCTGGACCCGGCCGGCATCCGCTGGATGCGCGGTCTCCTCAAGGGCTACGCCGACCGCGGCGGCACCGTGCTGCTGTCGAGCCACCTGCTCCACGAGGTCGAGCAGATCGCCGACGAGATGATCCTGATCGGCAACGGCACGATCGTGGCCCGTGGCACTCGTGAGGAGCTGCTCAAGACTGCGACCGGCGGGAAGTCGACGACCCTGGTCACGGCCCTGGACAACCAGGAGCTGAGTGCCGCGCTGACCGAGAAGGGCCTGAGCGTCACGCCGGCCGGTGCCGGTCTCCGGGTGTCGGCCGAGCCGGTCGACGTCGGCCGGGTCGCGGCCGAACGGGCGATCGTGCTCACCGACCTGCGGGCCGGGAACGAGGGCGGGCTGGAGGACCTGTTCCTCGAGCTCACCGCGGACACCCAGCGCGAGCAGGTCTCCGGTGGGGTCACGGTATGAGTGTGGCCACTCTCGACGTCTCCCAGACGCCCGCCGTCACGTTCGGGTCGCTGACCCGGGTCGAGCTGCGCAAGCTGGCCGACACTCGAGCCGGCCGGTGGCTGCTGATCTCGATCGCCGGGCTCACGCTCCTTGTCCTGATCATCCAGATGGCGGTCGTCCTCGGTCAGGACCTGCACGTCGACTTCCTCGACTTCCTCCAGGGCATGAACACTCCGATGGGCGTCCTGCTCCCCGTCCTGGGCGTGATGTCGGTGACCAGCGAGTGGAGCCAACGCACGGCCATGGTCACGTTCACGCTCGAGCCGTCGCGGAGCCGCGTCATCGCTGCCAAGTTCGCCAGCGTCATGATCGTCGCGGTCGCCGCGTTGGTGATCGGCCTGGTGATGGGCGTGATCGCCAACCTGCTCTACGGCGTCTTCTCCGGCCATGAGGTGGTGTGGGGGAGCCCCGCGAAGTACGCGTTCTACTACCTGCTGCTCTACGTGTTCGGGATGGCGACGGGCTTCGCGTTCGGGGCGCTGCTGCTGAACTCCCCAGCGGGCATCGTCGTGTACTTCGTCTACTCCTTCGTGCTGCCCACGCTCTTCGCCATCGGCGCGGCCCTCATGGGCTGGTTCGAGAGTCTCCAGCCCTGGATCGACTTCAACAGCGACCAGAACGGCCTGATCGATGCCACGATCGGTGGCAAGGACTGGGTCCACCTGCTGGTCGCGGGCCTCCTGTGGCTCGCGCTGCCCCTGGCCGCCGGCATCTGGCGGATCCAACGAGCGGAGGTCAAGTGAGTACCGTGACCAGCACCTTCGACGTCTCGGCGACGCCGGGCATCCCGTTCGGTCGACTCTTCGCGGTCGAGCTCCGCAAGACGGTCGACACACGGGCCGGTCGGTGGCTGATCGGCATCACCGTCGGGCTCGCGCTGCTCGCGGAGACGATCTTCTTGTGGGTCGTGGTCGCCCAGGACGAGGCGGCGGCGTTCGGCGACTTCGTGGGTGCGGCCGCTTTCGTGTCGTCGGTGCTGCTCCCGGTGGTCGGCATCATGCTGGTGACCAGCGAGTGGAGCCAGCGGACCGCGATGACGACGTTCACGCTCGAACCCCGTCGTACCCGCATCGTGGTCGCCAAGCTGCTGGCGGGCGTGGCGCTGACTGCGTTCGTGGTCGTGTTCGCGCTGGTCATCGGCCTGATCTGCACGCTGCTCTACGGCGCACTGCAGGGTCCGATCGACTGGACCTTCGGGTGGTCGGGCTTCTTCGGGTTCGTGATCAACCAGACATTCGCCATGCTGGGTGGTTTCGCCCTGGCGTGCCTCCTGCTGAACACGCCGTCCGCGATCGTGGCGTTCTTCGCCTACCGCTACGTCCTGCCGACGCTCCTCGCGATCGGCTCGGCGCTGATGGAGTGGTTCTCCCACCTCGCACCGTGGATCGACTTCCAGTCGGCCTCGGCCGAGCTGTACGAGATGCCGCTGACCGGCAGCCAGTGGGGTCACCTGGTCGTGTCCGGCATCATCTGGCTGGTCATCCCGCTCGCGATCGGTCTGTGGCGGATCCTGCGCGCCGAGGTGAAGTAGGCCTGGCTAGGGTCTGGGGCATGAGTGAGCCCCAGACCCGGAGCGACGGACGGGCCGACGACGCCCTGCGGCACGTGACGATCACCCGCCACTGGCTCGACCACGCGGCCGGCTCCGTGCTCGTCGAGTTCGGCCGGACCCGCGTCCTGTGCGCCGCGTCGGCGACCGAGGGCGTTCCGCGCTGGCGCAAGGGCTCCGGACTCGGCTGGGTCACCGCCGAGTACGCGATGCTTCCCGCCGCCACCAACACCCGCTCCGACCGGGAGTCCGTGCGCGGCCGGATCGGCGGTCGGACCCACGAGATCTCACGTCTGATCGGTCGCTCGCTGCGGGCCGTGATCGACTACCAGGCGCTCGGTGAGAACACCATCGTCCTCGACTGCGACGTGCTCCAGGCCGACGGCGGCACTCGTACGGCGGCCATCACCGGCGCCTACGTCGCGCTCGCCGACGCGGTCAGCCACCTCCGCTCGAAGGACGCGCTCAAGGGCGAGCCGCTGACCGGCTCCGTGGCCGCGGTCAGCGTCGGGATCATCGACGGCATCCCCCGGCTCGACCTGCACTACGACGACGACGTCCGGGCCGAGACCGACATGAACGTCGTGATGACCGGCGACGGACGCTTCGTCGAAGTGCAGGGCACCGCCGAGGGTGCGCCGTTCGACCGCGCCGAGCTGGACCTGCTCCTCGCCCTCGCGGGCAAGGGCTGCGCGGAGCTCACCCGACTGCAGGAGCAGTCGCTGTCGTCGTGAAGGTCTTCCTCGCTTCCCGCAACGCCAAGAAGCTGGCCGAGATGCGACGCATCCTGGCCGAGCACATGCCCGGCGTCGAGGTGATCGGGCTCGACGACGTCACGCCGTACGACGAGCCGGTCGAGGACGAGCCGACGTTCGAGGGCAATGCGCTGCTGAAGGCCCGCGCAGGTCTCGCTGCAACCGGGCTCCCCTCGGTGGCCGACGACTCCGGCCTGTGCGTCGACGCCCTCAACGGGATGCCGGGGGTGCTGTCGGCCCGCTGGTCGGGCCGGCCCAAGTCGGACGACCGCAACAACGCCTTGCTCCTCGACCAGCTCCATGACGTCCCTGATGAACGGCGCGGCGCCCACTTCACCTGCGCGGTCGCCGTCTGCGCCCCCGGCGGGCGCGAGCTCGTCGTCGAGGGCCGGATGGACGGGCAGGTGATCCGCGAGACGAGGGGGAGCGGCGGCTTCGGCTACGACGTGGTGTTCGAGGCCGTGGAGATCCCTGGCCGCACCACCGCCGAGCTCGATCCGGCCGACAAGGACGCGATCTCCCACCGCGGCCGAGCGCTCCGTGAGGTCGCTCCCCGGCTGGCCGCCCTCCTGGCCTGAGAGCTGCTCGACCTGCTGCCCGAGTGTGGCCGGCCGGCCGCCGACCGACGCCGCACCCGCCGGTTGCTCGCAGCGCGGGACGCACTCGCCGCTCACCGGCGGCTGATCGTGCGCTCGGAGAGATTCGAACTCTCACTGGACGGCACCTAAAGCCGCTGCCTCTGCCGTTGGGCTACGAGCGCGTGCCCGGCAAGTCTAGGTACGCCTCCGCCGCCGCTCGTGTGCTGCCTTGCCCGCAAGCGGGCGGCGGCGCTCCTTGCGGCCGTGCCGCCCCGGCTCCGCCGTGTCGGCACGTCTGCTGCCATCCGTCGGTCTGCCTTGCCCGCGAGCGGGCGGCGGCGCTCCTTGCGGCCGTGCCGCCCCGGCTCCGCCGTGTCGGCACGTCCTCAGTCGAGACCCAGGTCGCGTCGGAGCTTGGCGACGTGGCCGGTCGCCTTCACGTTGTACTGAGCCAGCGCGATCGTGCCGTCCTCGTCGACCACGAAGGTCGAGCGGATCACGCCCTCGACGGTCTTGCCGTAGAGCTTCTTCTCACCGAACGCGGCGTAGGCCTTCATCACCGAGCGGTCCGCGTCGGACAGCAGGGTGATGGTGAGGCCGTCGCGGGCGCGGAACTTCGCCAGCTTGGCCGGGGCGTCGGGCGAGATCCCGAGGACGTCGTAGCCGGCGGCCTGGAGCGAGGCGAACGAGTCGGTGAAGTCGCAGGCCTGCTTCGTGCAGCCCGGGGTCATCGCGGCCGGGTAGAAGTAGACGATCACCTTCCGGCCGCGGAGGTCCGACAGCGAGACCGTGGAGCCGTCGTCGGTGGGCAGGGTGAAGTCGGGAGCGTGGTCACCGGGAGAGAGTCGAGTCACGCCCGCAAACCTACTTTGTTAGCCTTCCCGCGTGACCCAGGAGACGAGTGCGCTCGAGGCCGAGCTGGATGCCACCCGAGAGCGCCTGGCCGGCACCATCGACCAGCTGGTCTACCGCACGAGCCCGAAGACGATCGTGCGGCGCGAGATCACCTCGATCAAGGGCTACTTCGTCGATCTCGAGACCGGCCAGCCCCGCACCACCAACGTCTTGAAGGTCGTCGGCAGCATCGTCGGGGTCGTCGTCCTCTTCGCCGCGGTGCGCAAAGTCGCCTCCGACTAGCCCGCGCCGTGGCCGACAAGCTCCCCATCAAGATGCTGCACGACCGCCTCCTGGTCGAGATCGACCGGGAGAGCGGTGAACGACGCTCGTCCGGCGGCATCGTCATCCCGGCGACGGCGGGCATGGGCGCCCGGCGCCTCGTGTGGTCGCGGGTGGTCGCCGCCGGTCCGCACGCCCGTGCGGTGCAGGTCGACGACCGGGTGCTCTTCGACCCCGAGGACAAGGCCGAGGTCGAGGTGCAGGGAGAGACCTACGTCGTGATGCGGGAGCGCGACGTCCACGCCGTGGCCGCGGACCGACTGGGCGACGAGTCGACCGGCCTCTATCTCTAGCCCGCCAGGTCGGAGCTCCAGCGCTCCTCGATGCGGCCGAGGCGCCAGACCGCCAGCGCGACCACCCACGACAGGACGAACAGCCCGACGATGGCGTAGCCGGCGTAGTCGAGCGGGATGTCGGCGATCGCCGCGATCGGACCGCTGGTGATGTGGGCCCGGTCGGCGAGCACGGACACCAGCTCCACGGTCCCGATGATCAACGCCACGGCGACCGAGATGCTGGTGATGGTGATGTTGTAGAAGACCTTGCGGACCGGCCGGGCGAAGGCCCAGCCGTAGGCGACGTTCATGAACACGCCATCCACCGTGTCAGCCAGGCACATGCCCGCCGCGAACAGGATCGGCAGGACCAGGATCGCGTAGAACGGCAGGTTGAACGCCGCGGCACCGCCGGCGAGGACCAGGAGCCCCACCTCGGTGGCGGTGTCGAAGCCGAGACCGAAGAGGACACCGATCGGGTAGATGTGCCACGGCTTGCGCACGCTCTTGGTCAGGCCGCCGAGGAAGCGGTTCATGAACCCGCGCTTGTTGAGCTGCTCCTCGAGCTGCGCCTCGTCGTACTCGCCGCGGCGCATCTGCTTGAAGACGCCGAGGATGCCCATCAGGACCATCAGGTTGAGCAGCCCGAGGACCCAGAGAAAGATGCCGGAGACGCCCGCGCCGATCACGCCGGTGGCGGAGTGGAGGGTGGAGGAGTCGTCGGTGACCGGCCCGGCCAGCGCCTTCACGCCGAGGGACAGCAGGAGGGCCAGCGCGAACACGATGGTGGAGTGGCCGAGGGAGAACCAGAACCCGACCGAGAGTGGCTTGCGACCGGTGTCGTCCGCCAGCAGCTTGCGCGTGGTGTTGTCGACCGCGGCGATGTGGTCGGCATCGAAGGCGTGACGCAGGCCGAAGGTATAGGCCAGCACGCCGACGCCGACGGTGAAGACCGGGTGGTCGCCACCGAGCGCGAAGTGCTGCGGCGTGACGAACCCGAAGAGGATCCCGAGCCCGACCACGTGCAGCAGCACGATGAACGAGCCCATCGCCCACAGGGAGCGCCGGTCCGCCGGTCCGAGGTCGCGGCGGAAGCGGGTGAGTGCCGCCTCGGGCGCGGTTTCCGCCGTGGTCAGGGCCATGCCGGCACAGTAAGCGCGAGCGGCCCCTTGTTGCAAGCGTGTTGCAACAAGGGGCCGCGGGTCGGTCAGAACTCGAAGACCAGGCGCGCGGTCGCGCGCCCGTTGAGCACGTCGTCGATGGCCGCGTTGACCTCGTCGAGCTTGCGCGGCTCCGACACGACCCGCGTCCGGCCGAGGGCGTGGAGGGCGAAGACCTCGGCGAGGTCCTGGCGCGTCCCGACGATCGAGCCGATCACCGAGATGCCCTTGAGCACGGTCGGGAAGATCGGCAGCGCCATCGGGCCGTCCGTCTCCGGCGGGAGCCCGACGCAGACCAGCCGGCCGCCCCGCCGCAACGAGGCGAACGCGCTCTCGAAGACGTGCGGGATCACCGCGAGGACGATGGCCACGTCGCAGCCGCCGAGGGCCTCGATCGCGGCCACGGGGTCGGTCCTGCCCGCGTTGACCACGTGAGTGGCACCGAGGTCGCGGGCCATCTCGAGCTTGGCGTCGTCGACGTCGACCGCGATCACGGTGCCGCCGACGATCGCGGCGTACTGCACGGCGAGGTGGCCGAGGCCGCCGATGCCGAAGACGGCCACCCGCTCGGTGGGTCGGATCTGCGCGACCTTGACCGCCTTGTACGTCGTGACACCGGCGCAGGTGAGCGGGGCGGCGTCCCGCGGGTCGACCCCCTCGGGCACGGGGACGACGTAGTCGGCGTCGGCCACGGCGTACTCGGCGAAGCCCCCGTCGATCGAGTAGCCGGTGTTCTGCTGCGACTCGCACAGCGTCTCCCAGCCCCTCACGCAGTAGCTGCAGTGACCGCAGGCGTGGCCGAGCCACGGCAGCGCGACCCGTTCGCCGACGACCCGGTCGGTGACGCCCTCGCCGAGCGCTTCGATGATGCCGACGCCCTCGTGGCCGGGGACGAACGGCGGGGTGGGCTTCACCGGCCAGTCACCGTGGGCGGCGTGGATGTCGGTGTGACACAGGCCGCTGGCCTCGATCCGCACCAGCACCTCACCGTGTCCCGCGGTGGGGACGGGGCGGTCCTGGATCTCCAGTGGCTGGGTGAAGTCGGTGACGACTGCGGCCTTCATGACGATGCCTTTCTTCCGTGGACTACCTCCAGGCTGGTCCACACCAGCGGTCGACGGACAGGGCCGCACGCCACCCGGGCACGGACCGAAGGGCCTTCCTGGGCGGAGCCTCAGCCGGCGCTCGCCAGGCTGTCGGCGGCCACGGGCACCACGGCGATCGCGACCGAGGCGTGCTCCAGCACGGCGACGGCCACCGAGCCGTGCGTGAAGCGGCCCCTCCGGCCGCGCTCGTGGTGGCCGACCACGACGAGGTCCATCTCGTCGGCGCGGGCGAGCAGGCACTCGGCCGGAGTGCCGCGGCCGACCTCGAGCGTCACCGACACCTCCGGGTGCTGCGCAGCGAGCTCGGACACGGATGCCGCCAGGGTCTGCCGGGTCGGCTCAGGCTGCACCTCGCCTGGTACGGCGTGCGAAGGCGTGACCGGGGCCGGCACGCTGTGCAGGACGGTCAGCGGGAGCCGGCGCAGGAGGGCGTGCTGGAACGCGAAGCGCAGGACCGGCACCGACTCGGCCGTCCCGTCGGTGCCGACGAGCACTCCCTGCCGTGGTCGGGGACCGTGCTGCGGCCGGATGACCACGACCGGGCAGGACGCTCGTCCTGCGACCTCCTCGCTCACCGAGCCGAGGACGACGCTCAGCACGTGGCCCCGGCCACGGGAGCCGACCACGATCAGGGCCGCGTCGGCGGAGACGTCGAGCAGCGCCTGACGCGGGTCGACCGGACGGACCGCCTGGTGCACCACCAGCTCCGGGTGACGAGTGATGGCGCGGGTGGCTGCTCGGGCCAGCAGGGCGCGGGCGGCGGCCTTCAGATCGGCGAACACCTGCATCGGGTCCGGCCCGCCGACGCCGTTCCACGGCGTACCGGCCGACAGCGGGGTACCGATGCCGTGCACCAGCAGGAGATGACGTTCTTCGAGGGCGGCCTGGTCGGAGGCCCAGTCGAGGGCCCGATCGGTGAGCTGGGCGGCGTCGACGCCCACGACGACGCACCCGGGGGGCAGGTGCTGGGTCTCCATGCTCCGACTCTCGTCACGTCGCCGGAAGCCGGCCACGGGCACAGCGCCCCTCGCGGCAGGACCAAGTACCTCTACCGCCCGGACCCCTCCTGGGCCAGGTCGCGGCGGGCCAGGAACACCAGCAACGCCAGCGCCGGCACGGACCACAACCAGAAGCCGAACCCGAACAGCATCAGCAGCGCCTGGAAGGCGATGACGCCGAGCCAGCCCCAGCGGGCTGCGCGTCCGCCGACCAGGAGCAGGGTGCCGAGGGTCAGCTCGCCAGCCATCAGCAACAGCCCCCAGAGAGCAGGCCGGGCCATCACGATCTCGCGCCACCCGTCCCGCACGAACGGGAACAGACCGTGGTCGGCGAAGTGGCGGTAGACCTGGGCATCCGCGCTGACCAGACCGAGGTGGACGCCACCCATGACGAGATAGAACCCACCGACGATCTCGCCGGCCGGATGCCGGCGCCCGCGCGCCCGCTTCGCGGCACTGTCCGTCGACACGGCCTGCACGGCGAGCCTTCAGGGCCTCACGATGTGGCGGCGGGCGCGAGGCGGTTCTGCGCCTCGGTCGCCACCTTCCGTGACCAGGCGATGGCACGGTCGACCTCGCGTGACTCGAGGGGGCCGGACACGTCCTGCACGATGAAGCCCATCGGCGGAGACACCATCCGGTGGCCGTACTCGGTCAGCGCGCGGGCGGCACGCCGCGAGGCGGAGGCCGGGAGATATCGCACCTTGGTGACGCGGGTGTCGAACGCCGCGGCCAGGATCGGGCGGTCGGTGTGCTCCAGGGTGCGCAGCCACTCCCGCATCCCCCGGTGCTCGGCGCTCTCCCGACCCCCTTGGCGTACGGCGTCCTGCCGCGTCACCGGCCGGCTCAAGGAGAAGCCGTGGGTCGGTGCCCCCACGACGACCAGGTCCACCTCGGACAGATCGGCCTTCGGCGAGTCGCAGACGTTGCGCACCGTCGCGTCCATCCCCTCGAGCCGTAAGCCGGCGGCGACGGCCCGGGCCACGCGCTCGGTGTTGCCGAACATGGACTCGTAGGCCACCAGAGCGCGCATCGTGGACTGCTCGGTCATCGTCTGCTCCTCGTCGTCGGTCCCTTCGAGGGTGCCGGGCCGCGGTGGCTCGTCACACGGGTCCGGCGTCATCGAGCGAGGGGCAGAAGGTCCCGCCTGGCGTCCCGAGCCATCCACAGCCTGACTCCCGAGCTGTACCGGCGGTTGCTCGGGACCCGGCAGGCACGACGCAGCGTAGGTCCCGCACAGTCCCGCACACCTGCCCGTGCGGGTGGGCCGAATGCCCCTGGCTCGCCCGGCCCGGACGGCGGAACCTGGAGGTGAGAACGCACAGAAGGGAACGACCATGACCGACATGCCCCAGGTGACCACCTGGACCGTCGAGCTCCTGCTGGGTGACCGGGATGGTCACTCCCGGGCCACCGCCCACCTGCACACCGGCCTCGCCGACGAGCTCACGGCCTCCGGGACGGCGGAGCTCTCGGCGCGCGACCCGTACGACGTACCGGAGATCGGCTTCGAGCTGGCCGCCGGCCGCGCCCTGATCGCCCTCGGCGAGCTGCTGGTCGGCACCGGCCGCGCCGACCTCGGCGACGCACTCGTGAGCAGCGAGAACCCCTGACCCATGGTCGGGCGTCCGGCGGGCCTTTCGCCCCGGGTCCCCCGGGACCGATGCCACTGCCCCGACCGGCGCCCCCGATCGATGCTGGGAGCAACGACCCGCGGAGGTGAGAGATGTACTTCGTATGGGTGCCGAACGAACCCGACCCCTACCGGCGTGCCGGCGTACCGAAGATCCTCGACCCGTCTGCCGACGCCGCCACCCTGCGCGCAGCGCTCGCGGGCCTCACCTACGACGAGCTGGTGTCCGCGTGGCACAGCTCCGACGACCGCCTGGAGACCGAGACCGACGTGTGCCGGCGCGGCGCGCTGGTCGCGCTCCGAGAGCTGATTCTCGACGAGGTCGAGCGTCGCTCCGCCGTGGCGCTATCGTCGCTGGCTGCGCTTCGGTGGGCCCACGCGGACCCACGGGCAGGGCCGTGCCCACGCCGAGCCGGGCCGGTGAAGTCATGGTCGAGCGTCGAGCTCAAGGACCAACCGCACCGATCCGCGTCTTCCTCCTCGATGACCACGAGATAGCCCGCCGCGGGATCCGCGAGCTGCTCGAGGCGGAGGGCGACATCGTGGTCGTCGGCGAGGCGGCGACCGCCGACGAGGCGACCCGCCGCCTCCCCGCCCTCCGTCCGGACGTCGCCATCCTCGACGCCCGCCTGCCGGACGGCTCGGGCATCGACGTCTGCCGCGCGGTCCGGTCGCAGGACCCCACCATCCGCGCGTTGATCCTGACCTCGTACGACGACGACGAGGCCCTCTTCGCCGCGATCATGGCGGGTGCGGCGGGCTACGTGCTCAAGCAGGTCCGTGGCAACGACCTGGTCGACACCGTGCGCCACGTGGCGGCCGGGCAGTCCACCCTCGACCCCGGGGTCACCGAGACCGTGCTCGAGCGGCTGCGGTCCGGACCGCCCAGCGACCCAGCGGTGGCACGGCTCACCGGGCAGGAGCGCCGCATCCTGACCCTGATCGGTGAGGGGCTCACCAACCGCCAGATCGCCCAGCAGCTGGGCCTGGCCGAGAAGACCGTCAAGAACTACGTCTCCTCGCTGCTGGCCAAGCTCGGTCTGGGCAGCCGCACGCAGGCGGCCCTGTACGCCACACGCCCCGACGGTCGCTGAAGCGGGACCGGTCCCGGCCGGAGAGGGCACAAGGTCCCCGGGTCCACGTGGACCGAGGTCCCTGTGGGCGAGCACCGCCGCGGCGGAGGATGAGGGATCGGGGCCGTGTGGCGAGGGCTCCCGTTGACGTGGGAGGCGTAGATGAGCTGGGCGAGGATCGAGCCGCCGGCGTTCGATCCCTGGAGCGCCGAGGACCTGCGGGAGCTGGTCGACGCGCTGCCGGCCCTGGTCGCGTTCATCGACGCTGCCGGCGTGGACCGCTACGTCAACGCTGCTGCGGCCCACTGGCTGCGGAAGCCGGCCGAGGAGGTGATCGGGACACCGCTCAGCGAGCTGTTGGGCGACGAGGGCTACGGCATCGCGCGGGCCCAGGTCGAAGCGGCGGCCCGTGGTGAGCGGCAGGAGTTCGAGCGCGTCCTGCCGACCGACGACGGCCGGGTGACGCACGCCGTCACGACATTCCTGCCGAGGCTGCGCGATGGCCGACCGGACGGCTTCTTCGTGCTCACGACCGACGTCACCCCGAGGGTGCGCGAGGAGGGGGAGCACCTGGCGGAAACGGTACGCCGAGCAGAGCTCGAGCAGCGCACGAGCGAGGCCGCGGCCGTGTCCGACGACGTGCTCCAACAGCTGTACGCGATCGGGCTGCACCTCGACGTCCTCCAGCGCCATCCCGAGCGGCTCGCGGACGAGGCCGAGCCGGTGCTGAGCTCCCTGCAGGACACGATCACCGACCTGCGCGGCTCGATCACCGGCCTCCTGCTGGCCGGCGAGGGCTCCTCGACCGAGGGTGTCGTGCACCGCCTGGTCGCCGGGTGGGCGGCGCGGACGGGCACCGCGCCGGCGGTCGTGGTGGACCCCTCGGTGAGCGAGCTCGAACCGGGCATCACACGGCACGTGCTCACCGCCCTCTCACAGATCCTGGCCACGGCTGCGCGCCACGGTGTGGGCCCCTTCCGGGTCCGGGTGGCGGTCGTGGACGACGGGCACGCCCGGGTGGACGCGGAGGGCGAGGACTGGCCGACCGCGGCCCGCGCCGACTTCGGTCGGATGACGTCCCTGGCACGCAGCGACGGCGGCGTCCTGGAGATCGACGTGACCCACCCCGTCGTCACGCGGGTCGTCTGGACGCGGCGCGACACTGACTAGCTCTCCCTAGCTCTCCGGCCGGTCCCCGGCTCGTGGGATGCTCCCGATCGGAAGGGCGCCGCTGGACATCCAGCACACGAAGTGCCGGCCCTCACCGGCCGGCAGCGAGAAGCCCTCCGCGCGGCCCTCCTCCACGTCGATCTGGATCTCGGCGTGAGGCCACGCCTCCAGCTGCCGCTGCTCGACGTAGACCGGGCACCCCGCGATCTCGCCGACCAGCACGTCGTGGCTCCCCACCCGGAACTCGCCTCGCGGGAAGCACATCGGAGCACTGCCACCGCAGCAGCCGGCCGACAGGATCAGCAGCACCTCGCCGTGGGTACGCCACACCCGCCGCAGTGCCTTCACTGCAGCGGGTGTGGCCCGCAGCCGCGGGAGGACCGTCCCGCGGTCTGCGCCCCCTGGACTCGACATGACGCTCTGCGCTCCTGTGCGTGACGCGGAGCCGGTGGTCAGAAGAGTCCGAGCTTCTTCTCGTCGGTGCTGACGAGCACGTTCTTGGTCTGGCTGTAGTGCTCGAGCATCATCTGGTGGTTCTCCCGGCCCACGCCGGAGATCTTGTAGCCACCGAACGCCGCGCCCGCGGGGTACTGGTGGTAGCAGTTCACCCAGACCCGACCGGCCTGGATGCCGTGGCTCATCCGCCAGATGCGGTTGGTGTCACGGGTCCACACCCCGGCCCCGAGCCCGTAGAGCGTGTCGTTGGCGATGCGCAGGGCCTCGGCCTCGTCGCGGAACGTGGTCACCGCGAGCACGGGGCCGAAGATCTCCTCCTGGAACACGCGCATCTTGTTGGTGCCCTTGAGGACGGTGGGCTCGTAGAAGTAGCCCTTCTCGAACTCGCCGCCGACCTTGGCCGGCTGACCGCCGATGAGCACCTCGGCGCCCTCGGCGCGCCCGATGTCGACGTACCCGGAGATCTTCCTCAGCTGCTGCGCCGAGACCTGCGGGCCGAGCATCGTCTTGGGGTCGAGCGGGTTGCCCTGCGTGATCGCGGCGATCCGGTCGAGGCACCGGGCCATGAACTCGTCGTACATCGACTCCTGCACCAGTGCCCGCGACGGGCAGGTGCAGACCTCGCCCTTGTTGAAGGCATAGAGCACGAGACCCTCGACCGCCTTGTCGAGGAAGTCGTCGTCGGATGCCATGACGTCGTCGAAGAAGACGTTCGGCGACTTGCCGCCCAGCTCGAGGGTCACCGGGATGAGATTCTCCGCGGCGTACTGCATCATCAGCCGGCCGGTCACCGTCTCGCCGGTGAATCCGATCTTGGCGATCCGCGGGCTGGTCGCGAGGGCCTTGCCCACCTCTGCGCCCGGCCCGGTGACGATGTTGATGACACCCGGCGGGACCACGTCTTCGATGACCTCGGCCAGCTTCAGGATCGACCACGGGGTCGGGGAGGCCGGCTTGAGCACCGTGCAGTTGCCCGCCGCGAGGGCGGGGGCGATCTTCCAGGCGGCCATCAGCAGCGGGAAGTTGAACGGGATGATCTGCGCGACGACGCCCAGCGGCTCGTGGAAGTGGTACGCCGTCGTGTGCTCGTCGAGGACGGTCAGACGACCTTCCATGCTCCGGGCCGCGGCCGCGAAGTAGCGGAAGTGGTCGACCGCCAGCGGGATGTCGGCGGCCAACGTCTCCCGGACCGGCTTTCCGTTCTCCCAGCTCTCGGTGACGGCCAGCATCTCGGCGTTGGCCTCGATGGCGTCGGCGATCTTCTCCAGCACGGCGGCACGGGTCGCCTGCGGGACGTGGTTCCACTCGGCGGCGGCGACGTGGGCGGCGTCCAGGGCCGCCTCGACGTCCTCGGGCGAGGACCGCGCCACCTCACAGATGGGCTCGGCTGTGGCTGGGCACAGGTTGGTCATGTACTCACCCTGGGCGGGTGGCATCCACTTGCCGCCGATGAAGTTGTCGTAGCGGTCCTGGACCGTCACGAGGCTGCCGGCGCGTCCTGGCGCGGTGTAGCTCATGGTCCTGCCTCCTGGATCGGGGCGGCGCCGAGGTGGCGCCGCCACCTGCAACCTCCAGGCTCCTCCGCGGAGCTCTCGGGGTGCAGTGGCACCGGACCCGGCACGGGCGGGCCCTTGGTCTCGACCGACCCGGGACGATGTCCCGGGACGGCGCCGGCGCGCCGGTCCGGCGGTCGGCCATGGTGGGCGGAGCCGAGACGCGCAAGGATGCAGGCATGCAGGAGGTGGAGGTCGGGTCGATCCCACTCAGCCGGCTGGGGGACGTGTTGCCCCCCGAGCGGGTCGAGCGGCTGGAGGCCAGCGCAGTCAGGGCCAGGGATACGTTCGGCGACCGCGTCGTGTGGCACGTGAACGCCACCGCCCACGGTGGCGGTGTCGCCGAGATGCTCCAGACACTGCTGGCCTATGGGAACGGCGCGCGGGTGGAGAACCGGTGGCTGGTCATCGACGGCGACCCGGAGTTCTTCGCGATCACCAAACGCATCCACAACCGCCTGCACGGGGCCGCCGGTGACGAGGGCCCGCTCGGCGACCGCGAGCACACGCACTACGAGGAGGTCCTCGCGGACAACCTCGCCGAGCTGACGTCGCGAGTGTCACCCCGTGACCTGGTGATGCTCCACGATCCCCAGACCGCCGGTCTGCGTGGCGGGCTTCGCGACAGCGGGACCCGGGTGGTCTGGCGCTGCCACGTCGGCAGTGACCAGAGCAACGAGCACACCGACCAGGCCTGGGCGTTCCTCCGGCCGTATGTCGAGGACGCCGACGCCTTCGTGTTCTCGCGCCGCGCGTACGCGCCGCACTGGGTCGATGGCTCCCGACTGGTCGCGATCCCGCCGTCCATCGATCCGTTCTCGGCCAAGAACGCCGCGCTCGACCCGGCTGACGTGGCGGCTGTGCTGGCCAGGGCCGGGCTCGTGTCGGGCGGCGATCCCGACGGCCCGGTGCACTACACGCGCCGCGACGGTACGCCGGGCTCGGTGCGCGTGCATGCCGACACGGCGGGACTCGTCCTCGACGGTCCGGCGCCGCCGCACGACGCGCGGCTGGTGGTGCAGGTGAGTCGCTGGGACCGGTTGAAGGACATGGCCGGTGTGATGGCCGGCTTCGCCCTTCTCGTCGCCGACGGTTCGTACGACGGCACCCACCTGATGCTCGTGGGCCCCGCCGTCTCCGGCGTGAGCGACGACCCGGAGGGTGCAGAGGTGCTCGAGGACTGCCGCCACGCGTGGCAACGCCTGCCCGACGCCGTACGACGTCGGGTGCACCTCGCCTCGATCCCCATGGACGACCCCGACGAGAACGCGATCATCGTCAACGCCGTCCAGCGCCACGCCTACGCCGTCGTCCAGAAGAGCCTGGTCGAAGGCTTCGGACTGACCGTCACCGAGGCGATGTGGAAGGGCAGCCCCGTGGTGGCCAGCAGGATCGGCGGGATCCAGGACCAGATCGTCGACGGTCGCGACGGGCTCCTCGTCGACGACCCCCACGACCTCGAGGCCTTCGCGGCGGTGCTCGGCCGGCTGCTCACCGACCCGGCACTCGCCGCGCGGCTCGGTGCTGCAGGCCACGCGCGCGCCCTCGCCGACTTCCTCCCCGACCGACACCTCGACCAGTACGTCGACCTGTTCTCGCGCCTGTCCCAGACATGACGAAGCGGCTCCCTCCGGGAAGAGAACCGCTGGTCACGCGTGGTACGCCATGTAGGACTTGAACCTACAACCCGCTGATTAAGAGTCAGCTGCTCTACCAATTGAGCTAATGGCGCATGCCGGTGAAGCGCGACCAAGATTAGCAGCGCCGGGCATGGGCTCCCAATCGGCTCGACGTGCACGCGAGGGGGCTCGACGGGACGCGTGAGCACGGTCCCCAGGAATATTCAACATTCAACTACCGTTGTCCGGGCACAGCGCCAGGGAGGCGCCAGAAGCAGGAGGTGGGCACCATGCCCGCAGTGACCGTCGACGACCTGACCACCCTCACCCGGCTGCCCGAGCCGGGTCTGGGCGACCAGCCCCGCCCCGTGTGGCAGGTGACCACCGCCCCCCAGGGCTACGAGGGGGAGGGCTTCCCGGTGCGGCGCGCGTTCGCCGGGGTCGACCTCGCCCTGCTCGACCCGTTCATCATGATGGACCAGATGGGTGAGGTGGACTACGCGCCCGGAGAGCCCAAGGGCACGCCGTGGCACCCCCATCGCGGGTTCGAGACCGTGACCTACATGATCGACGGCGTCTTCGAGCACCAGGACTCCCACGGCGGTGGCGGCACCATCACCAACGGTGACACCCAGTGGATGACCGCGGGCTCCGGCATCCTCCACATCGAGACGCCGCCGGAGTGGTTGGTGCAGTCCGGTGGACTCTTCCACGGCATCCAGCTCTGGGTGAACCTGCCGCGCGAGGAGAAGATGGTGGCGCCGAAGTACCAGGACATCCGCTCCGGTGAGGTCGCCCTCCTCACGTCCTCCGACGCCGGCGCCCTGGTGCGCGTCATCGCCGGCACGGTGGGGGAGCAGGCCGGCCCCGGCTCCACGCACACCCCGATGTCGCTCGTCCACGCGACGATCGAGCCGGGTGCGCGCTTGGAGCTGCCGTGGAACCACGAGTTCAACGCGCTGGTCTACGTCCTGAACGGCCACGGCACGGTCGGCACCGACGCCCGCCCCGTCGGCACGGGCCAGACCGCGGTCTTCGGCTCCGGCGACTTCCTGACGGTGACGGCCGACGGCAGCCAGGAGAGCCGCTCGCCGAATCTCGACGTAGTCGTGGTCGGTGGCAAGCCGATCGGCCAGACACTGGCCTGGGCCGGTCCCTTCGTGATGAACACCAAGGCCGAGGTGCTCCAGGCCTACGAGGACTTCCAGAAGGGCCGCTTCGGCCACATCCCCGGCTGAGCCCCCGCTGAGCCCCGCTGAGCGAGGCAGCTCAGGACCTGTTAGGAAGGGACCGTGACCAGAGTGACGGGCAGCGACGTGCTCGTCCCCGGCGGCTCCACGCTGGTCGGGAACGACCACTACTACGCCGAGGAACGGCCCGTGCGCGAGGTCACGCTCGACGACCTGTGGTTCGACCGGTACCCCGTCACGAACGCCGAGTTCGCGGCGTTCGTCGAGGAGACCGGCCACGTGACCGTCGCCGAGGTCGCCCCGGACCCTGCCGACTTCCCGGGCGCGGACCCCGCTCTGCTGGTGCCGGGCTCACAGGTCTTCACCCAGACGCCGGGACCGGTCGGGCTGGACGACTGGACCCGCTGGTGGCGGTGGCAGCCTGGGGCGTCGTGGCGGGCGCCGCAGGGTCCCGGCAGCCGTTGGGAGGAGATCCCCGACCATCCGGTCGTCCACGTCGGCTGGTCGGACGCCACGGCGTACGCGCGCTGGAGCGGTCAGGACCTGCCGACCGAGACGGAGTGGGAGTACGCCGCCCGCGGCGGCCTGCTGGGCCGCGACTTCGCCTGGGGTGACGAGCTCTCGCCGGACGGGGAGATCCTGGCCAACACCTGGCGCGGCCCCTTCCCGTGGCGCTCCGACGACCCACAGGGCTTCGACCGCACGTCGCCGGTGGGGAGCTATCCGCCGAACGGCTACGGGCTCCACGACATGATCGGCAACGTCTGGGAGTGGACGCGGACCCGGTGGTCGGACTCGCACGCCGGGCCGGCCGATGACCTGAGGCAGGCAGCTTCCTGCTGCGGCTCCCTCCGGCTCGAGGAGACCGACCGGATGGTCACCAAGGGTGGCTCGCACCTGTGCTCGCCGGACTACTGCCAGCGGTATCGGCCGGCCGCACGGCAGGGGCACGGCGTGAACGACACGACGTCCCACGTCGGGTTCCGCTGCGTGCGCCGCACCTGAGTCGTGCGCGCAGCCCTGGGGTGAGTGACGGGACTTGAACCCGCGACATCCGCGACCACAACGCGGCGCTCTACCAGCTGAGCTACACCCACCATGCAGCCCCAGGAGTCACCCGGGGCCGAGCAGAGAGTGTAGGGCAATCAGCCCTCGGAACTCCCATCGGGGCGATCGTCCGCGAGGCCCGTGAGAGAGCCACCGTGCTCGTGCGCCAGCGCCTTCGCCTCGGCACTGTCGGGGCCGGGTGACGGCACGAAGATCGCAGCCCGGTAGTAGCGCAGCTCCTCGATGCTCTCGAGGATGTCGGCCAGGGCCCGGTGGTTCCCGCGCTTGGCCGGCGCCGCGAAGTACGCGCGCGGGTACCACCGTCGTGACAGCTCCTTGATCGACGAGACGTCCACGATCCGGTAGTGGAGGAAGCCGTCGAGCTCGGACATGTCGCGGGAGATGAAGGCCCGGTCGGTCCCGACCGTGTTGCCGGCGAGCGGGGGCCGCGACCCGTCCGCGCAGTGCTCCCGCACGTACGCGAGCACCTGCTGCTCGGCGTCCTCGAGGCTGATGCCGTCGTCGAGCTGGTCGAGCAGGCCCGACTTCTCGTGCATCGAGCGGACGAACTCGTCCATCTGCGCGATCGCCTCGGCCGGGGGCTTGATGACCAGGTCCACTCCGTCGCCGAGCACGTTCAGGTCGTAGTCGGTGACCACCGCGGCGATCTCGATCAGCGCGTCCGCGACGTAGTCGAGCCCGGTCATCTCGCAGTCGATCCAGACCAGGCGCTCGTTCACAAGGGAGCACCCTACCCAGGAGACCCGTGGGCGGGGGACCTCCGTCCCTGGTGAGGCGTGCGGCACACCCGGCAGGTTGTTCAGCGTCCGTTCAGGAGCATTCCGTAGGGTGGGGGACCGTGAAGCAGTGGGTCGGTCTCGTGGCGCGCCTGATCGTGGGCGTCGTCGACCTGGCGGCCGGCCTGTCGAAGTTCTCAGACCCACCGGGCAACGTCCGGGCCGTCCGGGCCTTCCGGATCCTCCCCGAGTCGATCGTGCCGACCGTCGGTCACGCCCTGCCCACCATGGAGATCCTGATCGGCGCCCTGCTCATCCTCGGCCTGTTCACCCGGCCGACGGCCCTCCTGAGCGGCTTGTTCTTCCTGGCCTTCATCATCGGCATCTCCTCCGCGTGGGCCCGCGGCCTCGAGATCAACTGCGGCTGCTTCGGCAACGGCGGGGTGCCCGCCGACCCGCAACGCCAGTACGCCATCGACATCGCGCGCGACGTCGGCCTCCTGCTCTGCTCGGTCTGGCTGGTGATCTGGCCGAGGACGCGCTTCGCCCTGGACAACCTGTTGTTCCCCCGCACCGAAAGGCTCCCCGATGGCGAACAAGACCCGTCAACAGTCGAAGTCTGAGCGCGCTCAGGCGCTGATGAAGGAGCAGCAGCGCAAGGAGCGGGCGAGGAACCTGTTCGTCGTCGGCGCCGTCGTGGTGGCGGTCGCGATCATCGCCGTGGTCATGGTGGTCATCTCGAGCAACAAGGACACCAGCGGCAAGGCGGCCGGCTCCAGCGGTACGCCGTCCAACCTGACCGGCGACTACAACGTGACGATCGGGAAGTCGTCGGCCCCGGACACGATCAAGATGTACGAAGACTTCCAGTGCCCCATCTGTGCCGAGTTCGAGGCTGCCACCGGGAAGCAGGTCCAGCAGGGGATCGCGGACGGGAAGATCAAGGTCGACTACCACATGGTGGCGTTCCTCGATCGGGCGTCGACCACGAACTACTCCAGCCGGGCGCTCAACGCCGCGATGGCGGTCCTCAGCACCGCCGGGCCGGACGCGTTCTTGAAGTTCCACACCCTCGCCTACGCCAACCAGCCGAAGGAGGGATCGGCGGGGGTCCCCGACTCGACGCTGATCGACTGGGCGGTCCAGGCCGGAGCGGACAAGGCCGCAGTCACGCCGCTGATCAACGACAACGCCTACCACCAGTGGGTGGTCAACGCGACGGACCAGATGTCGAAGGACGGCGTGAACGGGACGCCCACCGTGTTCATCAACGGCCAGAACCAGGGCACCGACCCGCAGACGGCCGCGAACAACGTCCTGGCCCTCCTGAAGTAGGTGCAGGTCGAACGCGTCCAGCGCTGGGTCATGTCGACCCTGCTGCTGACGGTCTGTGCCCTGTTCGCCACGGGGATGGCGATCCTCTCGGGGATCGTCGACCGGCCCGGTGCGCGCCCGGGACTGCTGGTCATCTCCGGTGTGGTGGGCCTGATGGCGATGGCGGGGATGCGAGCGATCAACCTCAAGCGGATCCTCACCCCGTGGCTGCTGCTCGGCCTGCTGCCCGCGATCGTGGTCGGTTCGTTCTACGCGTTCCGCGCCTGACAGACTCAGCGACGTGAGTGCTGCGCCCCTGTCCGCCTTCATCGCCGGCCTGCCCAAGGTCGAGCTGCACGTCCACCACGTCGGATCCGCCTCTCCGGCGATCGTCTCCGAGCTGGCGATGCGTCATCCCGGCGTGGTCCCGGTCGACCCCGAGGAGCTGCGCCGCTTCTTCGAGTTCCGCGACTTCGCCCACTTCGTCGAGGTCTACCTCGCGGTGGTCGACCTGATCCGCACCGAGGACGACGTCCGCTACCTCACCTACGAGGTCGCCCGGGAGCTGGCGACCAACCAGAACGTCCGGTACGCCGAGCTCACCTGCACGCCGTACACGTCGGTGCTGCCTCACGATGCGTCCCGCGGCCTGCCGATCGAGGTCTACACCGAGGCGCTCGAGGACGCCCGGATCGCGGCCGAGCGAGACTTCGGGATCGTGCTGCGCTGGATCTACGACATTCCCGGCGAGAGCGGCATGCCGGCGGCCGACGCGACCCTGTCGTTCGCGCTCAACCACCGCACCGACGCCCTGGTCGGCTTCGGCCTGGGTGGACCGGAGCTGGGGGTGCCCCGGGGACAGTTCCAGCCGCACTTCGACCACGCGCGCAGGGCCGGGCTCCACAGTGTGCCGCACGCCGGTGAGACGACCGGGCCCGAGACGATCTGGGACTCGCTGACGCTGCTCGGCGCCGAGCGGATCGGCCACGGCACCTCTGCTGTGAGCGACCCGAAGCTGCTCGACCACCTCGCCGAGGCGGGCATCCCGCTCGAGGTCTGCCCGTCGTCCAACGTCGCCACGCGCGCGGTCGCCCGCCTCGAGGATCACCCGATCCGGGCCTTCCGCGACGCTGGCGTGACCATCACGGTCAACTCCGACGACCCGTCGATGTTCAGCACCAGCCTCAACCAGGAGTACGAGGTCGCGGCCCGGCTGCTCGACCTCGACACCGGAGGCGTGGCGGACCTGGCCCGCGCCGCGGTCCGCGCGTCCTTCGCGCCCGACGACCTGAGGATCTCGGTCCTGGCCGAGATCGACTCCTACTGCGGTCGCTGACCGCCCCACCCCGAGGAACGGAGGATCCGATGGCCGACTTCACCGAGGCCGCTCGCGACTGGCTGATGGGCCGGACCCGTGTCGTCCTGATCACGATCCGTGCCGACGGGTCGCCGCAGTCGTCGAACGTGCTCGCTGCGTTCGACGGCACGTCGTACCGGGTCTCGGTCACCGCCGACCGGGCCAAGACCCGCAACCTCGCCCGCGACCCGCGGGCGGTCGTGCACGTGGTGGGGGACGACTTCTGGTCCTTCGCCTCGGTGTCGTGCCGGGCCGCGCTCGGTGAGGTCACGACCACGCCCGGCGACGAGGCCGGACGAGCCCTCCTGGAGACCTACGAGGCGATCACGGGGAAGGCGCACACCGATCCCGACGAGTTCTTCACCGCCATGGTCGACGAGCGTCGGCTGGTGCTCACGCTGACGCCGACCGGGGTGGTCGGCTCCGGCTGGTAGGCCCGGAGACGTATCAGGCCCGGCGATCTCATACGTCGCCGGGCCACCATCATTGGACCCTGCAACGCGACGAGATGCCGGGATCTCGCGCGGCGTGTCGGCTGGGGAGAGGTCGGTCGGCCCCCGCCCCACGTGTCGAAACGCCGGTGGCCGGGGATCAGCGGGGCAGGATGCGCACGTCGCGGAGATCGGCCACACGGTCGAGCTGCCGGGTGACCTCGGTGTCGAGGCCGCCGACCACCACCACCCGGGCGCCGGCGGCGAGGGCGGAGCGCACCCCCGGCTCGGCGTCCTCGAACGCCGCGCAGCTGCGCGCCTCGACCCCGAGGAGCTCCGCGGCCAGCAGGTACCCCTCGGGATGCGGTTTGCCGTTCGCCAGCTCGTCGGCGGGCACCAGCACGTCGGGGAGGGGGAGGCCGGCGGCGGCCATCCGGCGTACGGCGAGCGCCCTCGGCGCCGAGGTCACCACGGCCCACGGCACGTTCGACTCGGCCAGCAGGGCGGCCGCTCCCGGGATCTCCACGATGCCGTCGGTGACGGCGAGCTCGCGCGCCTCCAGCTCGGCGCTGATCGTCGCCTGCTCGGCCGGGCCCGCATCCGGTAGGAAGCGGGCGACGATGTCCGGCGTGCGTCGGCCGTGGGAGTAGGCGAGCAGGGTGGCGACGTCGACCCCGTGCTCGCGGCAGAATCGCTCCCACAGGGACTCGACCAGGGCGGTGGAGTCGACCAGGGTGCCGTCCATGTCGAACAGGGCCGCCGCGGCGGTCAGCTCGAGCGGAGGGGTCATGGCGCGCCCAGCCTAGGCGCCCCGGAGACGAAGCAGCGCCTCACCGGTCCTGGAAGGCGTGGCCGGCGGGGCGCTTCGCAGCTCGACACGGGGGAATCGATCTGCACCCGAGACACTTCGCAGGGTCCTCTACCCCCTGATCACGCAGCCAAACCTGGCCGGCCGAGAAAATTCCGACACCTGCGCCCCCGGCAGGACTCGAACCTGCGACCTAGAGATTAGAAGGCTCTTGCTCTATCCAGCTGAGCTACGGGGGCCCGGGGACCATTGTGAGGCACGGACGGACGTCGTACGACGGGGCCTGGATAGGCAAGAATGCGGCCATGACCAGCGGGTCTACGGCAGGGATCGCGCAGGCCGGCGTCCTCGACGGCGTCGGCCCGCAGCGGGCCGCTCTGGGTCGCGTGGATGCGGCCTTCTTCGCGGTCTCCGCTCTCGCCGCGCTCTGGCTGGGCTACCTGCTGGTCGCCGAGGGCGTGCGCGGTGGTTGGGGCACCCTCTTCCTCGCGGTGTTCTGGGTGTTCTTCGCCTATCTCCTCCTGCCTCGGCTGCACCGGATCCTGACCCGCCTCTACGTCCCCGGCTACTTCATCGGCCGGACGCGCACCAGCGACGGTCTCCTGGGCGACCCGGTCAACCTGGCGCTGCTGGGCCGCGAGGAACAGGTGCACCACGCCATGGCGGCGGCCGGGTGGATCCTCGCCGACCCGGTGAACCTCAGGTCGAGCTGGCGGATCATCACCTCCACCGCGGCCCGGCGCAGCTACCGCGAGGCGCCGGTGAGCCCCCTGACCCTGTTCGACCGGCAGCAGGACTTCGCCTACCAGCAGGAGGTGGCCGGCAGCCCCTCGAAGCGCCACCACGTCAGGTTCTGGCGGTGCCCACCCGGCTGGATGCTGCCGGGCGGCTACCGAGTCGACTGGCTGGCCGCAGGCACCTACGACAAGAAGGTCGGACTGTCCCTCTTCACGCTCCAGGTCACCCACAAGATCGAGGCCGACATCGACGTCGAGCGCGACTTCATCGTCGAGGGGGTGACCTCGGCGATGACCGAGGTGGGCGTGGAGACCATCGAGAACTTCTCGACCGGCTACCACACGCGCAACGGGGGCGGAGACCTCATCCAGACCGACGGCAACCTGCCGATCATCGATCTCAGGCCGGTCGCCATCCTCGGCGAGCGCCTGCGCCACACCGACAGCCGGGACCGCCGACCCGCCCAGACGGTCTTCGGCGCCGGGATCGCCGCACTGCGCGCCGCGATCTACGTCGCGACCGCGCTGGCGCTGATGGTGTCGTCCACCTACCGGGACCAGTTCACCGCCGACACGTCGACGAGCGGCGTCGGGGACTCCACCGCGGCGATCGTGGGCGCCGTCGCCTTCCTGCTCGTCGGCGCGGCCGTGGATGCGGTCCTCGCGTGGGCGGTGCTCCGCGGGACTCAACTGGGCGCGCATCTGGCTGATGAGCGTGTCCGTCTTCAGCACCGTGCTCGCCTTCGCGTCGCACGCCACCGCCGCTCCGGGCCTGAGCCCGAAACAGCTCGTACCGGTCGCCGGCAGCATCCTCGTCCTGCTGGCGCTCTCGAGCCACGCGTCCCGCGAGTACGCCGCTCGTCGCCCGACCACGCCGCGCCGGATTCGTCGTGCGGCGAGCGCGGCCGCGACCTGAGCCCCGTCCCGCACGACGAACACGTCCCTCACGACGAAAACGGTGGTCGCCCAGCGACCCGCCCCGCCGCTAGGGTTCCGCAATGGTGCTCGGCCTCCTGGGGGCGTTCGGTGCGGCCCTGTGCTACGGGGTGGGTTCGGTCCTCCAGGCTCTGGCCGCTCGGCGAACGGCCACCGTCGAAGGGCTGGACCCGCGCCTCCTGCTGCGCCTGCTCCGCTCCTGGCGCTACCTCCTCGGCGTCGGCCTCGACGGCTTGGGTTTCGTCCTGTCGATCGCGGCCGTGCGCTCGCTGCCGCTGTTCGTGGTCCAGTCGATCATCGCCAGCTTCCTGGCGGTGACGGCCGTCCTCGGCGCCGTCGTGCTGCACATGCCGCTCAGTCGGCGGGACTGGATCGGGCTCGGGGTGGTGATCTCGGGCCTGGTGCTGGTGGGCCTCTCCGCCGCGGAGGACGGGGCGGTCTCCACGACCCGGGCGGAGCAGTGGGGCGTGCTGGGCGCCACCGTGCTGCTCGGTGTGGCCGCCGTCCCCTTGGGCAGGCTGACCGGGGTGGCCGGGGCCGCAGCGCTGGGGACCGTGGCCGGGCTCGCGTTCGGAGCCACCTCGGTGGCTGCTCGGATGCTCCCGGGCTCGATCGCTCTCGACCGGGTGCTCGACGACCTCGGCACCATCGCGACGAGCCCGGCGACCTACGCGCTCGCGGTCGCCGCCGTCGTTGCCATGCTCACCTACTCGACGGCACTGCAGCGGGGAACGGTGACACAGGCGACCGCCCCTTTGGTGGTGGGCGAGACGGTGGCGCCGGCCCTGGTCGGCATCCTCATGCTCGACGACCGACCACGCCCCGGCTGGGAGTGGGCCGCCGTGCTCGGCTTCGTCCTCGCCGTCGGCGGGGCCGTGAGCCTGGCCCGCCACGGCGAGGTGTCGGTCGAGGAGACGACACCCGAGTTCGACGTCAAGGAGGTCCGATGAGCCAGACGACCGTTCAGCCCGCCCGAGAGAGGTCGGTGCTGCACGACGACCGCTGGCCAGACCGGTTCGCCGCCGCCCTCTACCTCTTCGGGGCGTTCACCATCGTGGTCGCGATCGTGCCGAGCTGGCGTCACTACTTCTCGCGCTCGGACGACCTGCTCTCGGTCCTGACCATCCCGATCGTGCCCAGCCTGGTCTACGGCGCTCTGCTCTTCGTGGTGGGCGCCGCACTGCGGCGTCGGTTGTCGGTGGCGTGGTGGATCTTCGTCATCTGGTGGCTGCTGCTGCCCGAGCTGAGCCGCATCGTGAGCCTGCTCGACGAGTTCCGTGTCGACGTCGCGCTCGGTCTGGTCCTGGTCGGCGCGGCGATCGTCGTCGCGTTGCTCGCCAAGCCCCAGTTCGTGGCCCGGCGCGTCGCGGGCAGCCTCACCGCCGCCCTGCTCTGCTTCCTCGGCGGCGGCGCGGCCCTGCTCGCCCTCGGCACCTGGCTGGTCTACCACTACGGCGACGCGGCGCAGACCTCCGACGCGGCCGACCGCGTGCTGGCCAGCATGTTCGGCGACATCGGCCGAATCGACGTGATCACCCGGGTGCCCGCACCGCTGTGGGTCGAGGCGGTCATCGGCGTGCTCGGCGCTGCGGTGGTGCTGCTGTCGACGTACCTGCTCTTCCGGCCCTCGAGGGGCGACCGGACGCTCGACGTGGTCAACGAGGCCAAGGTGCGCACCATGCTCCGCGAGTACGGCGACCTCGACTCCCTGGGCTACTTCGCCACTCGCCGGGACAAGGCGGTCGTGTGGGACACCCGTGACGTGGACAGCGCCCGAGCCGGCGTCTCCTACGGCGTCTTCGGCTCCGTGAGCCTCGCCACCGGCAACCCGGTCGGAGACCCCGAGCACTGGCCGGCCGCGATCGAGGCCTGGATGGAGAACGCCCGGCACAACGGCTGGTCGCTGGCCGTGATGGGTGCCGGGGAGGACGGCGCGACGGCGTACACCGAGGCCGGGCTCATCGCACTCGAGATCGGCGACGAGGCGATCCTCGACCTGCGCACCTTCTCCCTGAACGGCCCCGGGATGAAGTCCGTGCGGCAGTCGGTGTCGCGTCTCCAGCGCCGGGGCTACCAGACGACCCTTCGTCGGCACAGCTCCCTGACTGCCGACGACTTCGCCCAGCTGTCCGACGCCGCCGGGCGCTGGCGTGGGGACGGCGGCGACGAGCGGGGGTTCTCCATGGCGCTCGGCCGGATCGAGGACCCCCTCGACGGCGACTGCGTCCTGGTCGAGGCGCGCGACGGCGAGGGAGCGCTGCGCGGGTTCCTGAGCCTGGTCCCGTGGGGTCGCAACGGCCTGAGCCTCGACCTGATGCGTCGCGACCCCGCGTCCGACAACGGGCTCGTCGAGCTGTTGGTCGCCACGCTCGCGGAGCGCGGACCGGCATTCGGCATCGGCCGCGTCTCGCTCAACTTCGCCATGTTCCGCGAGGCCTTCGAGCGCGGCGCAGAGGTCGGCGCCGGTCCGGTGGCGCGACTGTGGCGGCAGGGCCTGGTCCTGGCCAGCCGGAACTGGCAGCTGGAGTCTCTGTACCGGTCCAACGCCAAGTACCAGCCGAGCTGGCAGCCGAGGTTCATGTGCTTCCAGTACACCTCCGACCTCCCGCGCGTGGGCGTCGCGGCCGGGAGTGCCGAGGGGTTCTTGACGACCCCGTCGTTCTCGATGCTGCGCAAGAAGGCCCAGGCCGAGCTCGAGACGGGCGACCAGCAGCACGCCGCCGCCGTCGCCGCCCTGATCCCACCGGCGCCCGACCCCGTGGCCCAGGCCATGTCGGCGGTCAGGCTGCCCGAGCAGGTCCGCGTACGACGGGCCAAGGTCGAGCGGATGCGGGCCAAGGGCATCGATCCCTACCCCGTCACGTTTCCGCGGAGCGACACCTGCACGGGCGTGCGGGAGGCGGCCGGCGAGCTCCCACCCGACACCTACACCGGTCGGCAGGCTGCCGTCGCGGGCCGGCTCGTCCTCAAGCGCGACATGGGCGGGATCGGCTTCGGCGTGCTGCGCGACCCCACCGGCGACCTCCAGGTGATGGTGGACGCCGACCGCGTGTCGCCCGAGCTGCTCGAGCTGTGGCAGCACGAGATCGACCTCGGTGACCAGATCGGAGTGATCGGCGAGGTGATGACGACCAAGAAGGGCGAGCTCACCGTCGACGCCGACACCTTGATGCTGACGAGCAAGTCCTTGCGGCCACTGCCCGACAAGCACAAGGGGCTCACCGACCCGGAGGCGCGCGTGCGCTTCCGCTACGTCGACCTCATCGTGCGCCCGGAGGCGCGAGACATCGCCTACCAGCGCTCCACCATCGTGCGCAGTATCCGCGACAGCCTTCAGGCCCGGGGCTTCATCGAGGTCGAGACGCCGATCCTCCAGCAGATCCACGGTGGCGCGAACGCCCGTCCCTTCGAGACCCACATCAACGCCTACGACATGGACCTCTACCTCCGGATCGCCACCGAGCTGCACCTGAAGCGGCTCCTCGTGGGCGGCATCGAGAAGGTCTTCGAGGTCGGGCGCCAGTTCCGGAACGAAGGCGTGGACTTCAAGCACAACCCCGAGTTCACCTCGCTGGAGGTCTACGAGACCTACGGCGACTACCACACGATGCGGGTGCTCACCCAGGAGCTGATCCAGGAAGCGGCCACGGCGGTGTACGGCGAACCCGTCGCGCGCCGTCGCGACGCCGACGGCAAGCTGGTCGAGCTCGACTTCTCGGGGGACTGGCCGGTCAAGCCGATCTGTCAGGCGGTCTCCGAGAAGCTCGGCGAGGAGGTCACCGCCGACACCCCCGTCGAGGAGCTGCTGCGACACGGTGAGCGCATCGGGCTGGAGTTCGACCCGGAGTCCTCCTGGGGGTTCGTGCTGGAGGAGATCTACGGCGAGCTCTGTGAGAGCACCACGACCACGCCGGTCTTCTACACCGACTTCCCCAAGGAGAACGCGCCCCTCACCCGACCCCATCGGGAGGATCCCCGGCTGGCCGAGAAGTGGGACCTGGTGATCTTCGCTGCCGAGCAGGGCACGGCGTACTCCGAGCTCGTCGACCCGATGGACCAGCGCGAGCGCCTGGTCGCGCAGTCGGTGCTCGCCGCCGCGGGCGATCCCGAGGCGATGGAGGTCGACGAGGACTTCCTGCAGGCCCTCGAGTACGGCATGCCACCGACGGGGGGCATGGGGCTCGGGGTCGACCGTCTGGTGATGAACCTGACCGGTCTCAGCATCCGCGACACGATCCTGTTCCCGCTGGTCAAGCCGACCTCCTGACGCCTGGCCGACCGAGACGCCGACATGACGACCACTCAGCGGAGCACGGTCCAGAAGGTCTCCGTCCTGACCCTCACCGGCGTGGTCGTGGGGTCGATGGTCGGTGGCGGCGTCTTCACCCTGCCCTCCCAGTTCGGAGCCGCCACCGGCGTGCTCGGGGCCGTGATCGCGTGGGCCGTCGCGGGCTTCGGCATGCTGATGCTGGCGTTCGTCTTCCAGTCGCTCGCCGTCCGCCGGCCCGACCTCGACAGCGGCATCTACATCTACGCCCAGGAGGGGTTCGGCCGGTACGCCGGCTTCAACGCCGCATGGGGGTACTGGGCCAGCAACATCGCCGGGAACGTCTTCTACATGGTGTTCACGATGACCACGCTGGGCACCTTCTTCCCGGGTCTCGGCCAGGGGAACACGCTGCTGGCGGTCGTCTGCTCGTCCGTCCTGGTGTGGGTGTTCTGCGCCCTCATCGTCCGGGGCGTCCGCCAGGCCGTCGTGATCAACCGCATCGTCACGGTCTGCAAGCTGGTGCCGATCGGCCTGTTCATCGTGATCATGCTGTTCGCGTTCCATCCCTCGACGTTCTCGGCGAACTTCTGGGGTGAGGGGCCGCACACGATGTCGGAGCTCTTCGACCAGGTCACCGACACGATGCTGGTCACGGCGTTCGCGTTCCTCGGGGTGGAGGGGGCCAGCGTCTACTCGCGGCTGGCCTCACGACGCGAGGACGTCGGCCGCGCCACGCTGCTCGGGTTCACGAGCGTCCTGGCGTTGTTCGCCTCGGTCACCCTCGTGTCGTACGGGAACCTCTCCCAGCAGGCACTCGCCCAGGAGCCGCAGCCGTCCGTGGGTGGCGTGCTGGAGAACGTGGTCGGCTCGTGGGGGGACGACTTCATCAGCATCGCGGTGATCATCTCGGTCCAGGGGGCCTTCCTGGCCTGGACGCTGATGAACGTCGAGGTCCTCTTCATGCCGGCGAAGACCGAGGCGATGCCGACGTTCCTGGCGCGTACCAACGGCCGCGCGACGCCGATCGCGGCGCTGCTGATGACGACGGCGGCCGTGCAGCTCCTGCTGCTGGTCGTGCTGATCGTCGACAACGCCCTCACCTTCATGCTCAAGCTCGACACTGCCCTGTCACTCGTGCCCTACCTGCTCGCGGCGTCGTACGCCGTCAAGCTCACCGTCACCGGTGAGACCTACGGCCCGGACGACGCTGCCGACCGGCGCCGCCAGCGGGTGTTCGCGGTCCTGGCCGTGCTCTTCGCGGCCTACCTGCTCTACGCCGCGGGAGTGAAGTACCTCCTGCCCGCCGCGATCGTCTACGCACCCGGAGCCGTGCTGTTCTTCGTCGCCCAGCGCGAGCACGGTCGGCGGGTGCTCAACGGCGGCGAGGCCGTGATGTTCGCGGTCCTCACCGTCGGCGCGGTGGTCGGGCTGGTGCTGCTCCTGACCGGCACGATGACGCTGTGAGGACTGCCGGCCCGGAGAGGTGAGCGTCGAGCGTGCATCGGCTGCCGATGGGTACGGCGGAGTCATGAGACTCGGGTACACGCTGATGTCGGAGCAGTCCGGACCACGCGAGCTCGTCGCGCATGCGGCCGGCGCGGAGCGCGCGGGGTTCGACTTCGAGGTGATCAGTGACCACTACTTCCCGTGGCTCGACGCCATGGGCCACTCGCCGTACGCCTGGAGCGTGCTGGGCGCCGTCACGCAGGTGACCTCGCGCGTCGAGCTGATGACCTATGTGACCTGTCCGCTGATGCGCTACCACCCGGCAGTCGTCGCACAGAAGGCCGCCACCGTGGACGTGCTGAGCGACGGGCGCTTCACCCTCGGTCTCGGGGCGGGGGAGAACCTCAACGAGCACGTCGTCGGCGCCGGATGGCCGCCGGCCAACGTCCGCCACGAGATGCTCGAGGAGGCGTTGACGATCATCACGTCGCTCTTCGACGGCGGGTACGTCGACTTCGCGGGCGACCACTACCGGGTCGACTCCGCCAAGGTGTGGGACCTGCCCGGTACACCGGTCCCGATCGGGGTCGCGGTGTCGGGGAAGCAGTCGATCGAGACCTTCGCTCCCCTGGCCGACCACCTGATCGCGGTCGAGCCGAAGGCCGAGCTCGTGCAGCAGTGGAACCAGGCGAACGACAAGCCCCACTCGCGGGCGATCGGCCAGCTGCCGATCTGCTGGGGTGCCGACCGGGACGCGAGCGTCGATCGGGCGCATGAGCTCTTCCGCTGGTTCGGCGGTGGCTGGAAGGTCAACGCCGAGCTTCCGGGACCGGCGGGCTTCGAGGGTGCCTCCCAGTTCGTGACCAAGGACGACGTCGCCGACTCGATCCCGTGTGGTCCGGATCTCGGCGCGATCGTGAAGGCCGTGCGCGAGTTCGAGGACGCCGGCTTCACCGACGTCGCACTGGTCCAGATCGGCGACGAGTCGCAGGACGACTTCCTGCAGGTCGCCGAGCGGGAGCTGCTCCCCGCCCTGCGTGGTTGAGCCCGGTCAGCCCGGGGCTGGTCACTCTCGTCACTGCTTCATCATGAGAAGTGGTCGAACCGCCCGTTCCCATGGCGAACTCGCCATGAGAAGCCCGGGTTCGCCTACCTCACATGGTGAAACCCCCTGACCGCGGCCGTCACCCGGCGGCGGGGTGCGTCAGCCGCGGCCGGCCGCCATCCACTCCTCGACGTCGGACGAGGTGCGCGGGAGCGCCGCGGAGAGGTTTCGCGAGCCGTCGGCGGTCACGAGGATGTCGTCCTCGATCCGGATGCCGATGCCGCGCATCTCCTCGGGCACGAGGAGGTCGTCGGCCTGGAAGTAGAGCCCCGGCTCGACGGTGAGCACCATGCCCTCGGCGAGGTCGCCCTTGGGGTAGATGTCCATCGACGCCTGTCCGCAGTCGTGGACGTCCATGCCGAGCATGTGGCTGACGCCGTGCAGCGTCCAGCGCGCGTAGACCTTCGAGTCCGGGTCGAGCGCCTCCTCGGCCGAGCACGGGAGCAGCCTCAACGACTCCAGGCCGTGGGCGAGCACGACCATGGCGGCGTTGTGCGCGGCGAGGAACGGAGCACCCGGTCGCACGGCCTTGATGCCGGCGTCCTGGGCGGCGTACACGAGGTCGTAGAGCTCGCGCTGCAGCGACGTGAACGTCCCGTCGATGGGCAGGGTGCGCGTGACGTCCGCGGTGTAGAGGTTGTGGCCCTCGACGCCCATGTCGAGCAGCACCAGCTCGCCGGGGTTGATCGGTCCGGTGTTGTCGATCCAGTGAAGCGTGGTCGCGTGGGCGCCCCCGCCGACGATCGAGTCGTAGCCGATGTCGTTGCCCATCGCGCGCGCACGGCGGAAGAACGTGCCCTCCACCCAGCGTTCGCCGAACTCGAGTACCCGGTCCCATTCGGCCACCGAGTCGGTGAAACCGAGGGTGGTGATGTCGCAGGCGGTCTGGAGCTCGGCGACCTCCCACTCGTCCTTGATGAGTCGCATCTCGGAGGCGACCCGGGCGAAGTCGGAGTCGCGGCTCTCGTCAGCCGCGACGAGCGCGTCGACCGCGGCCGAGACGCCACGGTGCACGCGGGTCTTGCCGCCCTTCGCCAGGTCGTCGCCCAGCCGGTCGATGTGGCGCACCTCCAGGCCCAGGGAGTCGGAGACCTCCTTCAGCGAAGGGCGTCGGCCGACCCACAGCTCGCCGTACTGCCGGTCGCGGAAGAACTCGTCGGTGTTCCGCTCGGACCGCGGCCGCGCGTAGAGCACGCTCTCACCGTCCTCCACCACGAGCACGGCGTCGCTGGTCTGGTTGCCGCAGAAGTAGCTGTGGGCGGTGTCGGGGCGGAAGCGGTAGTCGGTGTCGTGGGACCGCACCTTGAAGCCGCCGGCGGGAAGCACGAGCCGCTCCCCGGGGAACGCCTCGGCGAGCCGCTGACGGCGAGCGGCGGCGTACGGCGCGATCGGGTGCGGCGGCAGGTCGAGCTCGCGGTCGCCCCAACCCTGGCGCATGAAGGAGGAGTAGGCCGCGGGTACGGCGGGATCGTGCGCCTCGGTGTGGAGCTCGGTCTCGCTGGTCTGGGCAGTGCTGACGTCGGGGCTCGCGTCGGGGGTCTGTTCGCTCACGCTGGAAGCCTACGCCCGAGCCCGCCGCGGGGGCCAAGGTGAAGACACCCGCTTCGGTAGGCTTCGGGCATGGCCGGTGCCCGCCGCGAGAGTGCCGTCTTCACGGTCGTGGTGACGGGTCTCGTGCTTCTCTGCGCGCTCCCGATGACACTGATCGTGGCCGCGTCCGGGGCCCCGCGCGCTACCGTCCTGGCCGCCCTGCTCGCCGCAGTGCCGGTCGGACCGCTGGTGGCCTGCTTCCTCTGGCTCGACCGCTACGAGCCCGAGCCGCGCCGGCTGCTCGCCGGCGGCCTGCTCTGGGGTGTCTTCGTGGCCACGGCGATCGCCCTGCTGCTCGAGGGGGTGGGCGGGTTCGTCGGCGGCATCTCCGACCATCGGATGCTCGAGCTGGGGGCACCGCTCGCGGAGGAGGCGAGCAAGGGGCTCTTCCTCTTCCTCCTGCTCTGGTGGCGACGCTCGGAGCTGGACGGCGTCCTCGACGGCATCGTGTACGCAGGGCTGGTGGGTGTCGGCTTCGCGTTCACCGAGAACATCCTCTATCTCGCCAGTGCCTACGACGGCTCCGACAACCTCGGCCCCGGAGGAGTGGACGCCCTGACCGGCACCTTCATCCTCCGTTGCCTGGCCAGCCCCTTCGCCCATCCGCTCTTCACGGCCTGCATCGGAGTCGGTGTGGGCGTCGCGGTCTCGTCGCGGCGCCGGTCGGTCCGGATCCTGGCGCCCGCCGCCGGCTTCGTCGCAGCGGTGACGCTGCACGCCATCTGGAACACGTCCACCGTCTACGGCCCCGGCAACTTCGTGTCGGTGTACCTGATCCTGATGGCGCCGATCTTCCTGACCGGGGTGGGACTCGCGGTGTGGGTACGCCGCTCCGAGGGCCGGATGCTGGCCGGTGCCCTCGCGGATGCCGCCCGGCGCGGGCTCCTGCCGGCCACCGACATCGGGTGGGTCGTGGACCTGTCCGCGCGCCGGCGTGCGCGGGCCTACGCGCGCGAGCGAGGTGGACCGGCCGCGGAGCGAGCCATGCGCGAGTACCAACAGGCGGTGATCGAGCTCGGCTTCCTGCACAGCCGCTACCTGCGCGGCGTACCCCCGCCGGACTTCGCTGCCCGGGGGCACGACTACGTTGCACGCATCAGTGAGACCCGGCCCTCGATCGCATTTCCCGGACAGGTGGTACCCACCCGATGACCGACACCACGAGTGGTGCGCAGATGGTCACTGCCCTCGTGCGCCTGCGGGCGGCACTCCAGGGCGCGGTGCTGCCGCTCGAGGTGCCCGGCGTGGAGGAGCACCGGCTGGCCCGGACCGAGATGGTCGACCAGCTGGAGGACTACGTCATCCCGCGCATCGTCACCCTCGAGGCGCCCCTGCTCGCGGTCGTCGGCGGGTCCACCGGCGCGGGCAAGTCCACCCTGGTCAACTCGCTCGTCGGGGCGGTCGTCACCGAGTCCGGCGTGCTGCGACCGACCACCCGCTCGCCCGTGCTGGTCCACAACCCGGCCGACGGGGACTGGTTCGGTGCGGACCGGCTGCTCCCCGAGCTCGAGCGGGTCCATCACCCGACCCACGATCCGCAGGCCCTGCAGCTCGTCGCCCTCGACGTGGTCCCGCAGGGCCTGGCGATCCTCGACGCGCCCGACATCGACTCCGTCGAGGAGAGCAACCGCCAGCTGGCCGCACAGCTCCTCGCCGCCGCCGACCTGTGGCTCTTCGTGACCTCCGCTGCTCGCTACGCCGACCAGGTGCCGTGGGACTTCCTGCGCCAGGCGGCCGAGCGCTCGGCCGCGGTGGCGATCGTGCTCGACCGGACGCCCGCCGACGCCGTCGGGACCGTCGCGTCCCACCTGGCCCGGATGCTGGCCTCGCGCGGGCTCAAGGACTCGCCGCTCTTCACGGTGCACGAGGCACGGCTCAACGACGACGGGTTGCTGCAGCCGCGCGAGGTGGCCGAGATCCGGCGCTGGCTGACCGAGCTCGGGGCCGACGCGGGCGCGCGGGCCGCCATGGTGCAGCAGACGATCGAGGGCGCCATCCGCTCGCTGACGCGGCGCGCACACACGGTCGCCGACGCGTGTCTCGAGCAGGCCTCCGCCGCCGAGCGGCTCCGCGAGACCGCGGACGCGGCGTACGACGAGGAGCTGCGCAAGCTCCTCGAGGCGTCCGCCGACGGCACCCTCCTGCGTGGTGAGGTGATGGTGCGCTGGCAGGAGTTCGTCGGAACCGGCGAGCTGTTGAAGAGCCTCGAGGCCAAGGTCGGCCGGTTCCGCGACCGGATGGTCAACGCCATCAAGGGCAAGCCGGCCCAGGCCGAACGAGTCACGGTCGCGGTCGAGTCGAGCCTCGAGACGCTGATCGTCGAGCACGCCGAGGCCGCCGCCGAGCGGGCCGAGGCGTCATGGGAGAGCCTGGCGCCGGGCCACCAGCTGCTCACCGATGTCGGCGAGGACCTCGGCCGCGCGAGCCGTGGGCTGCGGCGCAAGGCCGAGCGCGCGGTGCGTGACTGGCAGCAGGACGTGCTCGACATGGTGCGTACCGAGGGCGCCGACAAGCGCAGCACCGCACGCTTCCTGGCGTACGGCGTGAACGGGCTGTCCGTGGCGTTGATGGTCGTGGTGTTCTCCCAGACGGCGGGGCTGACCGGCGCAGAGGTCGGGATCGCGGGCGGCGGCGCGGTGCTCGGGCAGAAGCTGCTCGAGGCCGTCTTCGGCGACCAGGCCGTGCGCACCCTCGCGGAGCGCGCTCGACGCAAGCTCGAGGTGCGGATCCGGGCCCTGCTCGAGGAGGAGCGTGCGCGCTACACGGACCTGGTGGTCAGTCTCGGCATCGACCCAGCCTCCGCCGACCGCGTGCGCAACGCCGCACGCGCCGTCGACGACCTCCGCTACGCCGCCACCGGAACGAGCGGAACCCACTCCCACTAGGCTCGTACCCGTTCGTGGTCGGGGTTGTCCAAAGGGAGAAGATGTCGTCCTTGCTGGAAGGTGCCAAGAGGCTGGTGTCTCGAGGCTCCGAACTCGGTGACCGGGTCGAGGGTCTGGAGCAGGCCGGCCGGGCTGCGCGCGGGCGTCTCGACGATGGCGTCGTCGACGACGTCCAGGCTGCCGTGGCCCGGGTGGCGACCCGTCTCGGGCTCACGGCCGATCACACCGTCGTGGCGCTGGCCGGCGCGACGGGCTCGGGCAAGTCGTCGACGTTCAACGCACTCGCGGGAGTCGAGCTCTCCTCGGTCGGCGTACGTCGTCCCACGACGTCGTGGGCGACCGCCTGCGTCTGGGGCAAGGAGGGTGCGGACGAGCTGCTGGCCTACCTCGACATCGCACCGCGCCACCAGGTCATGCGCGACTCGCTGCTCGACCTCGGCAAGGAGGACAGCGCGCTCCAGGGCGTCGTCCTGCTCGATCTTCCCGACCACGACTCCACCGAGGTCTCCCACCACCTCGAGGTCGACCGGCTGATCGAGCTCGCCGACCTGATGGTCTGGGTGCTCGACCCGCAGAAGTACGCCGACGCGGCGGTCCACGACCGCTACCTCGCGCCGCTGGCCACCCACAAGGACGTGATGCTGGTCGTGCTGAACCACATCGACGAGGTGCCGGTCGACCGGCGCGAGTCGATGATGGCCGACGTACGCCGCCTCGTCGACGCCGACGGTCTGATCGGGGTCCCCGTGCTCGCGACCAGCGCCCGCACGGGGGAGGGCGTCGACGAGCTCCGGGACGAGATCGCACGGCGGGTCAGGGCCAAGAAGGTCACGCGGGCCCGCCTCGAGGCCGACGTGCGCCAGGCTGCGGCCCGTCTCAGCGAGGCCAGCGGCACCAGTAGCCATCCGGAGCTGTCGAAGGCGCGGATCGCCGCTCTCGACGACGCCCTCGCCCAGGCCGCGGGCGTCCCGACGGTCGTCGACGCCGTCGAGTCGGCCACCCGGATGCGCGCCAACCGGGCGACCGGCTGGCCCGTGACGGCGTGGCTCTCGCGGCTTCGCCCCGATCCGCTCAAGCGCCTGCATCTCGACCTCGGCAAGGACGGGAAGCAGTACACCGGCCGGGGCCGCACGTCCGTCCCGGGGCCGACCATGGTCCAGCGCGCCAGCGTCGACAGCGAGGTGCGTGCCGTGGCCGACGAGGTGTCGGCGCCGCTCGCGCGGCCCTGGGCCGAGTCCGTGCGCAGGGCGTCGGTCTCGCGGCTGCCCGACCTCAACGACCGCCTCGACTCCGCTCTGGCCGCCACCGACCTCGACGCCGGGCGGGTCCCGGTGTGGGCTGGGCTGGTGCGGGTGCTCCAGTGGCTGCTGCTGCTCGCGGCGATCGCCGGAGCCGTCTGGCTCGGGGTGCTCGCCACCGACCGCTACCTGGGTGTCTCCGAGCCCTCGACGCCCGACGTGGGCGGCTTCCCGGTGCCGACCGTGATGCTCCTCGGCGGGGTCGTCCTCGGGATCGTGCTGTCGCTGCTGTGTCGCGTCCTGGTCTCGGCGACGGCCCGCTCCAGGGCGCGCTCGGCCGATCGTCGGCTGCGTTCGGCGATCGCCGAGGTCGCCGACGACCTCGTGGTCGCGCCGGTGCGGGCCGAGCTGGCCGCCTACGACGAGGTGCGCGAGGGGCTCGGCCGCGCCCTGAAGTGACCCGCCGGCTGTCCACAGCCGGCCGAGCGACCACGCCGTTCCACCGGGTCGCCGCCAGACCGCCGACGTTGTCGGTGCCCGTCCCGAGGCTCGTCTGCACGTCAACGAGACCGAGGAGACACATGAACGAGACCTTCGTGACCCTGTCGGGCTGGCTGGGCGGCGACGTCACTCTGCGCGAGGCAGCGGGCGTCCCCGTGGCGAGCTTCCGCGTGGCCAGCACCCCGCGGCGCTACCAGCGCCGCACCGACACCTGGGAGGACGGCGACACCCAGTGGTACGCCGTGAACGCCTGGCGGGCGCTCGCCGAGAACTGTGACCGTTCCCTGCGCCGGGGCGACCCGGTGGTGGTCCACGGCAAGCTCAACGCCCACGTCTGGACCAACAAGGCCGGGCTCGAGGTGACCACGTTCGAGGTCGAGGCGGCCTTCGTGGGCCACGACCTCAACCGCGGCACGAGCACCTTCGAGCGACGCAGGGCGGCGACGGCTGCCGACGCTCCCGCAGCAGCCGAGGACGGGACGGGGGAGGGCGTCGAGGCGGCCTCAGAGGCCAGGGTGCACGCGGCCTGACCCCGGCCGTGGCGTCCGCCCCGATCGGGCGTTCCGGCCGTCCTGCCCGTAGTGTTTTGGGCATGGCTGACTATGTCTTCACCCTGCGCAACGTGCGGAAGACGCACGGCGACAAGGTCGTCCTCGACAACGTCACCCTGTCGTTCCTCCACGGCGCCAAGATCGGCGTCGTCGGACCCAACGGCACGGGCAAGTCGACGCTGCTCAAGATCATGGCCGGGCTCGAGCACGCCAACAACGGCGATGCGATCCTCGACCCCGATGCGACCGTCGGCATGTTGCAGCAGGAGCCGCCGCTCACGGAGGGCAGGACCGTCCTGGAGAACGTCGAGGAGGCGGTCGCCGAGACGCACGCCAAGATGGCACGCCTCGACGAGCTCTATCTCCTGATGGGCGACCCCGACGCCGACCAGGACAAGGTGGCGACCGAGGCCGGCGACCTCCAGAGCGAGCTCGACGCGGCCAACGTCTGGGACCTCGACAGTCGCCTCGACCAGGCGATGGACGCTCTGCGCTGCCCGCCGCCCGACGAGCTGGTGGACCACCTGTCCGGTGGTGAGCGGCGCCGGGTCGCGCTCTGCAAGCTGCTGCTCCAGCAGCCCGACCTGCTGCTCCTCGACGAGCCCACCAACCACCTCGACGCGGAGTCCGTGCAGTGGCTCGAGGGTCACCTCGCGTCCTACCCCGGATGTGTCCTGGCCGTGACCCACGACCGCTACTTCCTCGACAACGTGGCGCAGTGGATCCTCGAGCTCGACCGCGGCAAGGCCCACCCCTACGAGGGCAACTACTCGACGTACCTCGAGACCAAGCAGGAGCGCCTCAAGATCGAGGGCGCCAAGGACGCCAAGCGCGCCAAGATGCTCGAGCGCGAGCTGGAGTGGGTGCGGTCCAACCCCAAGGCCCGGCAGGCCAAGAGCAAGTCCCGTCTCTCGCGCTACGAGGAGATGGCGGCCGAGGCCGACCGCAACCGCAAGATCGACACGGCCGAGATCAACATCCCCGCCGGACCGCGGCTGGGTGACATCGTGCTCGAGGCCAAGGACCTGACCAAGGGCTTCGACGGGCGCACGCTCATGCACGACCTCTCGTTCACCCTGCCGCGTGCCGGCATCGTCGGCGTGATCGGCCCCAACGGCGTCGGCAAGACCACGCTGTTCAAGATGATCATCGGCGAGGAGAAGCCCGACGACGGCGAGCTGGTCGTCGGCAAGACCGTCAAGATCTCCTATGTCGACCAGAGCCGCGGCGGTCTCGACCCGCAGAAGAACGTCTGGGAGGTCGTCTCCGACGGGCTCGACTTCATCAAGGTCGCCAACTTCGAGATGCCCTCGCGGGCCTACGTCGCGTCGTTCGGTTTCAAGGGTCCCGACCAGCAGAAGCGGGCCGGCGTCCTGTCGGGAGGCGAGCGCAACCGGCTCAACCTGGCGCTGACCCTGAAGATGGGCGGCAACCTGTTGATGCTGGACGAGCCGACCAACGACCTCGACGTCGAGACCCTGCAGTCCCTCGAGGACGCGCTGCTGGAGTTCCCCGGCTGTGCCGTGGTCACCTCCCACGACCGGTGGTTCCTCGACCGGATCGCCACCCACATCCTGGCCTGGGAGGGTGACGACGAGGACGACGCCAAATGGTTCTGGTTCGAGGGCAACTTCGCGGCCTACGAGGAGAACAAGATCGAGCGGCTGGGCCTGGAGGCGGCGCGACCCCATCGGGTCACCCATCGTCGCCTGACCCGCGACTGACCGCCTGGTCGGTGTGGCTCCGCGGTCAGCTGTTGGGTCGGATGTCCATCTCGGGGTGACAGGCGATCAGACGGTCCGACACCGCGTCCATGACCCGCCCGAGCGCCGCGAAGTCCTCGGGGCTGACCAGGTCGACGAGGTAGTCGCGCACGCCGCCGACGTGCACGTGGGCGGCCGCGGCCAGCAGGGCATAGCCCTGGTCGGTGAGTCGGCAGACGATGCCACGCCCGTCCTCGGGTGACGACGTACGCCGGACCAGACCGGCCTTCTCCATGCGGGTCACGGTGTGGGTCACCCGACTCCTGCTGTGAGCCAGCGCGTCGGCCAGCTGGGCCATCCGCATCTGCCGGTCGGGCCTCTCCGAGAGGCGGACCAGGATCTCGTACTCGGTCAGCGACAGGCCGAAGTCGCGCTGGAGGTCGGCGTCGAGGCGGTCGAGCAGCAGGGTGATCCCCACCACGAACGCCCGCCACGACCCCTGTTGGTCGGCGTCGAGCCAGCGAGTCCCCCGTGCCTCGGACATGACGGAATCGTAGCGAGGGGACGACGGAATCCGCGGTACCCGGCGCGTCGCCGGGCTCAGCCCAGGCGCTCGAGGATCAGAGCCATGCCCTGACCTCCGCCGACGCACATGGTGATCAGCCCGGTGGACTTGTCGTGCCAGTCCAGCGAGTTGAGCATCGTGTTCTGCAGACGGGCACCGGTCATGCCGAACGGGTGGCCCACCGCGATGGCGCCGCCGTTGACGTTGAGCCGGTCCAGGTCGATCCCCAGGTCCTGGTACGACGGCACGACCTGGGCGGCGAACGCCTCGTTGATCTCGACCAGATCGATGTCGCCGATGGCCATGCCGGCGTGGGCGAGGGCCCGCCTGGTCGCCTCGACCGGACCGAGCCCCATGATCTCCGGCGACAGGGCGCTGACCCCGGTCGCGACGATCCGCGCGAGCGGGGTGAGCCCGAGGTCGGCCGCCAAGGTGTCGGACATGACGACCACGGCCGCTGCGCCGTCGTTGAGCGGGCAGCAGTTGCCGGCGGTGACCACGCCGTCCGGGCGGAAGACCGGCTTGAGCTGCGACACCGCCTCGAGCGTGACGCCTGCGCGTGGCCCGTCGTCGGCGGAGACCACGGTGCCGTCGGGCGTGGTGACCGGCGTGATCTCTCGCTGCCAGAAGCCGTCGGCGAGCGCCTTCTCGGCGAGGTTCTGGGAACGCACGCCGAACTCGTCGAGCTCGAGCCGGCTGAGCCCGCGCAGAGTGGCGACGTTCTCGGCGGTCTGCCCCATCGCGATGTAGGCGTCGGGCAGCGCACCGTCCACGCGTGGGTCGTGCCACGGCGTACCGCCGGAGCCCTGCTCGGCGCGGTCCTGGGTGCGTGCCTCCGCCTCGGCGAAGACCGTGTTGTGGGTGTCGGGCCAGGAGTCGGAGCTGCCCGAGCCGAACCGCGAGACCGTCTCGACGCCAGCGGAGACGAAGACGTCGCCCTCCCCGGCCTTGATCGCGTGGAAGGCCATGCGCGTGGTCTGGACCGACGACGCGCAGTAGCGGGTGATCGTGGCGCCTGGGACGTCGTCCATCCCGTTGAGGACGTTGACGATCCGGGCCATGTTGAAGCCGCTCTCGCCGCCCGGCAGCCCGCACCCGAGGTAGAGGTCGTCGACGGTGTGCCGGTCGAGGGCAGGGATCTTGTCGAGGGCGGCCCGGATCATGGTCGCCACCAGGTCGTCGGGACGGACGTCCTTCAGCGAGCCCCGGCCGGCTCGTCCGATCGGGGAACGGGCGGCGGAGACGATGACGGCTTCAGGCACGGGGAGCTCCGATCGTGGTCGCGACGCGAGGGCGTTCTCACCCTAGTCCGCCCATCAGGACCCCCATCGACTGGCGGACGAACGGCCGGCGCTGGGCGGCCGGTCGGCTGGAGGCGCTGAGCAGCACACCGTCGAACGACGCCACCAGGGTCTCCGCCAGCGCTGCTCCCTGGTCCTTGCCACGCGCCGACAGGATCGACTCGACCAGGCCGATCAGGCGGCGTCGGAAGGCGGCCAGCAAGGAGGCCACCTCCGGGTCCCGGGCGGCCTCCAGCGACAGCTCCATCCGAGCCAGCAGCAGGTCGCGCTCGTCCAGCCAGCGCATGAAGAACCCGGTGACCGCGTCGACGGCCGCCTCCTCGCCCAGTGCACACGCCGTCAGGTCGGTGGCGAGCCGCTCGACGTCCTCGGCCAGGCTGTTCGCGACGTACTCCGTGAGGGCGAGCACCAGCGCCTTGCGCGTGCGGAGGTACGCCGAGCAGCTGCCCTCGGGGAGTCCGGCCTCGCGGTCCACCGCTCGGTGGGTCAGCCCTCGCAGCCCGTGCTCGGCCACCACGCGGAGGGCTGCCGTCACCAGCAGCTCCATGCGCGGGCTGAGCGGGGGCTCGGGCATCGGTCCTCCGTCGAGGGGTGTGACGCGCGAGACTACCCGCCGACTTGCATCCTGGACGCGGTCGGCGTAGTTTCTACAAACGTAGAGATTCTACAGAAGTAGAAAGGAGAGGGACATGACGTCCTTCGACAGTCTGGTGAACGTCTACCTGATCACCGTGTTCTCCGTGGCCGCGCTGGCCCTGGTCCTCGCGCTGGGCGTGGTCACCGCCGGCGTCGTGCGCAACCGCCGCGTCCGCCTGACCCGCCACGAGTCGCTGCGCGCCTACTACGGCCCGCGCCTCGCCCTGCACCACTGAGCCGTCGCGGCCCGGCGGACTGGCAGGATCGGTACGTGCGTCACGTGTACGAGTGCCCCGTCCGCCGGGCCGACCTCCACCCGGGCGGCACCGTCAACAACGTCGCCTTCATCGACTACCTGCAGGAGGCCCGGCTCGACGTCCTGCGCCATCACGACACGGCCGTCTCGGCCCAGCCCGGTGAGGGCCTGGTCGTGGTCGGGACGGTCATCGACTACCTCGTGCCCCTCACCCTGGCTGCCCGGCCGCTGTTCGTCGCCTCCTGGGTGACCGAGGTGCGACGGGCCTCCTTCACCTTGGCCTACGAGCTCTTCACCGAGTCGGCCGGCGCCGACGCACCCGTCGTCCACGCCCGCGCGACGACGACGCTCACGCCGTACGACTTCGGCGCGGAGCGTCCCCGCCGTCTCACCGACGAGGAGCGCGAGCGGCTCCTGCGCGGGCCGGAGCCCTCGCCGTTCGCCGGTGCCGACCGCGCTCCCGGCCCGACGCCGTGGGCCGCCACGGCCTGGCGGGAGGACGTCCACGTGCGGTTCTCCGACATCGACCTCCTGGGACACGTCAACAACGTGCGCTACCTCGACTACGTCCAGGAGGCGACGACGAACCTGCTCATCGACTGCCTCCGCGAAGCCGCGGTCGACGGGCACGTGGAGTTCGTCGTGGCGCGCACCGAGATCGACTACCGCGGGCAGATGAACCTCCGCCCCGAGCCGTACGACGTGTGGGCGCGCGTCACGGAGGTCGGCCGGACGTCGGTGTCCTTCGAGGCCGAGATCCGCGACGGCGATCGCGTGATGGCCCGCTGCCGCTGCGTCGAGGTGTCCCTCGACGGCGACGACCGACCCCTTCCGCTGATCCCCGAGCACCGCGCGGCCTTCGAGCGACGCCGCGTCGCTGCCCTCGACGGCTGACCAGCACTCCGAGGCCGCGGTGGGCGCCGTGCGGGACTTCGCCGAATTTGGTGTCGGGGGCGCAGGAGCCTCGCCGTACCCTCGACGAAGGGTCCCGCCTGCTGGCCGAACGGGGCCGAGGAGTCCTGATGCAGACCGAGCACTACATGGCGAACATGGACAGGCCCGCGCGCGGCACGGGCCGCGCCGACGACGAAGCCGTACCCGACCGGGCGCCGGCCCCGGCCACGCACGTCGACACGTCGGCATCGGGAAGGCCGAGCCAGGCTCCCAGGTCGGGTGGCCCGGTCACTCGAAGGAGTTGACCATGAACTGCGCGGCGTGGGTCACGTAGTCCCAGAACTGCGCATCCTGCTCCGCGGGCAGCGCGACCTCGTCCAGCGCTGCGCGGAAGTGCTGCAGCCAGTGGTCCTTGGCGTCCGGCGTGACGGCGAACGGCGCGTGCCGCATCCGTAGGCGGGGGTGTCCGCGCCGGTCGGAGTACGTCGTCGGGCCACCCCAGTACTGCATGAGGAAGAGCCGGAACCGTTCCTCGGCGGGGCCGAGGTCGGCCTCGGGGTACAGCGGTCGTAGCACCTCGTCGTCGGCCACGCCGCGGTAGAAGGCGGCGACGATCGCGGTGATCGTCTCCTCACCGCCGATCTCGTCGTAGAACGTCACGGCGTCATTCTCCCCGGCACCCTCCGCCGCCCGCGCACCGGAGGTCACGCGTCGGCCGGCTCTGCGTCGGCGTCCGCGGCCGCGGGGTCGGCGGCGGCGGTGGCGGACGTGCGGTTCATGATCACCGAGGTCGGGTACGGCGCGGCGATGCCCTCGTGGTCGAACCTGGCCTTGATCCGCTCGCGCAGCACGCGGCCGACCCTCCACTGCTCCATCGGCGCGGTCTTCAGGGTCACCCGGAGCGTGATCGCGTCCGGGGTGACCGCCTCGACGCCCCAGATCTCGGGCTCCTCGATCACCACACCGTCGAACTCGTCGTCGCGCCACAGGTCGTTCGCGACGTCCTGGACCACACGTCGTACGCGAGCGAGGTCCTCCTGCGAGCTGACCTGGACGTCGAGCACTGCTCGCGCCCAGTTCTGGCTCATGTTGCCGACCCGGAGCAGCTCGCCGTTGCGGACGTACCAGACCGTGCCGTTGGTGTCGCGCACCCGGGTGACGCGCAGGCTCACCGCCTCGACGGTCCCGGACAGTCCCTCGCCGAGGTTCACGACGTCGCCGACGCCGTACTGGTCCTCGAAGATCATGAAGATGCCCGACAGGAAGTCCTTGACCAGGGTCTGCGACCCGAAGCCGAGGGCCACGCCGATGATGCCGGCGCTGGCGAGCACCGGACCGATGTCGAAGCCGAGCTCGGCGAGCGCCATCGTGATCACGATGGCCGCGATCACGCCGGACGTGATGCTCTTCAGCAGGGTGCCCATGGTCTTCGCGCGCTGCACCCGACGAGTGGAGCCGGGCGGCGGCTGGGCGGCGTTGCGCCCCATCCCGACCTGCGAGAGCCGGTCTGGAAGGACGCCGTCCTCGGCTCGCCGTACCAGCCGGTCGATGAGCCGGTGGAAGACGAACTGGGCCACCAGCCCGAGCACCAGGATGGTGAGCAGCGCCAGCGACTTCGCCGCGACGAGCTTGCCGAGGTTGGACCAGTCCGTGTGATCGATTCCCATGATGAGCGCGGACATGGGGTCCAGTATCCTCATCGCGTGATCTTCCAGCCCCGCCGGGCCGCACTCGTTGTGGGCTCCGCCACGGTCCTCGTGCTCGCGTACGCCGGCCCGGCCGCCGCCGACATCCCGGTCGGCTGGAGCGATCCGCCGCCGGTCTCGGCCCTGCGGGACCTGATGGTGTTCATCGGCATCCCGCTGCTGATCACCGTGTGCATCCTCCTGGCGGTCTACCTGCCCGGGGTCCTGCGTGGCGAGTCGGTCGCACCGGCCGGTGCGCGCACCGACGACCAGTGGTTCGGCGGGCGTCGGGCGACGGCCGAGCTGGAGCCGTCGACGGCAGGTCGTGACGCGGACGAGAGCGAGAGCGCCCGCGACACCGGTGGCGCCTCCGGCACGTGGTGACCGCGATGTCCGGTGAGTTCACGACGCCTCAGCAGGTCGCCCTCGACCAGTCCATCCGGGCGGCCGAGCAGGTCTCACGCTTCGAGTTCTCGGTGTTCGTCGGGACGGCGGAGGGCGACGCCCGCGCCTTCGCCGAGCGCCTCCACGCGTCGCTCGCGACGCCGCCGCGCAGCATCCTGGTCATGGTCGACCCGTCGGCTCACGTCGTGGAGGTCGTGACCGGGAGCGAGGTACGCCGGGTCCTCACCGACCACGAGGTCGGCCTGGCCGTCCTCGAGATGCGGACCGAGTTCGCCTCCGGCGACCTGGTGCGCGGCCTCCGCCGCGGGATCAGCATGCTCGCGATGCAGTCCCGCACCCCCCGCACCCTCCACGCCCACCAGCTCTGAGCGCTGACCCGGCTCTTGTTGACGCCGTAGAGCGCTGACCCGGCTCTTGTTGACGCCGTGGGGCGCTGACCCGGCTCTTGTTGACGCCGAGGGGCGCTGACCCGGCTCTTGTTGACGTCGTGGGGCGCTGACCCGGCTCTTGTTGACATGACTGAGGTCCCGCCGGGTCGGTGTCGTACGGCGTGAAGACGGGCCGGGTCGGTGTCGTACGGCGTGAAGACGGGCCGGGTCGGTGTCGTGCGGCGTGAAGACGGGCCGGGTCGGCGTCGTACGGCGTGAAGACGGGCCGGGTCAGCCCTGGGCGTCCTTGGCCTGCGCAGCGAGGGCGCGGACCACGTCGGCGCGGCCCTCGCGGACGTAGCGCTTGGCGGCGGGGTTGGCCGGTGACTCGTCGAGCCACCGGTCCAGCCGCGCGACGAGCGTGGGGCTACCCATCGGGACCGGGAAGGCGCCCTCGAGCGTGTTGGACGCCATGTGGGTGCCGAGCCGCTCCCAGATGTCGTCGGCCGCGTCGAGGTACTTCTCGACGTACGGCTCGAGCAGCTCCTCCTGGCCGTGCCGCATGAACGCGACAGCGATCGAGCGATGCGTCTCGTTCGGCACCTCGGGGTTCTCCGCGAGGTCCTTCCAGGCCCGCGCCTTGGCCTCGGCGTCCGGGCGCGACGCCCGCGCGGCGGCGGCGTGCTCCTGGCCGGAGATGGTGCGGTCGCGCTCGAGCTCCGCATCGATCCGCGCCTCGTCGGCGGCGCCGGCCCGGGCCAGGCCGATCACCATGGCCCAGCGCAGGTCGGTGTCGATGTCGAGCCGGTCGATGACCAGAGAGCCGTCGAGCAGCCCGTCGAGGTCGGCCACCGCCTGCTCGGAGTGAGCCGCTGCGGCGTAGGCACGGGCGAACGTCAGCTGGTGGTCGCTGCCGGGCTCGGCCGCCATCAGGAGTCCGCGTACGCCGGTCTCCCAGCGCGACCGGAGCTCCGTGCGGCGCGACGGGTGGGAGTAGAGGTTGATCGCGGCCGCGGCGTAGTTCGGGATCGCGCGGACGCCGAACGCATCGGTCTCCGTCGCGATGTTGGCCAGCACCAGCGTGACGAAGTCGGACGCCGTCATCTCCGCGTCGCGGGTCATGTCCCACGCGGCACCCCAGCACAGGGCCCGCGCCAGCGAGTCGTCGAGGAGCCGGAGACCGTTGACGACCGTGTGGAGCGAGCGGTCGTCGAGACGGATCTTGGCGTAGGTGAGGTCGCCGTCGTTCAGCAGCAGCAGGTCGGGCTGCTTCTCACCGACCAGCGCGTCGACACGGGAGAGGTCTCCCTCGATGTCGGTCTCGAGGTTGCGACGGCGCACCAGGCGGCCGCCCACCTCGTCGTACAGGCCGATGCCGAGGCGGTGTCGGCGCAGCGTGGCGTTGTCGCCCGCGGCGGTCTGACGGACGCCGAACGACGCGTAGGTACCGTCGTCGGCGAGCTCGAACTCGGCGGCCAGGGTGTTGACGCCGCTCGTCTGCAGCCACTCCTTGGCCCAGGCGTCGAGCTCGCGGCCCGATGACTTCTCGAGCGCGGTGAGCAGGTCGACGAACTCGGAGTTCGCGTAGGCGTGGTCCTTGAAGTACTGCCGCAGGCCGACGAGGAAGGGCTCCAGCCCGACCCAGGCGACGAGCTGCTTGAGGACGGAGGCGCCCTTGGCATAGGTGATGCCGTCGAAGTTCACCTCGACCGCATGCAGGTCGTAGTTGTCGGCGGCGATCGGGTGCGTCGACGGCAGCTGGTCCTGGCGCAGCGCCCAGTTCTTCCGGGCGTTGGTGAAGCCGGTCCACGACTCGGTGAACTCGGTGTTCTCCACCGCCGCGTGGTAGCAGGCCCACTCGGCGAACGACTCGTTCAGCCAGAGGTCGTCCCACCACTTCATGGTCACGAGGTCGCCGAACCACATGTGTGCCATCTCGTGCAGGATCACCGAGCAGCGGAACTCGTAGAAGGCGGCGTCCTGTCGGCTGCGCGGGAGGTACTCATCGCGCAGCGTGATCGCGCCGGCGTTCTCCATGGCGCCCGCGTTGTACTCCGGCACGTAGAGCTGGTCGTACTTCTCGAACGGGTAGGGGAAGTCGAAGGCCTCCTCGAAGAACTCGAAGCCCTGACGGGTCATCTTCAGCAGCTCGTCGGTGTCGAGGTGCTCGACCAGCGCCTGCCGGCAGTAGTGCCCGAGCGGGATCGTCCCGTTCTTGCCCTCGTAGGTGTCGCGGTGCTCGTGGTACTCGCCGGCGATCAGCGCCGTGACGTACGTCGACATCCGCTTCGACTCCGGGAAGCTCCAGCGTCCCCTGCCGTCGCCGAGGTCCTCCGGCTCGGGCGTAGGGGCGTTGGAGACGACCTTCCACGCCGCCGGCGCGATGACCGTCCAGGTGAAGACCGACTTGAGGTCGGGCTGCTCGAAGGTCGCGAACACGCGTCGCGCGTCGGGCACCTCGAACTGCGTGTAGAGGTAGACGCGGCCGTCGACGGGGTCGACGAAGCGGTGCAGGCCCTCGCCGGAGTGGGAGTAGGCGCAGTCGGCCCGGACCACGAGCTCGTTCTCGGCCTGGAGGCCGGACAGGGCGATCCGTCCGTCCTGGTACGCCGACGCCTCGTCGAGGCGCTCACCGTTCAGCGTGATCTCGTGGACGATCGCGTCCACCAGGTCGGCGAACGACTCCGCACCCGGCTCGCTGCAGGTGAAGCGGACGGTCGTGGTGGAGGCGAAGGTCTTGTCACCGGTCGTGAGGTCCAGGTCGATGGCGTACGACGTGACGTCGAGGAGGGCGGCTCGGGCGGCGGCCTCTTCCCGGGTGAGGTTGGTTCCAGGCATGCCGTGCATCCTGCCATCCGCTGTGATGATCGTTACAACTCACTGCGGTCACGACTTGGTGACGGGCTCGGGAATGGTCCGGGAGAAACAGTGGTTACCTATGCATGACTCTCTCGGCCCCCGCGCCATCCGCCCCCACCACCGACGTCGCCGACTTCTGGTTCGACCCGCTGTGCCCGTTCGCCTGGATCACCTCGCGTTGGATGCTGGAGGTCGAGCAGGTGCGCGACGTGCGGGTGAACTGGCGGGTGATGAGCCTCTACTTCCTGAACAAGGACCGCGACATCTCCGAGGACTACCAGGCCCGGATCGCTCGCGGGCTGCCGATCGGCCGGGTCCTGATCGCCACCGAGCAGCAGGAGGGGCGGGAGGCGCTGGCGCCGCTCTACACCGCGCTCGGCACCCGGATCCACCAGGAGAAGCAGGAGCTGGGCCGCGACCTGGTCGTGGCCGCGCTGGCCGACGCGGGGCTGCCGGCCGAGCTGGTCGACGCGATGGACGACACGTCGTACGACGAACCGCTGCGCGCGTCGCACCAGGAGGCCATCGACCGCGTCGGTGACGACGTCGGGACCCCGACCATCGCGTTCAACGGCTCGGCGTTCTTCGGCCCGGTGCTGTCGAGGATCCCGCGCGGCGATGACGCCGGTCGGGTCTGGGACGGCACGATCGCGCTGGCGGACTTCGACTACTTCTTCGAGATCAAGCGCACGCGCACGGGCGAGCTCGACTTTGACTGAGCAGCGTCGCCCGAGGAACGAGGGCGGCGCGTCTGCGAAGGCAGATTGAGCGAAGCCCGCGGCTGAGCCTGCGCAGCCGCAGGAGGTGAGTCGAAATCCGGTGACGGTGCCTGGGGCCCCAGGCACCGGCACCGGGTCTCGACAGGCTCGACCGACGGCGCTGGTCCGTCGAGACCGACGACAAATGGCTGGCGTCGCGTCACTAGGCTTCTCCGCATGACGCATGTCCTGTCCGCCGTCGCCTGGCCGTACGCCAACGGCCCGCGCCACATCGGCCACGTGGCCGGTTTCGGTGTGCCCTCCGACGTCTTCAGCAGATACATGCGGATGGCGGGCCACGACGTACTCATGGTCTCCGGTACCGACGAGCACGGCACGCCGATCCTCGTCGCCGCCGACGTCGCGGGCGTGACCGCGAAGGACCTGGCGGACAAGAACAACCAGGTGATCGTGCAGGACCTCGTCGATCTCGGTCTCTCCTACGACCTCTTCACCCGGACGACGACCGGCAACCACTACCGCGTCGTCCAGGAGATGTTCACGACCGTCCACCGCAACGGCTACATGGTCGAGCGGACGACGAAGGGCGCAGTCAGCCCCTCCACCGGACGCACCCTGCCCGACCGCTACATCGAGGGGACGTGTCCGATCTGCGGCTACCTCGACGCGCGCGGCGACCAGTGCGACAACTGCGGCAACCAGCTCGACCCGACCGACCTGATCAACCCCCGCAGCAAGATCAACGGCGAGACGCCGGAGTTCGTGGAGACGCAGCACTTCTTCCTCGACCTGCCGGCGCTCGCCGACGCGCTGACGTCGTACGTCGAGAGCCGCGAGGCCGGCGGCACCTGGCGCCCCAACGTCATCAGGTTCTCCCTCAACCTGATCGAGGACCTCCGGCCGCGGGCGATGACCCGCGACATCGACTGGGGCATCCCGGTCCCGGTCGACGGCTGGCGCGACAACCCGACCAAACGGCTCTACGTCTGGTTCGACGCGGTGATCGGCTACCTGTCGGCCTCGATCGAGTGGGCGCGGCGCAGCGGCGACCCCGAGCGGTGGCGCGAGTGGTGGAACGACCCGGAGGCGCTCTCCTACTACTTCATGGGCAAGGACAACATCGTCTTCCACTCCGTGATCTGGCCCGCCGAGCTCCTGGCGTACGACGGGAAGGGCGCGCTGGGCGGCGAGCCCGGACCGTTCGGCGAGCTCCAGCTGCCCACGGAGATCGTGTCGAGCGAGTTCATGACGATGGAGAGCAAGCAGTTCTCCACCAGCCGCGGCCACGTGATCCTGGTCGGCGACATGCTGTCGCGGTACCAGCCCGACGCGCTGCGCTACTACCTGTGTGCCGCCGGACCGGAGACGTCGGACTCCGACTTCACCTGGGCCGACTTCGTGCTGCGCACCAACTCCGAGCTGGTCGGCGGGCTGGGGCAACCTCGTCAACCGCACCGCGACGATGATCGCCAAGAGCTTCGGCGAGATCCCGCCTGCCGGGGCGCTGGAACCGGTCGACGAGGCCGTGCTGGACGCCGTTCGCAGCGGGTTCGACACGGTCGGCGACCTGATCGGCCGACAGCGCCTGCGGGCCGCGGTCGCCGAGGCGATGCGGGTGGTCGGCGAGGTGAACAAGTACCTCACCGCCACCGAGCCCTACAAGATGAAGGACGAGTCACAGCGCGAGCGCCTCGGCACCGTCCTCCATGTCGCCGCCCAGTGCGTGCTCGACTGCAACACGATCCTGGCCCCGTTCCTGCCGTTCTCCGCCAACGCCGTGTGGACGACGTACGGCGGCGAGGGGGAGCTCATGCCGATGCCGCGGATCGACTACGTGGAGGACCTCGACCCCGACGACGGGGCGGGCCTCCACGTCTACCCCGTGATCACTGGCGACTACTCCAGCACGCCTCGCTGGGCGAGCCGGCCGGTCACCGTCGGCGCCACGGTCGCCAAGCCGACGCCGATCTTCACCAAGCTCGACCCGAGCGTGGTCGGCGAGGAGCTCGCCCGCCTCGAGGGCTGATCGGGCCTCCCTGCCGAGACTGCTCCTGTGGTTGCCGAACCGGCGCAATCGCGCGGTTGTGACAGGTCCGCGGCCGATCAGCCCGTTGAAACGGCGCAATTGCGCGGTGACGGCAACCCAGGGCGGGTCAGGTCTGCTCGGCGACCGCGCGGACGCCGGGCAGCAGCGCGAGCGCGTTGACCACGATCGAGAACACCAGGAAGGCCGTCGCCCAGCCGTGGTGGCCGGCGTCCCACAGCGCCAGGGACGCCAGCCCGAAGACCAGCACCTTGACGACCTCGCGCCGGCCACGACCGCCGTACCGGGCTTTCGGCGACGCGAAGAGCCACCACGCGGTCATCGCGACCAGCGGGAGCAGGATGACGAGCAGCCAGCGCGGCGTGCCGACCTGCCAGCCCCACACCCCGAACGCCGCCATCGCCGCCAGCTCGTCGACGAAGACGAGGGCGAGCACTCCCCAGGCGAATGCGACCACGACCGGTCAGAAGCCGCGGGCGGCGTAGGGGCCGAGGTCGGTGCGGAAGGCGCCCCACAGCTCGCGCACCGCACCAGGCCGGTGCTCGGCGACCACACCGGCGCGGTGGAGGGCGGCGAGGTTCGCGCCGCCGAGGTACGCCGCGCCGAGCGCGCTCACCGGAAGCGAGACGTCGGCGTCGTCGTCGGTGCGCGACGCGTCGGCCGTGCCGTCCTTGATCCGGATCCGCCAGCGACCGGCGTTCCAGGGAGCAGGCTCGTCCGCCACCTCGACGACCACGTCGCACTCGGCCTCGTAGCCGCGGGCGGCCAGCGCCTCGGGGAGATCGACCAGACGCACCCACAGGCTGTCGTAGGGGTGCACGGCGCCGAGGCCACGCGGACCCTGGACCCACGAGAGCAGGGGATCGGACTCGGCCACTCCGTGGACCTTGATCGAGCCGGCCAGGTCGAGGTCGACGACGCGACGGGCCAGCGCCAGGCGAGCCGCAGGGTTCCCGGACATCGGGGAGACCTCCACCTCGGCGGCGGGGCGGGCGTTGGGCCACTTGTGCTTGCGCTTGAGGACGACGTAGCCGACGTCGCGGCCGTCACGCATCGCGAACAGGATGCGCGGCGGCTCGCCGTCGCGCTTGTCCTCGGCCGTGAGGTGGCACAGCATCCAGTAGAAGTCGTCGTCGCCGACGATGCTGCCCACGCACTCCGACATCAGTGCGAGGTCGACCCCGCGGCGGCGCTCGGCGACGCCGTCGTCGGAGATCGTGTGCAGCCGGGTCGTGATCGCTGCGGCCTCCTCGTCGAGGTGAGGGGCCACGAACGTCGTGCCTCGCCCGAGCTCGACCTGGAGCTCCAGGGACGCGAGCCCGTAGCCGTGACGGCCGTAGATCCCCGGCTCACTGGCGTGCAGAGCCGACACGTGGACGCCCTCGCGACGGGTCTGCTCGAAGTGGTGGCGCAGCATCGCGGTGAGCAGTCCCTGGCGACGGTGGTCGGGATGGACGCCGACCCAGGTCAGCCCCGCCACGGGGACCGCGCGCCCGGCGCCGGACCCGTCGGGGACGGACAGCTGCATCGGGCGGACGCCGTAGATCCCGGGATAGGTGCCCGGGTCGACGTCGGAGCCGAGCGACCTCGGCGGCGAACCGCTGGTCGACCGGCACGCCCCGCACCTGCAGCTCGGTGGGCTCGTCGACCACGTGGTCGAACCACACGAGCTTGTCGGAGGCGAGGAAGCGATCGGCGTCGGTGGCGCGGTCCACGCGGATGTCGGCCATGTCGTCCAGCAAACCCGCGGCGCGCGTCGGGTGTCCACCGGTTTGTCGGTACGACGGGTGGTCGCCGGTGGGGAGCGGCTCAGTGCGCGTACTGGGCCAGCAGCCCCCAGGCGCCGTCGGTCACCTCGGCCGGCGTCACGCCGTATGTGCGGCGGAGGAGCTTCGGGGTGAGCGCGTCGACGTCGGCGTCGGTGTAGTGGGTGCGGTACGCCCGCATCAGGTCCAGCAGCCTCGCGACGCCGTAGTGGGCGACAAGCCAGCTCACCGCCGCCTGCGAGATCGGGTAGTTGAGAGAGGGATCCTCGTTGAAGAGCCCGAGGATCGGGAGGGTGTGGTCGGCGCGCATCAGCCGTCTGTAGAGATCGGTCGGGACCTGCCATCGTGAGAAGTCGTCGGGGTAGTACTGCACCCAGGCGGCCACACCCTCGGAGAGCCACTTCGGCACGTAGCCGTTGTAGCGGTCCAGCAGGTAGTGGGTCAGCTCGTGGCGCATGATCCCCTCGTCGTTGACCACCCGGTCGACGGTGTGGGGGTTGACCTTGATCACGTGACCCGCCAGGCCGGTGTCGTGCTCGCCGAGTGCGTCGGTGCTCGTGACGCCGAAGGTGACCGCGGCCGCCTCCTCCTGGCTCAGGGACGAGAAGTTCAGGCTGAGCCCGTTGGTGGTGGCGTCGACGAGGAGCTTCGACGACGCCGGCACGCCGAGCAGCCGCGCGTCGTAGGCGATGTCGTCCTGGACGGCCGAGGTGAGCCCGGCGAGGTTCTCGGCCCGCGAGCGGTCGACGAGCACCGTCATGTCACCGACGTGCTCGGCGACGATGGGCACCCCGAACCACGGCCGCTCCTGAGGTGTGTCGAAGTGGTCCGCCTCCTTCGCCTCGCTCTCCGAGCCGAGCAGCCACCGCCCGTGGCGGCGTACGAAGGTCTCGTCGACGGGGTTGGAGACCGGTCGGTCGAAGGTGCCGGCCAGCAACAGGTGCTCCACCACCGTCGGGTGGAGCAGGGGGTCCGTGCCCGGGACGTCGGCGGGGACGAGCGCGGCAGAGGTGTCGATGCCGTAGCTGAGCGAGTCCAGGGGGAGCTGCGTGATGTTGTCGTAGAGCGTCCGCTGCTGCCTCAACAGCGGACGCTGCTGGTGGTCGACGGTCGCGAGGAAGGCGGCACGGTCGTGGTTCATCAGGGCGCGCGCCCGGCGGGCCAACAGCGCCTTGATCTCCTGGAAGTCGGCGGGCCTCGGCTGGAACTCCTCCTCAGCGCCCACCGACGAGGCGGGCAAGGGGGAGGCGGGGGCGGCCGACTCGTGCGAGCCGGAGCCACCGCACCCGGTCAGGACGACCAGCAGTGCCAGGGCGCAGGCGGTGAGCCCCGGGATGCGCGTCCCCGCGTCCCAGCCCCCGGTCATGCCCCGAGGGTAGACGGCCCGGTGCGCTCGGTCGGCGGAGACTGGAACACTCATCCCATGCGCGTCCACCTCGGCACCGACCACGCCGGCCTCGAGCTCAAGCAGCACCTGATCGACTGGTTGCGAGACCACGGCCACGAGCCGGTCGACCACGGCGCGTTCGCCTACGACCCCCAGGACGACTACCCCGTCTTCTGCCTCCGTGCCGCGGCCGGCGTCGCAGCCGATCCCGGAAGCCTCGGCGTCGTCATCGGCGGCTCCGGCAACGGCGAGCAGATCGCCGCCAACAAGGTGAAGGGGATCCGCGCGGCCCTGGTCTGGAACGACGACACCGCCATCCTGGCCCGCCAGCACAACGACGCCAACGTGATCTCCGTCGGCGGCCGGATGCACTCCGTCGGCGAGATGACCCACTTCGTGGAGCTGTTCCTGGGCACGCCTTTCACCGGGGAGGAGCGCCACGTGCGACGGATCGCCATGCTGTCCGACTACGAGTCGACGGGAGACCTCCCGCCCCTGCCCGACACCGCCCAGGAGCCCGGCCCGCCGTCGCCCGACCATGCCTGAGGGTCACACCCTCCACCGGCTCGCCACCGCCCTGGGCGACACCTTCGGCGGTCGTCCGGTGCGGGTGAGCAGCCCTCAGGGGCGCTTCGCCACCGAGGCCGCCCAGCTCGACGGGGCCACGCTGCTCGCCGCCGAGTCGGCCGGCAAACACCTCTTCCTCGACTTCGACGCCGACCGCGTCGTCCACGTCCACCTCGGCCTCATCGGCGGGTTCGACGTGCACGGCGGGGTGGTGGAGGTGCCGCCTCCCGTCGGCCAGGTCCGGCTGCGGCTGGTGCGCGACCACACGGCGTACGCCGACCTCCGCGGCGCCACCCAGTGCGCGCTTGTGACCGGGTCACGCCGCGACGAGATCGTGGCCAAGCTCGGTCCCGACCCACTGCGTCCCGACGCCGACCCCGACCGGGCCTGGCGCCGCATCTCGCGCAGCCCGCGCGCGATCGGCGACCTGCTGATGGACCAACAGGTGCTCGCCGGCGTCGGCAACGTCTATCGCGCCGAGGTGCTCTTCCGGCACCGCATCCACCCGCTCCGTCCCGGTCGCACGCTGCGCGTCAGCCAGTGGCGAGCGCTGTGGGGCGACCTCGTGGCGCTGATGGCCGACGGGGTGCGGGTGGGCCGCATCGACACCGTCCGGCCCGAGCACACCCCCGAGGCGATGGGGCGTCCACCGCGGCAGGACGACCACGGTGGCGAGGTCTACGTCTATCGCCGCACCGGGCAGCCCTGCCTCGTGTGCGGGGCCTCCGTGCGGACCGACGTGCTCGTCGGCCGCAACATCTTCTGGTGTCCCCAGTGTCAGCGCAGGTTCCGGTCGCGGGCCCTACAGTGATCCCCACACCGTAGGACGGGACCCCACGATGACCCCACCACCCCCCGGGCAACGTCCCGCCCCTGACCGTGCCCGTCGGCGCCTCGCGTCGCTCTTCGCCGGCTCCCAGCCCGAGCGGCTGACGCTGGTCGCGCTGTTCCTCTTCTCGACCCTCGTCGGCGTGGCGATGCAGGTCTTCCCGAAGGTGCCCACCCCCACGATCGTGGTCCCGCTGGTGATGGGGAGCCTGTTCCTCGGTCCGCGCGCGCTGCCGTGGTTCGTCGTCTACAACATGGTGCTGCTGACCCTGGCCCTGCCCAAGGTGCCGAACTTCAACGGCCGGGCGGTGTTCACCGTGGTGGTGATCTTCCTGGTCGCCTTCATCATCATGCTGACCTCGTTCCGGAGGTCGCGGCTGGGCATCGCCGGGAGCATGGGGGAGTCGATGCTGGCCGAGCTCAGCGACCGCATCCAGGGGCAGGGGGTGCTGCCCGAGATGCCCCGGCCCTGGCACGCGGAGTCGGTCATCCGCTCCGCGGGCGGCACGCGTTTCGCGGGCGACTTCTTCGTGGTGGGGGACGTCGAGACCGGCCGGCTCGACGTGACGGTGGTCGACGTCTCCGGGAAGGGTGACCGCGCGGGGACCCGTGCCCTGCTCCTGGCCGGAGCCATGGGCGGCCTGGTGACCGCGGTCGAGCCGGGGGAGTTCCTCCCGGCGGCCAACGCCTACCTGATCAACCACCCCTGGCAGGACGGGTTCGCGACCGCCGTACACCTCAGCCTCGACCTCGCCAGCGGCGCGTACCGGATCTGGACCGCGGGCCACCCGCCGGCCCTCCACTGGCGGGCCGGTGCCGGACGGTGGACGCCACTGGAGTCCGAAGGCCCGATGCTCGGCCTGATCCCCGACGCCGACTTCCTGCACGCCAGCGGGGAGCTCCGCTCCGGCGACGCCCTGATGCTCTACACCGACGGCATGGTCGAGACGCGGCGCGCCGACATCGGCATCGGCATCGACCGGTTGATCGGCCAGGCCGACCGCAAGCTCCGGAGCAACTTCGCCGGCGGCGCGGCCACGCTGGTCGACTCGACGGGCAACCGGGGCGACGACCGCGCCCTGCTGCTGCTCTGGCGCGACTGACGGCTACCACGACCCGCCGGTCGCACGCGGTCGGGGGTTGGGGTCGGGGCCGGGGCGTGTGGCACCATGACCCTCGCGTGTCACACGGGGGAGACCCCGGTGGCGATGCGCGGACGTAGCTCAATGGTAGAGCCTCAGTCTTCCAAACTGATGACGCGGGTTCGATTCCCGTCGTCCGCTCGACGGTGGTCCCGGAGGCACTCCGGGGGCGTCGGAAACGGGGCGTAGCGTAGTGGCTAGCGCGCCTGCTTTGGGAGCAGGAGACCGCAGGTTCGAGTCCTGTCGCCCCGACTCACCGGCCGTGGGCCCGGCTCGGTTAGGTCGCCGATCCCCACTGCCCTAGGCTGGGTCGCGCCGAGCGGGCGAGCCGTGTCCCTGCTGCCACATGCCGCGACCTACCGTCCCGGGGACGGTGCCGGAGGACCGTGCCGCGCGCCCGGCGTCACACCCCACGCAGACGAGGAGAAACCCGTGAAGAGCGCCGTCGAGACCGTCGGTCCGACCCGGGCCAAGCTGACCGTCGAGGTGCCCTTCGAGGAGCTCAAGCCGAGCCTCGACAAGGCCTACCAGACCATCGCTTCGCAGATCAACGTCCCCGGCTTCCGCCGCGGCAAGGTGCCGCCGATGGTGATCGACCGCCAGGTCGGCCGCGGCGCCGTGCTCGAGCAGGCGATCAACGAGGTCGTCCCGCAGAAGTACGTCGAGGCCTTGCAGTCCCACGACCTCCAGCCGCTGGCTCAGCCGGACATCGAGGTCACCAAGATGGACGACAACGAGACCCTCGAGTTCACCGCCGAGGTCGACGTACGTCCCGAGATCACCCTGCCCGACTACTCCGGTCTCACCGCCGAGGTCGAGGACACGGAGGTGACCGACGACGACGTCGACGAGCAGATCCAGGCGCTCCGTGAGCGCTTCGGGAGCCTGGCCGACGTCGAGCGTCCGGCCGCCGACGGCGACTTCGTCGTGATCGACCTCGTCGCCACCAAGGACGGAGAGCCGGTCGAGGGCGCCGAGGTCACCGGCATGTCCTACCGCGTCGGCCGCGGCGGCATGCTCGACGGCCTCGACGAGGCCCTGACCGGCATGAGCGCCGGAGACGACACCACGTTCACCTCGCAGCTGGTGGGCGGCGACCTGGTCGGCGAGGACGTCGAGGTCCAGGTGAAGGTCTCGCAGGTCCAGGCCCAGGAGCTGCCCGAGCTCGACGACGAGTTCGCCCAGCTCGCGTCCGAGTTCGACACCGCCGACGAGCTCACCGACGACGTCCGCAACCGCCTCGGCAACGGCAAGCGCCTCGAGCAGGCCGCCGCCGCTCGCGACGCGGTCCTCGAGAAGCTGCTCGACCTCGTCGAGGTCCCGCTGCCCGAGGGGGTCGTCACCGACGAGCTCAACCAGCGTCGTGAGTCGATCGAGCAGCAGCTGGCCTACGCCGGACTGACCCTCGACAAGTACCTCGAGGACGAGGGCCAGACCCAGGAGGAGTTCGAGGCCGACCTCGAGCGCCGGGTCCGTGACTCCGTCGCGGCGCAGTTCGTGCTCGACGAGGTCGCCAAGTCCCTCGAGCTCGGCGTCGACCAGAACGAGCTGACCCAACACATGGTGATGCGGGCCCAGCAGTCGGGCGAGGACCCTCAGGAGTTCGCCAACCACATGTTCGAGCACAACCACGTGCCCGAGCTGGTCGCGGAGATCCGTCGGGGCAAGGCGCTGGCCCAGATCGTCGAGGGCGCGACCGTCACCGACGCATCCGGCCACGTGGTCGACCTGAAGAACCTCCGTCCCGACGGCACCCTGGGCGATCCTGCCGATGCGACCGACGCGGCCGACGCGGCCGAGCCCGAGACCGGCGATGCCGAGGACGACACGACCGACGCCTGACCCTCGGTCGTTGACCGCGGCCGGTCGGTCGCGGACGATCGCCACATGACCGTCGCATCGGGGCCCCGTCTGCTCGACGCAGCCGCACTGCTCTCCGAGGTGGTCGACGAGGTCGTCGTGCGCACCGTCCGCGACACGCACGACGCGTGGGCGGAGCGGGTCCACGCCGTGCTGCGCTCCTCCACCGGCCGCGAGTCGGGCGTCGCCGAGCGAGTCCACCGGGGCGTCGCCTCGGGGGTGTATGCCGGACTGGGCGCCGGTCTGCGCGTCCTCTCGGCCGGCCTGGGTGCCCTGGCCGAGCGCGGGGTCGGCCCGGCCCTCGAGGACACCGAGCCGGGCCGGGTGGCGAACGCCGCGGTGAACGGGATCATCGGTGACCGCCTGGCGCGTGAGCGCCCGCGGCTGGCCGTGCCGCTCGCCGTACGACGCGACGGGCGCGACGTGGCGCCTCGCGCCGACTCCCTCCGGTCTGCCTTCCCGCAGGCGACCGGGCGGGTGGCCGTCCTCCTGCACGGGCTGTCGGAGAGCGAGACGTCCTTCGACCGGCACCGCGACGTCGTGGGCGCGACGTACGCCGACACGCTGGCCGACCTGGGCTGGACCCCGGTCCTGCTACGCGCCAACACCGGCCTCGGTCTGCGCGAGAACGGCATGGCGCTCTCGGCCCTCCTGCAGCAGCTGACCGAGGCCTGGCCGGTGACGGTCGACCGGGTGGCACTGGTCGGCCACTCGATGGGCGGGCTGATCGTCCGTGCCGCCTGCGCGGTCCGCAGCGATGCGAGCCGTCCGTGGGACGCTGCGGTGTCGAACGTGGTCACCCTCGGTACGCCGCACCTCGGGGCCCCCCTCGCCGGCGGGGTCGGCACGGGGGCACGCGCCCTGACCCGGCTGCCCGAGACCGCGGCCCTCGGGCGGATCCTCGACCAGCGCTCGGCCGGCGTGCTCGACCTCGTCGAGGGGCTGGACGACGCCGTGCCCGCGCTGCCGCACGCGCGCTACCACCTGGTCTCGGCGACGCTCACTCGCTCGCCACGCCATCCGGTGGGCCGCGTCCTCGGCGACGTCTTCGTGCGCCAGCCGTCGGCCTACGGGCGCCCGCCCGGTGGTTCGCAGGGACGTCACGGGCTGTTCCCGGGCGCCGACGAGCTGCACCTGCCCCGCACGGGCCACTTCGACCTGCTCAACCATCCACGGGTGCACGCCGCTCTCCGCGACTGGCTGGCCTGACGGCGGTTCCCGAGGCAAATCCGCTGTCGGCGAACAGGGGCCCGCGACGCGTGGAAGCGTCGGCCGTTACGGCTAAGGTCGCAGACGTGAACGACTACTCGCCCACACCGATCTCTCCCCAGATGGACGGCCCGCAGACGAACGGCCCGCAGATGAACGGCCCGCAGATGAACGGCGGGGCCGGTTACGGCCTCGACGACCACATCTACCAGCGGCTGCTCAAGGAGCGCATCATCTTCCTCGGCTCCGAGGTCCGCGACCAGAACGCCAACGCGATCTGCGCCCAGCTCCTGCTGCTGGCGGCCGAGGACCCCGACGCCGACATCTTCCTCCACATCAACAGCCCCGGCGGCTCGGTCGACGCCGGCATGGCGATCTACGACACGATGAACTACATCGCCAACGACGTGGCGACGGTCGGCATGGGGCTCGCCGCCTCGATGGGGCAGTTCCTGCTCTGCGCCGGCGCGAAGGGCAAGCGCTACGCCCTGCCACACGCGCGGATCATGATGCACCAGCCCAGTGGCGGCATCGGCGGCTCGGCCTCCGACATCAAGATCCAGGCCGAGCAGAGCCTGCTGCTGAAGAAGCAGCTGACCGAGCTCCAGGCGCAGCACACCGGTCAGTCGATCGAGCAGATCGAGCTCGACTCCGACCGTGACCGTTGGTTCACCCCCGACCAGGCGTTGGAGTACGGCTTCATCGACCACGTGATCACCCGGGCCAGCGAGGCCGCCGACGAGGGCCGCCCGGCCCGACAGTGAGGACACACCCGTGAGCTACTACATCCCGCAGTGGGAGGAGCGGACCTCCTACGGCTTCCGCAGGATCGACCCCTACGGCAAGCTCTTCGAGGACCGCATCATCTTCCTCGGTACGCCGATCTCCGACGACGTGGCGAACGCCGTGATGGCCCAGCTGCTGTGCCTGGAGTCGATGAACCCCGACCAGGACGTGCAGATCTACATCAACAGCCCCGGTGGCTCGTTCACGGCGCTGACGGCGATCTACGACACCATGCAGTTCATCAAGCCCGACATCCAGACCGTCTGCCTCGGCCAGGCGGCCTCGGCGGCGGCCGTGCTGCTCGCGGCCGGCACCCCGGGCAAGCGCCTGGCCCTGCCCAACAGCCGGATCCTGATCCACCAGCCCTACACCGAGGGCACCGGCGGCCAGATCTCCGACCTGGAGATCCAGGCCAACGAGATCATCCGGATGCGTGAGCTGCTGGAGAAGATGATCGCGGACGCCAGCGGCAAGGACCAGGCCGACGTCAGCCGCGACATCGAGCGCGACAAGATCCTGACCGCCGAGCAGGCCGTGGCGTACGGTCTGGTCGACGCGATCCTCGACTCCCGCAAGGCCACCCCCGTCCTCGCCTGACCCGCCCGCCCCGCCACCCGCTGGGCGCCCGGTCTCACCTCCGGACGTCTGGCAAAGAACCGTGTGGGAGTCGCCTCAAACCGGTACCGACGATGTACCGTCGAGTGGCTCCCCGACAGCAGCACCGCACCAGCGACAACGCACCGGCGCCAGCCGGGCCGAACCGGAGGTTGACCGCCCGTGGCACGTATCGGTGACGGAGGCGATCTGCTGAAGTGCTCCTTCTGCGGGAAGAGCCAGAAGCAGGTCAAGAAGCTGATCGCGGGTCCGGGCGTCTACATCTGCGACGAGTGCATCGACCTGTGCAACGAGATCATCGAGGAGGAGCTCAGCGAAGGCACCGAGGTCAGCCTCGACGAGCTGCCGAAGCCGCGCGAGATCTTCGAGTTCCTCAACTCCTACGTGATCGGCCAGGAGCAGGCCAAGAAGTCGTTGGCCGTGGCCGTGTACAACCACTACAAGCGCGTCCAGGCCGGTCTTCGGCCCACCTCGGCCAAGCACTCCAAGGAGGAGACGGTCGAGGTCGCCAAGTCCAACATCCTGGTGATCGGCCCCACCGGCTGCGGCAAGACCTACCTCGCCCAGACCTTGGCCCGGATGCTGAACGTCCCGTTCGCGATCGCGGACGCGACCGCCCTGACCGAGGCCGGCTATGTCGGTGAGGACGTCGAGAACATCCTCCTCAAGCTCATCCAGGCGGCCGACTACGACGTCAAGAAGGCCGAGACCGGGATCATCTACATCGACGAGATCGACAAGGTGGCCCGCAAGGCGGAGAACCCCTCGATCACGCGCGACGTCTCGGGGGAGGGTGTCCAGCAGGCGCTGTTGAAGATCATCGAGGGTACGACGGCCTCCGTGCCGCCGCAGGGGGGGCGCAAGCACCCCCACCAGGAGTTCATCCAGATCGACACCACCAACATCCTCTTCGTCGTCGGGGGTGCGTTCGCCGGGCTCGAGCACATCGTCGAGCAGCGCGTCGGCAAGAAGACGCTCGGCTTCACCGCCGAGGTCCGCGGCCAGGTCGAGCGCGACGCCGAGGACCTCCTCGGTCAGGTCCGGCCCGAGGACCTCACGAAGTTCGGGCTGATCCCCGAGTTCATCGGCCGGCTTCCGCTGATCGCCAGCGTCAACAAGCTCGACCGCGCGGCACTGGTGCAGATCCTCACCGAGCCCCGCAACGCGCTCGTGAAGCAGTACCAGAAGCTCTTCGAGCTCGACGAGGTCCAGCTCGAGTTCACCGCCGACGCCATCGACTCCATCGCCGACCGGGCCATGGAGCGCGGCACGGGCGCCCGCGGGCTGCGCGCGATCATCGAGGAGGTACTCCTCCACGTGATGTACGACGTGCCCTCGCGCGGCGACATCGGCAAGGTCATCGTGACCGCCGAGGTCGTCAACGACGGGGTCGCGCCGACCCTGGTGCCCCGCGAGTCCGAGGCCAAGAAGAAGAAGTCCGCTTGAGGGACGCCGCTTGCGGCGGGGCCCACCGAGCGGACCCGTGGTCGGGACCCGGCGACCCGTGGCCCGTTGGCCGTGGGCCCCGCGACCGGGGCTAGTCCTTTGGCGTCATTTTGGCCAGTGACCCCGCCACGACGCCCCTGCGACCGGGACAATGAGCGCGCACATCACCGGTCCTGAGGGGGGACACGCCCGTGAGGACCGACCGCAGGGCCCCGCTCGTGGCGTTCATCGTCGTCGCCGTGATCGCGCTCATCCTGCTGGTGACCTCGGTCCGTAGCCAGGCCGCGCCCGGGCTCGACCCCGTGCACCACGCCTCGTCCGTCACCCGCTGAGACTCAGCCTTCCGGCGCGAGCGTCGCCCCGACCGTGAGCTCGGTCCCCTCTTCGACCAGGTAGGTCGGTGGCTCGGTGATCCTGACCGGCGCGCATCAGGTCGCCCTCCGCGCCGCGCACGGCGTCGAGGACCACCTGCCCCCCGCGGAACTCCACCGCCGAGAGCTCGTGCTTCATCGACACCTTGGCCTGGGACTTGGCCCCGCGGAGACCGACGAGCGCGTCGGCGACGGCGTCGAGCATCGTGGGCTCGCCACCCAGGTCACCGAGCTCCGCTGCCTCGGGCCACCGCGCCCGGTGGATCGAGCCGTCCTGCCACCACGACCAGACCTCCTCGGTCACGTACGGGACGAAGGGCGCCAGCAGTCGCAGCTGCACGTGCAGCGCGAGCGCGAGGGCCGCGCGCGCGGAGTGGGTCGCTGCGCCGCCGGACTCGTCGTAGGCGCGCTCCTTGACCAGCTCGAGGTAGTCGTCGCAGAACTCCCAGAAGAACTTCTGAGCCGACTCCAGGGCCGTGGTGTAGTCGTAGGCGTCGAAGGCCGCCGTGGCCTTGTCGACCACGAGAGCGAGCCGCGCGAGCAGGGCCCGGTCGACCGGCTCGGTGACCACGGACGAGTCCGGCAGGGCCGCGCCGACGTTGCCGAGGACGAACTTCGAGGCGTTCAGGATCTTCATCGCCAGCCGGCGACCGTCCTTGAGCGGCTTCTCGTCGAACGCCGAGTCCAGCCCGGGGCGCAGCGACGCGGCGCGCCAGCGGATGGCGTCGGTGCCGTACTGGCCGAGCAGCTCGGACGGAGTCGAGACGCTGCCCCGCGACTTGCTCATCTTCTTGCGGTCGGGGTCGAGGACGAAGCCCGAGATCATCGCATCGGACCACGGGACGCTGCCGTCCTCGAAGTGGGCTCGGACCACGCGGGAGAAGAGCCAGGTGCGGATGATGTCGTGGGCCTGGGAGCACAGGTCCATCGGGTAGACCCGCTCCCACAGGTCGGCGTCACGCTCCCAGCGCCCGGCGATCTGCGGCGTCAGCGACGAGGTCGCCCAGGTGTCCATGATGTCGGGGTCGCCGACGAAGCCACCGGGCACGCCGCGCTGCGACTCGTCGTACCCGGGCGGGACGGCCTGCGACGGGTCGACCGGGAGCGTCTCCTCGGACGCCGGGATCAGCTGGTCGTGAACCGGGTTGCCCTCGTCGTCGAGGGGGTACCAGACCGGGAACGGCACGCCGAAGAACCGCTGCCGGCTGATCAGCCAGTCGCCGTTGAGGCCTTCCACCCAGTTCGTGTAGCGGTGGTGCATGTACGGCGGCGCCCACACGATCTCGTTGCCGCGCTCGACGAGCGCGCTGCGGAGGTCCTCGTCACGACCGCCGTTGCGGACGTACCACTGCAGGGTGGAGACGATCTCGAGAGGCTTGTCGCCCTTCTCGTAGAAGTTCGCCATCCGCTGGGTCGGCTTCGGCTCGCCCTCCAGGTCGCCGCTCGCGCGGAGCAGCCCGACCATCGCCTCGCGGGCGGAGAACGTGGTCTTGCCGGCCAGCTCGGCGTACGCCGCCGCGGCGTCGGCGTCGCTGAGCCACTCGGGGGTCTCGCGGCTGAGCCGGCCGTCGCGCTGGATCACGGTGCGCACCGGCAGCTGGAGCTCCCGCCACCACTGCACGTCGGTGAGGTCTCCGAACGTGCAGCACATCGCGATGCCGGCGCCCTTGTCCGGCTCGGCGGCCGGGTGCGCCACGACCGGGATCTCGACCCCGAACACCGGGCTGGTGACGGTGCGTCCGAACAGGGGCTGGTAGCGCTCGTCGTCGGGATGGGCGATCAGCGCGACCACCGCGGGGATCAGCTCGGGCCGGGTCGTCTCTATGTACACGGGTTCGACGCCGCTGGTCGAGCCCTCACCGTCTTTGGTCGAGCCTGTCGAGACCCGGTGGAAGGCGACCCGGTAGTAGTGGCCGGGGTACTCCCGCGCCTCGAGCTCGGCCTGGGCGACCGCCGTCTGGAACGTGACGTCCCACAGCGTCGGCGACTCCTGCAGGTAGGCCTCGTCGCGGCCCAGGTTGCGCAGGAAGGCCCGCTGCGAGGTGGCGCGGGACTCGTCGCCGATGGTCGTGTAGAGGTAGCTCCAGTCGACCGAGAGGCCGACCTGCCTGAACAGCGCCTCGAAGGCGACCTCGTCCTCGGCCACGAGGCTCTGGCAGAGCTCGATGAAGTTCCGCCGTCCGATCGGCACCTGGCGCTTGGGGTCGGGCTTCTCCGGCGGGGTGAAGTCGGGGTCGTAGGGCACCGAGGGGTCACAGCGCACGCCGAAGAAGTTCTGCACCCGACGCTCGGTGGGCAGGCCGTTGTCGTCCCAGCCGATCGGGTAGAACACCTCCTTGCCGCGCATCCGCTGGTACCGAGCGATGAGGTCGCACTGGGTGTAGGAGCAGACGCTGCCGAAGTGGAGCGTCCCGGACACGGTCGGCGGGGGAGTGTCGATCGAGTAGACCTCGGAGCGTGACTTCGTGCGGTCGAACGCATAGACCCCGTCGACCTCCCACTGCTTCGACCACTTGTCCTCGAGGCCTTCCAGCGCCGGCTTGTCCGGTACGACGACGGCCGGCTGCTGCGGCGTCGTACGGGACGGGTGCGGCTGGGTGTCGGTCATGGCGGAAGTCTATGGACCGGTCGCCCGGGGGCCGAAAACGGGTTTGTCCGCCCGCCCGGCTCGGTCCTAGGGGGTGGCCGTGGCGGTCTCGGTCACCGTGGCCGTCACGGTCGCGGTGGCCGTGGCCGTCTCGGTGACCGCCTCCGTGGCCGTGGCCGTCGTGGTCTCGGTCACCGTGGAGGTGGGAGCGCCGGAGGAGGCGTCGCCCGCCGGCGTCGACGAGTCGTTGTTGTTCCCCGCGATCACGGCGCCGGCGGTACCGCCGACGACGAGGCCGACCAGGAGGCCCACCAGGGCCGCCACCCAGCCGGGCTGGCCTCCGGATCTCCGGCTGCCGTCCGCGCTGCCGGTCAGGGGCGGCGGCTGGACCGGCTCGGGCGCTGGGGCCGGCTCGGTCTTCGGCAGCACCGCCGTCTGGTCGGCCTCGGGCTGGTGGGGCTGGCGGTGCTCGGTCCACTCGGAGCCGTCCCAGTAGCGCTGCTGGCCGCGGTCGTGAGGGTCCGGGTACCAGCCCGGGGACGGGTTGTCGCCCGACGTCGTCATGGCGGGCACGCTACTCCGCCACGCGGGTGGAGCCCACCACCGGAACCCGGTGGTGGACTCCGCGTGCGGCCCGTAGCGTCCTGCCATGGAGCTCCGCTTCTTCGACGACCCGGTCCCCTTCCTGGAGGTCGCGGGACGTTCTCTGGCCGAGCAACCCGTGCTGAGCACGGTGATCGCGGGCATCGCGGAGCGGATCCGAGAACAGCGGGCCGCGGGGATCGCCTGGCCCGAGGGCGTGCCGTGCTGGTTCGCAGCGGTGCTGGACGGCGGCGCGGTCGTCGGGACGGCGATGCGGACCGCACCGTTCGGGGACCACCCGGCGTACCTGATGCCGATGCCCGACGAGGCCGTCCACCTGCTGTCCACCTCGCTCCTCGACCGGGGTGAGCCGGTGCTGGGGGCGAACGGCGCGCTGCCGGCGGTACAGGTGTTCTGCGACGACATGGCCGCCGCCACCGGGCGGCAGGCTCGCGTCGGCCAGCACACCCGCCTCTTCGAGCTCGGCGAGCTCGTCGAGCCGCCCCCGGTCCCCGGACGGCTGCGCCCGGCCACGCTCGCCGAGCAGCCGCTGGTCGCCTCCTGGTACGAGGCGTTCATGGTCGACGCGGACGAACAGGCGGGCCGCGAGCCGGGGGAGTCACCCCACGAGACGCCGGCCGACGACGAGATGAGCCGCCGGATCGCGGGCGGCCGGGTCTTCGTCTGGGCCGACGTCGCCGATCGGCCGGTCAACGTCACGGCGGCCACCTCGCCGGCGTACGGCGTATCGAGGATCGGGCCGGTCTACACGCCCCGGGAGCACCGGGGCCGCGGCTACGCCAGCGCGGCCGTCCACGCCGTCTCGGCGCTGCTCCGCGAGCAGGGGGAGCGGCCGTGCCTGTTCACCGACCAGGCCAACCCGACGTCGAACAAGATCTACGAGGCGATCGGCTACCGGCGCGTCGTGGACATGGCGAATCTCCGCGTGGAGTGACGGCTCAATAGAGTGGTGCCGACATGAGCGACGCGCCGGACACCCCCATCGAGCGACCCCGTCTCGCCGAGACCTTCGCCGAGGCCGAGGACGCACTGCTGTCGCGCTGGCCGGAGACCCGCCTCGAGCCGTCGCTCGACCGGATCCGCGCCTTCACCGAGCTGCTCGGCGATCCCCAGCGCGCCTACCCGGTGATCCAGCTGACCGGCACCAACGGCAAGACCTCGACGAGCCGGATGATCGACACGCTGCTGCGCGCGCTCGACCTGCGCACGGGGCGTTTCACCAGCCCCCATCTCGAGCGGATGAACGAGCGGATCTGCCTCGACGGTGAGCCGCTGACAGACGAGGAGTTCGTCCGTGCCTTCAACGACGTCGCGCCCTACACCCACCTGGTCGACGCCTCGCAGCCGCACCCGCTGAGCTTCTTCGAGACGGTGGTGGCGATGGCCTACGCCGCGTTCGCGGACGCGCCGGTCGACGTCGCCGTCGTCGAGGTCGGCATGGGTGGCACGTGGGACGCCACCAATGTCGCCGACGCCCAGGTCGCCGTGGTGACCCCGATCGGCGTCGACCACGCCGACTACCTCGGCGACTCGCCCGAGGTGATCGCCGTCGAGAAGGCGGGGATCATCAAGCCCGGCTCGACGCCGGTCCTGGCCGAGCAGCGGCCCGGCCCGGCGGAGGTCCTGCTCCGCCGGTGTGCCGAGGTCGGCGTGACGCCGGTCCGGGAGGGACTGGAGTTCTCGGTGGTGTCGCGGCTGCCGGCCGTCGGCGGTCAGGTGCTGTCTCTGCAGGGGCTCCGGGCGCGCTACGACGACGTGTTCCTGCCGCTGTACGGCGCCCACCAGGCGCAGAACGCCGCCGTGGCCCTGGCCGCGGTCGAGGCGTTCCTCGGTGACGCGCCCCTGGGCGACGACGTGGTCCGCGAGGCCTTCGCCCGCGCGACCTCGCCGGGACGCCTCGAGATCATCCGTCGCAGCCCGATGATCCTGCTCGATGCGGCCCACAACCCCCACGGCGCCGAGGCGATGGCGGAGGCGCTGGAGGACTCCTTCGCGTTCTCCCCGCTGATCGGTGTCGTCGGCGTGATGGTCGACAAGGACGTCGAGGGTGTGCTCGCCGCCCTCGAGCCGCATCTGGCCCACATCGTGTGCACGCAGAACTCCACCGAGCGGGCGATGGCCGCGGCCGACCTCGCCGTCGTCGCCCGCGAGGTCTTCGGCCCCGACCGGGTCAGCGTCGCCCCCCGCCTCGCCGACGCCATCGACGAGGGTACGGCGCTCGCCGAGGCGGGCGCGGCGCTCGGGACCTCGATCGGGTCGGGCGCGGTGCTCGTCACGGGGTCGGTGATCACCGTCGGGGAGGCCAGGACGCTGCTCCGCCGCCGGGGGAGCAGCTCGTGAGCGACGTGCGGCCGGAGCGCTCGCCCAAGCGAGGCATGTGCGCCGCGATCCTCTCCCTCGAGGCCGTCGTGCTCGGCCTGACCACCCCGGTGATGATCAACCTGGCCCACGTCCGCTGGCAGACCGCCGTCTGGATCGGACTCGGGCTCTGCGTCTCGTGCCTGCTGCTGGCCGGGCTGCTGCGGTGGGAGGCGGCGTACCTCGTCGGGTGGGTGATCCAGATCGCCGCGATCGCCTTGGGCTTCGTGGTGCCGATGATGTTCGTCCTCGGTGGGATCTTCGCCCTGCTGTGGGGCACGGCGTACTTCCTGGGTCGCAAGATCGAGCGCGAACGGGCGGAGGCGTACGCCGCCTACGCCGCCGAGCGCTCGGCCTGAGCGGCTGCCGGGTCAGGCGAGGCCGCGGACGAGGGCCGCGAGCGCGCGGTCCAGATCGTCGTCGGTGCAGCCTCCGAAGCCGATGATCAGGCCGCTCATCCGCGCCGTCCGGCAGTAGTCGCGCAGGAGCGGCACCTCGAACCCCGCGGCTCGCGCGGAGGCGCGGGCACTCAGGGCGCGCACCTGCGGGAGGGGGACGGTGGCGTACATCCCCGCCACCGGGAGGATCGGCTGGGCGTGCGGTCGCAGCGCCTCGACGACACGCGCGGCCCGGGCGGCGTAGGCCCGGCGCGCGGAGCGCACGACCTGGTCGACGTAGCCGTCGCGGAGCAGCGAGAGGAAGGCGCGCTGCACCGGCCACGCGGCGACGTCGTGGGTCACCGCCCGTCGCGCCAGGATCGCCCGGTGCAGGCCGGCCGGAGCCACCAGCCAGCCCAGGCGCATGCTCGGAGCCACGGACTTGCTGGTCGTGCCGAGGTAGGCGACCCGGTCGCGGTCGAGAGCGGCGAGCGCGGGCACCGGCGCGACGTCGTAGCGGAACTCCGAGTCGTAGTCGTCCTCGATCACGACGGCACCGGCGCGGGTGGCCGCGTCGATCAGGGCCAGGCGCGCGGGACCGGGCATCACGGGTCCGAGCGGGTGCTGGTGGGCGGGCGTGACGTAGGCGGCGACGGTGCCGGTGAGGTCGTCGACGGGCTCGGTGGCGGGGAGGTCGCGGATCGCTCGCCCGGAGGCCCGGATCGCCTCCGCCGCCGCGCGGTAGCCCGGGTCCTCGTGCGCCACGTCGCCCGGCGGCAGGGCGGCCAGGAGCTGGTTCAGCCCGCCGATCGTGCCGGTCGTCACCAGGATCTCGTCGGGGTCGCAGAGGAGGCCTCGGGTCCGGGCCAGGTGGGTGGAGAGCTCGACGCGCAGGTCGCGCAGGCCGGCCGGATCGTCGTACGACGGGGGCGCGGGCGCCGCGGAGACCTCGCGCCAGGCACGTCGCCAGGCCGCGCGGTGACGCGGGTCGATCCACGGGGTACCGGTGTCGAGCCGCAGCAGCTCCGGTGCGGGCGGACCGGACGGCACGGGGCGGTGGCGGGGCCGAGGCAGCGCGCTGGCCGCGACGAAGGTCCCGGAGCCGTGCCGACCCTCGATCCAGCCCTCCGCCGCGAGCTGGTCGTAGGCCTGCTCGGTCACGGCCCGCGAGACGCCCAGGTCGCGGGCGAGCGCCCGCGTGCTCGGCAGCCGTCCGAAGACCGGCAGGGTGCCGGCCAGGACGCCGTCGCGGATCTGGCCAGCGACCTGGCTGCTCAGCGGGACGCCCGCGTCACGGTCGAGGCCGAGGGCCAGGGTGAGCGCGTGTGACATGCGAGTGTCCTGTCTGAATGCCCGGCAAGTGGCCCGTGTGGCCAGGCCACTTTCCCAGCACAGTACTGCGGCATGACCCTCTCGCCGACCGACCGTACGACGATCACCCGCCACCGCGAGCGCGGCGGCACCGACCGGGCCGACCTGTTCGCCGTGCTCGGGGAGGCGCTGGTCTGCCACGTCGGCCTGGTCCGCGACGGTGCGCCGGTCGTGCTGCCCTCGATCTTCGCGGTGGACCCGGAGGGTCCCGACGAGGGCGGCACCCTCTACCTGCACGGCTCGGTCGCCGCGCCCTGGCTGCGCCAGGCTCCCGGTGCGACCCTCTGCGCGACCTTCACGCTGGTCGACGGTGCCGTCCTCGCGCGCGCCGCGTTCAGCCACTCGATGAACTACCGCTCGGCCGTCGTGATGGGGCCCGGCCGGCTCGTGGACGCCGAGTCGGAGAAGGTCCGCGCCCTCGACCTGATCGTCGACCACGTGGTCCCCGGGCGCTCAGCCACGCTTCGTGCCCACACGCGCAAGGAGCTCGCGGCGACGGTGGTGATCGCCGTACCGCTGGCTGAGGCGTCGGTGAAGACCCGGACAGGGGGACCCGTGGACGAGCCCGACGACATCGCAGCCGGAACCTGGGCCGGCGTGGTTCCGCTGGCGATCACCGCCGGCGCGATCGAGGCCGACAGCGACGCCCCGCTGCCGGACGCGGTGCTCCGGCGGGTCGCCCACTGGGGAGGGGTGGCGACCGGTCGATAGGGTGCGGCCCATGGAACGCTCCCTGGTCCTGGTCAAGCCCGACGGTGTCGAGAGGGGACTCACCGGCGAGGTGATCCGACGCATCGAGGCGAAGGGCTACCGACTGGTTCGGCTCGAGCGGCGCGAGGCGACCCGCGAGCTCCTCGACGCCCACTACGCCGAGCACCAGGGCAAGCCGTTCTTCGAGCCCCTCGTCGAGTTCATGCTGTCCGGTCCGATCGTGGCGATGGTGGTCGAAGGACAGCGCTGCATCGAGGGCTTCCGCTCGCTCGCCGGCGCCACCGACCCGACGGCCGCCGCCCCCGGCACGATCCGCGGCGACCTCGGCCGCGACTGGGGTCACCAGGTCCAGCAGAACATCGTGCACGGCTCCGACTCGCCCGAGTCCGCCGAGCGCGAGATCGCCATCTGGTTCGAGTAGCAAGACCCTGGCGACTCGCTTCCGGAGTCGGAGGGGACTGCGCACGACTGGCGGCGGTGACCGTGCCACGATCTGACGACCCGAGCGGTGGCTGACCCACCGCCCACACCGAGACCCGCGAAGGGTGGCTACCGCACCGCCGGGAGCGCGCGAGACTCAGGCCTTGGTGCCGTGACCGAGCAGCCCGCCGAGCACGTCACCGAGGATGTCGCCCATCGGGTTCGAGGACGAGTCGCCCGCCCCCTGCCCCACTCCGCCGAGCACCTGAGACAGCACACCGCCGAGCACACCGCCCGCGAGGGCGCCGCCGGAGGAGCCGGTGACCTTCTTGGCCAGGTAGGACATCACGATCGGCGCCAGGAGCGGCAGCAGCTTCTCGACGAGCCCGGTGGAGACGCCGGTCGCGCCGAGCTGCTGGACGACCTGGTCCTGTTGGGAGCCGAAGATGTGCGCCGCGACCTTCTGACCGTCGACGGGGTCTACCTGGGTCGTGTCGATCGTGCCAGTGGCGAGGTCGTCGTGGTGCTGCTCCAGTGCGGCTGCGAGCGCCGCCTCACCTCCCGGGTCCTGGGCGTTGGCCTGTACTCCACCCAGGAGGGCGGGCAGGACCTTCGCCGCCGCTGCCTCGACGTCGCCGGGGTCAGCGCCGACCTGCTGGGCCAGCGTGGCCAGGTCGAGGTTGCCGAGGATCTCCTGCACCGGGTCGTTGCTCATGCGGCGACGCTACTCCTGGCGCTGCGCCGGGAGGAGACATGAAACCGCAGGTCACCCGGCGTGGCACCACAGCCGGGGCCCCTCGCCCTCCTAACCTGCGGGTGGGTCGACATGCGTGGCGCCGACCCACGGGGGCGCAGGCGTGTGCCCCGCTCTTCCCCGAGTACGACGCGAACCTGCGAGGGCACCCGCATGGCGAACAGCATCATCGGCCGTGACATGGCGGTCGACCTCGGCACCGCCAACACCCTGGTCTACGTCCGCGGTCGCGGCATCCTGCTCGACGAGCCGAGCGTCGTCGCCCTCAACGACACCACCGGCGAGGTCCTGGCCGTGGGGCACGAGGCGAAGCGCATGATCGGCCGTACGCCCGACAACATCACGGCCCTGCGCCCCATGAAGGACGGCGTGATCGCCGACTTCGAGGCCACCGAGCAGATGCTGCGGTTCTTCATCCAGCAGGTCCACCGGCGCCGCTACTTCACCAAGCCGCGGATGGTGGTCTGTGTCCCCAGCGGCATCACGGCTGTCGAGCAGCGCGCGGTCAAGGAGGCCGGTTACCAGGCCGGCGCCCGCAAGGTCTACATCATCGAGGAGCCGATGGCTGCCGCGATCGGCGCGGGGCTCCCCGTGCACCAGGCCGCCGGCAACATGGTCGTCGACGTGGGCGGCGGCACCACCGAGGTCGCCGTGATCTCCCTGGGCGGGGTGGTCACCAGTCTCTCGATCCGCACCGCGGGTGACGACCTCGACGCCGCGATCGTGGCGTGGATGAAGAAGGAGCACAGCCTCATGCTCGGCGAGCGCACCGCCGAGGAGGTCAAGATGACGCTCGGCTCCGCGTTCCCCACCCACGAGGAGCCCGAGGCGGAGATCCGCGGCCGCGACATGGTCAGCGGCCTCCCGCGCTCGGTCGTGGTGTCGAGCGCCGAGGTCCGCAAGGCCCTCGAGGAACCGCTGCACGCCGTCGTCGACGCGGTCCGCGCCACCCTCGACTCCACGCCCCCCGAGCTGGCCGGCGACATCATGGACCGCGGCATCGTGCTCACCGGTGGCGGCGCCCTCCTGCGGGGCCTCGACGAGCGGCTCCGCCACGAGACGGGGATGCCCGTCCATGTCGCGGAGGACCCGCTGTCGAGCGTCGCGATGGGTGCCGGCAAGTGCGTGGAGGAGTTCGAGGGACTCCAGCAGGTACTGGTCTCGGAGCGCCGGCGGTACTGACATGCCCCCGTCGAGACGGCCCTTCCCCCGCCTGACCGCGGACCGCCCTGCCCGCGTGTCGCGACTCCTGCGCGGCTACCGTCCGCTCCGCCCCGGGCCCGACTCCTTCGACCAGCGCGCCGAATCGCTCTCGCCTGCGCTCCCGGATGGTCGCGCTGGTGCTGGCCTGCCTGACGCTGATGACGCTCGACCACCACCCCGGTGCCCACTCGCCGGTGGAGCCCGCCCGTCGCGCGATGGGGACGCTGTTCGGGCCGGTGGAGTCGGCCACGTCGCAGGCGGTCCGCCCGGTCACCGCGCTCGGCGACTGGTTCACGACCCGCAGGTCCATGCAGCGCGACATCGCCAGCCTCGAGGCGCAGAACTCCCGGCTGCGAGCCCAGAACGCCACCAGCGGCTACGCCCGTCACCAGCTCGCGGAGTTCCAGGGGCTCACCTCGGCCGCGGGCACGCTGGGACAGGCCCTGGTGCCGGCCCACGTGGTCGCCTACGGCCCGGCCCAGTCCTTCTCGCGCACGGTCACCGTCGACGCCGGGTCCGACGCGGGCGTGCGGCCCGACCAGACGGTGCTCAACGACGACGGGCTCGTCGGGCGCGTGCTCCGCGTGACACCCACGACGGCGACCGTGCTGCTCATCGTCGACACCGAGTCGGTCGTCGGCGGACGTGTCGGCACCACCATGAAGGTCGGCTTCCTGCGCGGCCAGGGCGGCCTCGGCGACCACGGCAGCCTCGACCTCGAGCTGGTCGACCAGAGCGCCGCGCCCACCAAGGGCGACACCATCGTGACCTGGGGGAGCCGTGGTGGGGCGCCCTACGTCTCCGGGGTGCCGGTCGGGCGGGTGACGGCGGTCTACGCCAGCCTCCGCGAGTCCTCGCAGCGTGCGGTGATCGAGCCGTTCGTCGACTTCGGTGCCCTCGACCTGGTCGGCATCGTCGTGCCGTCCGGAACCCCGAGCGACCGCGGCGTCATCGAGGCCGACGGGAGCCTGCGATGAGACCCCTTCGCGTGCTCACGGCCGGCGGCCTGGTCGCGGTCGCCCTCGTGTTGCAGGTCGCGCTCTTCCCCCACCTCGCGTGGGAGGGCATCGTGCCCAACTTCTGCCTGCTCGTCGTCGTGGCAGCGGCGTTGGTGCGCGGCCCGGCCTTCGCCGCCACTCTCGGCTTCTTCGCCGGCCTGCTGCTCGACCTGGCCCCGCCGGCGGACCACGTCGCCGGGCGATGGGCGCTGGCTCTCGTCGTCGTCGGCTACGTCGCCGGGCTGATGCGCCAGGACACCCGGCCGACCGCGACCACGGTGGTCGCCACGGTCGCCGCGTCGTCGTTCATCGGTACGTCGGTCTACGCGCTGTCCGGCGTCGTGCTGGGTGACGCCGTGGCCGGTTCCGGCGACCTGGTGCGGATCGTCCTGGTCTCCCTCTTGTGGGACGTGCTCCTGACCCCGCTCGTGCTCCCGGGTGTGATGCGGTTGCTCACCCGCCTGGAGCCGGCGAGCGCCTGATGAAGCCGTCGACCCCACCCCACGCCGGCAGCGAGCGTTCCCGGCTGCGCCTCGTCGTGGTACGCGTGCTCGTGTTCTCGCTGTTCGCCACCCTCTTCGCCCGGCTCTACTACCTCCAGGTCGTCTCGGGCGACGCCTACCACGCGGCCGCCGCGTCGCAGTCGCTGCGCGAGGTCGTGGTCCAGCCCCAGCGCGGCCTGATCGTCGACGACCAGGGCCGCCCGCTCGTCGCGAACCGGACGGCGTGGGGAGTCTCGGTCGACCGCACCCTGCTCGACCGGCTGTCGCCCCACGACCGGGCGGTCGTGCTCGGCAGGGTGGCGACGGCAGTGGGCACCTCCGTGCACAAGGTGGAGGACGCCCTGGTCACCTGTGGGGACGCCGGCAGCGTCCGCGGGCGCTGCTGGAACGGCTCGCCGTACCAGCCCGTGCCGGTGGCGCTCGACGTCCGCCAGTCCGTGGCGCTGCGGATCCTCGAGCAGCCCGAGGACTACCCCTCCGTCGTCGCCCAGCGGCAGAGCCTGCGCGCCTACCCCAGCCCGTACGGCGTGAACCTCGCCGACATCGTGGGATACCTGAGCCCGATCACGTCGGGAGAGCTGGCCCACGCCCACCAGCACCACGACACCTCGGTCAACGCCGCCAGCACGGTGGGCAGGGCGGGGATCGAGCAGGAGTACGACCGCTACCTGCGCGGACAGCCCGGCTACCAGCGGGTCGCGGTCGACTCCATGGGCCGGGTGCTCGGCGACGACGGTCAGACCCCCGGCCGGCCCGGCGACACCCTCGTCACGTCCATCGACGCCAAGGTGCAGGCCACCACCGAGCGGGCCCTGGCCGAGGCGATCCGCACCGCCCGCGCGACGTACGACCCGGTGACGCACCGCAACTACCGCGCCGACTCCGGCGCCGCGATCGTCCTCCAGGCCCGGACCGGCCGGGTGGTCGCGATGGCCAGCCAGCCGACGTACGACCCGTCGGTGTGGGTCGGCGGCATCTCCCACAAGCAGCTGGCCGAGCTCTACTCCGCGAAGTCGGGCGACCCGCTCCTGGCCCGTGCTCTGCAGGGACAGTTCGCGCCCGGTTCCACCTGGAAGCCGTTCATGACCGTCGGAGCCCTCAACCACGGCTTCACGCCCGACACGCGGCTCGACTGCTCGTCGGGCTTCCAGGTCGGCAACCGCCTCTTCCACAACTACGAGTCCGAGTCGCTCGGGATGATCGACTTCGCCAAGGCGCTGCAGTACTCCTGCGACACCTTCTTCTACCGGGTGGGCTACCACTTCTGGCAGAAGTACGGCTCCGACCCGACGAACCTCGACGCCCGCGACCCCTTGGTCGACGAGGCCAAGGCCTTCGGCTTCGGCCGGCCGACCGGGATCGACCTGCCGGGGGAGGCCGCGGGCCGGATCGCCGACCGGCACTGGAAGCTCGCGTACTGGAAGTCGATGAAGTCCTACTACTGCGGCATCGACCAGCACCCACCGGCCGGGACCAGCGGCTTCCTCAAGCTGTTCGCCCACGAGTTCTGCCTCGAGGGGAGCTACTACCGGGCCGGCGACGCGGTGAACTTCGCGATCGGTCAGGGTGACACGCTGGTCACGCCACTCCAGCTCGCGAGGGCGTACGCCGCCCTGTCCAACGGGGGGACGCTCTTCGAGCCGAGGATCGCCAAGGCGATCGTCAGTCCCGGCGGCCGCGTGATCAAGCAGATCAAGCCGAAGGTGCAGGGCCACGTGCGCGACCCCGCCCACGCCATCGCCTACGACAACAACGCGCTGCTCGGCACCGCGAAGGTCGGCACCATGGCCTGGAAGATGGGCGGCTTCCCGCTCGACCGGATCCACATCCGCTCCAAGACCGGCTCGGCGGAGGTCTACGGCAAGCAGTCGACGTCCTGGGTCGCTTCCTACGACAAGAACTACGTCGTGGTGATGATGGTGAGCCAGGCGGGCACCGGCTCGGGCACGTCCGGTCCGTTCGTCCGCAAGATCTGGGAGTCGCTGTACGGCGTCCACGGCACGCAGGTGGACACGCACGACGCGCTGATCCCGGGAGTCGTGGCGCCCGACTCGTTGCCGTCCTTCCAACGCGACGGGTCGATCCTGCCGCCCGACCCCCGCGCGACCCGAAGGAGCCAGCCGTGAACGGTCGCCTGCGTACCCCGGGGATCGACCGGACCCTGATGGTCGCGGTGCTCGCCCTGGTGGCTCTCGGCACGCTGCTGGTCTGGTCGGCCACGGCGCACCGCGACGACCTCACCGGCGGCGATCCCACGGCGTACCTGAAGAAGCAGCTCGTCAACGTCTGCCTGGGCGTGGTGCTGATGGTCGTGGTGATGGCCACCGACCATCGCTGGGTGCGCATCGTCGCCCCTCTGGTCTACGTCGCCTCGATCGGTGGTCTCGTGCTGGTGCTGACCGCCGGCACCACGATCAACGGCTCTCGCTCCTGGATCGACGTCGGCGGCATGTCGATCCAGCCGTCGGAGTTCGCCAAGCTGGCGGTGGTGATCGGGATGGCGCTGCTCGTCGCCGAGCGCGCCGAGGGGCGCCGACCCCAGGTCGGGGCCGTCGAAGTGGTGGGCATGTTGGCGATCGCCGGCTTCCCGGCCGCGCTGATCATGCTCCAGCCCGACCTCGGCACCCTCCTCGTCCTCTCCGCCACCGTCTTCGGCGTGCTCGCCGTCGCCGGGGCACCGCGCCGCTGGCTCGTGCTCCTGGCCGCGGCCGGAGGAACGGCGGCCGTCGCCGCGTTCGCCGGCCACCTGCTGAAGCCGTACCAGATCGACCGGTTCCTGGCGTTCACCAACCCCGACCTCGACCCCCGGGGAGCGGGCTACAACACCGAGCAGGCGCGGATCGCGGTCGGCAACGGCGGGCTGTTCGGCCAAGGGCTCTTCCACGGCTCGCAGACGCGCTCCGGCTTCGTGCCCGAGCAACACACCGACTTCATCTTCACCGTCGCCGGCGAGGAGCTGGGCCTGGTCGGGGCCGCGGTGCTGATCGCCCTGATCGGCGTGGTCATCTGGCGTGCGCTGGCGATCTCCGCGCTGTCGACGGACGTGTTCGGGCGCGTGGCCGCGGCCGGCATCGCGTGCTGGTTCGGCTTCCAGGCGTTCCAGAACATCGGCATGTGCCTGGGCATCATGCCGGTGACCGGCGTACCCCTGCCCTTCGTCTCGTACGGCGGCAGCTCGATGTTCGCGGGGATGCTCGCGGTCGGCTTGCTTCAGAACATCCACCTGCGCGCCACAGCCGCCCTGCCGACCCGCTACGCCCGCCCGATGCGGCATCTCGTCTCCCGCTGACGCCTCCCCCGAGCCGGACCCGGAGCGGGCTTGCGCGCTCGGTATTCAGTGTTACTATCTACTAGTAGTCAATAACACTGAGTAGCCGAGAGGAGCGTGGTCCCGTGACCAAGCAGGCGACGGAGATGCTCAAGGGGACCCTCGAGGGCATCGTGCTCGCGTTCCTGGCCGACCGGCCGGCGTACGGCTACGAGATCACGGCCTGGCTGCGCGATCAGGGCTTCACCGACATCGCCGAAGGGACGATCTACGCGCTGCTGATCAGGATCGAGCAACGCGGCCTCGTCGACGTGGAGAAGGTCCCCTCCGTGAAGGGACCGCCCCGCAAGGTCTACTCGCTCAACGCGCAGGGACGCGACTACCTCGAAGAGTTCTGGAGGACCTGGAGCTTCCTCTCCGAACGACTTGCCCAGCTCCGCGAAGGAGGAGTCCAGACATGACCGCGAAGTGGATCGAGAAGCTCACCGGACCGCTCGAGGAGAAGAAGCGCTACCGGCAGACCAAGGCACGGGCGGAACAGCTTCCGCCCAGCTATCGCACGGCGGTCGACGCCGTGCAGCGCTACCTGATGTACGCCGGGGGCGGCGACGGCGCCGGCGTGGTCACCATGTACGAGGACCTCGTCGACCTCTTCGAGCAGAGTGCCGCGAGCGGCACCCCCGTGCGTGAGGTCGTCGGCGACGACCCCGTGGAGTTCGTCGAGGCGTTCGTGGCGAACTACCCCCAGGGACAGTGGCGGATCCGGGAGCGGAACCGGCTGGTCGATGCCATCGACCGCGCCACCGCCGACGACACCGGCAGTGAGGGGGCAGCGCGATGACCACCTCGACCTCGCCGGCCATCCGCGTGCACGGACTGGAGAAGTCCTACCAGCAGGTGCGGGTGCTCCGCGGCGTGGACTTCGACGTGGCGCGGGGGAGCATCTTCGCGCTCCTCGGGTCCAACGGCGCGGGCAAGACCACGGTCGTGAAGATCCTGTCCACCCTGCTCCGACCCGATGCGGGGTCGGCGACCGTGGACGGGTTCGCCGTCACCACCGATCCGGCCCGGGTGCGGCAGTCGATCAGCCTCACCGGACAGTTCGCCGCGGTGGACGAGACGCTCAGCGGGCGCGAGAACCTGGTGCTCGTCGCCCGGCTGCGGCATCTGCGTGGCGTCGGGCGGATCGCGGACGACCTGCTGACCCGCTTCCAGCTCACCGACGCGGCCGACCGCCGGGTGGCGACGTACTCCGGAGGGATGCGCCGCCGCCTGGACATCGCGATGAGCCTGATCGGCGACCCCTCGGTGATCTTCCTGGACGAGCCGACCACCGGCCTCGATCCGCAGTCGCGGGTCGAGGTGTGGGCGTGCGTCGAGGAGCTCGCCGGTCGGGGCACGACCGTGCTGCTCACCACCCAGTACCTCGACGAGGCCGAACAGCTGGCCGACCGGATCGCGATCCTCCACGAGGGGCGGATCATCGCCGACGGCACCCTCGACGACCTGAAGCGACTGCTGCCGCCCGCCCGCGTCGAGTACGTCGAGAGGCAGCCGAGCCTGGAGGACGTCTTCCTGGCCATCACCGACGCCGCGGTCGCGTCCGGCGCCCCACCTCTGACACCTCAGGAGCCCTCATGACGACACACTTCTTCGGCGACACCGCCGTCCTGCTCGGGCGGTCCCTGCGCCACATCACGCGCAGCCTCGACACGGTCCTCACGGTGGCGATCATGCCGATCGCGCTGATGCTGATGTTCGTCTACGTCTTCGGCGGCGCGATCGACACCGGGTCGCAGCACTACGTGAACTACCTGTTGCCCGGGATCTTGCTGATCACCATCGCGATGGGGATCTCCTACACGGCGTACCGGCTCTTCATGGACCTGAAGAGCGGCATCTTCGAGCGCTTCCAGTCGATGCCGATCGCCCGCTCGAGTGTGCTGTGGGCGCACGTGCTGACCTCCGTCGTCTCCACCCTGGTCTCGCTCGCGATCGTCGTCGTGGTCGCCTTCCTGATCGGGTTCCGCTCGTCGGCCGGCGTGCTCGCCTGGCTGGCGGTCGCCGGGATCCTCGCTCTGTTCACCCTCGGCGTGACCTGGCTCGCGGTGATCGCCGGGTCTGTCCGCGAAGACCGTGGACGGTGCGGGTGCGTTCTCCTACCCGCTGATCTTCCTGCCGTTCGTCAGCTCCGCCTTCGTGCTCACCAGCACGATGCCCGGGCCGGTGCGCGCCTTCGCCGACCACCAGCCGGTGACCTCCATCGTCGACACGATCCGCGCGCTGCTGGCTCAGCAGCCCGTCGGCGCCGACCTCTGGGAAGCCCTGGCCTGGTGCCTCGGCATCCTCGTGGTCGCCTACGCGCTGGCCATGGCGGCGTACCGCCGCAGGATCGCCTGAGCGGTCAGAGGTCTCGCTGGGCCTGCATGCGCCGGCCTCGGAACAGCAGGACCCCGCCGACGACGACGACGATCGGCCCGAGCACGGCCCACAGCGTCTGTCCGCTCATCGCGGAGCCACCGAGGACGTCGAGGCCCTGCAACGTCCACACGACGCCCATCAGGATGAGCACGCAGCCCATCACCATCAGCACGATGCGAGTCATGGGGCCAACCTACGCGGCGCAGGGCCGGGGGACTGGGTCGCGATGACAACGGTTGACGTAGGCAACGATATACTCGACTCCCGATGAGCACTCCGACCTCCGGCAACCTGCCCGACGCACCCCCCGCCCCCAGCGAGACCGGCGAGTACACCCACGCCCAGATCCTCACGATCCTGGTCGGCCTGATGATGGGCATGTTCCTCGGTGCCCTGGACCAGACCATCGTCAGTACGTCGATCCGGACGATCGCCGACGACCTGAACGGCCTGTCCGTGCAGGCGTGGGTCACCACGGCCTACCTGATCACCTCGACGGTGGCGACCCCGATCTACGGCAAGCTCGGCGACCTCTACGGGCGCAAGAAGCTCTTCATGTTCGCGATCTCGGTGTTCATCGTCGGGTCGGCCCTGTGCTCGTTCGCCACCTCCATGTACATGCTCGCGGCGTTCCGGGCGGTGCAGGGGATCGGCGCCGGCGGACTGTTCACGCTCGTGCTCGCGATCATCGGCGACATCGTGTCGCCGCGCGAGCGGGCCCGCTACACCGGCTACTTCATGGCCGTCTTCGGTACCTCGAGCGTGCTCGGGCCGGTGATCGGCGGCTTCTTCGCCAGCCATGCCGTGATCCTCGGCCTGACCGGCTGGCGATGGGTGTTCCTGGTCAACGTGCCGATCGGCATCGCCGCGCTGTTCGTCGTCTACCGCACCCTGCACCTGAGCCACCATCGCCGCGACGCGCGCATCGACTGGTGGGGCGCGGCGACGCTGATGGTGGGCCTGGTCCCACTGCTCACCATCGCCGAGCAGGGCCGCGAGTGGGGATGGAGCTCGCCCCAGGCCCTGGTCTGCTACCTGCTCGGCGCCGCCAGCCTGGGCGCGTTCGTGTACGCCGAGGCGCGGATGGGCGACAACGCGCTGATCCCGCTCCGGATGTTCCGGACGCGCGCGGTCGCGGTCGGCATCGCGGCGAGCGTGGTCGTCGGCGCGGCGATGTTCGGCGGCATCATGGTCATCCCGCTCTACATGCAGATCGTGCACGGCGCATCGCCGATGGAGTCGGGCTTCCTCATGCTGCCGATGGTCGTCGGGATGATGAGTGCCTCGATCATCTCCGGCCAGATCATCTCGCGGACCGGTCGGATCCGTCCGTTCCCACTGATCGGCTCCGCGCTGATCACGGTCGCTCTCTTCCTCCTGTCCCTGATCACCGCCGACACCGACCTGCTGCTGGTGATGACCGTGATGTTCGGGCTCGGCTACGGGCTGGGCAACTGCATGCAACCGCTCCTGTTGATCCTCCAGTCGGCGGTGCCGCCCCGCGACATCGGGGTCGCGACGTCGTCTGCGACCTTCTTCCGCCAGATCGGCGGCACCTTGGGCGTGGCGATCTTCTTGTCGGTGCTGTTCGGCAGCGTCGGCCCCAACATCAAGGGAGCGATCCTCACCGAGTCGCAGACACCGGCGTTCCAGCAGGCCGTGCGGACGGCGGCGCAGAGCTCCGACCCGCTCGACCGACAGGTCGCCGACGCCTTCTTGCACCCGACTCCCGGTGGTGGGGTCCTCGCCCAGGTGCAGAACGACTCCTCGATCGTGCAGCAGATGCCGCCGACGCTGGCCCATCCGTTCAAGGTCGGCTTCGCGGAGTCGATGGACACCGTGTTCCTGCTGGCCGCGTGCGTCGCCGTCCTGGCGTTCCTGGTCCTGCTGCTGATGCCCAAGGTCGAGCTCCGGGCGACCTCGGCGAGCGCCGCCGTACGCTCCGAGGCCGCGCCCACCGCACCCATGGCCGACCAGGTCTGAGCCCCGGTCGGGCGTCCCAGTCGTCCCGGCTCCACCATGTTCACATGGTGGAGCACGGCTTCTCATGGCGAACTCACCGTGAGAAGCCGATGTTCGCCTCCTTCACATGGTGAACCAGTGACGGCCGACCACCCACGGAGCGGTTCCGCGCGGGTGTCGCTGGTGCCACGATGGGAGGCGGCCCCGCGAGAGCGCCTCGGGCCGTGAGCACCGGGCGGGGCCGCCGGCGAGGCGGGAGTTCCTGATGGACCTGAACACGCTCTACCACCGCACCGTCGAGGGCTGGGCCGACCGCGTCAACGCGGTGACCGAGGACCAGTGGGAGGCGGCTACCCCGTGCCGGGACTGGACCGTGCGCGACCTGGTCAACCACGTCGTCGGCGAGGACCTGTGGACCAAGCCGCTCGTCGACGGCCGGACCATCGCGGAGGTCGGGGACAGGCTCGACGGCGACCTGCTCGGTGACGCCCCCGTACGACGTGCCCTCGAGGCCGCGAAGGAGGCCACCACCGCGGTCGCCGAGGCGCTGCCACGGGGCGGCACGGTCCACCTCTCCTACGGCGAGGAGGAGCTCGGCGAGTACGTGCACCAGCTCGCCGCCGACCACCTGGTCCACGCCTGGGACCTCGCCGTCGCCACCGGCGGCGACGTGCGGCTCGACCCGCACCTGGTCGCGGAGGTCGCGACCTGGTACGCCGAGCGCGAGCACCTCTATCGCGGCGCGGGCATGGTCGCCGCACGCGGCGTGTCGCACGGCAGTGCGCAGTCGGACCTGTTGGCGGCGTTCGGCAGGGACGCCGAGTGGGGCGTCAACCACGCCGCGCTGGCGGCGTTCGCGGCCGCCTTCGGTCGCGGCGACATCGACGCGATCATGGCGCTGACCACGGACGACTGCGCCTTCGAGGCGACCGGCCCGGCGCCCGACGGTGTCCGCCACGAGGGCGCCGCCGCGATCCGCGGCGTGTGGGAGGAGCTGTTCGGCGAGACGCCGGCTGCCGCCTTCGTCGAGGAGGAGTCGTTCGTCCACGGCGACCGCGGCCTCCTGCGCTGGCGCTTCGAGTGGGAGGACGAGCACGGCGCTCCCGGTCACGTGCGGGGCGTCGACGTGCTCCGCCTGCGGGACGGGCAGGTGTGCGAGAAGCTCTCCTACGTCAAGGGGTAGGCGCTCCCCGGGACGCCGCGTCCGCTGTGTTTGGATGTCGGGCATGAGCAGCTCGGACTCGATCGACGCCCCCACCGACGTTCCCTCGCAGCCGGAGGAGTCCGCGCCGGAGGTCGACCCCGCGATCGAGGAGGCGGTGGACGGGGTGACGAACCGGTTCGGCGCCGAGGGTCTCGAGCAGATGATCGCGTACGCCGAGAAGTCGCTCGCCACCGCACGCGCGGCGCTCGAGGCGCTCGCCGACAGCGCCCCCTAGCGCGGTGGTCCGGGCCCCACCTCCCGGACTTCGACGCCGGTGGCCGCTCGGACGGCCGACCTCAGCTCGCCGCTCTTCGCAACCGTCGACGGGCGGTGGCGTCGGCGGAGAGCGGCGTCAGCTCGGTCGCCTTGCCCAGGCCGAAGGGGGGCATGTTGCCGTAGATCGCCTCGTACTCGCCGGCCCGCACCAGGTAGGTCTCGTGCCAGATGCCGGTCCGGTCACCGCGACCGACGCGCTTCCAGTACGCGCGCCAGGGCGCGAGGTGCGGGTCGTCCTCGTCACGGGCGAAGCGCTCGAGGTCGGCGAACGAGCGCCAGTACTGCACGTTGGCGGTGCCGATGCCGAGCTGCTGGTAGCCCAGGAACCCCTTCTCGGGGTGCTGGCTGAGGTACTTCAGCATCCCCGGCATGCCGCGCTTGAAGCCGCCGAGGTCGCGCAGCGACCGCAGTGGATGACTGGCCTGGACTCGAGCACCGATCAGGAAGACGACGAAGTCGCCCTCGATCTGCGCGGTCCACCGACCCTGGTTGATCTCGGCCATGGGGTCCCCTCCTGCCGCGTTCCAGCGATTGTGCTCGCGGAGACGCACGGGGGGCAACGGGTTCGGCTCACGGTTTGATCGACACGAACACGAACGTCGCGAGCAGGACCAGGTGCAGACCGCCCTGCAGCGGCTTGGACCGACCCGGTACGACGGTCAGGACGGCCACGATCGCGCTCAGCACCAGCAGCACGATCTGGGTGGTCTGGAGCCCGAGCGCCAAGGGGCCGTCGAGCCAGATCTTGGCGAGGGCGATGGTCGGGATGGTGAGCCCGATCGAGGCCATCGCCGAGCCGTACGCGAGGTTGAACGAGACCTGGACCCGGTCGTCGGCGGCGGCCCGCACCGCGGAGATGCCCTCCGGCAGCAGCACCAGGGCCGCGATCACGACACCGACCAGCTCCTGGGGGAGGCCCGCGGCGTTGACCGCCTTCTCCAGCGGCTTGGACTCCACCTTGGCCAGCCCGACGACCGCGACCAGGGCTGCCAGGAGGAGGGCCAGGCTCACCCACGTGGCCCGGTTGCTCGGCACGTCGTCGTGCGCGTCCGGGCGCTCGGAGGCCCCTTCCTCGTCCTGCGGTGGCAGGAAGAAGTCACGGTGCTGGACGGTCTGGGTGAACACGAACAGCGCGTAGAGGGCGAGGGAGACCACGGCCGCGAAGCCGAGCTGCGACGCGGTGAACTCCGGTCCCGGCTCACTGGTGGTGAACGTCGGGAGCACCAGCGTCAGACCGGCGAGCGTGATCACCGTGGCGAGCGCCGAGCCCGTGCCCTCGGGGTTGAACACCGCCAGGTGGTGCCGCAACGCGGCGACGAGCAGGGAGAATCCCACGATGCCGTTGATGCTCAGCATCACGGCCGCGAAGACGGTGTCGCGTGCCAGCGTCGCGCCGTGCACCGGGTCGCCCACCATCAGGGTCACGATCAACGCGACCTCGATCACGGTGACCGCGACGGCCAGGACCAGCGAGCCCATCGGGTCGCCGACCCGATGGGCGACCACCTCGGCGTGGTGCACCGCGGCCAGGACGGCGCCGACGAGGAACACCGCCACCGCGGTCACCCCGAACGCTTCCTCCGGGTGGGTGACCCAGGCGACCGCCAGCGCCGCCAGCGCCGCGGGCGGCACCCACGTCGTCCAGCGGCTCACGCTCAGACCCTAGGGGAGCAGGAAGGATTCCGGCGCGCGCGGCCGGACGGCGTAGGCTGGGGCGTTCGTCCAACCAGTCGACCAGTGAGGTCCACCCGCGTGTCCGCGAGCGTCTTCCCCCTGCTCGAGCCCCGACTGCCCTCGGTGTCGAAGCCGATCCAGTACGTCGGTGGCGAGCTCAACTCCACCGTCAAGGACTGGGAGTCGGTCGACGTCCGGTGGGCCCTGATGTATCCCGACGCCTATGAGGTCGGCCTGCCCAACCAGGGCGTACAGATCCTCTACGAGGTGCTCAACGAGCGCGACTGGATCCTCGCGGAGCGCTCCTACGCCGTGTGGCCGGACATGGAGCGCGTGATGCGGGAGGACGCCATCCCGCAGTTCACCGTCGACGGCCACCGGCCGGTCCGGGACTTCGACCTCTTCGGGATCAGCTTCTCCACCGAGCTCGGCTACACCAACCTGCTCAACGCCCTCGACCTCGCCGGCATCCCGCTCCACGCCGTCGACCGCGGCGACGACGACCCGATCGTCATCGCCGGCGGTCACGCGGCGTTCAACCCCGAGCCGATCTCCGACTTCGTCGACGCGGCGGTGCTCGGCGACGGTGAGGAGATCGTGCTCGCGATCTCGGAGGTCGTGCGCGAGTGGAAGGCCGAGGGTCGCCCCGGCGGCCGCGACGAGGTGCTCCGCCGACTCTCGGTCTCGCAGAACGTCTACGTGCCGAAGTTCTACTGCGTCGCCTACGCCGAGGACGGCACCATCGAGGCCGTCGTCCCGAACAAGCCCGGCATCCCGTTCCGGGTCCGCAAGCACACGCTGATGGACCTCGACGCCTGGCCCTATCCGGCCAAGCCGCTCGTGCCACTGGCCGAGACCGTGCACGAGCGCTTCAGCGTCGAGATCTTCCGCGGCTGCACGCGCGGGTGCCGCTTCTGTCAGGCCGGCATGATCACCCGCCCGGTGCGCGAGCGCTCGATCGAGACGATCGGCGCCATGGTCGAGAACGGCATCCGCCAGTCCGGCTTCGAGGAGGTCGGGCTGCTCTCGCTGTCCAGCGCCGACCACTCCGAGATCGCGGAGGTCGCGCACGGGCTGGCCGACCGCTACGAGGGCTCGAACGTCTCGTTGTCGCTGCCCAGCACCCGCGTCGACGCGTTCAACATCACCCTGGCCGACGAGTTCTCGCGCAACGGCCGTCGCTCGGGCCTGACCTTCGCCCCCGAGGGCGGCAGCGTGCGGATGCGAAAGGTGATCAACAAGGCCGTCGACGAGGACGACCTGATCCGCACCGTCGCGACGGCGTACTCCCACGGGTGGCGTCAGGTGAAGCTCTACTTCATGTGCGGCCTGCCCACCGAGACCGACGATGACGTGCTCGAGATCGCCGACCTGGCGAAGAAGGTGATCGCCAAGGGCCGCGAGGTCACCGGCCACAACGACATCCGGTGCACGGTCTCGATCGGTGGCTTCGTGCCCAAGCCGCACACGCCGTTCCAATGGGCCGCTCAGCTCGACCACGACACCACCGACGAGCGCCTCAAGAAGCTGCGTGACCTGGTCCGCGCCGACCGGCGCTACGGCCGGGCGATCGGCTTCCGCTACCACGACGGCAAGCCCGGCACCATCGAAGGACTCCTGTCGCGCGGCGACCGGCGCGTCGGGGCGGTGATCGAAGAGGTCTGGCGTGACGGCGGTCGGTTCGACGGCTGGAGCGAGCACTTCTCCTACGAGCGCTGGGTGGCCGCGTGCGAGAAGGCACTGTCCGGCACGGGCGTCGACCTCGACTGGTACACCGTCCGCGAGCGCGACTACGACGAGGTGCTCCCGTGGGACCACCTCGACTCCGGTCTCGACAAGGACTGGCTGTGGTCGGACTGGGAGGACGCGCTGGCGGTCGCTGCCGATCCCGACTCGGTCCCGGAGGTCGAGGACTGCCGCTGGACGCCCTGCTACGACTGCGGCGTCTGCCCCGACATGGGCACCGAGATCCAGATCGGCCCGACCGGCCGCGGGCTGCTCCCACTCAGCGTCGTCTGAGGCGGCAAGGCGAAGGCCCCGGTCAGGCCGTGACCACGGTGACCCCGGCGTCCCGGAAGGCCGCGACCTGGGCGGGGTCCGCGGCGACGTCGGTGACGAGCACGTCGACGTCGGCGAGATCGGCGAACCGCACGGTGCGCTCCACGCCGATCTTGCTGGAGTCGGCGAGGACGACGACCCGCTGAGCGCTGGCCACGATCGCGGCCTTGGTCGCGGCCTCCTCGTGGTCGGGGGTGGACAGGCCGTGCTCGACCGAGATGCCGTTGGTGCCGATGAACGCGACCTCGGCGCGGATCCGCGCCAACGCGGTCACCGTCTCGATCCCCACGGCGGCCTGCGTGGTGTCGCGCACCCGACCGGGAAGGAGGTGCAGCTCGACGTTCGGCTGGTCCGCGAGCCTGGATGCGACCGGGATCGCGTGGGTGAGCGCGGTGATCCGGTGGTCCTTCGGGAGCACGGCAGCCAGCAGGATGGTCGTGGTCCCCGCGTCGAGGATCACCGCGGCGTCTGCGGCCGGCAGGAACGCCAGCGCCGCCTCGGCGATCCGTCGCTTCTCCTCCGGGTGGGACAGCCCGCGGTCGGAGAGGCCGGCCTCGAGCACCGTGAACGAGTCCGCCGGGAGCGCCCCGCCGTGCACCCGCCGCACCATGCGCAGCTCCTCGAGCGCGTCGAGATCGCGGCGCACGGTCTCGGTGGTCACCCGGAACTCGACGGCGAGGTCCGCCACGGAGACCCGCCCGCGGCGGGTGACCAGCTCGGCCATCGCCTGCTGGCGCTCTGCGGCGTACATGGTCATGCAAACGTCCCCCCGCTCGCGCCGGCTGTGTGCGTCTGCCTTTATAGCCGATCGTGTGGGACTACGGCTCGACGGTGACCTTGATGGCCTCGCCCTTCTTGACGATCTGGAACGCCTCGAGGACCCGGTCGAGCGGGATGTGCTCGGTGATCAGATCCTTGACCGGTACCTGGCCCGTCGAGATGTACTCCAGGGCGCGCTTGTTGTGCTCCGGGGCCGATCCGTTGGCGCCGTGGATGTGCAGCTGGCGGTAGTGCACGAGGTTGGAGTCGCACCGGATGAAGGGATCGGTCTTGGGGAGACCGCCGAAGAAGGAGATCCGGCCGTTGCGGGCGGCCATGGAGATCGCCTGCTCCTGAGTGATGTTGGCCGCGGTGGCCGTGATGACGACGTCGGCCCCTCGGCCGTCGGTCAGCTCCATCACGCGCGCGACGACGTCGACCTCGGACCCGTCGATCGTCTCGTCGGGCCGGACCGCGTCGGCCGACATCTTCAGCCGCTCCGCGTTCACGTCGACGAGATAGACCGGGCCGGCCTCGTGGACGCCGCGGGCGATGCGGATGTGCATGCAGCCGATCGGGCCGGCACCGAAGACCACCACGGTGTCGCCGGCCTCGATGCCGAGCAGCTCCTGGGCGTTGATCGCGCAGGCGAAGGGCTCGGCCGCCGAGGCCTCGTCGTAGCCGACGTTGTCGGGGATGCGGTTGAGCCCGTCGACCTTGAGCACCTGCTTCGGCACGATCATGAACTCGGCGAACCCGCCGTCGTACTGGTAGCCCACCGAGGTCTGGTTCTGACAGACCGCCATCCAGCCCTTCCGGCACTCGTAGCACTCACCGCAGGGCACCGCTGCGATCACCTGGGCGCGGTCACCGACCCGCCAGTCGCCGCCGTACGTCGCGTTGACGTCGTCGCCGACCTCGACCACTTCGCCCGCGATCTCGTGACCGATGGTGCGCGGGGGAGTGAGGTTCTGATGGCCGTTGTAGAAGATCTTGACATCCGTACCGCAGGTCGAGCAGTTGCGGACCCGCAGCTTGATCTCGTCGGGGCCGCACTCGGGCTCGGGGACCTCCTCGAGCCGCACATCCTCCGGTGCGTAGAAACGCAATGCCTTCATGGGGCGCTCCTCCTGAGTCCGACCGGCCCGCGATCGATCCGCGACGACCCCTCGATACCCGTTTGTGTGTATTTCATTGGGAATAGTTTGCTTCAGACCCTTGACGAGCGCAAGAGCGGGCCGATACAAAGGCAATCACAGATCCAGTGACGAGGGTCACCCTGGCCGCACGGCGCGACGTCGGCCAACTCAGAAAGGACCAGCATGGTCACAGTCACCGCACCACCGCCGACCGAGCGCACCTCCGTCCGCGTCCATGTCCAGAAGTTCGGCACGTTCTTGTCGAACATGATCATGCCCAACATCTCCGCGATCATCGCGTGGGGTCTGGTCACCGCATTCTTCATCCCGGTCGGCTGGCTGCCGAACGAGAAGATCGCCACGATGGTCGACCCGGGCATCTACTACGTGCTCCCGGTGCTGATCGCCTTCACCGGCGGCCGGATGGTCTACGGCGTGCGCGGCGGCGTGGTCGGCGGCTTCGCCGTCCTCGGCGTGATCATGGCGACCTCGAGCCCGATCTTCCTCGGCGACGATCGCACCGGCTCGCCGATGTTCCTCGGCGCGATGATCATGGGCCCGCTGACCGGCTGGCTGATGAAGCACGTGGACGCCATCTGGACCGGGAAGATCAAGCCCGGTTTCGAGATGCTCGTCGACAACTTCTCCGCCGGCATCCTCGGCGGCGTCATGGCCATCCTCGGAATGTTCGTGCTCGCACCGCCGCTGCTCTGGGTCATCGACCGACTGGGCGAGGCGGTCAACTGGCTGGTCGACAACAACGTCCTGCCCTTCACGTCGGTGTTCATCGAGCCCGCCAAGGTGCTGTTCCTCAACAACGCGATCAACCACGGCGTCCTCACCCCACTCGGCATCGACCAGGCGAGGGAGAGCGGCCAGTCGGTGCTGTTCCTGCTCGAGGCGAACCCGGCCGCCGGCTTCGGCCTGCTGATGGCCTACACCGTCTTCGGCAAGGGCATGGCCAAGGCCACCGCGCCGGGTGCCGCGATCATCCAGTTCTTCGGCGGCATCCACGAGGTCTACTTCCCCTACGTGCTGATGAAGCCCCGCTTGATCCTCGCGATGATCGCCGGCGGCATGACCCAGATCTTCATCAACGTCTCCTTCGACTCAGGTCTGCGCGCTCCGGCGGCGCCGGGGTCGATCTTCGCCGTCTACGCCCAGACTCCTCCCAGCAGCATGCTCGGAGTCACGTTGTCGGTGATCGGTGGCTTCCTGGTCACGTTCGCGGTCGCCGGGGTGCTGCTGAAGATGGACAGGGGTGACCTCGAGGGTCAGGACCTGCTCGGTGCGATGGGGGTCATGACGTCGATGAAGGGCAAGGAGTCGGCGGTCACGGCCTCGGTCCTCGGTGCCGGCGCTGCCACCGCCGACAACGGTCCCATCCACTCGATCGTGTTCGCCTGCGATGCCGGCATGGGCTCCTCCGCCATGGGCGCATCCGTGCTCCGCAAGAAGGTCCACGGCGCCGGGTACTCCGACGTCACGGTGGTGAACAAGTCCATCGCCAACCTCGACGACACCTACGACCTGGTGGTCACCCACCAGGACCTGGCTGCGCGTGCCAACGAGCGGACGCCGTCGGCGGTCCACGTGTCGGTGGACAACTTCATGGCGAGCCCGAAGTACGACGAGATCGTGGAGCTCCTGCACCGCACCAACGGGTCGACCGGCGCTCCCGTGGCCGAGGCCCCGGCCGAGGTGGGGTCCGGCGGGCTGGGCGCGCTGCTCCCCGAGAGTGCGATCGTGCTCGAGGGCACGGCGCGGACCCGGGACGACGCCATCACCGAGGCGGGGCAGCTGCTCGTCGCGAGCGGCGCCGTCGAGCCGGCGTACGTCACGTCGATGCACGAGCGCGAGACGTCCGTGTCGACCTTCATGGGCAACTCGCTGGCGATCCCGCACGGCACGAACGACGCCAAGGCGTCGATCCTGGCCAGTGGCCTCTCCTTCGTGCGCTATCCCCAGGGGATCGACTGGAAGGGCAAGGAGGCGAAGTTCGTGGTCGGCGTCGCCGGCGCCGGTGACGAGCACCTGGCGTTGCTGGGCAAGATCGCCCAGGTGTTCCTCGACGCCGACAAGGTGGCCGCCCTCGAGGCCGCGACGTCGCCGGCCGACGTGGCGGCGGTGCTCGACGGGGTGACCGTCTAGCCCCGCCGCCACCCGATGGCAGCCCCGCCCAGGACTTCTTCGTAGGCCCTGGGCGGGGCCTCGCCGTCACGGCCTGCGCGTCGTACGCCGGTTCGGCACAGGCCTCCCAGCCCCGGAGAGCTCAGGCGCAGCTGCTCGACGTCTCACCGGCCAGCTCGGCCCCGACCGTGGGCTGGGGACGGCCACCCCGGTTCACCAGGTAGGAGCCGGTGACGACCAGCACGAAGCCGATGACGGTCCACACGGTGACCTGCTCGCCGAGGAACACCGCGCCGGCGACGACCGCGACGGCCGGGTTCAGGTAGGTGATCGTCGTGGCCCGGACCGGACCGACCTCGCCGACCAGGGCGAAGAGCAGCATGAACGCCGCGGCGGTGCACACCACGCCCAGGGTGACCATCGACGTGACGACCCCGGCCGACGGCAGGGGGCCCGGCACGCCGTCGGTCAGCAGGACGACAGGGACGTAGGCCACGGCGGTGACGGTCAGGGCCGAGGCCATGATCCCGATCCCGGGCAGCCCCGCCAGCGGACGGCTCAGGATCGCCGGCCCTGCGGCATACCCGACGACCACGACCCCCACCGCGGCCACGGCGCCGAGATCGGAGCCGCCGACGTCGAACCCGACCAGTGCGGCGACGCCCACGATCCCGAGCACCAGACCGACCCAGGCGACCCTGGTGAGGCGCTCGGCGTGCCCGGTGGCGAAGGCGATCAGGAGGCCCGCCAGCGGCACGGCCGCCACCAGCAGTCCCGTGGTCGAGCTGGGCAGCCGGGTCTCCGCGTGGCCGAGGAACACCCAGGGGATCGCGATCTCGACGACCGCGAACAGCCCGAGCCAGCGCCAGCGCCGCAGCACGGGGCGGACGGCGCCCTGCGCCAGGGCCAGCGGCAGCAGGATCAATGCGGCGATCGCGGTGCGGCCCAGCACGATCTCGGCCGGGGAGAGCTCGTCGACGGCGACCTTGATCAGCAGGTAGGGGATCCCCCACACGACGCCGAGCGCCACGAACAGGGCGGCAGCGCGGCGGGACACCCCGTCATCGTGCCCGATGGGCCGCCGGGCGCTCGACCGGGATCGCGGTCAGCGGTGGAGCTGGTCCTCGAGGTACGCCGGCCTGCCCGCATACGCACCGACCGCCAGCAGGGGCAGCACCAGCGCCATCAGCAGCCACAACGGCGCGGTCCAGCCGCCGGTGGCGTCGTAGACGACCCCGATCGCGAACGGCCCCACCGCAGCGATCAGGTAGCCCAGCGACTGGGTGAACCCGGACAGGGCGGCGGTGCCGTCGGGCGTGTGGGCGCGCAGCCCGATCAAGGTCAGCACGACGGGGAAGACGCAGCAGCCGACACCCACGAACAGGGCGGCCGGGACGGCCCATCAGGTGCGCGTCGAGGAGGAGCAGCGCATAGCCGACGAGATAGCAGCTCAGCACCACGAGGATCAGACCGCGCTGGTCGGTGCGCCGGGCTGCAGCAGACGGCAGCCACAACGACAACGGGATGCTGACGCCGGCCACGATCGCGACGAGCAGCCCGGCTTGCTCCGCGGAGTAGCCGGAGTCGCGCCACAGCTGGGCGAACCAGCCGAAGATCGAGTAGGCCTGGAGCGACTGCAGGCCGAAGAAGAGCACCATCGCCCAGCCGATGCGGGTGCGCGCCACGTCGGCGAACGAGATGCTCCGCGCCCCGGTCTCGAGGTGCTTGTCGTGCCCGAGCATGCCCAGCCACGGCACGAGGGCGACCAGGGCGAGGAGCGACCACGCGCCGAGGCCGGGTCGCCAGCCGCCGAACGAGTCGGAGATCGGCACGGTCAGCAGAAAGGCAGAGGTCAGCCCGATCGCGAGGGCGGTGGTGTAGATCGCGGTGGCGCGCCCGATCCGGTCGGGGAAGTGCAGCTTGACCAGGGACGGGATCAGCACGTTGGCGGTCGCCATGCCGGCGAGCGCGATCCCCGAGAGCGCCAGGAAGACAGCCGGGTCGTGGGCCGCGGCCCGCCCGCCGAGCCCGATCACCACCGCGCCGAGCGAGAGCGCCAGGGCACGGTGCAGGCCGACGACGCGCGCGATGGACGGCGCCAGCGCGCCGAAGACCGCGAACGCCAGCACCGGCAGCGAGGTGAGCAGACCCTGCCTCGGCGCCGTTCAGGCCGAGCCCGTGGCGTACCTCCTCGAGCACCGGTCCGACGCTCACGGCTGCGGGACGCAGGTTGAGCGAGAGGAGGATCAGGCCCACCAGCACGAGCGCGGTGCGGCGGACGGCGGACATCGCGCGATCGTTTCATCCGGCTCCGGGGCCGGTCATATCGCCGGCCGGCGGAGGGCGGGGGTGGTCTGCGGCAGGATGCACGCGTGCGGCACTTCGACGACGACGAGCGACGAGCACGGCTCGCGGTCCGCCACGGTCTGGCCGTGCCCGTCCTCGACGCGGCGGCCGCAGCGCGCGCCACCGTGTGCCTGCACGCGACCGAGCCCGCATCGGTCCACCTGGCCGCGTGGGCACGATGCGCGGCCACGCGCAGCGAGGTCGACGCCGCGCTCTACGACGACCGCTCGGTGGTCAAGCAGCTCGCGATGCGGCGGACCGTCTTCGGCTTCCCCCGTGAGCTCCTCCCCGCGACCTGGGGCAGCGCCAGCGCCCGCGTCGCGGGCCAGCAGGTCCGCCGACTGGCCACGGAGATGGAGGCGGCCGGCGTCACCGGCGACGGGCCGGCCTGGGTCGAGGAGCACCTCGCCCTGGTGCGGGGGCTGATCGAGACCGACGGGCCCCTGACGACCGCCGAGGTGCGGACGCGCCTGCCTGCCCTCGACGCCCGGGTGACCCGTGGCAAGGGCAAGTACCAGACCGAGGTCGCGATCGCCGCCGGAGTGCTCGTCGCACTCGCGGCCTCGGGTGCCGTCGTACGCGGTGCGAACGAGGGCAGCTGGAAGGTCTCGCGTCCCCGGTGGACGGCGACGGCCGACTGGCTGGGCGAGGCGCCGCTGCCCCTGCCCGAGGCAGACGGGTACGCCGCGCTCGTGGCGGCCTGGCTCGGGTCGTTCGGCCCGGGCACCGAGGCCGACCTGGTGTGGTGGCTGGGCGCCACGAAGGCGGCGGTGCGTCGAGCCCTGGCCGATGTGGAGGCCGTCGAGGTCTCGCTCGACGGCGGCGCCACCGGTTGGGTCCTGCCCGACGACGTCGACCAGGCGCCCGACCCGGGGCCCTGGGTGGCCCTCCTGCCGGCTCTCGACCCGACCACGATGGGATGGAAGGAACGCGCGTTCCACCTCGGGGGGCACAGCGAGAAGGTGTTCGACCGCAACGGCAACGGCGGCCCGACGGCCTGGTGCAACGGCCGGATCGTGGGGGTCTGGTGCCAGACCGAGGACGGCCGGGTCGAGGTGGTCCTCGTCGAGGACATTCCCGCCCCGGCCCGCCTCGCGCTCGACGCCGAGGCCGCAGAGCTCACCGCGTGGCTCGACGGCGACGTGGTCCGCTCGATCTACCTCTCGCCCCTCGCGCGGCAGCACCTGGCGAGTCTCGGCTGACGGCGCGGCGCCACTAACCTGACCGGGTGCGCGACCAGCCGGAGCAACAGGCACCCCCTGTCCAGCGGATGCGGGTGCGCTACGCCAAGCGCGGGCGGTTGCGGTTCACCAGCCATCGCGACTTCAGCCGGGCCTTCGAGCGCGCCCTGGTCCGAGCCCGGATCCCGATGGCCTACTCCTCGGGGTTCAACCCGCATCCCCGCATCTCCTACGCCGGCGCCTCGCCCACCGGGGCGGCCAGCGAGGCGGAGTACCTCGAGATCGGGCTGGCCGAGCGGGTCGACGCGCAGCGCCTCGCCGCCGATCTCGACGAGGCGCTGCCCGACGGGCTCGACGTTCTCGAGGTCGTCGAGTCGACCCCGGGCAGTCTGGCCGAACGGCTCGAGGTCAGCCGGTGGCGCATCGACCTGCCCGGAACGGCCCTCGCGGAGGTGGAGCCGGCGGTCGGGGCGTTCCTCGCGGCCGCGTCGGTGGCGGTGGAGCGGATGACCAAGAAGGGGATGCGGACCTTCGACAGCCGTGAGGCCGTGCTCGCGCTGAGCGCGACGCCGTACGACGAGGGGACCGCGCTGGAGGTCGTCCTGCGGCACACGGTCCCATCGGTCCGGCCCGACGACGTGCTCTCCGGGCTGCGCCAGGTCGGGGGCCTCCACGCGCCGGGGGCGCCGCTCGTCACGCGGCTCCAGCAGGGTCCCTACGACCCGGCCTCGGGCGCGATCGGCGACCCGTTATCCACTTGACAGTGCGGGGAACGCACCTCCGGTGTGCGATACTCGACGTGGTTGATCGTGCGGCGTGCCACACAGTCGACCCGACGACGTTCTCGCCGGTCCGATCCTTGGCCCGGCACAGTGGAGCCGGTCGTCACCGGACCGCGACGCGGCCTGGCTGAGTTGGTGACAGCAGCTCGCCCGGATGGCTTGGCGACCGCGGTCGGTGACATGTCGGACCCAGTGACGCACCTGCGGAGGGTGTCGCCGCCACCGAAGGCTTTGCGCCGTCGGCCCTGACCACGCGGGCTGTCGGCGTCGGACACGTCCGGGGCTGCACGCAGCGTCCGGGCCGAGGAGCGACATGCTCGACGATCAGCAGGACGGTTCCACCACCTCCGAGACCTCTCCGGAGGGCGGCGACACGCCGCCGGTGAAGAAGAAGTCCGCCGCCCGCAAGCGGACCAGCAAGAAGGCGGTCGCACCGGCCGCCGAGGGCGCTGACGGCACGGCCGGCACCGCGGCCCCGGCCCCCACCGAGGCGGGCGCCGACAGCGGCGACACGCCGGCACCGGCGAAGAAGACGACGGCACGCAAGCGCACCACGAAGAAGGCCGCTACGGCTGCCGAACCGGCGGCGCAGGCCGACACCGGCGCAGCGCCCGACGGTGAGGCCGACAAGCCCGCCGCCAAGAAGACCACCCCCCGCAAGCGGACCGCCAAGAAGACCGCCGCCGCCGAGCCGGGCGGCGACGACAGTGCGGCAGGCGACGCAGGCGACGGCTCCCGGTCCGCCGCGGTCGCCGTCCCGCTCTTCCAGGCGCCGGAGAAGACCACCGCGCCCGCGCGACGTACGTCGAAGAAGGCTGCCCCCGCCGAGCCGGCCGAGGACAGCCAGACCGGCGAGGACGGAGGCGCCGACCAGCCCGAGACGGGCGAGGACGGCGAGGGCGCGACGCGTCGCAAGCGCCGCCGGGGCGGACGCCGACGCCGCAAGTCCGGCGACGGCGGGGGAGCGGACGCCACGGCCACCGAGGACGGCGGCGACGAGCCCTCGGCCGGCTCGCCCGCCGAGTCCGGTGCCCAGCAGACCGGCGACGGCGAGAGCCCCTCGTCCCGTCGGCGCCGCCGCCGGCGCCGCGCGGGAGACGACGACGGTGACGGCGGGGACGACCCGACCAACACCGTGACCCGGGTCCGGAGCGGGCGCAGCGCCAACGACGAGATCACGGCAGTGTCCGGCTCGACGCGACTGGAGGCCAAGAAGCAGCGCCGTCGCGAGGGCCGCGAAGCCGGGCGTCGTCGGGCTCCGATCGTCAGCGAGGCAGAGTTCCTGGCCCGCCGCGAGGCCGTCAACCGGGTGATGGTGATCCGTCAGCGTGGTGACATCACCCAGATCGGCGTCCTCGAGGACAACGTGCTCGTGGAGCACTACGTCGCCCGCGAGTCGCAGACGTCCCTGATCGGCAACGTCTACCTCGGGCGTGTCCAGAACGTGCTGCCCTCGATGGAGGCCGCCTTCATCGACATCGGCAAGGGCCGCAACGCCGTGCTCTACGCCGGTGAGGTCAACTGGTCCGCGCTCGGGCACAAGGACGGACAGCCCCGCAAGATCGAGTCGGTGCTGTCCTCCGGGCAGTCGATCCTCGTCCAGGTCACCAAGGACCCGATCGGGCACAAGGGCGCTCGTCTGACCAGCCAGGTCAGCCTGGCCGGACGATTCCTGGTCTACGTGCCCGACGGCACCACCAGCGGCATCTCGCGCAAGCTCCCCGACACCGAGCGCACGCGCCTCAAGACGCTCCTGAAGGACATCGTCCCCGACACCGCGGGCGTGATCGTGCGGACCGCCGCCGAGGGTGCGGCCGAGGACGAGCTCACCCGCGACGTCGAGCGACTGAAGGCGCGCTGGGAGGACATCGAGAAGAAGTCGCACGGCTCCGCGCCCCAGCTGCTCTACGGCGAGCCCGACCTGACGCTGAAGGTGGTCCGCGATCTCTTCACCGAGGACTTCACCAAGCTGGTCATCGAGGGCGACGACGCGTGGGACACCGTGCAGTCGTACGTCGCGCACGTGGCGCCCGACCTCGAGGACCGGCTCGAGCGCTACGAGCGCACCAAGGACCAGGACGTCTTCGCGTCGTACCGGATCGAGGAGCAGATCAAGAAGGGCCTCGAGCGGAAGGTCTGGCTGCCCTCCGGCGGCTCACTGGTGATCGACCGGACCGAGGCGATGACCGTCGTCGACGTCAACACCGGCAAGTTCACCGGGTCCGGCGGCAACCTCGAGGAGACCGTCACCAAGAACAACCTCGAGGCCGCCGAGGAGATCGTCCGGCAGCTCCGGCTCCGCGACATCGGCGGCATCATCGTCGTCGACTTCATCGACATGGTGCTCGAGTCCAATCGTGACCTCGTGCTGCGCCGCCTCGTCGAGTGCCTGGGTCGCGACCGCACCCGCCACCAGGTCGCCGAGGTGACGTCGCTGGGACTGGTCCAGATGACCCGCAAGCGGATCGGGACCGGGCTCCTGGAGTCCTTCTCCCACGACTGCACCGTGTGCCACGGCCGCGGCGTCGTGATCGAGGAGGCGCCCGTCGAGCCCAAGCAGCCCGAGGAGGAGGGCCGGCGCGGACGTCGGGGCCGGAGCCGCGGCAAGGCACAGGACGCGCCCCCCGAGACCTCACCACGGTCGTCGGCGCCCTCGCCCAAGGACGTCGCCGCGATGGCACGCCACGAGCGCGCCGAGGCCGAGCAGGCCCAGGCCGAGGCGTCCGCCGATGACGCGGACGTGTCGGTCGAGGCCGAGGTGACCGTGGAGACCGCGGACGACACCGTGGCCCCCGACCACCCCGAGACTGCGGACGCCGAGGCGGAGCAGCCGATCGAGGACGAGCCCTCCTCCGGAGAGGAGCCCGAGCCGGTCTCGGACGAGGCACCCGAGCCGGAGCCCGAGCCGGTCTCGGACGAGGCACCCGAGCTGCCGAGCCCGAGCCGACGCCGCCCGCCGAGCCCGAGCCGCCGCGGGTCGTCACCCGCACCCGTCGCCGGGCGGCGAGCCGTCCGGCTGGGCCGCCGACCAGCGCCGCGCAGCCCGAGGGGTCGGGGGGCCCCGAGGACGCGCCCGGCCCCGGAGCGCCCGAGCAGCCCGAGGGCGAGATGCCGGCCCTTCACGTGCCGGTCAAGCGCAAGGGCGGTGCCCGCAAGCGCTGATCTCCGGCCGGGCCGTCACGGGCGCCGGTAGGGCTTCTGCGTGATCAGCCGCACGTGGGGGTTGCGGCATCCGGTGGTCGGGTGGGCGACGTACTGCGACTTCGTGGCGTTCGGGACGTAGATGCGGAAGCCGTCCACCTGCGTGGGGTGGCACCGCCTCTTCGGATAGTTCAGCGCCTCGGTCTCGCCGATCGGGCTGCGCACGCGCTGTCCCGGCCGCACCACGTACGTCGCGGCGTCGGAGCGCTCGATGCGTCGGGCCGGAGCTCCGATCTGGGTGCCGTCGCCGTGGCCGACGTACGAGATCCCACCGTAGCCACCGGTGTGGCACGCGTGGTCGGAGGTGTTGCGCAGCACGATCCGGCCGTGGACGGTGCCGGCAGCGCCCTCGCCGCCGCGGTACGACGCGCTGAGGTCCGCGTTCGTACACCACGGCGTGCCGGCCGCCTGGGCCGGGAGACCGGCGACGCGCGCCGCCGGACGCGAGCGCCAGCCCGGCTGCGGCGCCGAGGAGACGTGAGGCGGGTGTGGTCATCAGAGAACCCCCTGTCGGTCGGGACCGTCGGTTGTCGGTGGTCCCGGGATGGGACGCACACCGGGCGGCGCGAGGTTGTCGTGTCGGACACCCGTCCGCGCAGCGCAGTCCCGTTTTGCGGGGTGCGACGCGCACCGCGTAGCATGGACCCTCGGTGCGCTCCGGCGTGCCCTTCTGCCCGGCCGCTCGTCCGCGCCCCGTGTCGGCGTACGACGATCCCGGGCCGGCAGACCCAGAGTTCCGTACCTATGAAGGAGACCGCGGTGTACGCGATCGTGCGCGCTGGCAGCAAGCAGCAGAAGGTTGCCGTGGGCGACGTCATCGAGATCGACAAGACCGATGCGGCCGTCGGCGACACGCTGACGCTGCCCGTCGTGATGACCGTCGACGGTGACACCGTGACGGCGACCGGTCTCGACAAGGCCGGCGTCACCGTCGAGGTGCTCGGCGCCACCAAGGGCCCCAAGATCATCATCCAGAAGTACAAGAACAAGACCGGCTACAAGAAGCGCCAGGGGCACCGTCAGAAGTACACCCAGGTCAAGGTCACCGACATCTCCGTCTGAGCGCCCGCTCGGATCTCGACACGCTCACTTCGACCGGCTCAGCACAAGCGACGCGAACAGGACTGAACTCATGGCACACAAGAAGGGCGCGGCCTCGACCAAGAACGGTCGGGACTCCAACTCCCAGCGCCTCGGCGTGAAGCGGTACGGCGGCCAGCTGGTCAACGCCGGCGAGATCATCGTCCGCCAGCGTGGCACCCACTTCCACCCGGGCACCGGCGTGGGGCGGGGCGGCGACGACACGCTGTTCGCACTGGTCGCGGGCAACGTCGAGTTCGGCACCCGGCGCGGTCGCCGCGTCATCAACATCGTCCCGTCGGAGTAGACCTCCGCGGACCACTCGAAGGGCGTCCCCGGGCTCCGGGGTCGCCCTTCCACCATTTCAGGAGCAGACATGGCAGTGCCGTCGTTCGTCGACCGGGTGGCGTTGCACGTCGCCGCGGGGCGGGGCGGCAACGGCGTCGCATCGGTCCATCGTGAGAAGTTCAAGCCGCTCGGCGGCCCCGACGGCGGCAACGGCGGTCCCGGCGGCTCGGTGATCCTCCGGGTCGACCCCGACGTGACCACGCTCCTCGACTACCACCACAGCCCCCACCGCCGGGCCGAGCACGGCGGGCACGGTGCCGGTGCCCATCGCAGCGGAGCCCATGGTGGCGACCTGGTGCTGCCGGTGCCCGACGGCACCGTCGTGTCCACGGCCGCCGGGGAGCTGCTCGCCGACCTCGTCGGTGCCGGGACCGAGCTCGTGGTCGCCCAGGGCGGGCGCGGCGGACTCGGCAACGCCGCACTGGCCAGCGCCAAGCGCAAGGCTCCGGGGTTCGCGCTCCTCGGCGAGCCCGGCGACGAGCTGGAGATCGTCCTCGAGCTCAAGGTCGTGGCCGACATCGGCCTGGTCGGCTACCCCAGCGCCGGCAAGTCGAGCCTGATCGCCGCGATCTCGCGAGCGCGCCCCAAGATCGCCGACTACCCGTTCACCACCCTGGTCCCCAACCTCGGCGTGGTCACCGCCGGCGACACCACGTTCACGGTCGCCGACGTGCCCGGCCTGATCGAGGGGGCGAGCGAGGGGCGCGGGCTCGGTCACGAGTTCCTCCGCCACGTCGAGCGCTGTGCGGCCATCGTGCACGTGATCGACACGGTCACCATCGAGCCGGGGCGCAACCCCGACGACGACCTCACGGTGATCGAGCACGAGCTCGCGTCGTACGGCGGGCTCGAGGACCGCCCTCGGCTGGTCGCACTCAACAAGATCGACGTGCCCGACGGCCGCGAGATGGCCGACATCGTCCGGGCCGACCTCGAGGCGCGGGGCCTGCCGGTCTACGCCGTCAGCGCGGCGTCGGGCGAGGGTCTGCGCGAGCTCACCTTCGCGATGGCCGAGATCGTGCAGTCCGCGCGCGCTGCCCGCAGCCAGACCCCGACCGAGCGGATCATCATCCGCCCGGCCTCGGCCGACGGCGGCGACGACTTCTCGGTGACCAGGTCGCCCGACCCTTCGACAGGCACCGGACACCGCACCTGGGTGGTGCGCGGGGTGAAGCCCGAGCGCTGGGTGCGCCAGACCGACTTCAGCAACGACGAGGCCGTCGGGTTCCTCGCCGACCGCCTCAACCGGCTCGGGGTCGAGTCCCGGCTCGTCGAGCTGGGTGCGGTCGAGGGCGACGCCGTCCTGATCGGCCCACCGGACAACGCCGTGGTCTTCGACTTCAAGCCCGGCATCGACGCCGGTGTCGAGATGCTCGGCCGGCGGGGCGAGGACCAGCGGTTCGAGGAGCAGCGCCCCGCCGCCGGACGTCGTCGCGCGATCCAGGAAGCCATGCCGGAGCGGGGTGAGGCCGAGACCCGTGCCGACGTGGCCCGCCGGATCGACCACCCGACCGGCCCGGTGAGCTACGAGATCGGGTCCGACGACGACCCCGACCACGTGCCCGCGACGGCGGAGGGTGACCAGGACGCATGACCGGTCAGGCCCGGCGCGAGCAGGTCACGGCGGCCCGCCGGGTCGTGGTGAAGGTCGGCTCGTCCTCCCTCACCACCGCGACGGGAGGCATCGACCCAGCGCGCGTGCGCCGGCTCGTCGACGTGCTCGCCGCCGCGCGCGCCCGCGGCGCCGAGCTCGTCCTGGTCTCGTCCGGCGCGATCGCCGCGGGCCTGGCGCCCCTCGGGCTGGCCCGTCGTCCGCGGGCTCTCCCGGCGCAGCAGGCCGCGGCCGCCGTCGGGCAGGGACTCCTCGTGCACCGATACACCGAAGAGCTCGCCACGCACGGGCTGGTCGCCGGACAGGTCCTGCTCACGGCCGACGACATGACGCGACGCAGCCACTACCGCAACGCCCACCAGACCCTGGCCAAGCTGCTCGAGCTCGGCGTGCTGCCGATCGTCAACGAGAACGACACGGTCGCGACGGGCGAGATCCGGTTCGGCGACAACGACCGCCTCGCGGCCCTGGTCGCCCATCTGGTGCACGCCGACCTGCTCGTGCTGCTCAGCGACGTCGACGGTCTGTACGACGGTCACCCGTCGGCCGAGGGCAGCCGCCTGATCACCGACGTCTCCCTGACCGACGACCTGGGGGGCGTGCGCGTGGGCAGGGTCGGCTCCGCAGGGGTCGGCACCGGCGGCATGCGTACCAAGCTCGATGCCGCTCGGATCGCCACCGGCGCGGGGATCCCGGTCCTGCTCACCTCCGCCGAGCAGGCCGGAGAGGCTCTGGCCGCGCAGCCGGTCGGCACGTGGTTCCAGGCCGCGACGCGACGCCGGCCCACACGTCAGCTGTGGCTCGCCCATGCCACCGAGGCCAAGGGCGTTCTGCTGCTCGACGACGGGGCCGTCCGCGCGGTCACCGAGCGTCGGGCCTCGCTCCTGGCGGCCGGCCTGACCGGGGCCACGGGGTCCTTCGTCGCCGGCGACCCCGTCGACCTGGCCGGCCCCGACGGCCGGGCCGTCGCCCGTGGTCTGGTCAACTTCGACGCCGACGAGATCCCGCGGCTGGTCGGAAAGACCTCCGCCACCCTGCGGCGCGAGCTCGGGGCGGCGTACGAACGTGAGGTCGTGCACCGCGACGACCTCGCCCTCCTCTGACCCCTCCCAGTCGTCCGCCTGACGACGACCTAGAAGTGGTCCTGGGGCGGACGACCCGGGTGCTCCGGGCGCGCCGATGTGGTGAGAACGGCGTTGTCTGTGCAGGGTTGGGTCCATGACGATCGTTCGACGAGCCCTCGCCCTGGTCGCCTGCGTCACCGTCGGCGCCTTTCTGGCGGCGTCCGTGCAGGGTCCTGCCTCCTCCCGGACGGTCGACGAGCGGTGTGCGGGCCGGGGACCCATCCCCGCCTCAGCGCTCGCGCACGGGGTCTCCGGCTGCTCCCTGGTCGGCCGCACCGTGTACGCCGGGCGGGTCGCCGTGGTGGTCCCCCCGCCGGGTGTGACCGTCGCCGGTGACGGCTACGGCACCCGCGGCGAGGTCGTCGGGCTGCGGGTGACCAACACCGGCACCGAGGTCCGCGCGACGACCGGCGGGCAGGCCGGCGCGACCAGCGCGGCCACGGCGACCAGCGACCGGCGGGCCGACCCGGTGGCCTGCAAGGACCGCACCTTCCACCTCGAGGGTCACCACTGGAAGCAGTCGCTGCGCTACGGGATCAACCTCGCCAAGGCCCCGTCTCACCTCGGCAAGACGACCCTGACCAAGCAGATCAAGGCCGCCAACGTCAGCATGCGCAAGGGCCGCAACACCTGCGGACGGCCGCGCCTGGCCACCCCGGTCGCCCACTACACCGGCAAGACCAGCGCCAGGCCCAACATCAAGCCCGGTGCCCACAGCATCCGGTGCGGCGACTTCAACACCAAGAACGTCGTCGGCTTCGGCAAGCTGCCGGGCAACCTCCTCGGCTGGACCTGCTACTGGTGGCTCGGCAACAAGCAGATGGGCGCCGCGGACATCATGATCGACAGCGGCAGCAAGCTGGTCACGAGCATCCCGTCCGGCTGCACGAACAAGTGGGACTTCCAGGGCACCGTCACCCACGAGTTCGGCCACGCCTACGGCATGGGCCACACCGGCGGCGGGCACGCCAACCTGACGATGGATCACACGGAGACCGCCTGCTCGACGTACGCCCGCACCCTCGGTCTGGGCGACTGGCTGGGGATGAAGAAGATGTACGGCACGCGCTGACCCGCCGAGTAGGGTCGCCTGCGTGACCCAGCGGCGGGGGGCCTTCTGGACGCTGGTGGTCCTGTTGCTGACACCGGCGCTGGTGCTGACGGTGCTGAGGTTGTCCGACCCGCGGCGGTCGCTGTTGATCCGCGCCCAGAGCCTGGCGCCGTACGCGATCGGCCTCTACGCGCTCGTGCTGGTGCTGCTGGCGGCCTGGGCGTTCCACCACCGGCGCCAGGCCTGGGTGGTGCTGGTACCGCTGATCGGCCTCGGCCTGCACGCGTACTGGCTCGCCCCGCTCTACGCCGGCCGCACGCGGCCGCCGGCGGCCGGAGCCACGCCGTGGGTGGTGATGACGTCGAACCTCGAGTCGGTCGACGCCTCCGCGGCCCCGGTCGTGCGGGCGGTCCAGCAGCACCACGTCGACGTCCTGGTGCTGGAGGACGCGACGCTGGACTCCGTCGCCGTGCTCGACCGGGCCGGCCTGTCGGACGTGCTGCCCCACCGGGCCGCGGTGCCGGGTGAGGGTGGGATCGTGGTGCTCTCCCGGACCGAGGTCGGCGCGGCCGAGGCGTTGGACCCGGTGGACCGCGTGGTGCTGACCACGGTCCGGACCGGCAGCGGTGCGCTGCAGCTGCTGGCCGTCCATCCCGAACAGCCGACGCACGCCGCCGACTGGCGCACCGACCACGCGCGGCTCCTGGCGGCGGCCCGTTCCGAGCGCCCCGACCTGATCGTCGGCGACTTCAACGCCACCCTCGACCAGGCACCGCTGCGCAGGCTGGAGGACCTCGGCTATCGCACGGCCACCGAGCTGGCGAACCAGGGCTGGCAGCCCACGTGGCCCGCGAACGGGCTCTACCGCGCCCTGCACCTGGTGCCGATGCCGCCGCTGGTCCAGATCGACCAGGTCATGGTCGGTGCCGGACTCACCGCGACCGCCACGACGACGGTGCCGATCGCCGGCACCGACCACCGCGCCCTCGTCGCCACCCTCGCCACCGCCGCGTCGGAGTAGTTTCCTGCCATGCGGGAGCCTCTGGAGCTCACACCCGAGGAGCGAGCCGAGGACGACTGGTTCAACCGCACCTACGGCCCGTGGCAGCCCTTCGACGTCGACGCCGCCCGCGCGTTCTTCGAGGGGTTCGACCGGCCGTGGTGGCTGGTCGGTGGCTACGCGATCGAGGCGTTCACCGGCGCTCTGCGTGAGCACGAGGACATCGACGTGTCGATGCTGGCCTGTGACGCGCCGGCGCTCCGTGAGCACGTCGGGGACCGCTGGGACCTGTGGACCAACGTCAGCGGCCGGATCCGGCCGCTGACCGAGCGCTGGCCCGACCTGCCCGAGCCCGACTGCCAGATCTGGGTCCGCCGTGACTGGTCGTCGCCCTGGGTGATGGACATGCCGCTGACGCCCGACGTCGACGGGCTGTGGCAGAACAAGCGCCTGCCCGACCACGTGCTGCCGCTCGAGGACGCGACCTGGGTCACCGACGACGGGGTCCGGGTGCTCAACCCGGAGGTCGTGCTGCTCTTCAAGTCCACGAACGGCCGCCCCAAGGACCTGCGCGACCTCGAGCACGCCCTGCCGCTGCTCGACGCCGGCCCCCGCGCGTGGCTGCGCGACGCCGTCGCGCAGCTGCGTCCCGACCACCCCTGGCTCGACCGGATCTGACCGAGGTTCGACAAGGGGGCCCGATATTCGGATGCGGCCCGCCATCGGCCCGCCGTACGGTCGGCGGCATGGGTAGCGAGGAGTGACCTCAACCAGGCGCCGACCGGCAGCCTGACGACCCTCGCCGTGGACCGGCGGGCGGTCAGGACGTCACTCCTGCTCGTCGGAGCCCGCCATGCCCACGCCCCACCTGTCTCTGCCCCGCCCCGCGGGGGCCGCCGTCGACCCGTCGGTGCTGGCCGACCTCCCGCACGCCGGTGGCTCGCACGACGTCGTGCGCCGCTACTCCCGCGCACGGCGCAACCTGCTGCCGCGCACCGACCACGTGACGGCAGTCGCGGGCGGCTGGGCCCACGAGGTCGTGCTCGAGAGCGGCGCCCGCGTGGAGGCGGCGCTGTGGTGCCCCGGCGAACGCCGTCATCCGGTGCTCGAGGCGACCGCCGCCCGCGTGGCTGCGGCTGCGGACCGAGCCTTTCGGGTCACCGAGCGCACGCTGGCCCGGATCCACCCCGGCCTGACCGCCCCCGCTCTCGTCTCGGTGGTTCGCCTGCCACGCTGGCCGGCGTCCCTGCAGGCGGACGGGGGCGGGCTGGTGCTCGTGGCCGACGGCATCGAGTACGCCGGCAACCTGGGCACCCTGATCCGCACGGCGGATGCCTGTGCGGTCGACGCGCTCGTCCTGACCGGGACCACCGCGCGGGTCAGCCATCCGAAGGCGTTCGCGGCCAGCCGCGGCACGGTGCTGACCACTCCGGTCCTGGAGTACGGCGACGTGGCCTCGGCTCGTGCGGACCTGGCGGCCGCTGGCTTCACGACCTACGTCGCCGACCCGGCGGGGGCGACGCCGTACCGGAGCGCCGGGCTGGGATCCGGGCCCACCGCGGTGGTCGTCGGCTCCGAGGGCGACGGGGTGGCCGAAGGGTGGCGGAGCGGCCTGATGCGGGTCTCGATCCCGATGAGGGGACGGGCCGACTCGCTCAACGTCGCCGCGTCCGCCGCCGTCCTGCTCTTCGAAGCGCGGGCCCGGGCGGAGGAAGCCGGCCCGGCCCGGACCGGCCCGGCGACCCGGGCCGAGCCGGGTCGCCGGGCTGCGGGCGGACGGCCCTGGGAAAACCGCCCGCCCGCGCGGGGGTCAGCGGTGCAGCACCTTGGCGGCTGCGCTCACCGTGACCTTGCCGACGGGAAGGCCACCCTTGACCAGACTGGTGGCGAAGTAGCCGTTCAGGGCCTGGGCGGCCCCCTTCTGGAGGGTGACGTGGATGTTGCTGACCGTCAGGTGCTTGGCGGTCGCCTTGACCTTGGCCTTGCCCAGCTTGAGGTTCAGGACCGGGATGCGGGCGCCCACCTCGTCGACCCACGCGGTGAGGGTCTTCTTGGTCGTGCTGACTGTGAAGTCCCGGATGGTCAGGCTCTTGCCGCCGGCCGTGAAGACCAGTCCGCCCGAGTGGGTGATGTTCCCGCCGAGGGTCTTGGCGTTGATCAGGCCGCCCTGGATCGGGAAGGAGATCCCGGCCTTCCCGGCCTTGGCCTCGGACACCGGGGCCACGGTGACCCCGTTGCTCGTGAGGGCAGCCGCGGTCTTCTTGTCCAGGGCGAGCGTGGTCTTGCCGCCCGTCAGGACGATGTATTTGGCGCCCCCCTTGTCAGCGGTGGCGTGGTGGGCGCTGGCGTGGTGGGTGCCCCCGGCCTGAGCGGCCGTGGCGCCGGCGATCGGGACGGTCACCACCACAGCGGTGGCGGCGACCGCGAAGGTACGGAGTACTGACATGTGGTTTCTCTCCTGTGAGGACGGGTCGGCCCGGTGCCGACCTCGGGTGGTGCGTGGTGCCACGGGCCGGACGGCCCGCGGCACCGTGGGGGGTCAGCGGGCGAGGCTCGACAGGTGCCGGTCGCCGTGGTGCCGGCCGAGGCGCGGGACCACGGTCGCGTAGCCGAAGGTGTCTCCCGCCGCGAAGGCCGAGACGCCGAACGTCGCGTTGAGGACACCCGCGGCGGTCGCCGTCAGGCGCAGCGACAGCAGACCGAGCCAGGGCCGGTGGCTGAGGCCGAGGGTGAACAGGTCGGCCCGGCCGACGTTGCCGATCGAGCCGGCGACGTTGCCGCTCACGGTCAGCCTGGCGAGCTCGATGTTGAAGTCGGTGAGCGTGATCGTGGACGCTCCCGCCGCGAGGGTCAGGCCACCCGCGTGCGTGAGGTCGCCGGGGCGGCGACCCGGTGATCGGGAAACGGGCGGCCAGGGTGCCGCGGTAGGGGAACGCAGTGGCGGGGGAGACGGGGCTGGGCGTGATCCCGGCGGAGGCGATGAGCTGGTAGACCGCCGGGTCGACGACGACCTGGGTGTACCCGAGACCGCGGGAGGAGCTGCGGGACGAGGTGTCAGCCGTGGCGGGCGAACCGGTCGAGACCACGAGCCCGACGCAGGTCGCGACCGCGGTCAGGATGCCGAGCAGCTTGAGTCGCATGTGTCTTCCTCTCGGTGCGGAGACGGGGCCGGGGCAGCCTCGTCACCCTCTCTTCGCAGTCCGGCCCTGGTTTGGATGCACGCGCGGCGCAGGAAGTCCCGGTTAAGGTGGCCGCGCAGACCGAACAGTCGAGGAGTCCTGGGTGAGCCTGCGCGGCGGACGGAGCGGCCCGGACCGGGCGGCCTACGTCTCGGGCACGCGCGCGGACGAGGTACCGGAGCCCGTCATCTCGCACGCCTTCGCCCGCGGCGAGCCGTGGGCTCTCGAGGCGACGTACGAGCGGTGGTCCGCGCTGGTCTACACGGTCGCGCTGCGGGTGCTGCGCGACGGGGAGGACGCCCAGGACGTGACCCAGGAGGTCTTCCTCAGGGCCTGGCGCGGGCGCGACGGCTACCGCCCCGAGCAGCGGCCGCTTCCGGCGTGGCTGACCGGCATCACTCGACACCTCGTCTCCGACCGGATGTCCGCGCGGACCCGGGATCACCGGCTCCATGAGCGGGTGGTGGTGAACCACCTCGACGACGACGACGGCGGGGTCGCCGAGTCGGTCGCGGACGCCGTCGTCGTGGCGGACCTGCTCGAGCGCCTGGAGCAGCCTCGGCGCAAGGTGGTCGAGCTGGCGTTCCTCGGCGGGCTCTCCCATGCCGAGATCTGTGCCCGGACCGGTCTCCCGCTGGGCACCGTCAAGAGCCACATCCGGCGCGGGCTGACGCAGCTGCGCGACCACCTGGGGGTGGACGATGACGCATCCTGAGCCCGAGATCCTGCTCAGCTCGGTGGGCGGCTCCCTCGACCACGAGACCGAGCGGCACGTGGCGACCTGCCCCCGGTGCCGCGCCGACCTGGACGCGATGACGCGGGTGCGTGCCGCGGGCGCGAGGCTGGCCTCGGACCCGTCCCTCGGCACGCTGACGGCACCCCCTCCCGCGGTCTGGGAGGGCCTCCAGCGCGAGCTCCAGGAGCCGGCCGTGCCGGCGTCGGTGGCCCCGCTGCCGTCACCCTCGCGCCGCCCGCGGAACCGTCCTACCTGGCTGGTCGTGGCGGCGTCGGTGGCCGCGGGCGCCGTTCTGGGTGGCTCCGCTGTGGCGCTGGCCGGACGGGACGACGCGACCCCGCCGGCCGTGCGCACGTCGACCCTGGAGCCGCTGGACGGCCACGTGACGAGTGGGACCCTCTCGCTGACCGGGCCACCGTCGAGCAAGCCGCTGTGGGTGGAGCTGCGAGACGCCGACTCGGGCGCCGGCTTCCTCGAGGTCTGGCTGCTCGACGCCAAGACCGCGGCGTGGTGTCTCCCGGCGTCCTCGACGGCGACCAGGCGGCTGCGACGCCGTGCCTGCGGGGCTCGACGCGGTGGCCTACGACCAGGGCGGCGTCTCCACGCGAGCCGTACGACGGCGACCCGGCGCACTCCGAGGGCGAGCCCGGCCCGCGGCGAGGTCCCTGACCCGCCTCCGCGGCCTACGCCGCCTACGCCGTCTCGGGCGCGGCGCGTACGCTGGGTCCGATATGCCCGACGCGCCCGACACCCTGTCTCCTGCCACGACGCAGACGCAGACGATCTACCTCGACCACGCCGCGACCACACCGATGCTCCCGGCCGCACTCGAGGTGATGACGACCCACCTCCGCGACGTCGGCAACCCCTCCTCCCTCCACGCCAGCGGCCGGGCCGCGAGGCGGGTGGTGGAGGAGTCCCGCGAGACGATCGCTCAGGCGGTCAACTGCCGTCCCGGCGAGATCGTCTTCACCTCCGGCGGGACCGAGTCCGACAACCTGGCTCTCAAGGGCCTCTTCTGGGCGCGGCGTGACGCCGACCCGGCGCGGGTCCGGATCCTGGCCTCGGCGATCGAGCACCACGCCGTGCTCGACGCGCTGGACTGGCTCGCCGAGGAGGAGCACGCCGTCGTCGAGCTCCTCCCCGTCGACCGTCGTGGCCGCCTCGACCTGGCCGCGTTCCGTGAGGCCGTCGAGCGCGACCCGGCGACCGTCGCCCTGATCTCGGTGATGTGGGCCAACAACGAGGTCGGCACGCTGCAGCCCGTCGAGGACGTCGTGGCCGTTGCCTCGGAGCACGGCATCCCCGTGCACACCGACGCAGTCCAGGCCGTCGGGGCGGTGCCGGTCGACTTCGCCGCCAGCGGCGTCGACGCCCTCACCCTCACCGGCCACAAGCTCGGCGGGCCCTACGGCGTGGGCGCGCTCGTGCTGCGCCGCGAGCTCTCCTTGACCCCGCTGCTCCACGGCGGCGGCCAGGAGCGCGACATCCGCAGTGGCACCCTCGACATGCCTGCCATCGCCGGGTTCGCGACCGCGGTCGAGCACGCCGTCAAGGCCCAGCCCGAGTACGCCGAGCGGATGGCCGGGCTCCGCGACGACCTGGTCCGCCGGGTGACCGAGATCGTGCCCGAGGCTCACCTCCACGGCGACGTCGACCACCGGCTTCCCGGCAACGCCCACCTCGGCTTCCCCGACTGCGAGGGCGACTCGCTGCTGATGCTCCTCGACGCGCGGGGGATCGAGTGCTCGACCGGGTCGGCCTGTTCGGCCGGGGTGCCCCAGCCCTCCCACGTGCTGCTGGCGATGGGCTGCGACGAGGAGGGCGCACGTCACTCGTTGCGCTTCACCCTCGGGCGCACCTCGACCGCCTCGGACGTCGATGCGCTGGTCGAGGCGATCGGGCCGGCCGTCGAGCGTGCCCGCGGAGCTCGCGAGAGATGAAGGTGGTCGCCGCGATGTCGGGCGGCGTCGACTCGGCCGTGGCCGCAGCCCGCGCGCACGAGGCCGGTCACGACGTCACCGGCATCCACCTCGCCCTCTCGCGCAACCCCGCGTCGTACCGCTCGGGGGCGCGCGGGTGCTGCACCCTCGAGGACGCCAACGACGCACGCCGCGCCGCCGACGTGATCGGCATCCCGTTCTACGTCTGGGACCTCTCCGAGCGGTTCCACGCCGACGTCGTCGAGGACTTCATGGACGAGTACGCCGCCGGGCGGACGCCCAACCCCTGCCTGCGGTGCAACGAGAAGATCAAGTTCGCCGCCGTGCTCGACCGAGCGGTGGCGCTCGGGTTCGACGCCGTCGTCACCGGTCACTACGCGCGGCTGCGAACGGCGATCGACGGGACCGTCGAGATGCACCGGGCGGTGGACCATGGCAAGGACCAGTCCTACGTGCTCGGCGTGCTCACCCAGGACCAGCTCACCCACTCGCTCTTCCCGCTCGGTGACACCCCGAAGTCGCTGATCCGCGAGGAGGCGGCGCGGCGCGGTCTGCTGGTGGCCGAGAAGCCCGACTCCCACGACATCTGCTTCGTCGCCGACGGCGACAACGCGGGTTGGCTGCGGGAGAAGCTCGGCGAGCGGGCGCCCAACCAGGGCGGGGCGATCGTCGACGCGTCCTCCGGCGAGGAGCTGGGCCGGCACGAGGGGACCTACGGGTTCACCATCGGCCAGCGGCGCGGGCTGCGGCTCGGTGTGCCGGCGGCCGACGGGAAGCCTCGGTTCGTGCTCGACATCGAGCCGGTCTCGGGCACCGTCACGGTCGGGCCCCGCGAGGCACTGACCGTCGACCGCATCGTCGCCGACCGGCCACGCTGGTGCGGCGCCGCGCCGACGTCGTACACCGGCGGCGTGCAGCTGCGGGCCCACGGCGCCGAGCATCGTGCGACGGTCACGGTCTCGACCGACGCGACGGGCTCGGAGCAGGTCGCCATCGAGCTGCTCGATCCGGCGCAGGGGATCGCTCCCGGTCAGGCCGCGGTGCTCTACGACGGCACCCGCGTCGTCGGCTCGGCCACGATCGTCTCCACCGCCCGCACCGACGTGCTCGCGTGAGCACCGCGAGCGGGGTCGGGTCGTGGCCCGGCGACGAGGCCGCGGCGTACGCCGAAGCGGTGCGCGTGGTCCTCGGCGAGGTGCCTGACCTGCCCTACCTCCCGGAGCTCCCGGCCCGGGGCGCCGCCGCCGGGATGGCGGGTCGGGCGATCGCGATGGTCGCGGACCTCGGCTTCGACCTGCAGCCGGCCGGGTGGCGGCTGACGGACCGACCCGGCATCGACCACCGCCGGGCCAGGTCGCTGCTCGCCCAGGACCTCGACGCGCTCGAGGAGCAGGCGCAGGACGTGCGCGGCACGTTCAAGATCCAGGTCGCCGGTCCGTGGACCCTCGCCGCCTCCGTCGAGAAGCCGCGCGGCGACAAGGTCCTGTCCGACCACGGGGCGCGGCGCGAGCTGGCCCAGGCGCTGGCCGAGGGGCTCGCGACGCATCTGGCCGACGTACGACGCCGGGTCGCGGCCGAGCGGGTCGTCGTACAGGTGGACGAACCGGCGCTGGCGGCGGTGCTGGCGGGTGAGATCGCGACCGCGTCCGGGTTCGGGCGGCACCGGGTCGTCCACCCGCCCGAGGCATCGGCGGCGCTGGAGTGGGTTCTCGCCGCGGCCGGCCCGGACCCGTGGGTCCACTCGTGCGCGGCCGGCGTTCCGTGGCAGCTCCTGCGCGGAGCCGGCGCCCGGGGACTCAGTGCCGACCTCGCGGTGCTGACCGCCTCCGACATGGACGTGCTCGCCGAGGCGCTGGAGGCGGGGGAGACGCTCGCGCTGGGCGTCGTACCGGCCCTCGAGCCGGACACCGTCCCGGACGCGAAGACCCTGACCGAGGGAGTGCTGCGCTGGCTCGACATGCTCGGGCTCGACCCCGAGAGCGTCGTCGAGCGGCTCGTGATCACGCCCTCCTGCGGCCTCGCCGGCGCGTCGCCCGCGTGGGCCCGTCGTGCCACCGAGCTCAGCCGCGAGGTGGCGGCCAACCTGAACGGGTGAGCACCGGCAGCTGACGGCGGTGCCGCGTCGCCGCCCTCGCCGTCGCCGGCGCGGCCCTCGCCGTGATCGCCGTCTCCGGAGTGACTGCCGGGGTGGTGCAACGGGAACCTTCGAAGCCCGAGCCAGCGGGCCGGTTCTTGCGTGACCAGAGGGTCGACCTGTCGTCGGCCGTCCCGGTTGGTCTTCCAGGGGCTCGAGCTCAGGGGCTGACGACCGTGGCGTCGATCCGCTACGACCTCGTCACGGGAACGCTGTCCGTCCTGGGGACGTCAGGGAGTCAGCGATGGCAACCGGCGCCGCATCCCGCCGGCCGCTACGTCCTGTGGTACGACACGAGGGCGGCCACGTCGCGGAGTTCACCCACTAGTGTGGTGGACTCCTGACGGGATACCCGGCGAGCCGGGTATCCCGTCACTTCTCGGCCTTTGCAACCCCCGAGAAGCGCAGGGACTCCCTGCTCGGTGTGACGGATGAGGCTGGTGAGCCAAGGCGCGAGTGCACGCGGGAGCCGCATTCGGCCAGACTGGCGGCATGGACATCGTCAGCCCCGAGATCAACGACTACCTGCTCGCCCACTCCGAGCCCGCGGACGACGTACTCCGCGACCTCGCCGAGGAGACCCACCGCGAGCTCGGAGGAGCCGCGGGCATGCAGATCAGCCACGACGAGGGCGAGCTGCTGACGATGCTGGTCCGGCTGGTGGGAGCACGCAACGCCGTCGAGGTCGGCACGTTCACCGGCTACTCCTCGATCTGCCTCGCCCGCGGGCTTCCCGACGACGGGCACCTGCTCTGCTGCGACGTCAGCGAGGACTACACGGCCGTCGCCCGGCGCTACTGGGAGCGGGCCGGCGTCGCCGACCGGATCGAGCTGCGGATCGCCCCGGCCGTCGAGACCCTCCGGGCGCTGCCGGCCGAGCGGGACCTGGACTTCGCGTTCATCGACGCCGACAAGGCGGGCTACCCGGCGTACTACGAGGAGATCGTGACCCGGATGCGTCCCGGCGGGCTCGTCGTCCTCGACAACATGCTCCGCGACGGCCGGGTGCTCGACCCGCAGAACGACGACGACCACGCGATCGTGGCCATGAACGCCGCCCTGCTCGCCGACGACCGGGTGGACGTCGTCCTGCTCCCGGTCCGCGACGGCGTCAGCCTCGCCCGGGTTCGCTGAGCCGATCGTCGGGATAGTCCCCGACGTTTTGGTGGTGTTCGAGGTCGAAGTGACAGCCAAGACGTCGGGGACTATCCCCGCTGCCGAGACGACGAAGCCCCCGGGGTGAGCACCCCGGGGGCCGTCGTGCGTCGTACGGCGTGGGTCAGCCGACGTGCACACCCTCAGGAGCGTCCGTGGCCAGCTCCTCGTGCTTCACGTCGAGGAAGATCCACACCACGGCCGAGCCGGCGAGCATCATGAAGACGCCGACCAGGAACGCGTGGGTGGCGCCCGTCGGGAAGCCGCCGATGTAGGCCAGCGAGCTGACCAGGTCGGCCGGCGAGCTCAGGTGGAGCTTGGTCAAGAGCTGCTGCACCACGCTCGGGTCGAGCTGCGAGACGCCGCGGCCGATGGTCGGGGCGATCGACGCGATGTGGGCGTTGGTGTAGTGGCTGCCGACAGTCGCCAGCGCGGCCAGACCGAACGCCCCACCGACCTGCTGCATCGTGTTCAGCACACCGGAGCCGACGCCGGCGTCCTCGGACCGCAGGTGGTGGACGGCGGTGAGGGTCAGCGGCACGAACACCGCGCCCATGCCCAGCGCCATCAGGCAGACGTAGGGCAGGATGTCGGTCCAGTAGCTGACGCCGGAGCCCAGCGGCTGACCGGAGCTGATGGCCTTCAGCACGTCCTGGCCGCCGTCGGGGACGGTCAGCCGGGAGAACCCGTAGAGCGCGAAGGCCGCCATCAGCGTGCCGACACCAGCGATGTAGCGCGCGTCGATCCGGTTGATCAGGTTGGACACGATCGTCGCGGCGATGATGATGCAGATGCTGAACGGCAGGAACGCGAAGCCGGCCTTGAGCGGGCTGTAGCCCATCACGTTCTGGATGAACAGGCTCAGGAAGAAGAACATCGAGAACATGGCCGCCGGCAGCAGCATCATGGCCACGAAGCTCGCGGCCCGTGACCGGTTGGCGAACACCCGGAACGGCAGCAGCGGGTGCGCGACCCTGGACTCGACCAGGAAGAAGAGCCCGAGCAGGACCGCGCCGCCGACCAGGCTGGCGATGGTCAGGGGGTCGCCCCAGCCGTACGCCGCGTTGCCGGCACGCGTGAGGCCGTAGACCAGGGCGAGCAGACCACCCGTACCGGCGATGGCGCCGGGGATGTCCAGCTGGCCGCTGTGGCGCTCCGACTCGTTGAGGAAGCGCGGGGCCAGCAGGGCTGCCGCCAGGCCGATCGGCACGTTGATCAGGAAGGTCAGGCGCCAGCCGTCCTGGGGGTCGAACAGCGAGATGTCCAGACCGGTCAGCCAGCCACCCAGGATCAGGCCGACGGCCGCACCCGCACCGGACATGGCGGCGTACACCGCGAACGCGCGGTTACGGGCCGGGCCGGCCGGGAAGGTGGTGGTGATCAGGGCGAGCGCCGCCGGAGAGGCGAGCGCTGCGCCGAGGCCCTGGACGCCTCGCGAGGTCAGCAGCAGGGCCTCGCTCTGGGCGAGTCCGCCGAGCAGGGACGCGACCGCGAAGATCGAGAGGCCGAGGATGAACGTACGACGGCGGCCGTAGAGGTCGCCGAGACGGCCACCGAGCAGCAGGAAGCCGCCGAAGGCCAGCGCGTAGCCGGTCACGATCCAGGTGAGGTTCGTGCCGGACATGTGGAGATCTCTGCCGATGTAGGGCAGAGCGATGTTCGCGATCGTGGCGTCGAGCACCACCATGAGCTGGGCGATGCAGATCAGCACCAGGGCCCAGCCATAGTGCCGCGTCTTACCGTCGCTCTCGGTGGCCTCGGGCTCGTGAGCCTCGACGGCGTCGGTGAGTTCGGACATGGGTTTCCTCACGTAGTGATTTCTCGGTGTGACTTCTTGACGTTTCTCAGGCCTGTGGCCTGACAGCGGGCAGGATGATCTGGTCGATGACGTGCTCGATGAGCTGCGGCCCGGGGGTCTCGCCCATCACGAAGAGGCGGTGCAGGACGATCCCGGCCAGCGCCGGGGCCATCAGGTCGAGGTCGAGGTCCGGGCGGACCTCACCGCGGTCGGCGGCGCGCTGGAACACCGTCCGCGACACCTGCGCCTTCGGCTGGAGGACCCGGGTCCGGAACTCGGCCGCGAACTCCGGGTCTGTGCTCAGGGCCGTCATCACGGCGCCGAAGGTCTGGGTGGTGTCGTGGTCGGTGAGGCCGCCCATGCCGCAGAACGCGGTCAGCAGGTCGGTGCGGAGGTCCCCGGAGTCGGGCACCGGTGGGGTCGCCTTCTGGGTCGCCAGGGCGTCGACGACCAGCGTCGCCTTGGAGTTCCAGCGTCGGTAGAGCGTCGCCTTGGAGGCCTTCGCGCGCTGGGCGACGGCGTCCATGGTCAGCCGGTCGTAGCCGACCTCGGCCAGGACCTCGAGGGCGGCGTCGAGGACCTCGCGCTCACGGTCGCCCTCGACTCGCGGGCGGAGGTGGGTCGCTGCTTCGGCGGGCGTCATCCGGGTCCTGTCACCTGTCGTTCATCTGTATGAAACGAAACGGTTTCGTTCCATGTAGACGGTAACGGACCTCGGCGGATGAAACAAATCAGTTTCATCCGGAGTCCGGAGGAACTCTCCGGATAGGTCGGGCCGGCGGCTCAGCCCGCCGCGAGCACCCGGCGTACGGCGTCGACGGCGAAGGCGTTCCAGGCGGCGGTGCCGCGCAGGAGGTAGTGGCCGCGCTCGCCCATGTCGGTGTACGTCGCCGCACGGGCCACCTCGCGCGCCCGCTCGACGTACGCACGGGTGTCCGAGGCGCGGGTGATGTGGTCGCGTCGACCGTGGGCGGCGTGCAGCCGCCGGCCGGCGAGGGCGGTGACCGGCTCGCCCGGGGGCAGCCACGGGGCCAGGGCCACGACACCCTGCACGGAGTCGTGATCGGCCACGTGGCAGGCGGTCCGACCGCCCATCGAGTGGCCGAGCAACGCGACGGGCACGTTGCCGACCTCGGTACGGATCTGGTCGAGCGCCCACCGCGCGTCCTCGACCTGGCGGGTGCCGTCGGCGTTCCAGCCGGCGGTGCGGTACCGCAGGACCCACAGGCCGACGCCTTCCTCGTGGAGGGTCTCGCCGAGCGTGCGGGCCAGGGTGAGCGCGCGCAGCCAGGACAGGCTCCGGCCGGTGACGGGCGCGGTGGAGCGCGCCTTGCCGCCGTGCAGCACGAGCACGAGCGCCTCGGCGCGGCCGGGCGCGTCGTACCGGGTCAGGCTCGGACCGGGCACGATGCACTCCTTCGGGCTCGTCTCCACGCCGACGATTCGGTACGCCGGGTGGACCGGATGGGTGGGCAGAGGAACGGGTCGGGCCCGGCAGCGGATGTCGGCGCCGCTTGGCAGGATAGGCGCCATGGGCGAACCGCAGTCGGCCACTCCCGAAGCCAAGGAGCGCCACCGCGCGCTCACCGAGGAGATCGAGGACGCCCGGTGGCGCTACTACGTGCTCGACGACCCCACCCTGGACGACGCGGACTTCGACCGTCGACTGCGTGAGCTCGAAGGGCTGGAGGAGGAGTTCCCCGAGCTGCGCACGCCCGACTCCCCGACCCAGAAGGTCGGCGGCGCGGTCTCGACCGAGTTCACCGCCGTCGATCACCTCCAGCGCATGGAGAGCCTGGACAACGCGTTCTCCTACGACGAGCTCGCGACGTGGCACACCCGGCTCGCCCGCGACGGCGTCGACGACCCGGCCCTGCTGTGCGAGCTCAAGGTCGACGGGCTCGCGATCAACCTGCTCTACGAAGGTGGTCGCCTCGTCCGCGCCCTGACCCGCGGCGACGGCCGCACCGGTGAGGACGTCACCCCCAACGTCCGCACCGTCGCGTCGGTGCCCGACCGGCTCACCGGCACCGACGACGTACCCGGTCCCCGAGCTGGTCGAGGTGCGCGGCGAGGTGTTCCTCCCCGTGGCGGCCTTCGAGCGCCTCAACGTGTCGATGACCGAGGCCGGCAAGCCGGTGTTCGCCAACCCCCGCAACGCCGCGGCGGGCTCGCTGCGCCAGAAGGACCCACGCGTCACGGCGTCTCGCGACCTCGGGATGGTCTGCCACGGCATCGGCGCGCGGCGGGGCTTCGACCCGGTGTCCCAGTCCGCGGCCTACGAGGCCCTCCAGGCCTGGGGCCTCAACGTCTCCGACCAGATCAAGGTGCTGCCCAGCCTGGCGAAGGTGCAGGCGTTCATCGACGACGTCGGCGAACGCCGCCACACCATCGTCCCCTACGAGATCGACGGCGTCGTGATCAAGGTCGACGACGTCTCCCTCCAGCGGCGTCTCGGGTCGACGTCACGGGCGCCCCGCTGGGCGATCGCGTTCAAGTACCCGCCCGAGGAGGTCAACGCCAAGCTCCTCTCGATCGAGGTCAACACCGGTCGCACCGGCCGGGTGACGCCGTTCGGGGTGATGGAGCCGACCAAGGTGGCCGGTTCCACGGTGGAGCGCGCGACGCTGCACAACGCCCACGAGGTCGCCCGCAAGGACGTGCGTCCGGGCGACACGGTGGTGCTCCGCAAGGCCGGTGACGTGATCCCCGAGATCGTCGGGCCGGTGCTGGCCCTGCGGCCCGAGGGGCTGGAGCCCTGGGTGATGCCGACCCAGTGCCCCTCCTGCGGCACCACGCTGGCCCAGCAGAAGGAGGGTGACAAGGACCTCCGGTGTCCCAACACCCAGCAGTGCCCGGCCCAGCTGCTGGAGCGGGTCTACCACGTGGCCAGCCGCGGCGCCTTCGACATCGAGGGGCTCGGGTCCGAGGCCGCGCACGCCCTGCTCGACGCCCACGTCCTCACCGACGAGGGCGACGTCTTCGACCTCGACCGCGCCAAGCTCCTGAAGACCGACCTGTTCACCCGAGCGCCGCGGAAGGGGGAGGAGGGTCCGCAGCTCAGTGCCAACGGCGAGGGCCTCCTGGCCAACCTCGGCGCGCGACGGACGGTGCCCCTGTGGCGAGTGCTGGTCGCCCTGTCGATCCGACACGTGGGACCGACCGCGGCGAGAGCCCTCGCCACGGAGTTCGGCTCCATGGCCCGGATCCGGGGAGCGTCCGAGAGCGAGCTCGCGGCGGCGGAGGGTGTGGGCCCGACGATCGCGGAGGCGGTGATCGAGTGGTTCACGGTCGACTGGCACGCGGCGATCGTCGACAAGTGGGCCGCAGGCCGGGGTGACCATGGCGGACGAGCGCGACGAGTCCGTGGTGCGCACCCTCGAGGGCCTCACCGTCGTCGTCACGGGTTCGCTGGTCGACTTCTCGCGCGACTCGGCCAAGGAGGCCATCGTGTCCCGGGGCGGGAAGGCCGCCGGCTCGGTGTCGAAGAAGACCGACTACGTCGTGGTGGGCGACAACGCCGGCTCGAAGGCCGAGAAGGCCGAGCAGCTCGGGGTCCCCGTGCTCGACGAGGGCGCGTTCAAGGTGTTGATCGAGCGCGGCCCGGACGGGCTCTGACCGTCGTCAGCCGCGCGGCGCGGCGCTGCTCAGGACGTCGGGCCACGTCCGCAGCAGGCTCTCGAGATGGCCCAGCCCCGGCAGCACGTGCAGGGTCGCGTCGGGCAGGTGGTCGGCCAGCCAGCGGCCGTTGCGCGGTGGTGCGTTCGGGTCCCGCTCGCCGTACCAGAGCGTCACCAGCGCCTCGACCTCCGCGAGGTCGAACGGCCAGCTGCGGAAGACCAGGGCGGCGTCGTTCAGATAGCCGTCGGGGACGAGCAGTGCCTCGCGGGCGTCGGCCGCCAGGTCGGCGGGGCTGCGGGCAGCGAGCAGGGAGCGGTCCTCCTGCGGGAGGCCCCGCACCCAGCGCTCCGCGAGCGCGGTGTCGTCGGGGTCCTCGGGTGCCACCCGCGCGCGGTAGGCGAGGAAGTCCGGCCGCACCGTCTCCCGGGCCTCCTCGAGGCTGCCGGCCGCGAGGGCGGCGTACCAGGCACGGCCGTCGGGGTCGAGGTCGTCGCGGGTCCAGGGAGGGTCCATCCGGGGCGCCTCCCCGGGGGTCGCCACCAGCGCGACCGCCGACACCCGATCGGGGTGATACGCCGCGCACGCGAGCGCGAACGTGCCGCCGACCGACATCCCGAGCACCCCGAAGGTGTCGAGTCCCAGCTGGTCGGCGAGGTCGACCGCGTCGTCCGCCACCTGCCGGTACGACGGGGCAACCGGAGTGGAGGCGCCGTAGCCGGGTCGGTTGGCCGCGACGAGCCGCACGTCGAGCCGCAGGGCCGCGGCATGTCCGCTGTGGGCCGCGCGTCGGGTGTCGGGGCAACCGTGGAAGAAGAGCACCGGCCGACCGTGCGGGTCTCCGCCCTCGGACCAGGCCAGGGTGCGGCCGTCACGGAGCGAGGTGCGGGGCATGCGGCCCTAGGTGGTCGTCGGCGGCGGGGTCACGGACGCACCCGGGGCGGCGCCCATCTCGGTGCGCCACAGCTGGGCACCGAGCGCGGCGGCCAGGAGCAGGAACACGACCCCGGGCACCGGGTGTCCGCCGACCATCGCCCAGAGGCCCAGCAGGGCCACGATCCCGAGCAGGGTGGCCAGGCCGATCCGGGTGTTGGCGACCCGTGCGAACGCACGAGCGGAGCGGTCGGTCAGGCTCATCGGCTGGAACGTCACCGTCCGGTCGGGCATCGCCAGGTGCAGCTCGGCCGGGACCGCGGCGTCGAGTGCCTTGGTGAGGTCCTTGCCACGCATCCACTCGCGCGGCTCCATCTCCAACACGTTGCCGTCGCGACCGATCAGGTGGCGGGCGCCGTCGCGGTAGGCCAGCAGGGCGACGACGTTCTGGAACCGCATGGAGCGGCTCATGCCGCCGGTGGTCCGCTCGGCCATCTGCTGGTCGATGGTGAACGTGGTCAGGTCGGCGGGCCAGTTGACGTGGCTGTGCTTGGTCCCCGTGCCCTGGGGCCGCGACTCGGGGAACGAGATCGCCGGGATCGACCGGTGCAGCGGCGCTGCCTCGGGGAGCCCGACCAACAGGGAGGCGTGCAGCTCCTGGGCCGCTCGGTCGACCTGCCGCGGGTCGGTGTCCCGCAGCTGGGCGAGCAGCTCGGCGTAGGTCATCGGCACCCGGTCGCTGAGCGCGGAGTACGCCGCCTCCAGGGCGGTCTCGACCTCGGCGGCGGGCGACTCGAGGACGCGGAGACGTTGCTCGACGGCCTCCTGCACCCACTCCCGCGGCACACCCTGCTCGGCGAGCTGGCCGGTGACCTCGAGGGCTGCCTTGGCCACGGTCGGGAGCATCTCGTCGACGACCTCGGACCCGCCGGCGACCACGGCGTACTCGTTGTCCACCTCGGCCATCGACGACCAGAGCCCGAAGGCGCTGCCGCTGTGGCGGCGGAGCCCGTCGTGGAGCGCGCGCTCGAGGACGACCGGCAGGAAGGTCGCCTCGTGGGTCCGGGTGACGACGCCGCTGATCGTGAGCCCGATCTCGTCCCGGTACGCCGCGGGCAGCGCCCGGCGCACCGGTTCCGCCGGGGCCGTGGGGAGGTACTCGCCGGGTGGGAGCGGGACCGCGAGGCCGGCCGGAGGCGGACCGTCCAGCACCAGGATGGCGTTGGCGGCGTTGAAGACCCGGCGGGAGCGCTCGACGAGCAGCTCGTCGGTGGCCCGCATCGCGCCGATCTCGGGGTAGCTGGCCACGCCGGGCCCGAGCGCGCCGTACCGCCAGGTGAGCGAGCGGGTCAGCCGGTCGCGCGCCTCGTAGGCCTGCGCCTGGAGGAGACCGCGCTCGCGGGGCAGCAGCCGCAGGTCGGGCCGGGCAAGCCAGCGTGCCAGGTTGCCGACGTGCTCGGCGATGGCCTCCGGACCACCGAAGGCGGCGAAGTGCGTGCGCAGCAGGGACAGCCGGCCCTCGATCGGGCGGGTCAGCGTCTCGCGGTCGAGCAGGGCGAGGTGCTCGAGGAGGTGCAGCCAGCCGCTCTCGTGGAGCGGCTCGTCGGCCAACCCCTGCCGGAAGAGCAGGTGGGCGCACGAAGCCGGGCGCCCCATGTCTACCCAGAAGCACAGGACGCCGTCGATCTCGGACTCGCGGACACCGCTCATACGGCTTACCACGCTAGCGCCGAGCGGGCGGACGCGTAGGTGCTTTGGTGGAGTTCGGTTCCGCGAGATCCGGGCGGCGGTCCCGCCCGTCCCGGTGCCGGTCGCGCCTCCCTAGGATGAGCCCATGCCCGACACCTCCCCCGGCACCGGCGCGCCCGACGCGATCAGCCGCGACGAGCTGGCCCATCTGGCCGCCCTCGCGCGCATCGACCTGTCCGACGCCGAGCTCGACCACCTGGCTCCGCAGCTGAGCGTGATCCTCGAGTCGGTGGCGTCGATCAACGGGGTCGCCTCCGACGACACCCCGCCCACCTCCCACGCCCTGCCGCTCACCAACGTCTTCCGTGACGACGTGGTCCGGCCCGGGCTGACGGCCGAAGAGGCGCTCAGCGGCGCGCCGGAGGTCGAGCAGCAGCGGTTCAAGGTCCCGAGGATCCTCGGAGACGAGCAGTGACGGGGGAGGGCGCGAAGCGGCCGGCCCCGTCGCTGCGAGCCAGCGCTGCGGACTTGTCCGCTGCGCTGGAGAACGGCGACATCACCTCGGTCGAGGTCACCCAGCGACACCTCGACCGGATCGCCGAGGTGGACGGTGCGGTGCACGCCTTCCTCCACGTGGACGCCGAGGGTGCGCTCGAGCAGGCCGCTGCCTCCGACGCGCGGCGGGCCGACGGGTTGCCCGCGAGCGCCCTCGACGGGGTGCCGATCGCGGTCAAGGACGTCCTCGCCACCCGTGGACTGCCCACCACCTGCGGGTCGCGCATCCTCGAGGGCTGGGTCCCGCCGTACGACGCCACCGTCGTCGCGCGGCTGCGCGCGGCCGGCCTGCCGATCCTCGGCAAGACCAACATGGACGAGTTCGCGATGGGATCCTCCACCGAGCACAGCGCCTACGGCCCGACCCGTAACCCGTGGGACCTGACTCGCATCCCAGGCGGCTCGGGCGGCGGCAGCGCGGCCGCGGTCGCCGCGTACGAGGCCCCGCTGGCGATCGGCACCGACACCGGTGGGTCGATCCGCCAGCCCGGCGCGGTCACCGGCACCGTCGGGGTGAAGCCGACGTACGGCGGGGTGTCGCGCTATGGCCTCGTCGCGCTGGCCAACTCCCTCGACCAGGCCGGTCCGGTGACCCGAACCGTGCTGGACGCGGCGCTGCTGCACGAGATCATCGGCGGCCACGACCCGCTCGACTCCACCAGCATCGAGCAGCCGATCACCGGGCTCGTCGACGCCGCTCGACGCGGAGCCGACGGAGACCTGACGGGCCTGCGCGTCGGCGTCGTGACCGAGCTGGGCGGCGAGGGCTACCAGCCGGGGGTTCTCGCCCGGTTCCGCGAGTCGGTCGACCTGATGACGAAGGCCGGGGCCGAGGTGGTCGAGGTGTCGTGCCCGCACTTCGTGCACGCGCTCGCGACGTACTACCTGATCCTGCCGGCCGAGGCGTCGTCCAACCTGGCTCGCTTCGACGCCATGCGCTACGGCCTGCGTGTGACGCCCGAGGGCGACCCGAGCGCGGAGGACGTCATGCGCGCGACTCGCGAGGCCGGCTTCGGGGACGAGGTGAAGCGCCGCATCATCCTCGGCACCTACGCACTCTCGAGCGGCTACTACGACGCCTACTACGGCCAGGCGCAGAAGGTGCGCACCCTCATCGCCCGCGACTTCGACGCGGCGTTCGAGCAGGCGGACGTGCTCGTCAGCCCGACCGCGCCGACCACGGCGTTCCCGCTCGGGGAGAAGGTCGACGACCCGCTCGCGATGTACCTCAACGACCTCGCCACGATCCCGGCGAACCTGTCCGGCGTCCCCGGCATCTCCGTCCCGAGCGGCCTGGCCGACGAGGACGGCCTGCCCGCCGGCGTACAGATCCTGGCTCCCGCCCTGCGCGACGACCGCGTCTACCGGGTCGGCGCCGCGCTCGAGTCGGCACTGGTCGCCCAGTGGGGCGGCCCGCTGCTCGACCGGGCCCGGGGGCTGTCGTCGGGCGAGCATGTCGAGACCGGAGAGGAAGCCCGCTGATGAGCGACGAGCTGCTGTCCTACGACGACGTGATCGCGCAGTTCGACCCGGCGTTCGGCCTCGAGGTCCACGTCGAGCTGAACACGACGACGAAGATGTTCTGCGGTTGCCCGAACCGAGTTCGGCGCCGAGCCCAACACCCAGACCTGCCCGACCTGCCTGGGCCTGCCGGGCTCGATGCCGGTGGTGAACGCGAAGGCGGTGGAGTCCGCGATCCGGATCGGGCTGGCGCTGAACTGCGAGATCGCGCAGTGGTGCCGGTTCGCCCGGAAGAACTACTTCTACCCGGACATGCCGAAGAACTTCCAGACCAGCCAGTACGACGAGCCGATCGCGTTCGAGGGCTTCATGGACGTCGAGGTCGACGGGGAGACCTACCGCGTCGGGATCGAGCGCGCCCACATGGAGGAGGACACCGGCAAGTCGCTGCACGTCGGTGGCAGCACCGGACGGATCCACGGCGCCGACTACTCCCTGGTGGACTACAACCGGGCCGGCATCCCGCTGATCGAGATCGTCACCAAGCCCGTGCTCGGTACCGGCGCGCGGGCGCCCGAGGTCGCTCGGGCCTACGTGGCGCAGCTGCGCGAGCTGCTCCTCGGGCTCGGCGTGAGCGACGTACGCATGGAGCAGGGCTCGCTGCGCTGCGACGTGAACCTGTCGCTGGCCCCCAAGCCCTCGTCGGTCGCGCCCGTCGAGACCAGGCTCGGGACCCGCACCGAGACCAAGAACGTCAACTCACTGCGGTCGGTCGAGCGAGCGGCGCGCTACGAGATGCGCCGGCACGCCGCGATCCTGGCGGGCGGGGGCTCGATCCTGCAGGAGACCCGGCACTGGCACGAGGACACCGGCGTCACGACCAGTGGGCGCGAGAAGTCCGACGCCGAGGACTACCGCTACTTCCCCGAGCCCGACCTGGTGCCGATGGCGCCGGGTCGCGAGTGGGTGGCCGAGCTGCGGTCGACGCTGCCGGAGCCGCCGCACGAGAAGCGGGCCCGCCTCCAGGAGGCATGGGGCTTCTCCGACCTCGAGATGCGCGACACCGTGGGCGCGGGCGCGCTCGCGCTGGTCGAGGACACGATCGCGGCCGGTGCCACTCCGCCGGCCGCGCGCAAGTGGTGGCTCGGCGAGCTGGCCCGGCGCGCCAACGAGTCCGAGACCGACCTCGCCTCGCTGGGAGTGACCCCCGCCGACGTGGCTCGGGTCCAGGCCCTGGTCGAGGAGGGCACGCTCAACGACAAGCTGGCCCGGCAGGTGCTCGACGGGCTCGTCGCCGGTGAGGGCACCCCCGACGAGATCGTCGCCGCCCGCGGACTCGGCATCGTCTCGGACGACGGCGCCCTGGCCACGGCCGTCGACCACGCGATCGCGGCCAACCCCGACGTCGCCGACAAGATCCGCGACGGCAAGGTGGCTGCGGCGGGTGCGCTGATCGGTGCGGTGATGAAGGAGATGCGTGGCCAGGCCGACGCCAACCGTGTCCGCGAGCTGATCCTCGAGAAGCTGGGCTGAGGTCCCGTCGGGTTCGCCGGCGGGCCGGAAGTACCGCCGCTGCATCACCTCCGTCCGGGCGGGGTGAGGGCGTGCAGGGATCCCCGGTGAGCCGGGGATCCCTGCACTTCTCAGGGGTTGCAACACCCGAGAAGTGCAGGGAGTGCCTGCTTGATGTGACGCATGTGACGACGTGGTACGGCGGTTGCGTCGCCGGCCGCGCACGCGGCTATGCTGCCCGTGATCACAACCCAGCTACGCCCGTGGTGGGGGAAGCCGGTCCGAATCCGGCGCTGACCCGCAACCGTAGGCCGTGCTGCCTCACAGGCGAGCACGGCGAGCCGGAACACCCGCCACGACGCGTTCCGAACACACGCTGTCGTGGAAAGCAGCGGGTGGGCCCGCCCGATCATCGGCGCCTTCCCGCTGTCGCAGCGGGAAGGAAGACATGTCTCTCGTCCATCGCGCCTCGGTGGCGCTGCTCTCCTCGGCCTTGGTGGTCTCCCTGGCGGCCGGCGCCGGCGCCGGCCCAGCTCAGGCCACCGCCGCGAAGCCGGGCTCTCCGGCGGGGCACGGAGCCACTTGGCTGTCGCGTCAGTTCACCGGCGGCCTGGTCCACAACCCGAACTTCGGTGGCTTCGACGACTACGGCCTGACCATCGACACGGTCTTCGCGCTGAAGTCCATCGGGGGCCACCACCAGGACGTTCGTACGGCGCGCCACGCCCTCGCCGCGAACGTCGACGACTACATCACCGGCGACTCCTTCGGCGACGTCGGCAGCACGTACGCCGGCAGCACCGCCAAGCTCCTCGTGCTGGCGCAGTCCACCGGGGCCGACCCCACGGACTTCGGTGGCGTCAACCTGGTCGCGCGCCTCAAGAGCCGGGTCGTCACGTCCGGTCCGGCGAAGGGCCGGATCGCTGACAAGTCGACCTTCGGCGACAACGCGAACACCGTCGGCCAGATCCTGGCCGTCCGCGGCCTGACCACGGCCAAGAGCCCGCGCCGCGCAGCGGCTCGCGCGTTCCTGCTCGAGCAGCAGTGCACGGCGGGCTACTTCCGTCTCGACTTCGCCAAGCCGAGCGCGCCCGAGCAGAGCTGCCGCAAGAAGAGCCCCGCAGACCCCGACGCCACGTCGTACGCCGTGATCCAGCTGTGGAGGACGAGCAAGGACCTCCCCAAGCTCCGGAGCGCTCTCCGGCACGCCGTTTCCTGGCTCGGCACCCAGCAGCGCAAGAACGGCTCGTTCGTCGGGGGCACCAGCACCTCGACGCCGAACACCAACAGCACGGGACTGGCGGCCTGGGCACTGGGGCTGACGGGCCGGTGCAAGGCGGCCGAGGCGGCCGCGACGTGGGCGGCGGGCCTCCAGCTCGGCGCCCAGAAGCCCGCCACGCCACTGGCCGGACAGCGCGGTGCCATCGCCTACGACAAGGCGGGGCTCGAGGCGGGTCGGCGTGACGGCATCACCGACGCTGTTCAGGACCAGTGGCGCCGGGCCACGGCCCAGGCGGCGCCGGGACTGCTGTTCCGGCACGGCTGCTGACGACGGTGCAGCGCAACGTCGTACGCCTCGCCGCCGTGGCCCTCGCGGCCGCGGCGGCGGGGCTCGTCGTGCCGCTCTCCACTGCGCCTGCGCAAGCCGCTACCTGCAGCACGTCATCCGGCGTCTCGGTGGTCGTCGACTTCCATCAGCTCGGGGGCGGCGTGCAGACCGCGTGCGACGCCGAGGGGGCGGGCAAGTACGCCGCTGCCCAGTTCACGGACGTCGGGCACACCCTGACCTATGTCCAGGGACAGGCGTTCGTCTGCCAGGTCGACGGCGCTCCGGACACGCAGTGCGTCCGCACCCCACCCGCCGACGCCTACTGGTCCCTGTGGTGGTCCGACGGCACGAACGGCACGTGGACCTACTCGTCGTCGGGCGTCGGCTCGCTCAAGGTGCCGGCGGGCGGGTACGTCGCGCTCTCCTGGCAGAAGGGCACGACGCAGGTGCCACCGGGCACGACGCCGAAGGCCCACAGCTCCGCGTCGCCCTCCACCACGCCGACGTCCCGCCCCACCTCGTCACCGACGCACAAGCCGTCGCCCACGCCGTCGACGCCGCCCGCCTCCACGGCCGGCTCGTCGTCGACCACTCCCACCGCGCCGGCCACGGGTGCACCCGGCCCGTCCCGCTCGCCGTCCTCGCCCGCCACGAGGCACACGGCGAGCACCCGTCCGACACCCTCATCGACGGCGAACCACGGGGCCGCCGCGGTGCTCGCCGACCAGCCGCCCGACACCTCCGCGTCCGGCTCGGGGTCGGGTCTTCCCGGCTGGGTGGCACCTGCGTCGGTGGCCGCACTGTTCGTGGCCGCGGCCGCCGTCGCCGTCGTACGCCGAAAACGCACCGGCGGCCCGTGATGCGGGCCCGCCTCGCGGTCGCGCGCCTGCCACGGGACCTGCATCCCGTGGCGTGGTGGCTGTGGGCGGTCGGCCTGGCCGCCGCGGCCTCGTTCACCACCAACCCGTGGCTGCTCCTGTCGCTGATCGGGGTCGCCTGCCTGACCGTCGCGGCCCGCCGCAGCGCCTCGCCGTGGGCCGACTCGTTCCGCCTCTACCTCTGGCTCGGTCTGTTCATCGTCGTGATCCGCGTGTTCTTCCGGATCCTCGTCGGAGGCGGCGACGGCGGCCGGGTGCTGCTCGACCTGCCGAGCGTGCCGCTGCCGCACTGGACCCTCGGGCTGCGGCTGCTCGGCTCGGTCACCCAGGAGTCGTTGCTCTTCGGCCTGTACGACGGCCTCCGCCTGGCCACGATCGTGATCTGTGTCGGCGCCGCCAACTCCCTGGCCAACCCCAAGCGCCTGCTCCGCTCGGTGCCGCCGGCCCTCTACGAGATCGGCAGTGCGCTCGTCGTGGCGATCACCCTGCTGCCGCACCTGGCCGACAGCTTCCGGCGGGTGCGCGCGGCCCAGACGTTGCGCGGAGGGGACCACGGCCGGGTCCGCGGCCTCCGACGGCTGCTCGTCCCCGTGCTGGAGGACTCCCTCGAGCGCTCGCTCGCCCTCGCCGCGGGCATGGACACCCGCGGGTACGGCCGCACGGCAGGCGCCACCGCTCGGGAACGACGGGTCACCGGTGGGCTGATGCTGCTCGGCCTCGGCGCGATCTGTGTCGGGGTCTACGGCGCGCTCGACCAGACCACGCCGGCCTGGGTCGGCACCCCGATGCTCGTGGTCGGAGTGCTGGTCTCCCTCGTGGCGGTCAGGGGCGCCGGCCGTCGCGTCGGCCGATCCCGGTACCGGGCCGCCCCGTGGCTGTGGCCGGAGGGCGTGGTCGCCGCGTCCGGCATCTCCGTCGCGTTGGCGGTCTGGTGGATGTCCCATCATCAGCTGGCGATCGCCTACCCGGGGCTGACCGTCGCGCCGACGCTCAGCCTGACCGCGCTCGCTGCTGCCGCCGTCGGACTCGGCGGTGCCCTGTGCGCGCCGCACCCCGCCGTACCTCGGGGCGGTGCCGCGTGATCGAGCTGCGCCACATCGGCTTCGGATACGCCGACCGACCGGTCCTGCGCGACGTCGACCTGCTGCTGGACGAGGGTGAGCTGGTCGTCGTCTCGGGTCGCACGGGCGTCGGCAAGTCCACGCTGCTCGGGGTGGTGACGGGGCTGGTGCCGCGCTTCACCGGCGGCACTCTGTCCGGCGACGTGCTGGTCGACGGGCGGTCCGTCGTGCACGAGCCGCCGCGCGAGCGTGCTCACCTCGTCGGGTACGTCGGTCAGGACCCCGCCGCGGGATTCGTCACCGACACCGTCGAGGAGGAGCTCGCCTACGGCATGGAACAGCTCGGCCTGGCGCCCGACACGATGCGGCGCCGCGTCGAGGAGACCCTCGACCTGCTCGGCATCGCCGACCTGCGGGCTCGCGACCTACGCACCCTGTCCGGCGGCGAGCAGCAGCGGGTGGCGATCGGCTCGGTGCTGACCATGCACCCCCGGGTTCTCGTCCTCGACGAACCCACCTCCGCGCTCGACCCCACCGCGGCCGAGGAGGTGCTGGCCACCCTGACGAGGTTGGTTCACGACCTCGGGCTCTCGGTCCTGATGGCCGAGCACCGGCTCGAGCGGGTCGTGCCCTTCGCCGATCGGATCGCGCTGCTGACCGGCGACGGCCGGGTGCACACCGGGCCGCCGGCCGAGGTGCTGGCCGTCTCGCCCGTCGTACCCCCGATCGCCGAGCTCGGCCGGCGACTCGGCTGGGATCCGCTGCCGGTGACCGTCCGGGACGCACGCCGGCTGGTGCGCGACCTCGACCTCGGCGACCCTCCGCCGCCCGCTCGCGAGCAGTACGGCGCGCCGGTCGCGGTGGCCGACGGCGTCACGGTGGTCCGCGGCGCGACCGTGGCCCTCCGGGCGGCGAGCGTGTGCCTGCGCCCCGGGAGCGTGACCGCCCTGATGGGACGCAACGGCTCGGGCAAGTCCACGCTGCTGTGGACGCTGCAGGGCAGTCGCGAGCGCAAGTCCGGCCGCGTCGAGGTCGTCGGTGCCGACCCCGCTGCCCGCCCCGCGGCCGAGCGTCGCGCGCTGGTCGGGCTGGTGCCGCAGACGGCCGCCGACCTCCTCTACCTCGAGTCGGTGGCCGACGAGTGCGTGGCCGCCGACCGTGGGTCCGGCGAGGCGCGGGCGCTGCTCGACCGACTCGTGCCGGGCATCGCCGACGAGACTCATCCCCGCGACCTGTCCGAGGGTCAACGGCTGGCACTGGCACTGGTCGTGGTGCTGGTCGGTGTCCCCCCGGTGATCCTCCTCGACGAGCCGACCCGCGGCCTCGACTACCCGGCCAAGGCCGAGCTGGCCTCGATGCTGCGCCGGCTCGCCGATGACGGGCATGCGGTGATGGTGGCGACCCACGACGTCGAGTTCGCGGCGGTCGCGGCCGACCAGGTGGTCGTGCTCGCGGAGGGCGAGGTCGTCTCCGACGGGCCTACCCGCGAGGTGCTGGCGGCCTCGCCGGCCTTCGCGCCGCAGGTCACCAAGATCCTCGGCCCGGGCTGGCTCCGCGTAGCCGAGGTGGCGCGATGACCCGGACCCACGCCGTACCCCTCGGGCGCCGTTCCGCGGTCGTCCTCACCGTCGCGTCGGTCGCCGGGATGATGATGCTGGTCTGGCCGTTGCTCGTCCGCACGCCGGCGGGCGGCCAGATGGGGCCGCCGTTCGTCTTCCTCGCGCTGCTGCCGGTGGTGATCGCGGTGGTGCTGGCCGAGGTCACCGAGGGCGGACTCGACCCGCGCGTGCTCGCTGTGCTCGGCGTCCTCTCGGCCGTGAACGCCGTCCTGCGGGGGCTGTCGCCCGGCACCGGTGGCGTGGAGCTGGTCTTCTTCGTGCTGATCCTGGCGGGCCGGGTGTTCGGCCCGGGCTTCGGCTTCGTGCTCGGCTGCACGTCGCTGTTCGCGTCGGCCCTGCTCACCGGTGGGGTCGGTCCGTGGCTGCCGTTCCAGATGATGTGCTCGGCCTGGGTCGGCATGGGGGCGGGCCTGTTGCCGCGTCGGTTCACCGGTCGTGCCGAGATCGTCATGCTGGCTGCCTACGGCGTGGTGTCGGCGTACGCGTTCGGGCTGTTGCTCAACCTCTCCTCGTGGCCCTTCGTGCTCGGCATCGCGGTGCCCGGTCATACCGGGCTGGCGTTCGTGCCGGGCGACCCCATGATCGAGAACCTCCACCGGTTCCTGATCTACACCCTGCTCACCTCGACCGGGCTCGTTCGACACCGGCCGCGCGATCACCAACGCCGTCGCCATCGTCGTCCTCGGGCCGGCCGTGCTCACCACGCTGCGCCGGGCCGCGCGTCGGGTCGTCATCGTCGGGGCGGTCGAAAAGACGTTGTCGGCCCCGTCGGCGCCCCCTAGCGTGAGCGCCACCGACGGGAGGAAGGAGGCCGCGATGCCCACGCCACTCACCGGCCTCCGGGACGAGGCCCGAGTGAGGACGTCCCTCCCCGGCGAAGTCGGGTAGGGGGCGACCGCAACGAGCGCGACGCGAGCTTGCTCGCGAGCGACGACACTCGAGGAACCCATGTCTGCCCTGCAGTTCTTCCACCCCGCCTCCGTCGACGAGGCCATCACCCTGCTCGCCGCGAGCCCGCTGACCGTGGACTCGCCGACCCAGCGCCGGATCCGCGGCCTCACCCATCTCCGCGACACGTTCGGCAGCGGACGCCGCCGGCCAGCGTGGGTGTGGGCCGTCCGCCACGCCGACGACCCGACGCCGCTCGGTGTCGTCGCCGCCTTCGGTGCCGACGCCCCCGAGGACCGGGTGTTCGTCCTCGACCACTTCGGGCTCCCCGACGATCCCGGCGTCGCCCACGCCCTGGTCGCCCATGCGACCGCCGATGCCGTCGCCGCCGGGGCCGAGGAGGCCGGCATCTTCGCGCCGACGGACGCGACCTTCGAAGACGCGTCGATCGCACGTCTGTCCGGCCCGCTGCGCGAGGCGGGGTGGCGACTCCTGGTGGAGCGCCGGCACTACGAGTTCGAGCCGACAGCCTGGGCTGGGGGAGGCGGTCGACACCCGGCTGTTCCTCGACGAGCCGACCGGACCCGACGACCCCCGACTGGCCGCCTGCCACCGCGAGGTCATGCGCGAGACCCTCGACGCCCACGACGCCGCGCTCGTCGAGAAGGTCGGGTTCGAACAGGCCTGTCGGGAGAGCCTCGCCTTCCTCCTCGACTCGGACCCGGTGGAGTGCATCCGGCTCGCCACCGATGCCAGTGGTTCGCTCGTCGGGCTGGTGTCGGGCCGGCTGATGTCGAGCGGCCGGGCGTTCGTGCTGTTCGTCGGGGTGTGTCGCGACCACCGCGGACGCGGCTTCGGGCGCGAGCTGCTGGCCTGGCAGACCCGCGAGCTCATCGCGTCCGGTGCGACGGTGTTGATCGCCGACACCGACAACACCAACCTCCCGATGGCCCGCGCCTTCGCCGACGTCGGCTGGCCGCAGACCGAGACCCGGATCGACCTGGTCCGCTGATCGACTGTCTCGGGTTGATCGGCTTCACCATGTTCACCTGGGGAAACCTCGCTTCGCACGGCGAACTCGCCATGAGAAGCCGCGCTTCACCACGTGAACATGGTGAAGCCGGGAAACGCACGCTCAGTCCGGGACCGGTGCAATGAGGCGCGAGTCCGGTGCGGGTGGCACCCACGCTGGCGACGACGACACAGGCCATGGCCAGCCACTGGGGCCCGGTCAGGAACTCGTGGACGACGACGATCCCGGCCAGCGCCGCGGCGGCGGGCTCCAGGCTCATCAGGATGCCGAAGACCGACGGCCGGATCGTGCGCAGTGCGGTGATCTCGCACGAGTACGGGATCACCGAGCTGAGCAGGCCGACCAGCGCGCCTGCCGCGAGGACATGCGGCTGACCGAGCCCGCGCCCGGACACCGAGACCAGCAACGGTGTCAGCATGGCCGTCGCCACCACGCTGGCCACTGCGAGCCCGTCGAGCCCCGGCCAGCGACGGCCGGTCGAGGCGCTGAGCAGGATGTACGCCGCCCAGGCCGCGGCCGCGAGCAGCGCGAAGCCGACCCCTGCCCACGTGAGCTCCCCGGGCTCGAAGCCGAGCAGTGCCACCCCGATCGCGGCGAGGAGCGCCCACACGAGGTCGCGCGGCCGACGACTGCCCAGGACAGCGAGGGTGAGTGGGCCGAGGAACTCGATGGTCACTGCGATGCCGAGCGGGATCCGGGCGAAGGACTGGTAGATCGCCCAGTTCATGGTGCCGAGGCTGATGCCGAACGCGAGCGCCACCCGCCAGTCGTCCGCCGTACGACCGCGCAGCGCCGGCCGGGCGAGGGCCAGCAGGATCACAGCGCTGGTCGCCAGCCGGAGCCAGACCAGGGTGGTGGGGTCCGCGTCGTCGAACAGGTTCTTCGCGATGCCCGCGCCGAGCTGGACCGACAAGATGCCGACGACGACCAGCCACACCGGCGGGATCCTCGACAGCACCCCCGCAACCTACCCACCGCCCGACGGCGCACGGGCCCGTGAACACGGGCCGGGTCGACGTCGTACGACGTGAACACGGGCCGGGTCGACGTCGTACCAGCGTGAACACGGGCCGGGTCGACGAGTAGACGGTCCTGCCGGTCGCCGGCTACGGCGCGTGGCCGAGTCGGTCGAGGGCGTGACGGGTGTGCCGGGACTCGGCGGCGAAGTACTCGAGCCCCCAGTCGGCGACGACCGACGGGTAGTGGAAGGCCTCGCCGGGGCCGTCGGCGCCGCGCAGCGAGTCGCGGACCTCGCGTAGGTCGTCCAGTGCGACCGCCAGCTCGGCTGACGTAGTCCTCGAGCATCGTGGAGATCCGGTCCGGCTCGCTCATGTGCCCGATCAGCAGGCGCAGGAGCACCGTGTGCTTCAGTACCGGGAAGCCAACGCGGCTCTCGGCGACCCAGTCCGCCAGCGCCGTCCGGCCCTGCGCGGTGATCCGGTACGTCGTCGTACGCCTGCCCTCGCCGGCCGACGTGGTCGGCTCGACCAGGCCGTGCGACGTGAGGCGCGTGAGCTCGGAGTAGATCTGGCTCATCGCCGGCGCCACCCAGTAGAAGCGGAGCGTGTTGTCGGCGCGCTGCTTGAGCTCGTAGCCGGTCAGCTCGTCACCGAACGTGAGCAGCCCGAGGAGGGCGAACGACGTCGTCGGCAGCGAGAGGTCTTGACTCATGGCGGCACCAGACTACTGTTCCTAACAGGAATAGTGACGGAGGTCGTGGTGGTCTGAGACGCTGGTGATGGTGGGGACCCGCAAGGGACTGTGGATCGGGCGCTCCGACGAGGCCCGTCGCGACTGGTCGTGGACCGGCCCGCACTTCGCGATGGAGGAGGTCTACTCGTGCCTCGTCGACACCCGCGGTGGCCGCACGCGGCTGCTCGCCGGCGCGAGCTCGAGCTGGCTCGGGCCGCAGGTCTGGCGATCCGACGACCTCGGTGAGACCTGGCAGGAGACGCCGAACGGCGCCGTCCGCTTCCCCGACGACACCGGCGAGGCAGTGGCGCGCGTGTGGCAGCTGACGCCCGGCACCGAGGACGGCGTCGTGTACGCCGGCACCGAGCCGGGAGCGATCTTCAAGTCCACCGACCGGGGCGAGACCTTCGAGCTGGAGCGCGGGCTGTGGGACAACCCACAGCGCCAGGAGTGGAACGCCGGCTACGGGGGTCAGGCGTTCCACACGATCCTGCCGCACCCGGAGGACCCGCAGCGGGTGCTGGCCGCGATCTCCACCGGCGGTGTCTACCGCACCGACGACGGCGGCGACTCGTGGTACCCGTCGAACACCGGGGTGAAGGCCGAGTTCATGCCGGGGGAGCGGACCTTCCCCGAGTTCGGGCAGTGCGTGCACAAGGTGACCCGTCATCCGTCTCGCCCCGATCGGCTGTACCTGCAGAACCACGGCGGCGTCTACCGCTCCGACGACGGCGGTGACACGTGGCAGGACATCGCGCCCGGCCTGCCGGCCGAGTTCGGCTTCCCGATCGTGGTGCACCCCCACGACCCCGAGACGGTGTTCGCCTTCCCCATCGTCGACGCCGGCGCGCGGTGGCCCGTCGACGGGCATGCCCGGGTCTGGCGCTCGACCGACGCAGGCACCCACTGGGAACCGCTCGGCGACGGGTCGCTGCCCGACAACTACTACGTCGCGGTGATGCGCGACGCGATGTGCGTCGACTCCCACGAGTCCCCTGGCATCTACTTCGGAGGCCGTAACGGCGCGGTCTGGTCCTCCCCCGACGAGGGCCGGACCTGGACCGAGATCCACAGGGACCTGCCCGACGTGTGCGTGGTGCGAGCCGCCGTCCTCTGACGTCGGCCCGGCTCAGCCGCTTGGCAGGGTGGTGTGCCAAGCCGGTTTCGGGGAGGAACACGTCGGGCCACTCGATGGTGGCGCGGGTGAGACCGGAGCCCTTGCCGGCACGAGCGGAAGTAGGCTCCGGGCATGACCACGCCGGACCTCAAACCCCGCTCGCGCGACGTCACCGACGGCCTCGAGAAGACCGCCGCCCGAGGCATGCTGCGAGCCGTCGGCATGGGCGACGACGACTTCGCGAAGCCGCAGATCGGGGTGGCCTCGAGCTGGAACGAGATCACTCCCTGCAACCTCTCCCTCGATCGCCTCGCCAAGGCCGTGAAGAACGGCGTGCACGCGGCTGGGGGCTACCCGCTGGAGTTCGGCACGATCTCGGTCTCCGACGGCATCGCGATGGGTCACGAGGGGATGCACTTCTCCCTGGTCAGCCGCGAGGTGATCGCCGACTCGGTCGAGACCGTGATGATGGCCGAACGGCTCGACGGGTCGGTGCTGCTGGCCGGCTGCGACAAGAGCCTGCCCGGGATGATGATGGCCGCGGCGCGGCTGGACCTCGCCTCGGTGTTCCTCTACGCCGGCTCGATCATGCCGGGCCAGGTCGATGGTCGAGACGTCACGATCATCGACGCCTTCGAGGCGGTCGGCGCCTGTCTCGCCGGCAAGATCTCCCGCGAGGAGGTCGACCGGATCGAGCGCGCGATCTGTCCGGGCGAGGGTGCCTGCGGCGGGATGTACACCGCCAACACCATGGCCGCGGTCGCCGAGGCGATCGGCATGAGCCTGCCCGGCTCGGCCGCCCCGCCGGCCGTCGACCGGCGTCGTGACGGGTTCGCCCACCGCTCCGGCGAGGCCGTGGTCAACCTGCTGCGGGAAGGCATCACGGCGCGCCAGATCATGACGATGGAGGCCTTCGAGAACGCCATCACGGTCGTGATGGCCCTCGGCGGCTCGACCAACGCCGTCCTTCATCTGCTGGCGATGGCCAGGGAGGCCGAGGTCGACCTGACGATCGACGACTTCAACCGGATCGGCGACTCCGTGCCGCACCTCGGAGACCTCAAGCCGTTCGGCCGCTACGTGATGAACGACGTCGACAAGGTCGGTGGCATCCCGGTCGTGATGAAGGCGCTGCTGGACGCCGGGCTCATGCACGGCGACGCGCTCACGGTCACCGGGAGGACGATGGCGGAGAACCTCGAGGCGCTCTCGCCGCCGGGACTGGACGACGACGTGCTCCGCTCCCTCGACCGGCCGATCCACAAGACCGGCGGGCTGACGATCCTCAAGGGGTCACTCGCCCCCGAGGGCGCGGTGGTGAAGTCGGCCGGCTTCGACGACTCCACGTTCACCGGCACGGCCCGCGTCTTCGACGGCGAGCGGGCGGCCATGGACGCCCTCGAGAACGACCAGATCCACCACGGCGATGTCGTCGTGATCCGCTACGAGGGACCCAAGGGTGGCCCCGGCATGCGCGAGATGCTCGCGATCACCGGCGCGATCAAGGGCGCGGGGCTGGGCAAGGACGTCCTGCTGATCACCGACGGCCGGTTCTCGGGTGGTACGACGGGGCTCTGCGTCGGCCACATCGCACCCGAGGCGGTCGACGGCGGTCCGATCGCGTTCGTCCGCGACGGCGACCCGATCACTCTCGACGTGGCGAACCGGTCACTCGACGTCGAGGTCGACGAGGCCGAGTGGACGTCACGCCGCGACGGCTGGGAGCCGCTGCCCCCCAAGTACACCCGCGGGGTCCTCGGCAAGTACGCCAAGGTCGTGCAGTCCGCCGCCCATGGGGCCGTCTGCGGCTGACGCGGCACCGGGGCCACCGGGCTCCCACGTGGCCCGGGTGCCTCGTGGGGAGCCGATGCGTGCCCGTCCACCGGAGTGCCGCCCGGGGCTAGGGGAGCTGCCCCACCGTCGCGATCATGTCGCGGGCGAGGGCCGGCAGGGTGTGCAGCTCCTCGGCCGCCCAGCACTTGCCGACCACGGCGGTCGGGTAGATCAGCACGCTCGCCTCGCGGGGCCGGTGCAGCCCGATCTCCGCGCCGTACTCGTCGGTGGCGATGGTCCAGTCCAGCTTGGCGTGATCGGCGACGTACTGTCCGAACGCGAGCCCGATCTGGGTGACGATCCCGTTGGGATCGGGCCGCTGAGCGTCGCTGAGCCGCAGCCACCCGTTGAGCATCTCGTCGTAGTGGCGACCCAGATCGTCGATGTCGCCGAGCGTCACGTCCAGCTCGACCAGCGCGGCGATGTTGGACCTCACCCAGTCCGTCTCGGCGTTCGTGAGCGGCTCGAGCACGGGCTCCCGGGCGGGGACGACCGGCGCGTCGGGCGCCGGTGCCGCGTCGGAGGACCGCTTGAACAACCGCATGCAGCACACGCTAGCCACCCTGGGCGCCCCTGACCCGGTTTCCCGGGCCGGACCCTGCGCAGGTCACCGCCACGGGTGTCTCCAGCCGGACGTCAGCGGTCGCTGAGCGCGAGGCGGACCCCCAGGGCGACCAGCACGACTCCGGTCGTGGCCTCCAGCCGTCGGCGAACGACGGAGCTCCGGAACCACCGGCCGGCGCGGGCCACGCCGAGTGCCAGTGCGCCGTACACACACAGCTCCACGGCCACCTGGAGCAGGCCGAGGACCACCGTCGTGGCGAACAGCGGCCTGTCGTCGGGCACGAACTGGGGATAGAGAGCCAGCAGGAACACCGCCGCCTTGGGGTTGGCCAGCTGCACGGCGAGGCCCTCGGCCACGGCCCAGCGGTGACCCCGACGGTCGGTTCCGACCGGTGGCCGGCCGGCACCGGGCCCAGGCGCGGGCTCGCCACGATCCAGCCACCACGCTCGGAACGAACGCCAGGCGAGCCAGAGCAGGACGCAGCACCCGACCACCTTGAGCATCAGGTACCCGACCTCGGAGGCGGCCACGACGGCGAAGCCGGAGGCCACGAGCAACGCCCAGAGGTAGAGCCCGATCTCGAGACCGAGCACCGTGGCCAGGCCGTAGCCCAGGCCGCGCACCGCGGTGCGCCGGACCACGAGGGCGAACGCCGGGCCAGGCGTGGCCGACACCAGGACGACGGCGAGCAGGAAGGCCGGCAGGCTCGTGACCAGGTGCATGTGTCAGGTCCTCAGTCGAAGTCGGCCCAGAGGCGACGTCGGGCCCCGTCGACGGTGAGTGTGCCGCCGTACGGCAGGATCCAGTGCGGCTTGGTGTGGCCGAAGGAGACGCCGACCACCACGACCGCGTCCGGGTTGTACGTTCGCACGGTCTCGACCACGGCATCTCGCTGCTCGGCCCGGCGATGCGCGCGCTCCTCGCCGCTCGGCACGAGGTCGAGCGTCGAGGTCGGTGGACGCGACACCACGACCGCGTCGACGGCGTCGAGGACACCGCGCTCGCCCAGGGAGCGCACGAAGAAGCCGATCTCGGCTGCGGGGGTCAGGTCCTCCGATGCCTCCAGCAGCAGCACGCCGCCCTGCAGCACGCCCGGGTCCGGGGGGAATCTTCCGGCCGCGAGGATCCACTGCAGGACCTCCATGCACCCGCCCCAGGTGGAGCCCGTCACCGACCGGGCGGGGCCGGTCCAGGTCCAGGGCTCGGTGGGCCCGCGGACGCCGTACGTCGTGAGCGCGGCCGGGTCCTCCCAACGCAGGCCCACGTCCTCCGACTCGTCGGGCTCGGTGACCTCGAGCCGTCCTCCGGTCAGCAACGCGGCCCGGAGTGACACCGCATGGATCTCGTCGACGGCCGGCCCCGGTCCGAGATGGACCTGGGTCGAGCCGCCGTGGAAGGACGCGACGCCGTTGCCCCACAGCCAGTTGAGGAGGTTGGTGTTGTCGCTGTAACCCAGGAACGGCTTGGGGTCGCGGCGGACCGGCTCGGGGTCGAGATGGGGGATCACGGTGATCTGGTCGTCGCCGCCGATGGTGGCGAGCACGGCCCGGATCTCGGGGTCGCCGAACGCCGCGTTGAGGTCGGCCGCCCGGTCGAGCGCGGTCGCGTCCAGCCGGCGGGTCGTGGGGTACTCGACCGGAATCAGTCCCGTGACCTCCTGAAGCCGTCGCAGGGCCTGCTCGTGGACCTGAGGTCCGATCGCCGGTGCCGCGAACGACGGCGACAGGACAGCGACCCGGTCACCGGGCGAGGCTTTGGCGGGGCGGAGCAGGTCGCGGCTCATCGGGCCAGTCAACCCCGCCGACCGGCTCGCTGCTCGGTCATTTCGGTCGAGTGCCGGGGTGGCTCGGGCACGCGGGCGGACGGCACCCGACCCGTCAGACATCGGCGGCAGCACGCCGAAGGGCCTCCAGCGAGCGCCGTACGTCGTCCTCGGTGGTGCTCCAGTTGCTCACCGAGATCCGCACGATGGCCCGGTCGTGCCAGCGCGAGCCCGACATCCAGGTGGTGCCGTCCGCGAGCAGTGCGGCCGCGACGGCCCGGGTGCGCTCGTCGTCACCGAACGACAGACAGACCTGGGTGAAGACGACGTCGTTGAGCACCTCGACACCCTCGATCTCGGCGGCGCCCGCGGCGAAGTCCCGGGCGCGGGCGGCCAGCCCTTCGACCATCGCCACGACGCCGTCGCGGCCGAGGCTCCGCAGCGCCGCCCACGAGGCGAACCCGCGGGCCCGCCGCGACAGCTCGGGGACGCGCTCCTGTGGGTCGCCGGACGCCTCGATCAGGTACTCCCCGTGCATCGCCATCGACGAGGCGAGGGCGTCGCGGTCACGGACGATCGCGAGGCCGCAGTCATAGGGGACGTTGAGTGTCTTGTGGGCGTCGGTCGCCCACGAGTCCGCATCGGCCAGACCGCGCACGTCGTCGGCCCAGCGTGGCGACGCGGCCGCCCAGAGCCCGAAGGCGCCGTCCACGTGCACCCAGGCCCCGTGCTCGTGCGCCACCGCGACGCACTCCGCGAACGGGTCGAAGTCACCGCTGTGGATGTTGCCCGCCTGCAGCGCCACGACCTCGTCGGCCCCGTCGTCGGCCCGGCCAGTGCCTCGGCGAGAGCGTCGGCGCGGATCCGTCCCCGCTCGTCCACCGCCACGACGTCGGGCTCACCGAGACCGAGGAACCGCAGCGGGAGGTCCACCGCCGGATGCCGCTCCGCGCCGACGACGACGCGGACCCGCGGTCCACCCACGAGGCCCTGCCGGATGTCGTGACCGCTCCGCAGCAACACGGTGTCGCGAGCCGCCGCCAGACAGGCGAAGTTGGCCATCGTGGCGCCCGTCACGAAGCCGACGGCGCTCTGCGCGGGCAGCCCGAGCAGGTCCACGATCCAGCGGCCGGCGACCTCCTCCACCGCCGACGCAGCGGGGGTCAGCGCACGCAGCCCGGTGTTCTGGTCCCAGACCGACGTCAGCCAGTCTGCGCCGAGGGCGGCAGGTAACGTGCCACCGATGACCATGCCGAAGAAGCGTCCGGAGGGGATCGCGGCGAGCCCCGGCTCGCAGGCCTCCACGAGCAGGTCGATCACGTCGGCGGCCGGCGTGGGGCCATCGGGCAGGTCGCCCAGCCGGCGTACGACTTCGTCGGTGTCGATCGAGGGCGGCACCGGCCGATCCTCGAGAGACGCCAGCCACGCGAGGGCGTGGTCCCGGGCACGGTCGAGGGCTGCCGAGCGGGCTTCCATGCGACACACTCTCCCGGTCGGCTCGGGACGGCGACAACCTTTTCGACGGCTCAGGTGTCCTAGGGGTCCGTCCGTCAGACCGGGGAAGGAGCCCCGCGTGCTGCACTTCGCCTACGGGGCCGCCTCTCACGTGGGGCTGGTCCGCGAGCACAACGAGGACGCCGGGTTCGCCGGTCCCTACCTCCAGCTGGTGGCGGACGGCGTCGGCGGGGCCGCCGCCGGCGAGGTCGCCTCGGCGACCACGACCTACGTCGTCACGGCGCTGACGATGGCTCGGCCCGACCAGGACGCTGCGATGCTGCTCGCCGAGGCGGTGGCGACCGCACACGGCGAGCTGCGGCGCGGCACGAGCGACGACCAGACGTGTCGGGGGATGGCCACGACTCTCACCGCCTTGTTGGCCCGGGGCGACCGGGTGACCCTCGTGCACGTCGGCGACTCTCGCGCGTATCTCCTCCGCGCAGGCGAGCTCACTCGTCTCTCGGTCGACCAGACCTGGGTGCAGCAGCTCGTCGATCATGGCGAGCTGTCGCCCGAGCAGGTGCCCACCCATCCGCTGCGCAACGTGGTCCTGAACTCCGTCAACGACGACGAGCCGGCCCGACCGACGCTGCAGGACCTCGCTCTCGTGGTCGGTGATCGCGTCCTGGTGTGCAGTGACGGGCTCACCGACCTGGTGCCTGACGACCAGATCGCGGGAGCGCTGTCGACCCCCGACCAGGACGCCGCAGCGCACCAGCTGGTCCAGCTGGCCCTCGACGCCGGTGGCCGCGACAACGTCACGTGCCTGGTCGCCGATCTGCGAGACGGACCCGAGATCAGGACCGACGGGCGACTCCTCGGTGCCATGGGTGACCCTCGCCTGGTCGTCGACCCGGCCGCGATCCGAGTGAGCGCTCGATGAGGCGAGCCGCTGACGACCACGGTCTGCGCGTCGACCACCGCCTCCCGGCCCGCGAGGTCACTCTCACGTGAGGAGAGACACCGCGCGGTCGCGACTGCGCTCACCGGTCGCCCTCACCCTGGTCGCCCTCGTCGGCCTGCTGCTCGTCGCCGGCATCGTCGGACGTATCGGTGGCGGCCCCGCGACCTCGGCGGCGGCACCCTCGACCAGCACCACCCGGGGGACCCCCGACCACGGCACCGATCCGACGAACCGGGCGGTCGGCCCCACGCCGTACGTCGTCGAGTCGTCACCGCCGCTCTCCCTGAAGCCCGAGCTGCCGCTCGGCGGCAGGCGCGTCTTCGGGCACCACCGGTTCCTGGTCGCCTACTACGGGACCGCGCAGACCGGCTCGATGGGCGTGCTGGGCCAGTCCGACCCGGAGACCATGCAGCGGCGACTGATGCGCGCGGCCCGGCCGTTCCGCGAGCCGGGCGAACAGATCCAGCCGGTCTACGAGCTGATCGTCACGGTCGCCGACGGGTCCCCGGGGCCCGACCACGACTACAGCCACGACATCCCGAGGGCCTACGTCCGCCAGTACCTCCGCGCCGCCCATCGGCACCATGCCCTGCTGCTGCTCGATCTCCAGACCGGGCGTGCCGACTTCCCGACCGTCGCCAGACGCTGGGCCTGGGCCCTGAAGGATCCCTCGGTCGGGCTCGCCCTCGACCCCGAGTGGCGGATGGGCCCCCACCAAGTGCCCGCCCACGTCGTCGGATCGGTGAAGGCCCGCGAGGTCAACCGCACGTCGCTGTGGCTGTCGCGGCTCGTGGAGCGCGAGGGCCTGCCCGAGAAGCTCTTCGTGCTGCACCAGTTCAGGCTGTCCATGCTCCCCGACATCGACCGGATCGTGCACCGGCCCGGGCTCGCGATGGTGCAGCACACCGACGGGTTCGGTACCCGCGGCCAGAAGCTGGCGACCTACCACGCGGTCGCGCGGCCGAAGCAGTTCCGCCAGGGCTTCAAGCTCTTCTACCACTGGGACATCAAGCGGTTCGCGCCCCAGCAGGTGCGCCGGATACAGCCGCGGGTGAGCTTCGTCAGCTACCAGTGACGGGCGTCCTCACACGCGAGGGCCTCGCTCGCCGGTCATAGAGGTGCTCGGCGGCCACCAGCGCGAACCACAGGACGAAGATGCCGACACACACGATCCCGACGTGGTCCCAGCCGTGCTCGCGGTGATCGAGGAACGGGTAGGGGTACCAGCCCGTCGCGGAACCCTGCGCGAGGATCACGGCCAGCCAGGCGATCGGCCACAGGGACGCGCGCACGCTGGTCGCCCACGACGTGCGTGGGCGCGGCCCGAACACCAGCCATCCGATGATCGCGAGGGCGGGCACCACGACGTGCAGGAGCTTGTCGGCCACGTAGTCGGCGCCCTCGAGATGGAGCAGCGGACGCAGCAGGAACCAGTGCACGAGGCCGGTGACGGCGATCCCGGTGATCGCCGCCGTGCGCAGCACCCGCCAGCCGCGCCCGTCGGCCTCCGGGTCGCGGGCGAGGGTGACGGTGCTCGCCAGCACGAGGATGTTGGCCTGCACGGTGAAGTACCCGAAGAATCTCAGCAGGCGCAAGGTCATCGACGGAGGATGTGCCTCCTCGAGGACCCGCCCCCCGTCGATCACCAGGACGAGCTGGAGCACGAGGGCCACGAGCGTGACGCCGGCGGTGATCGCATGGAACACCCGAGCCCGGCTCACCCCTCGCAGCCTAGTGGGCGGGCGCGGCGATGACGGGGCTCACCGTGGTGGGGGACACTGCTGCCATGACCCACCCGATGGACGACGCCGACCCGTTGGCCGGACTCCGCTCCCGCTTCGTGGGGACCGAGTCCTCGCTGGTCTACCTCGACGGCAACTCTCTCGGGCGGCCGCTTCGCGCCACGGCGGAGCGGCTCCGGCGCTTCGTCGAGGAGGAGTGGGCCGTCCGGCTGATCCGCGGCTGGGACGAGCGCTGGTTCGACCTGCCGCTCACCCTCGGCGACGACCTCGCGCGCGTGTGCCTGGGCGCCGCGCCCGGCCAGGTCGCGGTCGGTGACTCCACGACCGTGCTCCTCTACAAGCTCATGCGTGCCGCGGTCTCGGCTCGCCCGGGGCGGACCGAGATCGTGATCGACCGCGACCAGTTCCCGACCGACCGCTACGTCGCGATGGGGGTCGCCGAGGAGTGCGGCCTGACCCTCCGCTGGGTCGACGTGGACCCGGCCGGCGGCATCACCGCCGATCAGGTCGCCGAGGTCGTGGGCGAGCAGACCGCGCTCGTCGTGGCCAACCACGTGTCCTACCGCTCGGCCTGGCTGGCCGACACCGCGGCGATCACCCGAGCCGCCCACGACGCGGGGGCGCTCGTGCTGCTGGACATGTGTCACTCCGCCGGGGTCGTCCCGTCCGAGCTCGATGCGTGGGGCGTCGACCTCGCAGCAGGATGCACCTACAAGTACCTCAACGGCGGTCCGGGCTCGCCTGCCTTCTGCTACGTCGCCGCTCGCCACCTCGAGACGTTCACCCAGCCGATCCAGGGCTGGATGGGCAACACGGACCCGTTCCGGATGGGGCCCGACTACGTCCCGGTCGACGGCATCCGCCGCTTCCTGTCCGGGACCCCGGCCGTGGTCGGGATGCTCGCGGTCCAGGACATGGTCGCGCTCCTCGAGGAGGCCGGGCTGGACGCCGTACGCAAGAAGTCCGAGCAGCTCACGTCGTACGCCGTCGACCTCGCCGACGAACACCTCGCGGCGTACGACGTCGCGGTGTCGTCGCCACGTGAGCCGGACGTCCGCGGCGGACACATCACCCTGAGCCACCCTCGGATGCGGGAGGTCGTGGCGGTGCTGTGGCGGCGCGACGTGATCCCCGACTACCGCGACCCGGGCGGCCTGCGCGTCGGCCTCTCGCCGCTCTCCACGTCCTACGACGAGCTCGAGCGCGGGATCCGTGCCATCGGTGAGGTGCTGGGCACCCTCGACTGACCGTACGGGACGCGGACCCGGGGGTGTCGGGTGCAGGATGGGCGCATGACCGATCACCAGGGCCGCTACTCGTTCTCCGAGGTCGCGGAGGTCGGCCTCGACGACTGGCGGATGCTCTTCCGGGCTCTGTACGCGCGGTTCCGCACCGGGAGCTTCGCGACGGGGCTCGAGCTCGTGGCCCGCATCGGCGAGGCGGCCGAGGAGCTGAACCACCACCCCGACCTCGACCTCCGCTACCCACGCCTCGACGTCCGTCTGTCCAGCCACGACGTGGGTGGCGTCACCGATCGTGACCTCGAGCTGGCGCGCCGGATCAGCGGGTTCGCCGCAGAGCGAGGAGTGGCGGCCGACCCCTCGGGGGTCCAGGTGCTCGAGCTGGCGCTCGACACCCCGGACCTCACGCGCGTCAAGCCGTTCTGGCGAGCCGTGCTCGGGCTGGCGGACTCGCGCGACGAGCGCGAGGTCGTCGACTCCGACGGCATCCTGCCGACCCTGTGGTTCCAGGACACCGATCCGCACGACGAGCCGCGGCAGCGCTTCCACCTCGACATCCGGGTCCCGCCGGAGGTGGCCGAGGAGCGGATCGCAGCGGCCCTGGAGGCAGGGGGCGTGCTCGTCAGCGACGAGACGGCGCCGGCCTTCACGGTCCTTGCTGACGCCGAGGGGAACAAGGCCTGCGTCACCACCGGAGCGGGTCGTGACTGAGCGCGAGCAGGTCGGCACATGAGACGCGCGTACCAGATGGTGGGACGGCTGGCAGACTGGCTTGACGGCGTCGGGACGCGGCGGGGACGGTAAGCCCATGCACACCTTCCTCCTTGTACGCACCCGACGCGCGGGTTGAGCTCCGGCTCCTCCTTCGCGTCGCCCCTCGCCGTTGACGGCCGAGGGGTTTTTCTTTCCCAACACGTTGCCAACCACGAGAAACGGACACGGTGATGAGCCAGCAGGCGGGCGCGTCGATGAGCGGCGCGCAGAGCTTGATCAGGTCGTTGGAGGCGGCCGGCACCGAGAACATCTTCGGCATCCCCGGCGGCGCGATCCTGCCGGCGTACGACCCGTTGATGGACTCCTCGATCCGCCACATCCTGGTGCGCCACGAGCAGGGCGCCGGGCACGCGGCGCAGGGGTACGCCGCCGCGACCGGCCGGGTCGGCGTGTGCATGGCCACGTCGGGGCCGGGCGCGACCAACCTCGTCACGCCGATCGCTGACGCGTACATGGACTCGGTGCCGATCGTGGCGGTCACCGGCCAGGTCGGCGCCGCATCGATCGGCACCGACGCCTTCCAGGAGGCCGACATCCGCGGCATCACGATGCCGATCACCAAGCACAACTTCCTCGTCACCGACCCGTCGGAGATCCCGCGCACGATCGCGGAGGCCTTCCACATCGCCTCGACCGGGCGGCCGGGACCGGTGCTCGTGGACGTGGCCAAGTCCGCCCTCCAGGCCACCACGTCGTACGACTGGCCGAGCGAGATCCACCTGCCCGGGTACCGGCCGGTGACGCGCCCCCACGCCAAGCAGATCAAGGAAGCCGTCCGCCTCGTCCTCGCCGCGAAGCGTCCCGTGCTCTACGTCGGTGGCGGGACGATCCGCAGTGCCGCGTCGCGTGAGCTGCTCGAGCTGGCGACCCTGACCGGGATCCCCGTCGTCACCACCCTGATGGCGCGCGGCGCGTTCCCCGACAGTCATCCGCAGCACCTGGGCATGCCGGGCATGCACGGCACGGTCGCCGCGGTGGCCGGGCTCCAGCGCAGCGACCTGATCATCTCCCTCGGCGCCCGCTTCGACGACCGGGTGACCGGCAACCTCGACTCGTTCGCGCCCGGTGCCCTGGTGATCCATGCCGACATCGACCCTGCCGAGATCGGCAAGAACCGCGAGGCGGACGTCCCGATCGTGGGCGACTGCCGCGAGGTGATCGCGGATCTGACCACCCTCTTGCGCACCGAGTCGGCCGCCGGTCACACCGGCGACTACGAGGCGTGGGTCGACTACCTGGCCGGGCTCAAGAAGCGCTACCCGGTGGCCTATGACGCGCCGGCCGACGGCAGCCTCGCCCCCCAGTACGTCATCGAGCGGCTCAGCGCCATCGCAGGCCCGGAGGCGATCTACTGCGCCGGCGTGGGTCAGCACCAGATGTGGGCAGCGCACTACGTCGACTTCGAGAACCCGGGCACCTGGATCAACTCCGGAGGTCTGGGCACCATGGGCTTCGCCGTTCCGGCTGCGATGGGCGCGAAGGTCGGCCGTCCCGAGACCACGGTGTGGGCGATCGACGGTGACGGCTGCTTCCAGATGACCAACCAGGAGCTCGCCACCTGCGCGATCAACGACATCCCGATCAAGGTCGCGATCATCAACAACGAGTCGCTCGGCATGGTCCGCCAGTGGCAGACCCTGTTCTACAACGAGCGGTACTCGAACACGGACCTGGACTCGAAGCGTATCCCCGACTTCGTGAAGCTGGCCGAGGCCTATGGCTGTGTGGGCCTCGCCTGCGACGCGCCCGATGACGTCGACGCCACCATCGAGAAGGCCATGAGCATCGACGACCGTCCGGTGGTGGTCGACTTCCGGGTGCACCGCGACGCGATGGTCTGGCCGATGGTGGCCGCGGGGACGAGCAACGACGACATCAAGTACGCCCGCGACCTCGCGCCCGAGTTCGACAAGGACGATCTCTGACATGACCACCCACACACTGTCGGTGCTCGTCGAGAACAAGCCCGGCGTACTGGCGCGCATCGCCGGCCTCTTCAGCCGCCGCGGCTTCAACATCGAGTCGCTCGCGGTCGGGCCGACCGAGCACGACGAGATCTCCCGGATGACGATCGTGGTCAACGTGGAGGAGTCTCCGCTGGAGCAGGTCACCAAGCAGCTGAACAAGCTGGTGGAGGTGATCAAGATCGTCGAGCTCGACGGCTCCGGCTCGGTGAACCGCGAGCTGATGCTGGTCAAGGTGAGGGCCGATGCTGCCACCCGTGGTCAGGTGCTGGACGCGGTCCAGCTCTTCCGGGCCAAGGTGGTCGACGTCGCACCCGACGCCGTCACCATCGAGGTCACCGGCAACGCCGACAAGCTCGCGGACTTCCGGCGAGTGCTCGAGCCGTTCGGGATCCGCGAGCTCGTGCAGTCGGGCATGGTCGCGATCGGCCGCGGTCCGCGCTCGATCAGCGAGCGGAGCACCCGCCCGATCTCGGTCCCGGTCGCCGCCGGCTCCTCCGCCTAGGCGGAGGCACGCACAGTCCCGTCATCCGACAACCCATTCGAAGGAGAGCCCACCGTGGCCCAGATGTTCTACGACGACGACGCCGACCTGTCCCTCATCCAGGGCAAGAACGTCGCGGTGCTCGGCTACGGCAGTCAGGGGCACGCGCATGCGCTCTCGCTGCGCGACTCAGGCGTCGACGTGAGGGTGGGCCTACCCGAGGGCTCCACGTCGCGCGCCAAGGCCGAGGCCGAGGGGCTGCGCGTGCTCACGCCCGCCGAAGCGGTCGAGGAGTCCGACGTGATCGTGATCCTCGCCCCTGACCACGTCCAGCGGAGGCTCTACGCCGAGTCGGTCGAGCCCCACATCACGCCGGGCGACACCCTGGTGTTCGGGCACGGCTTCAACATCCGCTTCGGCTACATCACCGCACCGGAGGGCGTCGACGTGATCATGATCGCGCCGAAGGGCCCCGGCCACCTCGTGCGTCGGGAGTACGTCGACGGGCGTGGTGTGCCGGTCCTGGTGGCGGTGGAGAAGGACGCCTCCGGCAAGGCCTGGGACCTCGCGCTCGCCTACGCCAAGGCGATCGGTGGGCTGCGCGCCGGCGGCATCCGGACCACGTTCACCGAGGAGACCGAGACCGACCTCTTCGGCGAGCAGGCCGTCCTCTGCGGGGGCGCCTCCCAGCTGGTCATGTACGGCTTCGAGGTGCTCACCGAGGCGGGCTACCAGCCCGAGGTGGCCTACTTCGAATGCCTCCACGAGCTGAAGCTCATCGTCGACCTGATGTACGAAGGCGGCATCGCCAAGCAGCGCTGGTCGGTCTCCGACACCGCGGAGTACGGCGACTACGTCTCCGGCCCCCTGGTCATCGACCAGCACGTCAAGGAGAACATGAAGGCCGTCTTGGAGAACATCCAGAACGGCACCTTCGCCCAGCGGTTCATCGACGACCAGGACGCCGGCGCACCGGAGTTCAAGACGCTGCGGGCCAAGGGCGAGCAGCACCCGATCGAGAGCACCGGCCGCGAGCTCCGCAAGCTGATGTCATGGGTCAAGAGTCATGACAGCGACTACGTCGAAGGCACCGCGACGCGCTGAGGTCATCCGATGCCGAGGTGACGCAGCAGGACGGCACCGAGGAACCACAGCGCCAGCACCACCACGATTCCGATGCTCCACGTGACGACCTCCCGGGTGCGCCGCCCGGCGCGCCACGGGGGACGCCTAGCCACGGGGAGTGGCTCCCCGGTCGAACGGGTTCAGGTGATCGACCAGGCCGCGCACGGTGTGGAAGCCCTTCGCGCCCACGCCGGTCATGCAGCCGGCCAGCGCCCCGAGTGCCACGCCCGGGGGGCCCTCGAAGGCCGAGGCCGCTCGAGCAGCCGTGAGCACGCCGCCCTCGAAGAGGATCCGCGCTGAGAGGTTCTTGGTCAGGACGACTCCGCCGCCGGCCAGGGACCCCTTGCCGCAGGGGTCGACGAAGAGGCGCACGAGGGTGCGCTGCCGGCGGTCGACGTAGCGTCCGAACCAGTTCCACGGCGCGGCGCACGCGGTGGTCCCCTGGATGCAGAGGTCGCCTCGGGCCGGCGGTGCACCGGCTCCGCGGCCGGGACCACGACGGACCGGGCGGCCGGGCTGGTGGGGGGACCACAGCTTCCCGCGGAGGACAGGCCCCCAGCATCGGTGCTTCGTGCAGTGCTGAGCGGAGACGCGCAGGCCGTAGAACCGCTTCGCGTGCCAGTGGTGATGGACCCGCACGCGGCGGTGGTAGGAGAACCAGCCCACGATCCAGGTCTCCATGTGGGTGTGGTGGTTGGTGAGGTGCTGCCCGAGGATGCGGTGCCGCGCCGCGGGGACCTGGTCGAAGGGACGTCCGGCCCGCGCCGGCGAGGCCGTCGACCAGGTCATGGACAACGCCACCGCCAGTGCCACCAGGGCCATCAGCCAGCACCGCACCCGAGTCGTGGTCATGCCCGCTTCCTCTCCGAGTAGGGGATCGTTCGTGACGCGAGCATGGCATACGAAGATGACCATGTATAGATGGTCTCCGAGAGCTGTGGAGAAGGTCGGCGGATCACAGCACGGACAGGAGGTCGACCATCGCGCCTGCGAGCCGCCGGGCCGACTCCGCGGTGACCAGCAGGTGGAGCGACCGGCCCTCCTCGCTCGATGCCTCCATCCAGATCGCGGGGGAGTCGTCGCGCCGGGTCAGGCGCAGCACGACGGCGTCCGCCCGCGGAACCTCGTCCGGTCCGAACCGTGGGTCGCCGTGCACCACAGCCACGTGGAACGGATCGCTCTGGTGGAGCAGGTCGTCGGGGTGGTCGTCCGGCCGGTGGTCGCGGCGGCACCAGTCCGGGCACGCCAAGGCGTCGTCGGTGTGCGGCTGCGGGCTGGGTCGCACGCGGTCTCCTTCCGGGATCGACCCCTGTCCGGCAGGGTAGGTACGGCATCCGACAGCGGCACGCCCCTGCCGCGACCTTGTCCACAGCCTGCGACACGACACCTGAGAATTACCATACGGAGATGGTCATCCTGGTCGGCAGGGGCGTGACAATCGGATCGTGGCCGTACGACGAGGAGTGCCGACCTGGGACCAGTTCGGGCGTGAGATCGGGGTCCGCCTGCAACGCGCGCGTGAGAAGCAGGGGCTCAGCCAGGAGCGGACCGCCCATCTCGCAGGCATCGCGGCGTACACCTACCAGAAGTTCGAGAAGGGTGAGTCCCGTCCGGGGTCGCCACTCAACCCACGGCTCTCCACGCTCGTCGCGCTCTGCCAGGTCCTCGACCTCAGGCTCCACGACCTGGTCCCGGACCCGCCGCCCCGCGACCGGCTCGGCTCCTGAGGGCGGAGCCGTGACGTACACACACGGGCACGCCGAGAGCGTCCTGCGCTCGCACCGCGCCCGCACGGCCGCCAACAGTGCGGCGTACCTCGTGCCGCGGCTGCGGCCCACCGACCGGCTGCTCGACGTCGGCTCGGGACCGGGCACGATCACCGCCGACCTGGCCCGCCTCGTGGCCGAGGTCGTCGCGGTCGAGGTCGACGAGGACGCCGCGGCACTGACCAGGGACGAGCTCGCCCGGCAGGGCGTGGCCAACGCCGAGGTGCGGGTGGCGGACGTCCACGCGCTCGACCTGGCCGACGACTCGTTCGACGTCGTCCACGCCCACCAGGTGCTCCAGCACGTCGCCGACCCCGTCGTGGCACTGCGGGAGATGGCTCGCGTGACTCGTCCCGGGGGAGTGGTGGGAGTGCGTGACAGCGACTACGCGGCGTTCGCGTGGTACCCGCGGCTGCCCGCGCTCGACCGGTGGCTGGCCCTCTACCAGGCGGCGGCCAGGGCCAACGGCGGCGAACCCGACGCCGGCCGCCACCTGCTGGCCTGGGCGCACGCAGCCGGGCTGAGCGACGTCACGGCGAGCGCCAGCACGTGGTGCTTCGCGACCCCCGGGACCCGGGAGTGGTGGGGCGTGATGTGGGCCGAGCGCGTCACCGGTACGGCGCTCGGCGAGCAGCTCCTCCGCGACGGACTCGCCACCGCCGGTGAGCTCGACGAGGTGGCCGGGGCCTGGCGCGCCTGGGCCGCCGACCCCGACGGCTGGATCTGCGTGCCACACGGGGAGCTCGTGATCACGATCGGCTGACCGCGGTACGCCCGCTGTCCGGTGCGGACGTCGCCGACGATCAGCCCCGAAGGTAGGTTAGGCAATCCTAACTAGACCCGTTACAGTGTCGCCCATGCTGGGCAACTACCTGATCGGTCTCCGCGAGGGCCTCGAGGCCTCGCTGGTCGTGACGATCCTGATCGCCTACCTGGTGAAGTCGGACCGGCGTCACCTGCTCCCGCGCATCTGGGTCGGGGTCGCGGTCGCGATCGCGGTGAGCCTCGCCTTCGGGGCCTTGCTCACCTTCGGCCCACGGGGCCTGACCTTCGAGGCCCAGGAGGCCATCGGCGGCACGCTCTCGATCATCGCGGTCGCGTTCGTGACCTGGATGATCTTCTGGATGGCGCGGGCCGCGCGCGGCCTCGGCGGCGAGCTGCGCGGCCAGATCGACCGGGCCGCGGAGGCCGGTCGCTGGTCGTTGGCCGTCGTCGCGGCGTTGGCCGTCGGGCGCGAGGGTCTCGAGACCGCACTCTTCTTGTGGGCGGCGACCCAGACCGCGACCGGCGCGCACACCGTGTCGACGGTCCCGGCGTGGCAGCCGCTCACCGGCGCGGCGCTGGGCCTCGCGACGGCCGTCGCGCTCGGCTACCTGCTCTACCGGGGAGCCGTCCGGATCAACCTCACGAAGTTCTTCACCTGGACCGGCGGCTTCCTGATCGTGATCGCGGCCGGCGTCCTCGGCTACGGCATCCACGACCTCCAGGAAGCCGGCGTGCTGCCCGGGCTGAACAACCTCGCCTTCGACGTCTCGGGCACGATCAACGAGGGCAGCTGGTACGGCACGATCCTCAAGGGCGTCTTCAACTTCTCGGCTCAGACCACCTGGCTCCAGGCCATCGCCTGGGTGCTCTACCTCTCGGTCACGATGACCCTGTTCGTGCTCGGCGTACGACGCCGAAGCCGGCCGGTGGTCGCTCCCGCCTCTGCACCCTCCCCCGACAAGCAGCCGGTCTGACGACCGAGCACACGCCGAAGAAGGAAACCATGCGCTTCGTCCTGCCCGCCGCCCTGTTGGTCGCCGTACCCGCGCTCGCTGCCTGCACCCAGAACGCCACCACCGACAACGACACCGACGCCAGCGGCAGCGGCCCCATCGCGGTCACCTCGACCGACGACTCGTGCACGGTCTCGAGCGACGAGGCGCCGGCAGGCCCGGTCAGCTTCACCGTGCAGAACGGCGGCTCGAAGGTCACCGAGTTCTACCTCTACTCCGCGGACGGCAAGCGGATCGTCGGCGAGGTCGAGAACATCGGTCCCGGCCTGCAGGGCAAGCTCACCGTGACCGCCGAGGAGGGTGACTACCTCGCGGCCTGCAAGCCCGGCATGGCCGGTGACGGGATCCGGTCGGCGTTCACCGTGACCGCGCCGCCGAAGGGGTCGTCGGCGCCGTCGGAGGACCAGGTGCTGATCAGCCGTGCGCAGAACAAGTACCGCACCTGGGTGCAGCGCCAGTCCGAGGCGCTCGTGGCGGCCACCCGGCAGTTCCTCGCGGCGTACACGGCCGGGAACGACGACCGTGCGCGCGCCCTCTACCCGACCGCGCGCAGCCACTACGAGGCGATCGAGCCCGTGGCGGAGTCGTTCGGCGACCTGGACCCGAAGATGGATGCCCGCGAACCCGACGTGGAGCCCGGCACGACGTGGACCGGCTGGCACCGCATCGAGAAGGACCTGTGGCCCGCGCGCGACCCGAAGTACCACGCGCTCGGTCCGGCGGCCCGTACGGCCATGGCGGCGGACCTGATGAAGAACACCCGGTTGCTGTCGCAGGAGATCGGCACGCTGACCTTCACCACCGACCAGATCGCCAACGGCGCGTCCGGGCTGATGGAGGAGGTCGCGACGAGCAAGGTCACCGGTGAGGAGGAGTACTGGTCGCACACCGACCTGTGGGACTTCGCCGCCAACGTGAAGGGCGCCCGGGCCGCCTTCGAGGACGTGCGGCCGATCCTCGCCGCGCGCGACCCGGCGCTCGAGAAGACGCTGGTCGCCCGGTTCGCCGCCATCGACTCGCTGCTGGCCACGCACCGCGACGGCGACGGCTACCTCCTCTACACCGAGCTCAGCCGGGCCGAGGTCAAGCGGCTCGCCGACGCGGTCAACGCCGTGTCCGAGCCGCTGTCGCACCTCACTGCGGCGGTCCTGCCCTGAGGAGGTGGACGACATCAAGGTCTCGCGACGAGCGCTCGTCGGTGGCGGCACCGCCGTGGCCGGGGTGGCGGCAGGCTTCGCGATCGGCGACAGGTACGCCGAGCGGGACGACGAGGGGACGGCGACCGCGGTCGCGGCGTCGTACCCCTTCCGCGGCACGCACCAGGCCGGCATCGTCACGCCGGCCCAGGACCGGCTCCACTTCGCCGCCTTCGACATCACGACCGGCTCGCGGGGGCAGCTGGTCGCGCTGTTGAAGGCGTGGACCGCCGCAGCGGAGCGGATGACGCAGGGGCTGCCCGCCGGTCCGGTGGGGCCGACCGACGGCGCGCCACTGGTGCCGCCGGACGACACCGGTGAGGCCATCGGGCTGCCGCCGGGCGGTCTCACGATCACGTTCGGGTTCGGGCCGGGGATGTTCCGCGACGGCCACGGGCGCGACCGTTTCGGCCTCGCGGCGCCTCCGGCCGCAGGCGCTCGCCGACCTGCCTCATTTCCCGGGCGACGCGCTCGACCCGCAGCGGTCGGGCGGCGACCTCTGCGTGCAGGCCTGTTCGGAGGACCCACAGGTCGCCTTCCACGCGATCCGCAACCTGGCCCGGATCGGCTTCGGGACCGTCGCGGTCCGCTGGTCGCAGCTGGGCTTCGGCCGCACGTCGACCACCTCGACCTCGCAGTCGACGCCGCGCAACCTGTTCGGCTTCAAGGACGGCACGCTGAACGTCAAGGCCGAGGACGAGCACCGACCTCACGTCGTACGTCTGGGTCGGCGACGACGACGACCAGGGCTGGCTGGCCGACGGCTCCTATCTCGTGGCGAGGCGGATCAACATGCACATCGAGACCTGGGACCGGCAGGGCCTGCGGCCGCAGGAGGACGTCATCGGGAGGACGAAGGGCTCCGGTGCTCCGCTGTCCGGGGGAACCGAGTTCACGCCCCTCGACCTGTCCATGCAGGGGTCGGACGGACCCGTGATCCCGGCCGACTCACATGTCGCCGTCGTCAGTCCCGAGAAGCACGGTGGAGTCAGGATGCTGCGCCGCGGTTACAACTTCGTGGACGGCTCCAACGCGCTCGGCGGCTTGGACGCCGGGCTCTTCTTCGTGGCGTTCGTCCGCGACCCCGCCACGCACTTCATCCCGCTGCAGAACGCGATGGCGACGAGCGACGCGATGATGGAGTACCTCCAGTTCACGGGCTCGGCGATCTTCGCCGTCCCCCCGGGCGCCGCCCCGGGCGAGTACATCGGCCAAGCCCTGTTCGCCTGACGCCGGCGAGCGCTGACCCGGCCGGTGTTGACGGCGAGGGGTGCTGACCCGGCCGGTGTTGACGGCGAGGGGCGCTGACCCGGCCGGTGTTGACGGCGAGGGGTGCTGACCCGGCCGGTGTTGACGGCGAGGGGCGCTGACCCGGCCGGTGTTGACGACGTGAACAAGGGCCGGGTCGGCGTGCGTACGACGTGAACAAGGGCCGGGTCAGCGTCCTACGACGTGAACAAGGGCCGGGTCAGCGGAGAGGCCGCTACCTCGGGATCCGGACGGGGGCGGGAGGGTGGGCCGGCTCGGGTAGAGTCGGCCGGGCACAGCGTCGTGCCGGACCCGGATCGGGTCCGAAATCCCCTGTCGCTTCTGACCACGAGGACACCGCTGTCGTGAGCAAGCCCGTCGTACTCATCGCCGAAGAGCTCAGCCCCGCCACCGTGGAGGCGCTCGGCCCCGACTTCGAGATCCGGCACTGCAACGGCGCCGACCGCGCCGAGCTGCTGTCCGCGATCGCCGACGTCAACGCGATCCTGGTCCGCTCCGCCACCAAGGTGGACGCCGAGGCCCTGGCCGCCGCCCCGAAGCTCCAGGTCGTCGCGCGCGCCGGCGTCGGCCTCGACAACGTCGACGTGAAGGCCGCGACCCAGTCCGGCGTGATGGTCGTCAACGCGCCGACGTCCAACATCGTCAGCGCGGCCGAGCTCGCGGTCGGCCTGCTCCTGGCCGCCGCGCGGCACATCAGTCCCGCCCACTCCGCCCTGCGCAACGGCGAGTGGAAGCGGTCGAAGTACACCGGCATCGAGCTGTACGAGAAGACCGTCGGCATCGTCGGCCTGGGTCGGATCGGGGTCCTCGTCGCCCAGCGCCTGGCCGCTTTCGGCATGGACGTCATCGCCTACGACCCCTACGTCCAGGCCGGCCGTGCCGCGCAGATGGGCGTCCGTCTGGTCGACCTCGACACCTTGCTGGCCGAGGCCGACTTCCTCAGCGTCCACCTGCCCAAGACGCCCGAGACGGTCGGCCTGATCGGCACCGACGAGCTGGCCAAGGCCAAGCCGTCGTTGGTGCTCGTCAACGCCGCTCGTGGCGGCATCGTCGACGAGCAGGCGCTCTTCGCGGCTCTGAAGGAAGGCCGCATCGCGGCCGCGGGAATCGACGTGTTCGCCAAGGAGCCCTGCACCGACAGCCCCCTCTTCGAGCTCGACAACGTCGTGGCGACGCCGCACCTCGGCGCGTCCACCGACGAGGCCCAGGAGAAGGCCGGCATCGCCGTCGCGAAGTCCGTCCGCCTGGCTCTCAGCGGCGAGCTCGTGCCCGACGCCGTCAACGTGCAGGGCGGCGTGATCGCCGAAGACGTCCGGCCCGCGATCCCGCTCACCGAGAAGCTCGGCCGGATCTTCACCGCCCTCGCCGGCGAGGTGGCCCAGCAGATCGACGTCGAGGTCCGCGGCGAGATCACCGAGTACGACGTCAAGGTGCTCGAGCTCGCGGCGCTCAAGGGCGTCTTCACCGACGTCGTCGAGGAGTCGGTCTCCTACGTCAACGCGCCCCTGCTCGCGGCCGAGCGCGGGACCGCCGTACGCCTCGTCGCCGAGAGCGAGAGCCCCGACCACCGCAACCTGATCACGATCCGCGGCACCCTGGCCGACGGGGCGCAGGTGTCGGTGAGTGGCACGCTCATCGGGATCGCCCAGAAGGAGCGGCTGGTCGCGGTCAACGACTTCCTGGTCGACCTCGAGCCCACCGACCACCTCGCCTTCTACACCTACGCCGACCGCCCGGGCATGGTCGGCACCGTCGGGCGGATCCTCGGCGACAGCGCCGTCAACATCGCCGGGATGCAGGTCTCGCGCGATGCCAAGGGCGGTCACGCCCTGGTGGCGCTGTCGGTCGACACCGCGATCCCTGCGGAGGCGCTCGCCGAGATCGAGGCCGCGATCGACGCGACGTCGCTGCGGGCCGTCGACCTGGTCTGAGGCCCCCCTCAGGCGACCATCACCCGGTTGCGGGTCGGGCCGCCGCGCGGAGCCGTCGTACGCTCGGCGACGGCCGACCACGCGTCTCGGAGGCGCTCCGCAGCGGTTCGCAGCTCGTCCGCCGGCCGGGTGAACGGCACGCGCACGAACGAGTCGAGGCCGCCGTCGACGGCGAAGACGGACCCGGGAGACACCAGGAGGCCGCGGCGCTCGGCCTCCAGCACGACGGCCGTCGCTCCCGCGCCGGCCGCGTGGCCGGAGGGGAGCTCGCACCACAGCGCCAGACCCCCGCGCGGCAGCCGGAAGCTCCAGTCGGGCACCTCGGTCCGGAGCGCCTCGGCCAGGACGTCGCGCTGCTCGCGCAGTCGTTGGCGCTGCGCCGCCCACAGGTCGTCGCGGCGCGCGAGGAGCCGCGCCGCGACCAGCTGCTCGAGCACGGGACTGCCCAGGTCGAGTGCCACCCGGGCGTCCATCAGTCGGTCGAGCACGCCATCGGGGCACCGCACCCACCCGATCCGCAGGCCTCCCCAGAAGCTCTTGCTGGTGCTCCCGAGCGTCACGGTCCCGGGGGCGAAGGACGCGAACGGCCGTGGCATGGAGGTGCCGTCCAGGACGAGGGCCTGGTGCGCCTCGTCCACCACGGGAACGGTGCCGGACCGCCGGAGGACCGCTGCGACCCGCTCACGTTCGTCGTCGCTCATCAGGTTGCCGGTCGGGTTCTGGAAGTCGGGGATCAGGTACGCCAGCTGCGGTCGGGTCTCGCGCACCAGCCGCCCGAACGCATCGAGGTCCCACCCGTCCACGTCCATGGGCAGCCCGACCCTCCGCGCGCCCGAGCGGCGCAGGGCCTCGTGCGCGTTGGGGTAGCCGGGCGACTCGACGAGCGCCCGGTCGCCCCGGCCGACCAGGGCCTGCGCCACCACGGCCAGCGCCGAGAGCGAGCCCGGCACCACCATGATCTGCTCGGGGTCCGTGGGCAGACCGCGCGCGTCGTACGACGCCGCGACCGCCTCCTGGAGAGCGGGCAGTCCGGTCGGGAAGTAGCCGTGGCCGCCGAGGTAGCGGGGGAGCTCCTGCACCGCCTCGGCGTACGCCGCACCGACGCCGGTCAGCGCGGAGTGGGCCGCGCAGTTGAGGTCGATGACGTCGTCGCTGGTCGTGGTCGGTGTGAGGGTGCGGTCGAGGCTGCGACGACGGCCGCCCGGGAGCCGGGTATAGGTGCCGGACCCCTGGCGGGCCCGGGCGAACCCGCTCTCGACCAGGCCGGCGTAGGCGCGGGTCACGGTCGTCCGCGAGACGCCGAGGGCGACGCTCAGGTCGCGCTCGCTGGGCAGGCGCAGGTCGAGGCCGACCCGGCCGTCGGCGATCAGCAGCCGCAGCCCGTCGGCCAGGCCGGCGTACGCCGGCCTGCGGTCGAAGCCGTCGACGAGCAGGGCCAGGCGCGGTGCGGCAATGGATCCCACCATGCAGTCCACTCTCTCACAAGTGGCTATTTATGGGGAGTCCAATCTGGGTGAGCATGGAGCCGTGTCCACCACCGTCCAGCCTCCGATCGCGCTCAGCGACCGCGGTCCGATCGCCCAGCTCAGAGCGGGCCGGCTCGGCCGCCGTCTGGTCCAGCTGTACGCCGGGCTGTTGCTGTACGGGTTCTCGATCGCGCTGATGGTGCGTTCGGACCTCGGGCTCGCCCCCTGGGACGTCCTCCACTCCGGGCTCACCCAGTGGTTCCCGATCGACATCGGGCAGGCCCTGGTGCTGGTGAGCTTCGTGGTCATGCTGGCCTGGATCCCGTTGCGGGAGATGCCGGGCGTCGGCACCATCTCCAACGCGATCGTGATCGGCCTCTCGACCGACCTCTTCCTCGCGCTGCTCGCCGCCCCGGGCACGCGGTGGCTGCGTGTCGTCCTGCTGCTGTCGGGCATCGTGCTGCAGGGAGCGGCAACCGCGGCCTACATCGGAGCCGAGCTCGGGCGCGGTCCCCGGGACGGGCTGATGACCGGGCTGGCCCGACGTACCGGCCGGTCTCTGCGCCTGGTCCGGACCCTGATGGAGCTCTCGGTCGTGGCGCTGGGGCTGCTGCTCGGCGGCGTCGCAGGGGTCGGCACCATCGTCTACGCGCTGTCCATCGGCCCGCTCAGCCAGGCGTTGCTGCCACCGTTCCTGGTGCGGTCGCCGCGACCGGTGGACGCTCCGGGCTGACCCCGTCGGAGGGGAGGGGCCCGAGCCGGCGGCAGATGACGTGCTCGTCGTGGCGGCCGGGTGGCCCATCGGCTTCGCCGGGGCGTTGACCGGGCGCTGACCGGGCGCCGACCGGGCGCCGACCGGGCGCTGACCGGGCCTGAGGGGCATTGCCCCAGCGGGCCGTCGAGGAGATGATCGTGGAGGGCGAGCTGGGCGACGAGAGATGCGGGCGCGCCGACGCACTGACGCGGCACCCACCGACGGGGAGGTCCCGGTGTCCGGGGCCTCCCTCTCAGCGCTTGGTGGCGAGCACGGCCGACGCGTCGGGCGCGACCAGCACCTCGGCCGCTGTGAACCGCTCGTCGCTGAGCCATTCCTCGCGGAGCGTGTCGACGCGGCCGTCGAAGATCGGCGGCCAGGAGTGGCACGGCGTGAAGTCGTCGAGCACGACGATCCCGCCCGCGGCCATCAGCTCGGCGACCTTGTCGGGGCGTGAGGCAGAAGGCTTTCCCGAGTCGAGGAACAGCAGCGAGAACGGGCCCCGGTCCAGCAGCGTCGACCAGTCAGCGGCCAGCACCTCCACCTGCTCGTCGTCGCGGAAGATCTCCGACGCGGCCTCGGCCAGCGTCGGGTCGAGCTCGGCGGTGAGGATCCGGGTGTCGGCGCCCCGCACGCCGGACCGCAGCCAGGCGGTGCCCACCCCGCAGCCCGTGCCGAACTCCGCCATGGTCCCGTCGCGGGTCGCGGCCAGGGTCGCCAGGAGGCGGCCGGTCTCGTTGCGACAGAAGGACACGTAGCCCGCGCGGCGGGAGACGTCGAAGGCGCGCGTCACGATCTCGGGCAGGTCGGGGGGTGCGCTCATGGTCCCGAGTCTTCCATCCCTGGACAGTCGTCTCGCATGCTGAGCCACCTGGCCAATCGGGATGCGCGCTCCGCGGGGGCGCCGTACGGTGGCCACATCATGCGGAGCGTGTTCGTACTCATCGATCGCCGCGGCGAGGCCTGACAGCAAGGCCACCTCGTCGCGGAGTTCGGCGTTCCCGGCCTTGCGATCCCGACGAGCCGCTCCGCGGCGGAGTCGCACCAGGGCCTCACTCCCAGCGCGATCCGCTCCCGAGTTCCTGACGCCTTCCGTCCGTGTGATCCACGACCCGGTCTGCCGGCTCCGCCACGTGGCGGCTCGTCACCGACACCACATCACCAGATGACGAGGAGCAGTTCCGTGTACGACATGTACCCCGACTGGGGTCCGGCGAAGAACCGGGCGGCGTTCGAGGCCACCCAACCCGACAGCACGCGCACCAACGAGGCGGTCCAGGTCTCGCTCGACCTGCGGGACAACGGCGGCCAGCGCCCCGACGACAACTAGCCTGCGCCCCATGACCTCCGACGCCGCAGCCAGCCTCGCCGCGACCGGTGCGCCCGTGCGCATCGCCGTGATCGGTGGCGACGGCATCGGTCCGGAGGTGACGGCCGAGGCGGTCAAGGTCCTCGAGGTGGTCGCGCCGGTGAAGATCGAGCAGACCCGCTACGACCTGGGAGCCGAGCGCTACCTCGCGACCGGCGAGGTGCTGCCCGACTCCGTGCTCGACGAGATCCGGGACCACGACGCGATCCTGTTGGGGGCGGTCGGGGGCAGGCCGGGAGATCCCCGGCTCCCCGCGGGCATCCTCGAGCGCGGGCTGCTGCTCCGGCTGCGGTTCGAGCTCGACCACTACGTGAACCTGCGCCCCTCACGCACCTACCCCGGCGTGCCGACGCCCCTCGCCGATCCCGGCGACGTCGACTTCGTCGTCGTACGCGAGGGCACCGAGGGTCCCTACACCGGCAACGGCGGCCGACTGCGGGGCGGCACCCCGGCCGAGGTCGCGACCGAGGTGAGCCTCAACACGGCGTACGGCGTGGAGCGGGTCGTCCGCGACGCCTTCGCCCGAGCCGCCCGGCGACCGCGCCGGCAGCTCACCCTGGTCCACAAGACCAATGTCCTCGTCCACGCGGGCGGCCTGTGGTCGCGCGTGGTCGACGAGGTCGGCCGGGAGTTCCCGGAGGTGACGGTCGACTACCTGCACGTCGATGCCGCCACGATCTTCCTGACCACCGACCCCGCCCGCTTCGACGTGATCGTCACCGACAACCTGTTCGGCGACATCCTCACCGACCTGGCGGGTGCGGTGACCGGGGGCATCGGGCTCGCCGCCTCGGGCAACATCAACCCCGAGCGCACCACGCCGTCGATGTTCGAGCCGGTGCACGGCTCGGCGCCCGACATCGCCGGACGCGGGATCGCCGACCCGACCGCCGCGATCTTGTCGGTCGGGCTCCTGCTCGACCACCTCGGCCATGCCGCCGCCGCGGCGGCCGTCGACGCCGCCGTGACCGCCGACCTCACCGGCCGAGTACCCGGGGCCACCCGGAGCACGGCGGAGGTCGGCGACGCCATCGCCGCCCGGGTGGCCTGACTCTCGTCGGCGCTCCACGTCGGGATACCCGGCTAGCCGGGGATCCCGGCACTTGTCGGCCGTTGCAACACCCGACAAGTGACAGCAACCCGTCATCGACGGGAATCGAGTGACTCTTGTGACTTCCGGAGGTGGACTAACGTGCGTCCCATGGAGATCAGCACCACCCTGACCGACCATCCGGTGGATGACGCCCGGCTGGCGGAGATCCTCGCCAACCCCGGCTTCGGCACCTTCTTCACCGACCACATGGTCACCGTGGAGTGGACGCCCGACGAGGGATGGCACGGCGCCCGGGTGACGCCGTACGGCCCGTTGACCCTCGACCCCGCCACCGCGGTCCTGCACTACGCGCAGGAGATCTTCGAGGGCATGAAGGCCTACCGGCACGACGACGGCAGCGTCTGGGCGTTCCGGCCCGAGGCGAACGCGGAGCGGATGGTGCGCTCGAGCCACCGCCTGGCGCTGCCCGTCCTCGACCCGGCCGACTTCGTGCAGGCGGTCGAGGCGCTGGTGCGGGTCGACCAGCGCTGGGTTCCCGAGGGCGCGGGGGAGAAGAGCCTCTACGTGCGGCCGTTCATGATCGCGACCGAGGCGTTCCTCGGCGTACGGCCCGCGCACCACGTCACCTTCATGGTGATCGCCAGCCCCGCCGGTGCCTACTTCAGCAGGGGCCCGCTGCCGATCACGCTCTGGCTGACCACCGACTACACCCGCGCCGGCCGCGGCGGGATGGGTGCGGCCAAGACGGGGGGCAACTACGCCTCCTCCCTGGTCGCCCAGCAGGAGGCCACGGCCCAGGGCTGCGACCAGGTCGTCTTCCTCGACGGCCAGGAGCTCCGCTACGTCGAGGAGCTCGGGGGCATGAACATGTACTTCGTGTACGCCGACGGGCGCATCGTCACCCCTGCGCTCGGCACGATCCTGGAGGGCATCACCCGCTCCAGCATCATCGAGCTGGCGGGGAAGATGGGACACCAGGTCGAGGAGCGCCGGATCTCCATCGACGAGTGGCGCGACGGCGTGACGAGCGGCGAGATCAGGGAGGTCTTCGCCTGCGGCACCGCAGCGGTGGTGACGCCGGTCGGCTCGCTGAAGTGGGACGGCGGACAGACGCCGGAGGTCGGGGAGGCCGGCGAGGTCACGATGGCGATCCGCCGAGCGCTCGTCGACATCCAGTACGGCCGCGCCGACGACACCTTCGGTTGGATGCGGCGGATCTGCTGAGTCCTCCAGGAGGATGGCCAAGGCGCGTTCCCCTGTCTTAGCGTCGCGCCATGACCGACGAACTGCCGCCGGTGCTCGCCCACATGGCCGGGTACTTCTCGATCGTGCTGCTCCAGATCGGCCACGACTCCGGTCTGCTCGCCGCCGTGCTCGACGGCGGCGGTACGCCGGACGACGTCGCGCGCCGCGCCGGCGTGGATCGGCGCAACGCGGCCGAGTGGCTGAGCGGGATGACCGCCGCTGGTCATCTCGAGCACGATGACGGTACCTTCCGGCCCACCGCCATGACCTCGATGACCTTCGGTCCTGACTTCCCGATCAACGTCACGGCCGGTCTCGCGGGACTGCGGAACATGCCGGAGGTCTACGCAGACGTGCTTGCCGCCGTGGCCTCCGGCGCCGGGATCCCCGGAGACCGGCTCGCGCCGTACGCGCCCTTCGCCGACATGAACACCCCGCTGTACCGCCAGGTGCTGGTCGGGGAGTGGCTGGCCGCTGTCCCCGGGCTCACCGAGCGGCTCGAGCAGGGTGGGCGGGTCGCGGAGATCGCCCCGGGCAACGGCGCCGCCGCCTCGCTCGTCGGCGCCGCCTTTCCTGAAGCCACGGTCACCGGCTACGACCTGGCACCCAAGCCGGCGGTCGACCTGCCGGCGAACGTCTCGCTCCGGCAGGGCGATGCGCGTCACCTCCCGGACGACGGCCCGTTCGACCTGGTCTACTGCCTGGACTCGTTGCACCACATGTCCGACCCGGTCGAGATCCTCACCGGCGTACGCCGCGTGCTCGTGCCCGGCGGCGTGGTGCTGATCGCCGAGAACGACCTCACCGGTGACCTGGACCAGGACGTCGCCAACCCGGGTGCGCTGATCGGGTACACGAGCAGCATCCTGTACTGCCTCCAGGAGGCCCTGCACGAGGGCGGCGAGGTCCATTCCTGCGCGGAGGGGACCCACTGGGTGGTCGACGCTCTCGAGCGGGCGGGCTTCGACGCCGTCGACACCCACCACTCCGAGTCCGGATACGCGATCGTGACCGGCACCGCCTGAGCAGGGCAGAGGTCCGTGGCCCCCCGGCGGAGCGTGACTCGAACCCAGCCGAGGGGCGGGCCCCGGGGTCAGCAGGATCGCGCGAGCCGGAGTAGCCGGAATCCGGGATCGACGACTCGACGGACGACCACGGATCGATGGTCCGGTCATCCGGCCCCACCGTCTGGAGGTCTGCGTACCGACGCGGGAGCCGATGACCAGCGGCCTACGCCTCACGGCGGCACCCCGCCGGTACCGTGGGGGCGTGTCCGTCCAGCCATCACCCGCGCGCACGGTGGGCGACTACACCCTGCTCGCGCGGCTCGGCGAGGGCGGCATGGGCGTCGTGCACCTCGCTCGCAAGCCCGGCGGACCCCGGGTGGCGCTGAAGGTGCTGCGTCCCCACATCGTCGGCGACGACGAGGCGCGCGCCCGACTGGCCCGCGAGGTCTCGTCGCTGGAGCGCATCCGGAGCCGCTGGATCGCCGAGATCGTCGACGCCGACCCCTGGGGTCCGACGCCGTACGTCGCCACCCGCTACGTGCCAGGTCTGAGCCTCCATGACCACGTGCCCGAGGAGGGCCCGATCACCGGCGACGACCTCCGCTGGTTCGCCCGCGGGCTCGCCGAAGGTGTCGCGAGCGTGCACGCCGTCGGCGTGCTGCACCGCGACGTGAAGCCGTCCAACGTCCTGATGGAGGGGCGGGCCCCGATCCTGATCGACTTCGGGCTGGCTCGCGTCGCCGACGACCCCCGGCTGACCCATACCGGCTGGTTCCTCGGTACGCCGGGCTACCTCGCGCCCGAGATCCTGCACGGCGAGGACGCGACCACGGCCTCCGACGTCCACTCGTGGGCTGCCACCGTGGCCTTCGCCGGCACCGGCCGTCCGCCGTTCGGCCGCGGGCCCTCGATGGCGGTCATGGACCGCGTCCGGCGCGGCGAGCACGATCTGAGTGGGCTGCCCGACGACCTGCTCCCGCTGGTGACCGCCGCGCTCGATCCCGAACCGACCCGCCGCCCGACCCTGCCGGAGATCCGCGCCCGCCTCGCCGGTCCGACCGTCCAGGTGCCGACGCCGCCGCCGGCTCCCGCCGAGGACCCCTACACGCTGCCGCTCGCGATCGTCGCCCACGACCGCGCCGCCGCCGTGACCCTGCGACCTGCACCGGTGCCGGCCCCGCCACCCGCGGACCCCGCCCCCGTCCCCCCCACGCGCTGGCTGAGCGAGCCCTACGACGGATCGCCACCTGAGCTGCCGACGGCGGAGCAGCCGACCCCGGCCGAGCGTCCGCTCGTGCGGGCCCGCCGGGCTGCGCTGCCGCTGGCCCTGGGCCTGCTCGTCGCGACAGCGGTCGCGGCCTGGCCCTACCTCGCCACCGTCACGGTGCTCGTCGCCACGTGGCTGCTGTGCGCGGCCACCCGCACCGCCACCGCCCACCACGGCCGTACCAGCCTCCGCGGCGCCCGCTGGTACGACGTGCTGGTCGCGCCGCTCTCGACGCCGTGGCACCTCGTCGCCGCCACCCCTGGCGCGCTCCTGCTCAGCCTGTGGGCGCTGGGCCTGGCCCTGGCCGGGACCCTGCTCTCCTACGCGTTCGGCCTCGCGCACTCCACCACGCTCTTCGTGGCGGGTCTGTGCCTGGCTGCCGGCGTCTGGCTCGGTCCCGGGTCCGCTCGTGTGCGGTGGCCGCTGCTGCTCGTGGCGCGGCCCCTGGCCCGTCGCACCACCCCGTGGCTGATCGCGTCGCTCCTCCTGCTGGCCGCGGTCGGGATCACCGGACTCCTGGCCTCCGGGCACACCGGCTGGGCTCCGTGGGGAGCCCCGCCGTGGCTGCACGGGTGAGCGCTCGCCACCCCCGGGACTAGGTTTCGTGGCCGATCGACCAGGTTTCGACGAATCCCCTCGCATTCTCGCCCGGTTCGATACGGTTTTCCTGTGGCTGACGGGGGTCAGCCGGTGTCCGCAGGCCCTCTGCGACGCCTACGACTGTGGGGGGAACATGACGACCCGTTTGGACCAACGACCCAGCGAGCCCAGGCACGTGGGACGCCGAGCCGTGACCCGTGGCGCCGCGTGGAGCATTCCCGTCGTCTCGCTCGCGGTCGCTGCCCCAGCCATGGCCGCGTCCGGCTGCAAGATGACGACCGGGCAGCTGAACTGGAGCTCGTTCGCCGCCGGCAGCAACCAGACCGGCAAGGTGCTGGCCACGACGGGTGGCACGGGTGTGACCGTGACGATCAGCCTCTCCGGTGACACCGGCGCGACGGGCAACGGCATCGTGACCACCACGTCGACCGGCGGCAAGTCACCTGTCATGCGCTTCACGAGCCTCAACAACGTGCGGAACACCTCCCAGGTGATCACCATCACCTTCAACAAGCCGGTGCAGAACCTCACGTTCTCGCTGCTCGACATCGACTCGACTCCGGGCGGGTACTACGACAACGTGATCATCAGCACCACGGGGTTCACCGCCACCAAGCACAGCAACGTGATCGGTGCCGGCACCGCCAACGGCAATGGCAACAACTCCGGGCCCTTCCGGGCGCCGGACGACGACAGCCCGGTCGCCGGCTCCAGCGCGGACGGCAATGTCGACCTCTCCTGGGTCGGCCCGGTGAACTCGGTCGCGTTCACGTATCAAGCAGAACGGGCGGATGACGGGGAGCCCCTTCATCGGCATCTCCAACCTGTCCTTCCAGTACTGCCTCTGACCGCCGCAGACGGGGTCGGCCGGATCGTGAGATCCGCCCGGCCCCGTTCGCAGGTCCGTGCCACGATGGTGACGTGAGCATCACCACCATCATCATCACCTAGCGCGCCGGGCACTCCCCGACGCGCAGACCTCCTGTCCCGACGGGGGGTCTTTTTGTTTGGCCCGGACCGGCAGCACAGCACGAGCACAGGACGGACACGATGGACCTGCAGGGCGCGTTCCACGTCTACGACACCACTCTGCGCGACGGCGCGCAGCAGGAAGGCCTCAACCTCTCGGTGGCCGACAAGCTGACCATCGCGCGCCAGCTCGACGAGCTGGGCGTGGGCTTCATCGAGGGCGGGTGGCCCGGGGCGAACCCCAAGGACACCGAGTTCTTCGCCCGCGCCCGGGAGGAGCTCGACCTCCGCCACGCCCGGCTCACCGCGTTCGGAGCCACCCGGCGCGCCGGCGTACGGGCTGCGGACGACCCGCTGGTCGCAGCGCTGCGCGACAGCGGGGCGGCCGTGGTGACCCTGGTCGCGAAGTCGCACCCACGGCACGTCGAGCTCGCGCTGCGGACGACCCTGGCCGAGAACCTCGAGATGGTGCGCGACACCGTCAGTCACCTGACCGCCGAGGGTCAGCAGGTCTTCCTGGACGCCGAGCACTTCTTCGACGGCTACCGGGCCGACCGTGACTACGCCCTCGAGGTGCTGCGGACGGCATACGAGGCGGGGGCCGAGGTGGTCGCGCTCTGCGACACCAACGGCGGGATGCTGCCCGGCTGGGTCGGCGACGTCGTGCGCGACGTGCTGACGACGACCGAGGGCCGCGTCGGCATCCACTGCCACAACGACACCGGCTGCGCCGTCGCGAACACGTTGGCCGCGGTCGAGGCCGGGGCGACTCACGTGCAGGGCACCATCAACGGGTACGGCGAGCGGACCGGCAACGCCGACCTCGTCGCCGTCGTCGCGAACCTCGAGCTGAAGCTCGACCGCCAGGTGCTGCCGCAAGGGCTCCTCGGCGACGCCACGCGGATCGCGCACGCGGTCGCCGAGGTGACGAACGTGCCGCCCGCGTCGCGGCAGCCGTACGTCGGTGCGTCGGCCTTCACCCACAAGGCCGGGCTCCATGCCAGCGCGATCAAGGTCGACCCGGACCTCTACCAGCACATGGACCCGGTCGACGTCGGCAACGACATGCGTCTGCTGGTCAGCGACATGGCCGGCCGCGCCTCGATCGAGCTGAAGGGACGTGAGCTGGGCTACGACCTGTCCGGGGACCGCGATCTGGTCGACCGCGTCACCGCGAAGGTCAAGGAGCTCGAGGCACGCGGCTACACCTTCGAGGCGGCGGACGCGTCCTTCGAGCTGCTCCTCGCGGCCGAGGTCGACGGCGCCCGCCCGTCGTACCTCACCGTCGAGTCGTGGCGGGTCATCACCGAGACTCTGACGCACGCCCGGCCGGGCGAGGAGGCGGTCTCCGAGGCGACGGTGAAGCTCGTGGCCTCGGGCGTCCGCTACGTCGAGACCGGCGAGGGCAACGGCCCCGTGAACGCCCTCGACCAGGCGTTGCGGCAAGCGCTCGCCCGTGCCTATCCCGCGGTCGCGAAGTTCGAGCTGATCGACTACAAGGTGCGGATCCTCGACCAGGGCCACGGCACCGACGCGATCACCCGCGTGCTGATCGAGACCGCGGACGGTGAGGCGTCGTGGGTCACCGTCGGTGTGGGCGCCAACGTGATCGAGGCGTCGTGGGAGGCGCTCCTCGACGGCATCACCTTCGGGCTCCGGCGCAGGGACCGCGCGGCCGGGTAGCGTCGCTCGCGTGACCGAGCTGCACGACCTGTCCGCCCTCGAGCAGGGCGCCGCCGTACGCCGGGGCGAGGTGTCGCCGCGCGAGCTCGCCTCGCACTACCTCGGCCGGGCCGACGAGGTCGGTGCTTTCGTCACCCGGACGCCGGAGATCGCGCTGACGCTGGCCGAGGCGCTGCTGCCGGTGCCCGACGGTGCCGGGCCGTTGTACGGCGTACCCACGGCGATCAAGGACCTGAACCTGACCGCGGGCGTGCGCACGACCTTCGGCTCGGCGGCCTTCTCGGACTTCGTCCCCGACGTGTCCGACGCGGTCACCCTCTCGCTCGAGGCCGCAGGGATGGTCAGTCTCGGCAAGACGAACACCCCGGAGTTCGGCTCGCCCTGCTACACCGAGCCCGACGTGGCCCCGCCGGCGGTGACGCCGTGGGACCGGACCCGGATGGCAGGGGGGTCGTCGGGTGGTGCGGCCGCGGCCGTGGCGGCCGGACTGGTGCCGTTGGCGCAGGGCTCGGACGGCGGTGGATCGATCCGGATCCCCGCCTCCTGCTGCGGCCTGGTGGGGCTCAAGCCGACCCGCGGTCGGATCAGCGGCTTCCCGATGTACGGCGAGGTGACCGGACTCGCGACGGCCGGTGCCCTGGCCAGGACCGTCCGCGACGCGGCGGCGCTGCTCGACGTCCTCGCGGGTCGGCGGGTCGGCGACCCGGCGTGGGCGCCGCCCCCCGCCGAGGCGTTCCTGGCGGCGTGTGACCGCGATCCCGGGCACCTGCGGATCGCAAGGTTCGTGCAGCCGCTGATCACCGACACCGACGTGGACCCCGAGTGCGTCGCGGCCTGGGACGCGGCGTCGACGCTGCTCGCTTCACTCGGTCACGAGGTCGAGGACATCGCGGTCCCGATGCCGCGGGAGGCGGTGCCGACGTTCGAGACCTGCTGGGCGGTGCTGACCGCGATGTCGGTGCCGCCGGCCTCCTCGTCGGTCGAGCCCGTCGAGACCCAGCTGCGGCCCCTGACCCGGTGGCTGGCCGAGCGGGGCGGCGCGGTGAGCGGACCGGAGTTCGGACTGGCGATCGGCGCGATGCGGCGCTTCGCCGCGGACTGTCTGGCAGCGCTCGCGCCGTACGACGCAGTGCTGACGCCCACTCTCGCCGTACCCCCGCTGCCGGTCGGCGCGATCCGTGACGACTCCGACCCGGCGGCCGACTTCGCGGCGCAGAAGGCGTTCACGCCCTGGACCTCGGCCTGGAACGTCACCGGCATGCCCGCTGTCTCGCTTCCCATGCACTGGACACCGCAGGCGCTGCCCGTGGGGGTGATGCTGGCCGCCCGGCCGGCCGAGGAGGGGCTGCTGCTCGCGCTCGCCGCGCAGGTCGAGGCCGCGGCCCCGTGGGCAGGTCGTCGCCCCCCGGGCTGGTGACCTGCCGGACGTCATACGGACGGTGTCATCTATGGCTCGCGCCGTATGACGTCCTGGGTGGTCAGACGTCGAAGGTGCCGCCGGAGCGCCAGTAGAGGCCGTCCTCACGGGTCATGAAGCCGTTCTCCACCAGGTAGCGCCGCAGGGCGGCGTAGTCGGGGTGGAAGCCGGTCAGGATCTCGTTGACCTCGGCCTCGGGGTAGGTCCGCCCGGGCTCGAACGACTGCGACAGGTGGTCCAGCACGACCAGCAGCTTGCCCTGCTTGGACGGGATCGTGCGCAGCCGACCGTCCTCGGTCAGGAAGTTCTGGAGCACCCGCTGGTCCATGATCCCAGCCTAGAACGGCCCGTCGGTGGCGGCGGCAAGGCGCTCGCAGTCGACGATCAGCCGCTCGCGCAGTGGAGCGGCGCGGTCGGCGAAGCCGCGCTGCAGAGCGGCGTACTCGTGCTTGCCCTCCGGCGTCTCGACCCGGATCGGGGACAGGCCCCAGGGAGCCAGGTCGTACGGCGCGGCCCGCATGTCGACGGTGCGCACGTCCCACGCGAGCTCGAAGCAGTCGGCGACCAGGTCGGAGCCGACGAGCGGCCAGAGCCGGAAGGCGTGCTTGTAGAGGTCCATGGTGGCGTGGAGGCACCCCGGCTGCTCGTACGCCGCCCGGTCGTCGCGCCCCGGCTGGAGCCGGTTGAGCGGCCGCGCCGAGGGTGTGAAGAAGCGGAAGGCGTCGAAGTGCGAGCAGGCGATCCGGTGCGACTCCACGACGGCGTCCGTGCCGTCCGCACCCAGGCGAAGGGGGACGGGATGCCGGGTGTCGTCCGCGCGATGCACCATCGCCCACTCGTGAAGCCCGAAGCAGCCGAACGTGGCCGGACGCGAGGCGGTCGCCCGCAGCAGGTCCAGCGTCGCAGCGACCAGGCCGCGTCGCCGGGTCAGGAGCTCCCGGCCACCGGAGTCCGGCCAGCCCGGCTGCCAGTCGAGCAGCTTGGCGGGGGAGAACGAGTAGTAGGTGAACAGGAAGTCGTGGACCGGGTGCTTCTCGCCCGCCCGGCGTCGAGCCAGGTGCGGCTCGACGTACGACGCGAGCCGGGCGCGGTGCCGAGCGCGATGGCCGCCGGCGATCGGGCCGTCGGTCGAGCTCACGCTGTCGGTCGAGCCTGTCGAGACCATGCTCATGCGGTCATTCTGCGACGTCCACGAGCGCACCGCACAGCTCGGCCAGCATCACCGCGGCCGGCAGATCGATCCGGGTGTCCTTCAGGGTCGCGGACGTGAGGTCGACCCGCTCCAGCGAGGCGCGGCGGAGGTCGGCACGGGTCAGGTCCGCCTCCCGTACGGCGGCACCGTCCAGCCGGGCGCCGGTGAGCACGGCGCCGGTGAGGTCGCTCATCGAGAGGTCGGCGTCGCGCAGGTCGACGTCGCTGAGGTCCACGCCGGTCAGGGCGTGTCCGCGCAGGCTCACGCCCACCCAGGCACCACCGGCCACGGTGACCGGCCGCAGCACACACTCGGTGAACACCGATCCCGTGAGCTTGCAGCCGTCGAGGGTCGCGGTGAAGAAGCTGCACCGCCGGAAGTCGCAGCCGACGAAGGCCGTCGCGTGGTGCGTCGACGCGTTGAAGCGGCAGGAGTGGAAGGTGCAGCCCTCGAACGTCGTCCCGCGACTGGTCACCTCGGTGAGGTCGACGTCGGTGAGCACGCAGTCGACGAACCGCACCGCCCCGAGCTCCTCGCCGTACCAGTCGTCGCCACGGACGTCCTGGCCCGTCGCGCCCCGCGTCCACAGGTCGTCCATCCCGGCACCCTACGGGCTGCTGATTCCTGCGCGGCTCGGTGTGCTCGGTAGGGTCGCAGCGTGCGTATCGCGAGGTTCAGCGCGGGCGAAGACCCGCTGTTCGGAGTCGTCACCGGCGAGCTCGACGAGTTCGGTCAGCCGGCCGAGGACAGCGTCGTCGTCGAGCTGGTCGGAGATCCGCTCTACGCCGGGATCCAGCCGACCCAGACCGAGCACCGGCTCGCGGACGTCCGGCTGCTGGCCCCCGTGATCCCGCGCAGCAAGGTCGTCGCGATCGGCAAGAACTACGCCGCGCACGCAGCAGAGATGGACAGCGACCTGCCCGAGGAGCCGTTGATGTTCCTCAAGCCGAACACCGCCGTCGTCGGGCCCGACGACCAGATCTTCTACCCGCCGCAGTCCGAGCGCGTCGACTACGAGGGCGAGCTGGCCGTGGTGATCGGCCGGATCTGCCGCGACGTTCCTGCCGAGCAGGCCACCGACGTGATCCTCGGCTACACGATCGCCAACGACGTGACGGCGCGCGACCTGCAGAAGAAGGACGGGCAGTGGAGCCGCGCCAAGGGCTTCGACTCCTTCTGCCCCCTCGGCCCGTGGATCGAGACCGACCTCGACCCCCAGCACTTCTCCGACGGCGTCCGCGTCCAGACCCACCTCAACGGCGACCTCGTGCAGGACGGGTCGACCAAGGACCTGATCTTCGACATCCCGACCCTGGTCGCCCACATCACCAGCGTGATGACGCTGCTGCCCGGCGACGTGATCCTCACCGGTACGCCGGACGGCATCGGCCCGATGCAGCCCGGCGACGAGGTCGAGGTCTCCATCGAGGGACTCGGTGCGCTGACGAACACGGTGGTGAAGCGATGAGCGGCGTCCGAGTCCGGTTCTGCCCTTCGCCGACCGGGTCGCCCCACGTCGGCCTGGCCCGCACCGCCCTGTTCAACTGGGCCTTCGCGCGCCACCACGGGGGCACCTTCGTGTTCCGGATCGAGGACACGGACGCAGCCCGGGACAGCCAGGAGTCCTACGACACCCTGCTCGAGGTGATGCGCTGGCTCGGCTTCGACTGGGACGAGGGGCCCGAGGTCGGTGGCCCCCACGCGCCGTACCGGCAGAGCGAGCGCGGCGAGATCTACGCCGACGTGCTGCAGCGCCTGCGCGAGGCCGGCCGCACCTACGACTGCTACTGCACCAACGAGGAGGTCGAGGCGCGTCGCAAGGCCTCCGGCTCAGCACGCTGATGGGGTACGACGGCTTCTGCCGTGAGCTGACCCCCGCGCAGGTCGCGGAGTTCGCCGGCCGCGATCCGGTGGCCCGCTTCCGGATGCCCGACGGCGAGATCGCCTTCGACGACCTGGTCCGCGGCACGATCACGTTCCATACCGACCACGTGCCCGACTTCGCGGTGGTCGCGCGCCAACGGCCAGCCGCTCTACACCCTGGTCAACCCCGTCGACGACGCGCTGATGGAGATCACCCACGTGCTGCGGGGCGAGGACCTGCTCTCCAGCACGCCACGGCAGCTGGCGCTCTACGACGCCCTGCAGGAGATCGGCGTCGCGAAGGGGACACCGAGGTTCGGCCACCTTCCCTACGTGATGGGGCAGGGCAACAAGAAGCTGTCCAAGCGCGACCCCGAGGCGAGCCTCCTCGGCTACCGCACCCAGGGCTTCCTCCCCGAGGGCCTGCTGAACTACCTGGCCCTGCTCGGCTGGGCCATCGGACCCGACCGCGACGTGTTCTCGATCGACGAGATGGTCGCCGCGTTCGACATCGGAGACGTCAACCCCAACCCGGCCCGCTTCGACCTGAAGAAGGCCGAGGCGATCAACGCCGACCACATGCGGATGTTGTCGATCGAGGACCTGACCCACCGCGTCATCCCCTTCCTCAAGGAGGCGGGGGTGGTGAGTGACCCGGTGAACGATGCCGACGCGACGCTGCTGGAGCTGGCGATGCCTCTGGTCTCGGAGCGGATGAACAAGCTCACCGAGGCCGTGCCGATGCTGGGCTTCCTGTTCGTCGACGAGGCGGAGTTCCGTCGTAGCGACGAGATCGACGAGGCCGGCCGCGAGGTCGTCGCCGCGTCGTACGACGCGCTCGCGGCCCTGTCGGACTGGTCGACGCAGTCGATCGAGGACGCGCTGCGCGAGACGCTCGTGGACGGACTCGGGCTCAAGCCCCGACTGGCCTTCGGGCCGGTCCGCGTGGCCGTGACCGGGAGCCGGATCAGCCCGCCGCTGTTCGAGTCGATGGAGCTGCTCGGTCGCGAGCGGTCCCTCGCCCGCCTCGAGGCCGCACGAGGGTGAGCGGGGCCGGCGCGCCCACCGGGCTGCCCTACCACCGCCTCCAGGAGGCCGGGCTGCCCGGCTGGTGGCGCCCGGTGGTGGGGCTGTGCATCATGCTGGCCGGCCTGACCGTGGTCGGCGGCCTGGTCGCCGTCATCCCGTTCGCGATCTGGTACGCCGCCACCGGCGCCGACGTGCAGTCGTCCCTGACCACTCTGCTCGACCTGAAGAACCCGACCCCCGCCGGGCTGGCCTACCTCAACATCGCACTGGCGTTGATGATCCCGCTGAGCATGGTTCGTGAGCCGGGTGATGCACGGGCTCCTGCCACGCTGGCTCGCCTCGGTGCAGCCGAGGATCAGGTGGCGGTTCCTGCTGGCCTGTCTCGGGATCGCGGTGGTGGCGCTGATCGCCACCCTGCTCGTGGGCTCCGTCGTACCGGGGGAGGGAGGTGACGTCGGGAGCCAGGTCAACGCCTTCACCTCGACCACCCGCGACTACCTCCTCGTGATCGCCTTCCTCACGCCGTTCCAGGCGGCGGGGGAGGAGTATCTGTTCCGTGGCTACCTCACCCAGGCCTTCGGTGGGCTGTTCCACCGCGCCTGGGTCGCCGTGGTCGTGCCGGCGTTCCTGTTCGGGCTGGCCCACGGTCTGGGGCAGAGCATCCCGGTCTTCTTCGACCGCTTCGCCTTCGGCCTGGTCGCCGGCGCCCTGGTGGTGCTCACCGGCGGCCTGGAGGCGGGGATCGCGATGCACGTGCTGAACAACTGGCTGGCCTTCGGCCTGGCCCTGGCGTACGGCGACATGGCGTCGACCCTGAACCCCACCGGCGGCAGCTGGTGGAGCATCCCGGTGACCCTCACGCAGTCGCTGGTCTACCTCGGTCTGGCCGTGCTCGTCTGCCGGCGGATGGGCTTGGCCACGACGACCACCGTGCGCGTTTTGGAGGCGCCGCCGAGCCGCGTGTAAGGTTTCCCGGCGGTCGGTCACCACGCTCCGGGCCTCGGGCGGCAGGGCGCGAAAGGCCGTCAACCATTGGGATATGGTGTAATTGGCAGCACGACTGGTTCTGGTCCAGTTAGTCTAGGTTCGAGTCCTAGTATCCCAGCCACGATCCCGGCCCAGGCCGGGATTTTGTACGTCTGGGGCAGGACGCTAAAGTCTCTCCCTGCTTGTGTTCAGCGTGTTCACGTGCTTGCCCCCGTTGTGTAGCGGCCTAGCACGCCGCCCTCTCAAGGCGGTAGCGCCGGTTCGAATCCGGTCGGGGGTACTCATCGAAAAGCGCTCTCTGACCAGCGGAAACGCTAGTCCGAGGGCCTTCGTCATTCTCCGACCGGAGCGCGCTGGGGCAACGCTGGGGCAGCACGGGGCAACCCATTCGTGCTGGCCCGCGCTTCCGGGCGGCGTCCCGGGCGTGGTCCATGGCGTCGCCGACCTCGTCGAGCCGGTCATCGAAGAGGTGGCCGTAGGTGTCGAGCGTCATGGTGGCCGAGGCGTGGCCGAGCATCTGCTGGACGACCTTGACGTCGGCTCCTGCGGCGATGGCGAGGCTGGCGGCGGTGTGCCGCAGTTGGTGCGGGTGCAGCTCGGGCACGCCGATCGCGCACGGCCGCGGCCGTGAACGCCGTTCGGAACGTGCTGACCCGCAGCGGCTGGCCGTTTCGGATGCCGGGGAACACCAGGTCGTCGGGTTCCTTGCCTTCGAGGAGGCTCTTCGGCGCGCTCGGACGAGGAACCGCGGGATCGGAACCTCCCGCCTCTGGTGGGTCTTCGGGGTGCCCCAGACCAGAGCCCATGCCCTGGACGGGCGTGACCGACTCGGCGATCACGCGCTCGATGTCGACGCAGGTCGAGCCGGCTTGACGCGCAGGGCGGCCATCTCGCCGAAGCGGACGCCGGTATAGGCGAAGAAGAGCACGACCAGCCGATAGGTCTCGTTGTCCGGGTGTCGAGACCGCTGTGCTTGCTCGGAGCTGCGGGATGGCCGGTTGCATGCGCGAGGTCTTCGACCTGGTCGTGGGTCAGATAGCGGTGCTCGTTCCTGTGCGCTCGCGGGCAGGTGCACGCCACGCGCGACGTTGCGTGCCAGTCGACCGTCCTTGACCGCCATGTCGAGGACCAGGCTGAGCACCCGATGGATCTTGTGAACGGTGGCGGGTGAGGAGTCCTTGGCCAGCTCG